>CAZABL010000001.1:0-61195 GCA_964483365.1 uncultured bacterium
GGGGGAAGAGAAGCAACGTGAGTTCCCGCCCTTCGCGACTCCCGCCCGCGCTGGTCGTTGCGGCCCTCGGCATCGTCTTCGGCGACATCGGGACCAGCCCGCTCTACACGCTCAAGGTGTGCTTCGGGATCGTGAACGCGCAGCCGACGCTCCCCGAGGTGCTCGGAATCTGTTCGCTGCTCTTCTGGGCGCTCGCGCTCGTCGTGTGCATCAAGTACATCGGCTTCATCATGCGCGTGACGCACGAGGGCGAGGGCGGGATCCTCGCGCTCCTTGCGCTCGCCACGCCGGAAAGCCGCTTCGGATTGCTCGTCAAGGCGTCAGGACTGACGTTGGTCGTCGCAATCGGCGCATCGATGCTGCTCGGCGATGGCGTCATCACGCCGGCGATCTCGGTCATCTCTGCGGTCGAGGGCCTCTCGATGGCTTCGTCGGCGTTCCAACCGTACGTCGTCCCGATCTCGCTCGTCGTGCTGCTGGCGCTGTTCGCGCTGCAGAGTCGCGGCAGCGAACACGTCGGCAAACTGTTCGGCCCTGTCATGGTGGTGTGGTTCTTGACGATCGGCGTACTGGGCGCGCGCGCGATCCTCGTCCATCCCGCGGTGCTGCGTGCGGTCGATCCGATCGAGGCGATCCGCTTCGCCGAACGTCACGGACCCGGCGGGTTCCTGATCTTGGGCGGGGTCGTGCTCGCGGTGACGGGCGTCGAGGCGCTGTACGCCGATCTCTCGCACTTCGGGTATCGCCCGATCGCGACCGGGTGGTTCATGTTCGTCTTTCCGGCGCTGGTCCTCAACTACTTCGGGCAGGGGGCGCGCCTGATCGGCGATCCGCATGCGCTGGCGAACCCGTTCTACGCGCTCGCGCCCGACTGGGCCGTCATCCCGCTCGTGATCCTCGCGACGGCGGCGACGGTCATCGCGTCGCAGGCGCTGATCTCGGGAACGTTCACGCTCGTCGAGCAGGCGATCGCACTCAACCTCGCGCCGCGCGTCCTCGTTCGCCACACGTCGTCTCGTTATAAGGGCCAGGTCTACGTCCCGTCGTTCAATCGCTGGCTCGCCGCCGGCTGTGCGCTGCTCGTCCTCACGTTCCGCTCCAGCGATCGGCTCGCCTCGGCGTACGGACTCGCCGTCGCCTTTACGATGCTTTGCACGACGATCGCGTTCTATGTCGTCGTCACCCGCGTGCTCGGGTGGCGCAAGCTCTACGCGACGATCCTGCTGGTGTTCTTCGTGCTCATCGACGGAAGCTTCGTCATCGCGTCGCTGCCGAAGTTCATCGACGGCGGATACATCCCGATCACGATCAGCGCGTTGCTCCTGCTTGCCAGCACGACCTGGCTCGAAGGGCGGCGCTGTCTCGCCCGTGAGCTCATCGCGTCGCAGACGCCGGTCGAGAAAGTCATCGCGCAGCTGCGGCCCGAGGACACCGCGAGGGGGACGATGGTGTTCCTCACCCCCGATCCGAGCGGCGTTCCGTTCGTCGCGCGGCATCGCTGGATCCGCGACCGCGCGCAAGAAGAGCGCATCGTGCTCCTGAACGTCGCGCGCGCGAACGCACCGTACGTGAGCCAGCAGGACCGCGTCACCGTCGAACGACTCGTCCCGCGCCTCGTCCGCGTCATCGCTCGCTTCGGCTACATGGAGGCGCCGCGCATCGATCCGATCCTCGCGTCGTGCGAGAGCAAGGGCCTCGAGCTCGACCGCGACGACACGTCGTTCTTCTACGCCGATCCTAAGATCGAAGCCGCGCGGACCGACGCGATGCCCGGCTGGCGGCGCGAGCTCTTCGTGGCCCTGCTGCGCAACTCGCGCCCGCTCCCCGACGACCTCCAAATCAGAGCCGAACGCCGCATCGAGCTCGGCATCACCGTCGCCATCTAACGTCACCCTGAGCGCGTGAAGGGTGGGTTGGTGTTGAGGGCGCACGTTGCGGCGTGATCGTCACGGTTTCGCGTTCGTACGGTGCGGCCGGGAACGCCGTCGTGCGGCGCGCCGCGGAACTGCTCGGCTATCGCGTCGTCGACGAGGAGCTCGAGGTCGTCGTCGCGAGCCGTCTCGGGATGCCGGCCGACGTCGTCGAGTCGGTCGGCCGCAACCCCAAGCGGTTCAGCGAACGCGTTCTCGAAGAGCTTGGTGGCGGCGTCCCGGAAACTGCGCAGCCGGCGCTCTCGTTCGACGACCAGCTCGACGTCGAACGCCGGCGTGGGATCGAGCGCGCCGTGCGCGAGATCGCGGAGCAGGGCGAGAACGTCATGATCATCGGACGCGCCGCCGGAGCGATCCTCGCCGGGCGCAGCGACCTCGTGCGCGTGTTCCTGAAGGCGCCGCTCGCCTGGCGCATCGCGTCGATCGTGCGTCAGTTCGGGGTGAGCGAGGATGTCGCGCGCGCGGAGATCGCACGGATCGACGAGGCACGACGTGCGTACGCGCGCGAAGGATACCGCGTGGCATGGGGTGATCCGGCAAACTACGATCTCGTGATCGACACCGCGCGCTTCGGCGTCGAGGGCGCGGCGAACGTCCTCGTTGCGGCCGTGCGAGCGGCGGGCGGGTGACGGACGACCCGCAGATCCCCGATCGTCGTCCCAGCTTTCTGGCGCCGTTCCGTTTTCGCGACTTCCGTCTTCTCTGGTCGGGGTTGCTGGTCTCCAACTTGGGGACGTGGATGCAGTTCACCGCGCTCGGCTACTACGTCGCGTCGCTCGCTCCCAACGGCAAGATCGGTTCGCTCGACATCGGTCTGATCGGCGCGGCGCGTGCGATCCCCGTGCTGCTGCTCTCGCCGATCGCGGGTGTCGTCGCCGACCGGTATCCGCGCCGCAACGTCCTCTTCGTGACGAACACCGTGACCGCGGTTCTCTCGTTCGCGGTCTTCCTCTTGGTGCTCTCCGGGCACGCCCCGCTGTGGGCGTTGATGATCACCAGCGGGCTGCAGGCCGGAACGCAATCGTTCGATGCTCCGGCGCGACAGAGCTGGGTTCCGTTGATGGTGCCGCGTGAGTACGTCGGTGGCGCGATCGGGCTGAACTCGGTCGCGTTCAACGCACCCAGCGTCGTCGGACCACCGCTCGCCGGCATCGTGATCGCGACGATCGGGGTCGCACCATGCTTTCTGGTGAACGCGATCGCGACGTTCGGGGTGCTCGTTGCGCTCGCGTTCATGAAGCCGGCGCCGCCGAGCAGCACGCGGCGCGGCAACGTCGTCGGGGCGATCCTCGAAGGCCTCGCGTTTCTGACGGGGCACCCGGTGCTGCGCTGGGTCGTGCTGCTGCTGGTCATCACCTCGGTGACGATCCGGCCGTACAACTTCTTGCTGCCGGCGTACGCGCTTCACGTCGTCCACACCGACGCCGAAGGACTCGGCGTGTTGATGGCGGCGTCAGGGATCGGCGCGATCGCCGGCGCGTTCTTCACCGCCGCAACCGGGAGCGCGCAGCGCGGCCTGATCTGGATCGCCTCTGGTGCACTCGCCGGTTTGGGTGTGCTCCTGCTCGGGTTGACCGAGCACTTTGCGATCGCCGCGGCGATTCTGCCGATCATCGGCGCGGCGACCCTGAGCTTCATCGGGTCGTCGAACATCTTGCTGCAGACCCTCTCGCCCGACGAGATGCGCGGGCGCGTGCTCTCGGTCTACTCGATGATTCTGCTCGGGCTCGTGCCGCTCGGTTCGCTCGTGGTCGGGGCGTTCGCAACCGTGCTCGAGCTCCGCTGGACGTTCGTCGCCGCCGGCGCGATCGCGCTGCTGTGCTCGCTGGTGCTGGGCGCGAAGCGCGAGGTCCTCGAGGCATGACGGGCGCGTTCCTCACGCTGCTGCTCGCCGCGATCGTGGCGCTCGCGCTGATCGCCAAGCGGATGCGCGTCCCGTACCCGATCGTCTTCGTGCTCGGCGGTATCGCGCTCGCACTGGTCCCGGCGGCGCCGCAGGTCGAGCTCAAACCGGATCTGGTCTTCCTGTTGTTTCTGCCGCCGCTGATCTTCGGCGACGGCTGGACGACCGACGTGCGCGCGTTCATGCGCTATCGGCAGCCGATCTTTTTGCTCGCGACCGGGCTCGTCGCCGCGACCTCGATCGGCGTCGCGTATGCGGCGCAGGCGCTGATCGGGCTGCCGCTCGCGGTCGGGTTCGTACTCGGCGCGGTCCTCTCGCCGACCGACGCCGTCGCGACCGATGCGATCGCCGAAGAGGTTGGCCTGCCGCAACGGATCGCGACGATCATCAGCGGTGAGAGCCTGGTCAACGACGCGACCGGTCTGGTCATCTACAACTTCGCAGTCGTGGCCGTGCTCACCGGCACGTTCTCGCTGCTGCTCGCGTCGGTGCAGTTCGTCTACGTCGTCGTGGTCGGGATCGCGGTCGGAATCGGGATCGCGTGGCTCGTCGCCAAGCTGCAGGTCATGCTGCGGCAGCATGCGCTCTCCGACACCGTCATGTCGGTCGCGATCTCGCTGGTGATTCCGTTCGCGGTCTACGTGCCGGCGACCGCACTGGGCGGGTCGGGCGTGCTCGCTGCGGCGGCGGCAGGGATGTATCTGAGCCGCAAGTCGTCGGAGATCTTCGATGCGGAAAGCCGCATCTCGGTTGCATCGATCTGGAACTTTTTGTTCTTTGCCTTCAACGGCGCGGCGTTCGTTCTCATCGGCTTGCAGCTTCCGGCGATCGTCCGCGCGCTGCACGCCGAACACTTCCCGACCTCGACGTTGATCTGGTTCTCGATCGCGATCGCGGTGATCGTCGTGCTGCTGCGCTACGTCTGGGTCTTCCCTGTGGCGCGCGTGCGCCGCCTGATCGACCGAACGATCGCACGACGTGAGGGTCCGAACCCACCGTGGACGTGGACGTTCGTGCTGGGGACGGCGGGGATGCGCGGGATCGTTTCACTCGCCGCTGCGCTGGCGATCCCCGACACGGTTGCGCCCGGCGTCCCGTTTCCATACCGCAACCTGATCCTGTTCACCACGTTCGTCGTCATCGTCGTGACGCTGGTCGGCGAAGGGCTGCTGCTTCCCGTGTTGATTCGCAAGCTCGGCGTCGTCGAGCCCGAAGGGGCCGATGCGACGCTCGCGCTGGCGAGAGTACGGACCGCGGAAGCGGCGCTCGCGCGCCTGCGCAGTCTCGAGGTGACGTTCGAGTCGACCGTCGAGTGGGAAGTGGTGGGGCGGCTGCAGAGCGAGTACGGACAACGGGTCGATCATTTCACCGTGCACCTCCGCGGTGGCGCCGACGACGCCGACACACACGAACACCTGATCGAGGGACGGCTCCGACGCGAGGCGTTTGATGCGGAGCGGCGCGCGCTGGGCGAGCTGCGCCGTAGCGGTGAGATCACCGACGACGTGTATCGATGGGTCCAGTGGCAGATCGATCTCGCCGAGTCGCGGCTAGCGAGGCTGCAGTCCGAGGCATAGGACCGGGGAAACCGGTCCGGTAAGGAGCGTACGTGACGATCGCCACGATCATCCGCGGCTTCCTCTCGATGTTTCCGCTGTGGATGCTTTTGCTCGCGTTGGCGGTTGCGTGGGTGCGGATCGCGCGCGGCGCGACGCCGCCGTCGCGCGTCCTCGCGACCGAGATTCTCTTCTGGGCAATTGGGGTTACGGGGCTGTGGGGCTTCGTCTTCCATGTGTTCTTCGCGCGTGATGCGGCCGCGACGATCGGCTGGAATCCGAACGGCTTCGAGACCGAGGTCGGGATGGCGAACCTCGCGCTCGCCGTCCTCGGGATAAGTTCACGCTGGGCGATACGACCGTATCGGCTCGCGGCCGCGATCGCCGCCGCGTGTTTCTTGTGGGGCGCGGCGGCGAACCACATCGTCGACATCATCGTGCATGGCAACGTCGTGTCCGGGAACGCGGGCCCTGTGCTGTGGGCCGACATTCTCACCCCGCTCATCGCGCTCGCCGCGGTGCTCGCGTCGCCGCCGCCGCGCATCATCACGTGATGCGCGGCATGACGAAGCGCGCCGAATCTCGACACGATCTCGCGCATCTCCTCCCGAAAAGTTGCGCACTTTTGCGCAACTGTGGTATAAGGTAGGCAACCTCTGCCGGCGGTATGCCGCCGGTTCTCCGCGCGTCCGTCAAAACACGCGGACGCGGAAAGGACACGGTTCACTACCGATGGCCATCAAGAAGGCGGCGTCGAAGAAGAAGACGTCGCGCAAGAAGACCAGCGCGCGCAAGTCGACGGCCCGCAAGAAGACCACCGTCCGTAAGACGACCGCTCGCAAGAAGACCACGCGTAAGAAGACCGCCGCTCGCAAGAGCACGGGCCGCAAGAAGGCCGGCGCGAAGAAGACCACGGCGCGCAAGAAGACCTCGGCCCGCAAGAAATCGACCCGCAAGGCCGGGGCGAAGAAAGCGGTCCGCAAGGCCACCACGCGTCGCGCCGGTGCGCGCCGCAAGACGACGCGCCGCAAGAAGGCCGCCGCCTAACTCACCCGCGTAGGGGACGAAAGCGCGTCGCGACAATCTCGCGACGCGCTTCCTTTTTGTCAGGGGCCGATGTATCTCGACGACCTTCCCGATCTCTCGCGCGCCCGACTCGTCCGATCCAGTGCTCGCGGTGTCGCGATCCGCGATGGTGAGCGCGCCGTCGCCGTCGCCTTCGTCGCCGACGGCTCGATCATCGCCGCCGACACGCTGGTCCGCTTCGACGTCACGCGCGGCGAAGATCCGCCGCGCCGACTTGCCGACGCGCTCGCCGCGACGGGCGCACGCAGCGTGTGGTTCTACGGCGGCGACGCCGCGACGCGCCGTGCCGCGCTCGGGCTGACGCTCGAGTTGCACCCGGTCGGCGGCGTCTACGTCCGCCGTATGGATGCCGTGCCGCAGCGATCGATCGCGTTTCGCGAACCGGTCCACCGCGATCGCGTCTCGATCGACGAGTTCCGGCGCGAACACGCCGACACGTTCCGCGCGCCGCGCGTCGAGGTCGCCGAGGTTGCGCGCGACGCGATCGGCATCGTCTTCAGCGAAGCGCTCGATACGGTCTGGACCGAATTGCGCGTCGCGCTGTATCCCGCGTATCGCGGGAAGGGATACGGAACGGCGCTCCTCGCCGCGGCGGCCGATCGTCTCGAAGCCGCGGGACGGCGTGTGTGCGCGGCGATCGAGAGCAACGGCGGACGCGAGCGCGGGGCGCTCGAAGCCGCGGGATTTCGGCTCGCCGATTACTACTTCGTCGGGACCCGTCCGCGCACGTAAGGGCCGTCTGCGACTTTTAGCGGAGGAAAATTCCTCCGTAAGCGCAACGGCGAGCGCATGATAAGTCGACTGTTGGTGGTAGGCGCTGCGGTGTGCGCCCTTTCCGCCCTCGTGCCGCTCCCGGCTCGCGCGGATATCGCAGACGCGCGTGCCCTCGAAGCGGGGTTGATCGCCCCGACGAACGCCGCGCTGCAGCGCGCGCTGCAGCAGATCAAGGAAGACGGACAGCACGTCGCCCAGGCCGAGCCTGTTGGGGTACCTGAGCGTCCGCTGCGCAGACCCGGACTTCCACAAGGACTGACCTATACACTTGACGTGAACGTGGGCTGGCCGTACGGCAACGTCGGCTTCAACGCGCACTTGCCCGGTGGGATGGACGCCGTCGTCGGCTACGCGTTCTCGCGCACCAATCGGCTGCAAGTCGGCTACTACGAGCTCTCGGAGTACCCGGTCGGCTTCAGCAACGTCACCGTGCCGTTCTACCTGCAAGGCGTGACCGGTCCGGGCGTCAACGTTCCCGGCGCGTCACTGCCGCCGATGAGCACGGGCAACGTCGACGTGACGGTGAAGAACAAGCTCTTCACCGCGATCGATCAGAACCTGTTCACGATCGGCAGAATTCCGATCGTGATCTCACCGACGTATCTCGCTCGCACCGGCACCGTCGGCGGCCACACCGACGAGACGCTCATCGAGTTCAATAACTTCCCGACCGTCGTGCACTTGCGCACGGTGCAAGAGTATCTCTTGCCGGTGACGCTGCCGTTCTTGTCGACGCCGCGCATGTTCGGCACGGCGACCCTCGCGCCGCAGTGGCTGGTCCACATGGCGGGCGTGAACCAGACCAACCACATGCAGCTCTTCGAGCTGCTCTATCTCGAGTACCGCGCCAGCAAGAAGACGACGTTCTTCATTCAGCCCTCGCGGCTCATCAACTATCTCCCCAGCGATCCGTATCCGGAGAACACGCCAACCATGATCTACGGCGTCTCGCATCGCTTCACACCGTGGGCGTTCGTGCAGCTCACCGGGCAGACCGGCGGGGCGACGAATCGTTCGCCGTACGGCATCACTGCGCTCACATGTCAGCGGCTGCCGTGCAATCCCAATCAGGTCGCGCCGTCGCTCGGCGGACTTCACGCCGCGCAAGCGCAGATCCAGTTCGGCATCGGCTCGCCGTCGGTGATCCCGCTGTGATCGCGCGCGTTCGGATTGCGGCCGCGCTCGCCGCGACGGTTGCCCTCGCCGCGTGCGGCGGCGGTGGCAAGAGTCAAGTCAATCAACTGATGCCGACGCCAGCTGTCGGCACGACGACGCAGACGCAACTGCGGATCGTCGGTGTCGGTGACAGCCTGACGGCGGGCGTGCAGTCGGGCGCGCTGACCGGCCTACCGATCCCTGGCGGTGCAAACGCCGGGCCGGCAGGGACGACTGTGACGATGCCCGCCACGCAAACCGCGGGATACTACGCGCTTGTGTTCACGCAGGCGAATCCAGGCGTGAACGTCGGCGATCCGACCGTCTCACCGCTTCCGCTCGTGAAGCCGCCCGGACTCGGCAGCGTGCTCGTTCCGACAACGAGTGGCTTCCCGGCCCCCGCCGCGAACTTTTGTGACGCGAACGAGAGCCCGGCGAATCAGTTCGGCACCGCGCTCTCGCTCCGCCTCAACCCCGCAGCGACACCGCTCGACGTCGCGATTCCCGGTCAAACGGTGCACGAGGCACTGTACATGAACGGCGCGGTGGGCGACTGCGCGATCGCGCTCAACCCAAGTGCCTTTCCGGCGAGCATCGTCGCGCTCAACGCGCTGGTGAACGGCGAGAGCCAGCACTTCTGGCCGATCCTTGGCACCTTTGGGCAGGGCGTGACGCAGGTGAGCGCGGCGGCGGCGCTGCACGGCCAGCTCGCGCTCGTGTGGCTCGGCTCGAACGACCTGCTCAAGGTCGCGTTCGCGGGCGGTCAGGCACCGGTCGTCTCTCCTGCCTCGATCGGTACGGACATGACCGCCATCATCCATGCGCTGCAAGCCAGCGGCGCAAAGGTTGTGGTCGCGAACCTCGTCGACGTGCTCACGGCCGCGACGTTCTTCCCCGTGACGGGCACCGCGGTGCGGCCGAGCTATAGCGGTCAGCTTTCGCTCGCGATCCAGAAGCAGGGCATCCCCAAGGCGCTCGCCGACGGCATCGCGGCGCAGTACGCGAACGCCGAGATCGCGCAGACGGGAATCGACGCGAACGGGTACTTCACGGTGAACGCCTACCTGAACACGCTTGCGGCGATTGCGGCGAAGCAGCCGCCGCCAACGCTGCCGGCCTCCAACGTGATTCCCGGTACGATGGCGGCGCAAGTGCAAGCGCTCAACGACGGCTACAACGCTGCGATCGCAAGCGCCGTCTCGTCGACAGGCGCGACCCTCGTCGACGTCAACGGCTTCTACAAGCAGGTCAACGCCGCCGGCGGCTATCCCATCAATCCGCCCAAGTGCTGCTCGCCGATCTACGGCGGCGGCTTCACCAGCCTCGACGGAATCCACCCGTCCGCGACTGGCTACGCGCTCACCGCGAAGCTCTTCATCGACACGATCAACGCGAAGCTCGGCCTGGGCATCGCCCCGATCGACCCGAAGATCCCTGCGATCTACGCTGCGGACGTCTATGCTCCGCATTAGCCTCACGGCAGTCCTCGGCGTCGCGCTCTTGGGCGCGGCGCCGAGCCCGCCGGTCGCCGCGTTCCTCGACGCGTGGGCAAAGATCCCCAGCTACACGACCGACATCAAGGTCCACGAAACCAAAGGGACGGACGTCCAAGACCGCACCTACCACTATGCGTACATGAAGCCGCACTCCGCGAAGATCGACATCACCGGCGGCGCGGGCCGCGGCGGCGGCGCAGTGTGGAACGGCGGCGACACCGTGAGCGGGCACCAGGGTGGATTCCTGAGCGGGATCCACCTCAAGGTCTCGATCCACGACGGTCGCGCCGTCGATCTGCGCGGCGGGACGATCGACGAAGCGTCGTTCCAGAACATGGCCGACGCGCTCGAACACGCGGCATCGACGTCGACCGCCGAGGAAACCGTAAACGGCGCCGCAGTCGATGTCGTGACGTTTCCCTACAGCGATGCCAACGGCGCGACGAAGCGCGCCGTCTCCCTCTCGCGCACGACGCACCTTCCGGTGCGGCGCGTGACCTATGCCGGTGAGACTGTCGTCGAAGACGAGCTCTTCACGAACGTCAACACCGGCGCGAACCTGACCGCGGACGACTTCAAGGGCTGAGCGAGCGCGGCCGCCGAAACGCCGCGGGATGACCGCGACGATCGACGGCCGCCGCATCGGCTACGACGATACTGCCCTTCGACAAGCTCAGGATGACACGGGCATCCCGCTCGTGCTGCTGCACGGGTTTCCCCTGGATCGCAGCGTGTGGGACGACGTCGTCGACGAGCTCGCCGCCGACTCGCGCGTGATCCGCATCGATCTGCGCGGCTGCGGCGAGTCCGAGCCCAGCGACGGCCCTGCGTTGATGGAGGTGCTCGCCGGAGACGTTGCGGGCGTGCTCGACGCGCTCGGAATCCAGAGCGCGGCGCTGATCGGTCACTCGATCGGCGGCTACGTCGCGCTCGCGTTCTTTCGGATGTACGCCGAACGCGTCGCGGGGCTCGCGCTCGTCGCCAGTCACGTCGCCGCCGACGGCGGCGAATCGCCGGCGCAGCGTGCACTCGCGGCGACGCGTGCCGACCTCGCGCTGCGGCTGGAGCGCGAACGCTCGATGAAGCCCGCGATCGACGCGTATCTGCCGCGCTATCTGGCGCAGGATGCGTATCGCGAGCATCCCGAGCTCGTCGACCGCTTGCGCGCGATGATGGAGCACCAAGATCCCGCCGGCTGCGCGCAGCTCGTACGCGGGATGAAAGAGCGCCTGGGCAGCGAGGATCTCCTCGAAGACCTGCGTGTCCCGGCGCTCGTGCTCGTCGGTGATTCCGATCACTATTTGGATGTCGAGACGATGCGCGAGACGGCGGCGGAGATTCGCGACGCGGCGTTCGTCGTCATCGACGGCGCCGGACACTGCCCGCAGCTCGAGGCGCCGGTGCCGACCGCGGACGCGCTGGCGGAGTTCGCGGCGCGCGTCCGCGACGACGCGCGCCGTTAGGTCGAGAACTGCCCGATCTGCACTGCGTTGCAGTTCGTCGTGAACGTGTTCAAGTACACGTTGTAGACCTGACCCGGAGCGAGCCCGCCTTGGAGGTTCCCCACGAAGTAGAAATCCTGGTTGTAGGGATGCGGGCCACTGGTATCGGAGGTGAGCTGCAGCGGACCCGTCGTCGTCTGTCCGCCGCCGAACTGCGGGACGACGACGATATCCCAGCTTTGATAGGTTTGGTAGAGGCTCGCGGGATTGCCGTTCTGCGAGCCGTCGGCGACGATCTCGATCGAACCGGTCGACGATGACACGCCGCTTTGCCCGTTCAACGGGCGCGCGAGTTGAACGCCCTGCTGCGGATTGCAGTACGACTGGTTCGGTACGTAGTTGCTGCCGTTGCTACTGGAACTGCCGCCACCGCCGCATGCAGTAAGGACGCATGCGGTGCAGGCGATGAGGAACGCGCGCGCGGCGGGCGCGGACCAAAAGGGGCTCGTGCGCATGGAGGTCTCCTCGGGGCCGAAGGAAGCAGAACGGTCCCTCTGTACCCTGGTCAACGAGCGACGCGCACGCTCGCTCTCGCGCACCGATGAAAATGCGATGAAAGTTGCGCGTCTGCTCGTCTCGTTTGCCGAGGCGACCGCAGCCATGCGCAATCATTCTGTATCGGCAGCGGCGCACGAAGCACGCAGAGTTTCGTGCGAGCGCGTCTTACATTATCGATATCGGCGGTTCATGAAGTGCACGAGTCGTGCTACACTTCCGTTTCGTACGTGTCACATCGTCCACTCGCGAGCGCCCGTCCCGGTCGTCCTCGCAATATGGAACGACGCCGCGCGATTACAAGAACAGCGCTGCGCGCGTTCGCTGAGTACGGCTTCGAGGGGTGCACGATGCGCATCGTTGCCGACGCGTGCGGTATTGGCGGCTCGCTTCTCTATCGCTACTATCCCTCCAAGCGCCGTTTGCTGGAAGCTGTCGTCGACGACGTTCTCGAGGGCTTCGACGAGCTCAACGAAGCGCTCGCGGCAGCGGCGCAACGCGCCGGCGAGCTGCGTGCACGTCTGATCGAGCTCGGGACGGTCTACATGCGGCACGTCGACGCGTGGGATGCATGGTACACGGTTTGGTGTATGGCGTTACCGCTCGACGAGCCGCGGCGTGGGCGACTCGTCGCCGCACAGGAGCGCGCCTTTGCGATCGTCGCCGACGCGCTGCGCGGCGTCGGCTGGAACGATCCCTACGTCGTCGCGCGTACGCTGACGGGATCGTTGTTCAGCACGGTCATGTACCAAAATCGGACGCGGTTCGAGACGGCGGGGCCGGAGCTGCGCGCGGCGTTCCTCGACGAGCTGGTCGGTCTGCTGCTCAGATCCCGTTCTCCCGCGCCCACGCCGATAACGCGTTGACGACGGGAAGCGCGGCGCGTCCGCGCTCGGTCAGGAAGTACTCGACGCGCGGCGGGAGCTCGACGTAGGCGACGCGCTCGACGATACCGTCGCGCTCGAGTCCGCGCAGCGCGTTCGTCAGCACTTTCTGATTGATTCCAGAGAGCGCGTCGTGCAACGCACCGAAGCGCATGCGGCCGTTCTGTCCGAGCTCGATGATGATCAGCAACTTCCACTTGTCGCCGAGCACCTCGATCGCGCGGTGAGCCGGACACTCGTTGATGGGGAGTCTTTGGTCGGGGAGGGGAGGCGCGACGTCCACGCCGCGGCCTTCCGCGGCTGGCCTCACGCCTCCCGTCCTCATCATCGGTCTCAGCTCGCCGCGAGCGCGCGTTCCGGCGCGATCTCGAAGCGCTCGTGTTTTGCGCAATAGGTCCCCAGCCCCGCGCTGGCGGTGCGTAGCTCGGTGACGTAACGCGCGAGCTCGGCCTGCGGGACGAGCGCGATGACCTGGTCCCAACCAGGCTTCTGGCCACTTTCGAAGCCGAGAATCTGGCCACGTTTGGCGGTGAGCTGGCCGACAACGGCCGATAGGGACGACGACGGGACCGTCGTCGTCACGCGGACCAGCGGTTCGAGCACGACGGTCCCCAGACGCTCGAGCGCGTCGCGAATCGCCATTCCCGCAGCGGTCTTGAACGACGCTTCGCTCGAATCGACGGAATGGAACTGACCGTCGTACAGGACGACGTGCAGGTCGACGACGGGGAAGCCGTGCCGGCCGCTCGCAAGTGCTTCGCGCACGCCTTTCTCGACCGCCGGGATGTACTGCTTGGGTACGACGCCGCCGACGATCTCGTCGGAGAAGGTCATGCCGTGGCCACGCGGTCGCGTTTCGATGCGCAGCTTCACGTCGGCGAACTGTCCGTGCCCGCCGGTCTGGTGCTTGTACCGCCCATGCGCCTCGGTTCCGTTGCTGATTGTCTCGCGGTACGGGACCGCCGGTGCAGAGGTCTTCACGTCGACGCGGAACTTCCGCGCGAGGCGTTCGGTCGCGGTCGCGACGTGGACCTCGCCGTTGCCCAGCAATTGCAGCTCGCCGGTCAGCTCGGCGCGCGCGACGCGCAGCGCGGGGTCCTCGTCGACGAGGCGCGCGAGCGCCTGCGCGAGCTTCGCTTCGTCGAGCTTTTGGGCCGGAGCGATCGCAACCGCGAAGAGCGGCTCGCCCAGCGGCACCGTCGGCATGATGATCCCCGCGCCCGGCGACGTGAGCGTGTCGCCGGTATGGACGTCGTCGAGACGCGAGAGTGCGACGATACTCCCGGGTCCGGCGGCGATGACCGGTTCTTGGCGCTTGCCGAAGAGCCGTACGATACCGCCCGGACGCAGCAGCGTCTGATCGCGTGAGGCGTCGACCAGCGGGGTCGACGGCATCAACGTGCCGCTGAAGACGCGGACGATCGAAAGCTTTCCTTGCTGCGGGTGGACGACGGTCTTGCACACTTGCGCGACGACGGGTCCGTCGGCGCGCGGCACGATCGGACGTCCGTCGACGTCGCGGCGCACTTCCGCCGCCGGCGACGGGAACAGTCGTGCGATCGCGTCGACGAGCGGCGCGATCCCGACATTCTCCTGAGCAGAACCGACCAGCACGGGGATGATCTGATCGTGTGCGCAGTCGTCACACAGATCGCGGTCGATCTCGGCCTGCGTGGGGTCCTTTCCGTCGAGCAGCTCTTCCATCAGCGTGTCGTCGAAATCGGCGAGCGCTTCGAGCAGCGTCGTGCGCAGATCCGTGGCGGCGAACTGGAGCGCGGCGGGAACGTCGATCTCCGAGATGCGCGTGTCGTCGCTCAGGAATGCGCGTTGCGTGGCGAGATCGATGTAGCCGCCGAAGCGTTCGCCCGCACCGATCGGAAGGTGCGTTGCAACGACATGCGGGCCGTAGGCCGAGCGCAGCGAGGCGAGCGTCGCGTCGAAGTCCGCGCCCGGGCGGTCGAGTTTGTTGACGAAGAACAGGTGCGGCATCTGCCGCGCTTCGAGGTGATCGACGATCGCCGCAGTTTGTGCGACGCGTTCAGGCTCGGCGTCGATAACGATGACGGCTGCATCAGCGGCGACGAGCGCGAGCTTGGTCTCCTCGAAGAAGTCGATGAACCCCGGTGTGTCGACCAGTGTGATGTCGATCTCACCGCAGGTTGCGTGCGCGAACCCCGCGCACACCGATTGGAGGTGGTCGATCGCTTCCGGCTCGCAGTCGGTCGTGGTGGTTCCGTCTCGGACCGAGCCTCGCCGCGGGATCGCCCCGCAGTGCGCGAGCAACGCTTCGACCAGCGTCGTCTTCCCAGCGTGGTGTGGTCCGACGACGGCGACGTTCCTGAGGCGCGCGATGTCATCCATCGGGCAGCCCTCCTCGTGCGTTATGCGTTACGTGAGAGGTTCGCGGGCCTTCACCCCGGCGAAGGAAGTCCCTCCCGTGCGCCTCCGGTCGACGATCGAGTAAGCGAGCGCGGCGAACAGCGGCGCCAGGGCGACGAGCGCGAGCGCGAGATCGGCGCCCGCTCGCGTCACGACGACGCCCACCAGCGCGACGCCGGCCGAGCCGATCCCGAACGCGACGCCGTTCATCAGCCCGAGCGACATCCCGAGATTGCGCGGCAGCAGCGCTTGCGCGAGCGCGACGCCGGGTGCATTTTGCACCGAGAGCAGTGCGCTGCCGAGCAGCAACAGCGCGACGGTCAACGTCCCGTGCGTTGCGAGCGCGAGCAGCAGCGGCGGGACGGCGAGGACGAGCCCGACGATCGCGACGCGCGCGTGCCCGAAGCGATCGGCGGTCGCGCCGCCGACATACAATCCAGCAGCGGCCGCGATCAGAAATCCGGTCACCACGGCGCCGGTCGCGGTGAGCGAGAGTCCGCGAGCGGTCAGCAAGTTGGGCAGATAGAACGCAAACGCGGCGCCGGTGAGGTAGCGCAGCGACGTGCTTGCGACGAGCAAGCCGATCGCAACGCGGTCGACGCGAGCGGCTTCGTCTTTGTGCGCCGCGTGGTGGCGCGGTTGCGCCGCGTCGGCATGGCGCGCGACGCCCGGCATCACCGCGGCGACGCCGAGCGCAGCGGCGATCCCCGGGATGCTCATCGCGAGCGCCGACGATGCGCCGCCGTGCGCGAGCAGCGCGGCGGCAACGATTGGGCCGATGCCGTAGCCGACCTGACCGCCGATCTGAAAGATCGAGATCGCCGACGCGCGCCGCGCCCCGCCCAGGAGCGAGGAGTAGCGACCCGCTTCGGGATGCATCACCGCAGAACCGAATCCACCGAAGACCACGCAGGCGGCAAGGACGGCGAACGACGCCGTCATCGCTGCCCCGGAGACGGCGACCGCGGTGAGCGCGACCGAGGCCGGCAAGAACCACCATCGTCCGTGGCGATCGCTGTACGCGCCGACGAGCGGCTGCGCGATCGAGCTCGTGAGGTACCACAGGAACGCAAGCGCGCCCTGACACCAGGGCGGCAGACCGGCGCGCGTGACGTCATAGAAGATGACGAACGGAACGATTCCGGAGTACAAGTCACTGGCGCCGTGCGCGAACGCCATGAGCGAGACCCCGCGCAGATTCCACGCGGGTGATACGGCAGCCGCAGAAGAGCGCATTGCGGGAGCCTTCTGCAAGGGATTCGATTTCGCCCGGCGCACGATTCGCACCGTGGTGCTCGCGACGCGCGCGTTCTTCGGGCTGCCGCTCGCCGTCGCGGCGATCGCATGGCTCGTGCCTTCATACTACACCGGGCTGCTCACGATCGTCGGCCTCTACGGGCTGGTGACGGTCGGCCTCAACCTGTTCATGGGATACGGCGGGCAGGTCTCGCTCGGCCAAGCCGGCTTCGTCGGGATCGGTGCCTACACGTCGGCGATCCTCGGGACGAAGGCCGGCGTCTCACCGTGGCTCGGGATGCTCGCCGGTGCGGTGGTCGCGGCGGTCGTCGCGTACGTGCTCAGCTTCGTCGCGCTGCGCTTGCGCGAGAACTTGCTGGCGCTCGCGACGCTCGCGCTCGGGATCGTGATCGCGGTCGTCTTCAACGAGTGGGACTGGATCGGCGGATCGTCGGGGGTGAAGAACATCCCCGGCTTCACGCTCGGCGCGTTCACGTTCGACTTGCGCGCGTACGCGGTGTTGGCATGGGCGCTGCTCGCGATCGCGCTGTGGTTCGCGGCGAATCTCGTCCGCTCGAGCTTCGGTCGCGCGCTCGTCGCGATCTCGTCCGGCGAGCTCGGCGCGCAGGCGCTCGGCGTCGACGCGCAAGGCGTCAAGCGGCAGACCTTCGTGCTCAGCGCGGTGTACGCCGGAATCGCGGGCGCCGTCTACGCGTCGTATCAGTCGTACATCGACCCGAGCTCGTTCGGGGTGCTGCTCTCGGTGAACTTCGTGTTGATGTCGATCGTCGGCGGGATCCGCACGCTGTGGGGCGCGGTCATCGGCGCGGCGGTCGTCGTCGCGCTCGGCCAGCTGCTGCAGATCGTCGTGCCGGTGATCCTGCCGAGCGCGCGCGGCGATTTTCAGTCGTTCTTCTTGGGCGTCATCTTGATCGCGATGCTGATCCTGCTCCCGCGCGGGATCGCGGGCCGTTTCGCCGCCGAGGGGCGCGCGTGATCGACGCGCTCTGGCAATACGTGCTCGCCGGCGTCGTCGTCGGGGCGATCTACGCGCTGGTCGCGGCGGGCTTCGTGCTGATCTACCAGGTCACGGGGATCATCAACTTCGCGCAGGGCGAGTTCGCGATGATCGGTGCGATGACGGCCGCGTCTCTCGCGGGAACCGGGATGCCGTTGTGGGGGACGGCGTTGCTTGCCGTACTGGTCGCCGCGACGTGCGGCGCGATCGCGTATCTCTTCGCGATCCGTCCGGCGCGCGCCGCGACCGGTGTCACGCTGATCTTCATCACGCTCGGGCTCGACGTCGCGCTGCGCGGAGCCGCGTTGTTCGTCTGGGGGACGAATCCGTATAGCCTCAATGCGTTCAGCAGCGGCAGCGCGATCCACGTGCTGGGCGGCGTGCTGCCGCCGCAGGCCGCGTGGGTGCTCGCGACCGACATCCTCGTGTTCGCTGCGCTGTACGTGTTCTTCCGGCACACGTATGCGGGGACGGCGGTGCGTGCCGCGGTCGCGAATCCGCCGATCGCGGCGACGTTCGGGATTCCGCTGCGCACGTTCGCGCTATGGAGCTTCGTCGCGGCGGCGGCGATCGGCGGATTGGGCGGCGTCGTCGTCGTGCCGATCACGAGCGGCACCTACGATATGGGCCTCACGCTCGGGCTCGCGGGATTCGTCGCCGCGGTGCTCGGCGGACTTGAGAGCCTGCCGGGCGCGCTCGTCGGCGGCTTCACGCTCGGGATCGTCGAGAAAGTCGCCGGCGGTCTCACCAAAACGGGTTGGGAAGAGGGCGTCGGCTTCGTGATCCTCGTGCTCGTCCTCGTGCTGCGGCCGCAAGGACTGCTCGGCCGCGCGGCACGCCGCGCATGACCACGCTCTCCGTTCGCAACGTCACGATGCGTTTCGGCGGCGTCGTCGCCGTCGACGACGTGACGTTCGAGGCGCGTGGCGGCGAAGTGCTCGGCGTGATGGGACCCAATGGGGCTGGGAAGACGACGCTCTTCAACTGCATCAGCGGCGTGCAGCGCCCGAGCGCGGGAGACGTCACGCTCGACGAGCGGTCGTTGACCGGACTCGACGTCGAGGAGATCGCCGCACGCGGCGTCACGCGCACGTTCCAGACGCCGGTGATGTTCGCCGGGCTGACCGCGCGCGAGAGTGTCGAGGTCGCGCTCGCTGCACACGAGACACGCGGAACGTATCCGCCGCGCCCCGATCGCGCGCTGCTCCCGTGCGGGCTGGGTCTTCCAAGCCGCCGGCGCGCCGACGCCGCGTTGCGCGAACGCGCCGGTGCGTTGCTCGAGCGAAGCGGGATCGAAGCGATCGCGGAGCGCCGCACGGAGTCGCTCGCGTTCGGCGAGGAACGGCTCCTCGAGCTCGCGCGCGCGCTCGCCGTGCAGCCGAAGGTGCTGCTCCTCGACGAGCCGCTCTCGGGGCTCAATCCCGACGAAATTCACGACGTGCTGCGCACGGTGCGCGCGGCGCGCGACGCGGGGATCGCGGTGCTGCTCGTCGAGCACGCCGTCGGCGAGCTCCTCGCCGTCGCCGACCGCGTCGTCGTGCTCGATCACGGGCGTCTGATCACGCAGGGCGAACCGCAGGCGGTCGCGCGTGACCCGGTCGTCGTCGACGCGTATCTCGGGGACGAGCTAGCATGAATGAGTCGCCGGTCCTCGAGGTCGAACACGTGTCGACGTTTCGCGGGCGCGTGCAGGTGCTGTGGGACGTGAGTCTGTTGGTGCAGCGCGGCGAAACGGTCGCGCTCGTCGGTCCCAACGGCGCGGGGAAGACGACCCTGGTCGGCTCGATCACCGGACTCGTTCCGCCGGCGTCGGGAACGATCCGCATCGGCGGCGTCGACGTGACCCGAGAGACGCCGGAACGCCATGCCGCGCGCCGCGTCGCGCTCGTCCCCGAGCGGCGCGGGATCTTCGCGCCGCTTACCGTCCGCGAGAACCTGCTGATGGGCGCGTATGCACGCCGCGCGTCGCGTGCACAGCTTGCGCATGACGCCGCCGCGGTCTTCGATCTCTTTCCGGCGTTGGTGCGCTACGAGCATGCGATCGCGGGATCGCTCTCGGGCGGCGAACAGCAGATGGTCGCGATCGGTCGCGCGCTGATGGCCGAGCCCGTGCTGTTGCTCCTGGACGAGCCGAGCCTGGGTCTCGCGCCGAAGGTGCGTAGCGACATTTTCGGCGCGCTTGCGCGGCTCGCCGAGCGCGGCGTTACGCTGCTGCTCGTCGAGCAGAACCTTCGTCTGGCGGCGCGGATTTGCGACCGCGCCTACGTGATGCAGCGCGGCCGCGTCGTCGCGACGGAGTCGTCCGAGCAACTCGCGCGGGAGGCGCAGCAGATCTACCTCTCCTCGCAAGCATGACATAGGCGCCGCGCGGAAGAACCGCGCGCGAGGAGGACACCAGATGACTCGGACGTTCGTGCGTCTCGGCGCGCTCGCGCTGGGACTCGCTTTCGCGGCCTCGGCGTCGCCGCGCGCGGTCGGCGCTGCCGCAGAACCTCTTTTGATCGGAGCCGTACTCTCGGAGAGCGGCCCCGGCTCGTCGCTCGGCCGTCCCGAAGCGGACAGCGTGCAGATGGCCGTCGATGAGATCAACAAGGCCGGCGGCGTCAACGGGCATCCGCTCAAGGTGCAGATCCTCGACGATGAGTCGAACGCGACGACCGCTGTCAACGACGTGCGCCAGCTGCTCGACCAGCATCCGATCGCGGTGATCGGGAGCTCGCTCACGCAGACGACGCTCGCGATGGAACCGCTCGTGCAGGCCGCCTCGATCCCGTTGATCTCGCTCGCCTCGAACGCACAGATCATCGAGCCGGTCGCGCAGCACAAGTGGACGTTCAAGATGCCGATCAACGACACGCACGTCGGGGCGACGATCCAGTCGTTCCTCAAGAAGAAGAACGCGACGAAGGTCGCCTTCGTCTATCGCGACGACGACTACGGCAAGACGGGCTTCGCGCACTTCAAGGAGACGCCGGACGCGAAGAGCTTCGACATCGCGGCGGCCGACGGGATCGCGGCGACGGCGAGCGACGCGACGACACAGCTCACCCACGCCAAAGCCGCCAACCCGCAGGCGATCGTCGTGTGGACGACGCTCCCGTCGGCGAACGTCGTGCTCAAGGCGTATCGCGAGCTCGGCCTGAACGCCCCGCTCGTCTATTCCGACGGTTCGGCGACGGGGATCTTCCCCAGCCAGGCCGGCGCGGCGCTCAACGGCGCATACATCGCGAGCACGAAGATCAACGTCGCGGATCAGCTTCCCGCAAACGACCCGCAGAAGAAAGTGCTCGGGCACTACATCGGCGAGTTCCTCAAGAACTATCCGAAGGACGGCGCGGTGAGCATCTTCGGCGGCTTCGGGTACGACAGCGTGTACGTTCTCAAGGCCGCGCTCGAGCACGCGAAGAGCTCCGACGGCCCCAAGTTGCGTGACGCGCTCGAACACGTCACGTACTCCGGCGTCAGCGGGACGTTCCGGCTCTCGCCGACCGATCATAACGGTCTCTCGGGAGACTCGCTCGTCGTTACCCAGATCGCGAACCAGAAGTTCGCCGTTGCGCACTAGATGATCGGCGAAGAACCCTCGAAGATCCGCACGCCTGAGGCGGCGGAGCGGGCGTTCATCGTCAGCGCGCTGCGCGCCGTGAACGTGAGCGAATCCGACGCGAACGACGTCGCCGACGTCCTCATCGCGGCCGACTTGCGGGGCGTCGAGTCGCACGGGATCGCGCGGCTCGATCACTTCTATGTGCGCCGCATCGAAGCCGGCGTCGTCGATCCGCGCGCCAGCTTCACGACGTTACGCGAAGCGCCGACGCTCACCGCGTTCGACGCCGGGAACGGCCTGGGCCATCCGGCATCGAAACGCGCGATGGCGCGCACGCTGGAGAAGGCGCGCGAGCACGGGATCGCATTCTCGACGGTCCGCAACTCGAACCACTACGGGATCGCCGCGTACTACGCGATGATGGCGCTCCCGCACGACATGATCGGGATCTCCTCGACGAACGCGACGCGCCTGGCGGTCGCGACGTTCGGTCGCGAGAAGATCGCCGGGACGAATCCGATCGCCGTCGCGATCCCCGCGCACGACGAGCCGCCGTTCGTGCTCGATATGGCGACGACGGCGGTCACGTTCGGTCGTCTCGAGGTCGCTGAACGCAAAGGCAAGGCGCTCAAGCCCGGCTGGGCAGTCGGTCCTGACGGTCGCGAGACGCTCGACGCGACGCTCGCGAAAACGAAAGGCGCGCTCTTGCCGCTCGGCGGGAGCGGCACCGAGAACGGTGGTCACAAAGGCTACGGCTTGATGGCGCTCGTCGAGATCCTCTGCGCGGTCTTGGGCGGCGGACCGTTCGGGAACCAGCTCAAGGTTCCCGAGGACGGGCTGCACGGCGGGTATACGTCGCACTTCTTCGGCGCGCTGCGAATCGACGCAATGCGCGATCTGGGTCCGTTCGGCGCCGACCTCGACCGCGAGCTGCGCACGTTCAAGGAGAGCCGGACGGCCCCCGGCGCGGACCACGTTGCCGTCGCCGGCGATCCCGAGCACGAGGCGACCGCGCGCTTCCGCCGTGAGGGCGTCCCGATCAACGACAAGGTGTTCGAGGCGCTCGATGCCATGGCGGAGCGGCTGGGGATCGCCAAGCTGGAGCGCTTCGTCCTGGCCTAGTGGATTGCGCTACGCGCAATCCGTCGCGTTCGGCCTGCGGCCGATCCGCCCGTCGTCGTTTGCCGGGCAAAAGCCCGACAAACTCCTAGGCTGGTTCTTGAAATCGATTGCACACGGGATGCCACGGTGGTACGCTCGCGGTATCGCCATGGAGCTGCGTCGATAGCCACCCTGCGCGACGTCGCGAAGCGGGCCGGGCTGTCCACCGCGACGGTTTCGCGCGCCTTGAGCGGTCATCCGTACGTCGACGAGGACACGCGTAGCCGCGCACTGCGCGCCGCGCGCGAGCTCGGCTATCGCCCGAACGCGCTCGCGCGCGCGTTGCGCGTCCAGTCCACGCACACGATCGGCTTGATCATCCCCGACATCCGCAACGACTTCTTCGCCGAAAGCGCGACAGTGCTGCAGGGCGCGCTCGAGGAACGCGGCTATCGGCTGATCCTGTGCATCTCGAACGGCGATCCGGCACACGACCGCAGCTATCTGCGCACGCTCGTCGAGCACCGCGTCGACGGGATCGTCCATGTGCCGTCGTCACCCACGGATGCACGCGAGCTCGAAGAGGGCGGCGCGCCGACGCCGCTCGTCGAGCTGTTGCGGCACTCGCCGCACGGACGCTTCGACGCGATCGTTTCCGATGATCGCGAAGGCGCAGCCGCGCTGACGCGGCATCTCCTCGAGCTCGGTCATCGGCGCATCGCGATGCTGACCGGGCCGTCGGCGTTCAGTACGACGCGCTACCGCGTCGAAGGCTACCGCGCGGCGTTGCGCGCGGCGGGACTCGATGCGAACGACGAGATCGTGCTCTACGGTGCGTACACACCCGCCTCGGGATACGCGCAGACGCGCGAGGTGCTCGAACGCGAGCCGCGTCCGACCGCGCTCTTCTCGAGCGGCAGCCCGCTGACGAGCGGTGTCTTGCGCGCACTGGCCGACGCGAAGGTGCGCGTCCCGGCCGAGCTGAGCCTCGTCGCATACGAGGATCCCGAATGGTACGCGGTCTCGACGCCGGCGCTGACCTGCTACGCGCTCCCGCTGCGCGAGATGGGCCGCGTCGCCGCCGAGCTGGTCACGGCGCTCGCCCGCGGCGACGGCTTGGAGCGGGCGCGGACCGTCCTGCGCTTTTCGGGGCATCTCGTCGTTCGCGACTCCACGGCCCCGCCGCCTGGCTTACCAGGGGTCGCCAAGCCTGCATCAGTACGATGATGACCATGCTTCGCTCTGCTTTGCTCGCGCTTGCCTCGACGTGCGCCGTCGCGCTTTCGGCCTGCGGTCCGCTTCAGAACAACATCAGCGGGACCGGATCGGCCGCCACGAACCTGCGCATCATCGACGGCTCGCCCGACGCGGGTCCGCTCGATTTCCGCATCGACTCGCCGACAGGGTTGCTCGCGGCTTCGAGTGCGACGTACGGCACGGTCGCGCCGGCCGTCCAGCTCTCGGGGGTCGCACATCTCGTCGAGATCCTTCCGCCCGGCGGGACGACGCCGACGCTGACGTGCACGACGCCGGCGATGGCGCCGGCGTTCAACTACACGATCGTCGTCGCCGGTTCTGCGAAGCAGACCCCGGGCTCGACGACCGGTTTGCAGTGCCAATTCTTCGCGGAGCCCGCGTTCTCGACGCCGTCCGGAAGCTACACGATCAACGTGCACCACGCAGCCGTGTTGTTCGCGAATGCCGGAACGCCGGCGATCTCGTTCGGCACGTTCCCGCCGGGAACGACGAACTACGGCGGTGTCGCCGGCACGGCAACGCTCGTCTCGGCGCTGACGAACAACACGGCGAACACCGCCGGGACGCAGTTCACCGCGACCGGCGTAACGACGCCGCCGGGGATCGGCTTCTGGTTCGCGCCCTCGACGTCGTCGGCGCCCACCAAGGTGACGACGACGTTCCTGCCGTCGCAAGGAAAGGCCGGCTACTCGGGCGCGAGCGGTGCCAGCGACACCGGTAACATTCTCCCGACCGGTTCGCTGATCAACCTCGACCTCTATATTCTCGACGCGCAGAGCGGGAGCGGGATCACCCTGATCGGGCTCTACGACTAACGCGTCGCCGTCGTGAGCGCCGCAGTGATCCCGTCGTCGACAAAGCGTGCGGGATCGCTGCCGGCGCCCGGCGGCGCGTATTTCGCGCGCAGCGCAAGGACAGTCGCAATTCCGGCCATGTCGAGCGCGCCGTCCGCGTGCACGCCGCCGCCGGGGCCGAACGCTGCCGCGAAGCTTTGCCGCGCGACGGCGTCGCTCACCTTGAGCGTGCTTGCGAGCAGCGCGGTCGACGTTGCGGGGTCCTTCGTCGTCGCCGCAAGCGCGGCACGAAACGCGCGCGCGTACCGCACCGCGGCCTCTCGATGTCCGTCCAGCCACGCGCGGCGCACGACGATGCTGATCCCTTGATAGGGCCCGAGCATCTCGGTCGCCTTCGCGAGCGTCGTGTAGCCGCGGGTCGCGAGATCGAAATCGAACGGCGGCGTGACGAGCGTCGCGTCGAACTCGCCGCGTCCGAGCGCCTCGGCGCGCTGCTGCGTTCCGCCTTTGGCGACGAGCGTGTACTCACCGTCGCGCAGACCACCCTTTTCGAGCATCGCGCGTAACGCGAACGCATAGCCGGTCGACATCGCGTCGACGGCGAGCGTCTTGCCCTTGAGGTCGGCGATCGTCGCGATCCCGGGACGCGCGACGAGCCGCAGCATCCCGTCGTCGACGCCCATGATCGCGATGAAGTCGCGGTTCTGCGTGGGCGCTGCGCCGACGCCGGAATTGTAGGCGATCGGGTTGTCGATCGACGTGTGCGCGAGGTCGAGCGCGCCGCTGTCGAGCTTTTGAAACAGCTCCGCGGAGTTCGGCGTCGGCGTCGCGCTGACGTCGAGGCCTTCGTGCGTGAACGTGCCCTGTTTGAGCGCGACGAGGAGCGGCAGCGCGCCGACTCCGGGGAAGTAGGCGACACGGAGCGGGGTCGGTGTCTGTGCCTTCAGGCCCGTCGGGGCGAGGGCAGTCGCGGCGATGGTGCCGGCGAGGAACGCGCGGCGTGAGGGTCGTCCCATGAGGTCACCTCCTACTTGCCAACCGGCGTTTTCCGAGTATACTCGCTGTCACCTGCAATCGATTTCAGAAAGAGATTTCTGCCTGATGCAGACAGAGCCGAGGGTTGATTCCCGTCCGATCCCCGCTCCCGGACCGATGGGGGTCGATTTCGAGCAGCGCGTCGACTTCGACCGGCTCCGCAAATACCGGCTGGGGCGAGCCCGCCAGGCGCTCAACAACAGCGACCTGGGCGCACTGCTGCTGTTCGACGTCAACAACATCCGCTACGTGAGCTCGACGATGATCGGCGAGTGGTCGCGCGACAAGATGACGCGCTTCTGCCTGCTGACCCGTACCGGCGACCCGGTCGTGTGGGACTTCGGCTCGGCGGCCAAGCACCACCGGCTCTACGCGCCGTGGCTCAAGCAGCACGACTGCAGGGCGGGTTTGCTCGGACTGCGCGGCGCGATCGCGCCGGACGTCGGACTGTTCGAGAGCACCGCGGCCGAGATCGCCTCGCTGTTGCGCGAGGCCGGCGTCGACAAGATGCCGCTGGGTTTGGATATCGTCGAGCCGCCGCTGCTGTTTGCGCTGCAGCAGCACGCAATCAGCGTGCGCGACGGACAGCAAGTGATGCACGACGCGCGCGAGATCAAGAGCGAGGACGAAATTCTCTTGCTCTCGACCTCGGCGGCGCTCGTGGACGGCGCGTATCAGGACATCGTCGAGGCGCTCAAGCCTGGTATTCGCGAGAACCAGATCGTCGCGCTCGCCACCAAGAAGCTCTACGAGCTGGGATCCGACGACGTCGAGTCGATCAACGCGGTCAGCGGCGAGCGCTGCAACCCGCACCCACACAATTTCTCCGACCGGCTCATCCGGCCCGGCGACCAGGCGTTCTTCGACATCATGTCGGCGTTCAACGGCTATCGCACGTGCTATTACCGCACGTTCAGCGTCGGCTACGCGACGCCGTCGCAGCGCGACGCGTACAAGAAGTGCCGCGAGTGGATCGATCGCTCGATCGAACTGATCCGTCCCGGCGTCACGACCGACGTCGTTGCGCGCGCCTGGCCGAAGGCCGAAGAGTTCGGCTTCTCGTCCGAGATGGAAGCGTTCGGGTTGCAGTTCGGCCATGGTCTGGGGCTCGCGCTGCACGAGCGGCCGGTGATCTCGCGCCTCAACTCGCTCGAGCACCCGATGGAGATCAAGGTCGGGATGGTGTTCGCGCTCGAGACGTACTGCCCGGCGTCCGACGGGTTCTCGGCGGCACGGATCGAGGAAGAGATCGTCGTCACCGAGCGCGGCGCGAGCGTGATCACGCGCTTTCCTGCGCAGGAGCTGTTTATCACGAACCCCTACGATTTCGGGAGCAAGCCGCGTTGAGCGGGACACTCGACGTTCCGTCGGCCGCGCTCGATCGCGCAACCGCGCTCGGGTTGTACAAGCGGATGATCGAGCTGCGGCTGTTCGAGAAGCGCGCGTACGACCTGTTCTTGCAGAACCTCGTCAAGGGCACATCGCATTTGGGGATCGGGCAGGAAGCGGTTGCGGCCGGCTTCGCTCACGCGATGCGGGCCGACGACTGGACGTTCTGCACGTACCGCGGGCACAATCATGTGCTCTCACGCGGCGCCGATCCGGGTGCGACGATGGCCGAGCTGCTCGGGCGCGCGAACGGGTTGCTGCACGGGAAGGGCGGCTCGATGCACCTCACCGCCGTCGATCGCGGCGCGATGGGATCGTATGCGATCATCGGCGCGCATCTGCCGATCGCGGCCGGCGCAGCGTGGTCGGCGAAGCTGCGCGGGACCGAGCAGGTCGCGGTCTGTTTCTTCGGCGACGGGACGACGAACATCGGCGCGTTCCACGAGGCGCTCAACCTCGCCGCGGTGTGGAAGCTCCCGGTCGTCTTCGTGTGCGAGAACAACCTCTACATGGAGTACACGCCGATCGGCGCGGTGACCGCGGTCCCCAATCCGGCGGCCGATCGCGCGGCGGCGTACGGTCTGGAGCCGGTGCTCATCGACGGCAACGACGTCGAGGCGTGCTACCGCACCGCGCAGAGCGCCTACGAGCGCGCGCGCAGCGGCGGCGGACCGTCGCTGATCGAGGCGCAGACGTACCGTCACGGTGGACACTCGCGCGCCGACCCCGCGACGTACCGGCCTAGTGCGGAGGTCGAGGCGTGGCTCGCGCGCTGCCCGATCGACTGCTACAAAGAGAAACTGCGCGAGCGCGGCGTCGCGCAAGCGGAGATCGACGCGGTCGACGCCGAGGCGCTCGCGCTCGTCGATCGCGCGACCGAGGCGGCGAAGAACGGTCCGCCGCCCGGGCCGGAGTTGCTGATGACCAACGTCTGGGCCGACGGAGGCTCCGAGTGGCGCAATTGACCTACCGCGACGCCGTCTCGGCGGGGATCGCGCAAGAGATGGAGCGCGATCCGAACGTCGTGATCCTTGGCGAGGACATCGGCGCGGCGGGCGGCGTCTTCAAGACGACGGTCGGGCTGCTCGAGCAGTTCGGCCACGATCGCGTGTGGGACACGCCGATCTCCGAGCAAGCGATCCTCGGCGCAGCGATGGGTGCCGCGATGACGGGACTGCGGCCCGTCGCCGAGATCATGTTCTCCGATTTTCTCGCCGTCTGTTGGGACATCGTCGCGAATCAGATCGCGAAGACGCGCTACATGACCGACGGTCAGATCGCGTTGCCGCTCGTGATCAAGACCGGGAACGGCGGCGGCTTGCGCTTCGGCGCGCAGCACTCGCAGGCGGTCGAGAACTGGGCGATGGCGGTTCCGGGACTCAAGGTCGTCGCGCCCTCGAATCCCGCTGATGTGAAAGGGATGATGGCCGCGGCGATTCGCGATCCCGATCCCGTGTTGTTCTTCGAGGCGAAGGGGCTCTATCCGACGAGCGGTGAGGTTCCCGACGGAGAGCACCTCGTTCCACTCGGTATTGCGAACGTCGCGCGTGCCGGGAGCGACTGCACGGTTCTCGCGCTCGGTGCGATGGTGCCGCGCGCGCTCGAAGCGGCGGGGCGATTGCAATCGCAGGGGATCTCGGCGCAGGTCATCGATGTGCGCTCGCTCGTCCCGCTCGACACGAAAACGATTCTGAACGCCGTCGCGACGACGAGCCGCGTGTTCACCGTCGAGGAGAACCCGCGGCTGTGCGGGTGGGGCGCCGAACTCGCGTCGCTGATCGGCGAGGAGTGCTTCTACGACCTCGACGGTCCGGTGGTGCGGATCACCACGCCGCACATCCCGCTCCCGAGCGCCGACGTTCTCGAAGATCTCGCGCGTCCGTCGGTCGAGCGAATCGTCGACGTCGTCAGCAAGGAGATGGCCCGATGAGCACCGTGACGGAACGCGCCTACGAAACCGAGCTGATTGTCGGCGGCGGGCGCCGTCCATCTTCGGACGGCGAGCGCATCGCGGTCGTCGATCCCGCGACCGGTGAGCCGTTCGCCGAGGTCGCGAGCGCGACGGTCGTCGACGCGATCACCGCCGTCGATGCGGCGGAAGAGGCGGCGGCCGGCTGGGCGCGCACCGCGCCGCGCGAGCGGGCCGAGATCTTGCGGCGGGCGTGGGAGCTGATGCTCGCGCGCGATCGCGAGATCGCGGAGCTGATCGTGCGCGAGAACGGCAAGACACTGCGCGACGCGCTCGGCGAGACGCGCTACGCCGCCGAGTTCTTCCGCTGGTTCTCGGAAGAAGCGGTGCGCAACGTGGGCTCGGTGATGACCGCGCCGTCGGGGCAGAACCGCATCCTCGTCACGCATCAGCCGATCGGAATCAGCGTCCTGGTCACGCCGTGGAACTTCCCGGCGGCGATGGCGACGCGGAAGATCGGTCCCGCGCTCGCCGCTGGGTGCACGTGCATCCTCAAGCCGGCGTCGGAGACGCCGCTCACCGCACTGCTGATCGCCAAGATCCTCGAAGAGGCCGGCGTCCCCGCGGGCGTCGTGAACGTGTTGCCTTCGAGGCGCAGCGGCGCGGTCGTCTCGGCGATGCTGCACGATCCGCGCGTGCGCAAGCTTTCGTTCACAGGCTCGACCGAGGTCGGCCGCGTGTTGCTGCGCGAGGCCGCCGACCAGATCGTCTCGTCGTCGATGGAGCTGGGCGGGAACGCGCCGTTCATCGTCTTCGACGACGCCGATCTCGACGCTGCGATCGACGGTGCGATGCTGGCAAAGATGCGCAACGGCGGCGAAGCATGTACCGCGGCGAATCGGTTCTACGTCGAGAAGCGCATCGCGCCCGCGTTCGCGCGCCGGTTTTCCGAAGAGATGGCGAAGCTGCGCGTCGGACCCGGACTCGAAGATGGTGTCGATCTCGGGCCGCTCGTCAACGAACCGGGTCGCGCGAAGGTCGAGGAGCTTGTCGGCGGCGCGCTCGGTGACGGCGCGCGGGTGCTCACCGGTGCAAAGCGTCCGCAACGTCGAGGGTTTTTCTACGAGCCGACGGTGCTCGTCGATGTGAACCCGCGTTCGACGATCTTGCACGAGGAGATATTCGGGCCCGTCGCGCCGATCGTCGAGTTCGACGGGATCGACGAGGCCGTCGCGCTCGCGAACTTCACCGAGTACGGCCTGGTCGCGTACGTCTACACGTGCGATCTCGCCAAGGGTCTCGCGTGTGCCGAGGCGATCGACGCCGGGATGATCGGACTCAACCGCGGACTCGTCTCCGATCCTGCCGCGCCGTTCGGCGGCACCAAGCAGAGCGGTCTCGGCCGCGAGGGCGGTCACGACGGATTGCTCGAGTTTCTCGAATCCAAGTACATCGCGACGAGCTGGTAGGAGCAGCAGCATGGTGATGGACCGAGCGCAGCAAGATCGTCCTAACACCGAAATCTCGTTGCGAGGTCGGACGTGGGGGCCCCGCGCGAAGCGTGGGGGGCGCGGAGCCTGGGGCGGAGCGCCGTGAAAATGAACGTTGGCATCGTTGGTCTCGGCGATATGGGCAGTGGAATGGCGGAGCGTCTGCTCGACGCCAAATTCTCAGTTGTAGGCTGGAATCGTACGCGGGCAAAAGCGGAGCGACTGCGCGATCGCGGGTTGGTCGTCGCCGATTCTCCCCGTCAGGTCGCGGAGCGGTGCGATCTCATCATCACGATGGTCGCGGACAATGCAGCGCTCGAGGCTGTGTTCGAAGGCGACAACGGTATTCTCGCCGGCCTCGGGCCCGGGAAGATCTACGCCGACATGAGCACGACGGCGCCGCTCATGGTGCGCGAGCTCGCCGAGCGTGTCGCGCAGAAAGGCGCGCAGCTCCTCGATGCGCCGGTACTCGGGAGCATCCTCACGCTGCGCCAAGGGAATCTCCTTATCATGGTCGGCGGTGATCGCAACGCGTTCGAGCGCGCGGAGCCGGCCTTCAAAGCGATCGGGTCGACGGTGCGCCACGTCGGCGAGGTCGGGCAGGCGAAAGCGCTCAAGATCGCTGCGAATCTCAACCTCGCCGTTCAGGTTGTCGCGTTCAGCGAAGGCGTTGTGATGGCGGAGAAGATGGGTGTCAATCGCAAGCTCGCGATCGAAACGCTCCTGGGCGGTGTGATCGCATCGCCCGCGCTGCAGTACCGCATGCGCTTCATCCTCGAGCCCCCGGACTATGCCTGGTTCAGCGTCCCGATGATGCAGAAGGATCTCGAGCTCGCGCTCGAGCTTGCGCGCGCCGAAGCGGTGCCGATCACGACCGGCGCAGCCTCGCAACAGATGCTTTCCGCGGCGCGCGGGATGGGGTACGGCAAGGAAGACTTCGCAGTCGTCTTTCACGCGATTGCGGAGATGGCCGGGATTCCACGTCCGCCGCAGTCGGTGCCCGACTACGTGAAGAGCGCGGGCAAGACGTGAACCGATGATCGACGTCGCGATGCCGCAGCTCGGCGAGAGCGTCGAGACGGGCACGATCTCGCGCTGGCTGAAGAAGAGCGGCGATTCGGTCGCCGTCGACGAGCCGCTCTTCGAGGTTGCCTCCGACAAGGTGACGATGGAGATCCCGTCGCTCGTCGCCGGAACTGTCGAGATCCTCGTGCCGGAGGGCGCGGAAGCGCGGGTCGGTGCCGTCGTCGCGCGCGTCGCGACCTCCAACGAACGCGTCCTCGTTCCCGCGCACGTCGGGAACGAAGCGGCGCGGCGGACGGGACGTGAAGCGCTCTCGCCGGTTGTGCGGCGGCTTGCGCGCGAGCACGCGGTCGACTTGTCGCGCGTGACCGGGAGTGCCGCGGGCGGGCGTATTACCAAGCGCGACGTGCTTGCGTATATCGCGACGATGGAGAGTGCGCTTCGACAAGCTCAGCGGGGGGACGCGCTTCGACAAGCTCAGCGTGACGGGGACGCGGACGGGGGGTACGAACCGCTTGCGCCGGTGCGGCGTACGATCGCGGCGCGGTTGACGGCTGCGCAGAAGAACGCGGTGAACGTGTTCTCGGTCGTCGAGCTCGATATGGAGCGGATCGCCGAGGAACGCAAGCGCCGTAAGCTGACGTATCTTCCGTTCATCGCACGGGCCGTCGTCGATGCGCTACGCGCGTATCCGGCGCTCAACGCGTCGATCAGCGAGGACGGTGGTGCGCTCGCCCGCAACGATGCCGTCCACCTCGGGATCGCCGTCGATCTCGACGAGCGCGGGCTCGTCGTCCCCGTCGTGCGCGATGCACAGCGCCTCACCGTCGACGGTCTCGCGACCGAGATCGCGCGCCTCGCCGACGGTGCGCGGGCCGCAGCGCTCACGCCGGACGCCTATGCCGGTTCGACCTTCACGATTTCCAATAACGGCGCGTTCGGGTCGCTCATGACCGCGCCGGTGATCAACCCGCCCAACGTTGCGATCGTCTCGACCGACGCGGTCGAGGAGCGTGCCGTCGTCATCGATCACATGATCGCGATTCGGCGCCGCATGTACTTCTGCATGACCTGGGATCATCGCGCCTTCGACGGCTCGACCGCGGCGAAGTTTCTCGCCCACGTCAAGCGCGCCGTCGAGACGTGGGACTGGACCGCTCACTAGGAGGACACGACCTGATGACACGACGTTCATTCGCCGCATCGCTGCTCTCGGCGGTGCTCGCCGTCGCGACGTTCGCCCTAGCGACGGCACCCGCGCGCTCGGCGGCGCCAACCGGAAAGCCGATCGTGATCGGCGCCGCCGTTTCGTTGACCGGTGCGTATGCCGACGGCGGGAAATATACGCTGCAAGGCTATCAATTGTGGGTCAAAGAGCAGAACGCGAAAGGCGGACTGCTCGGACGCCCGATCGAGCTCAAGACGTACGACGACCAGAGTGAGTCCGCGACCGGCGTGCGTCTCTACGAGCGGCTCGTCAACGAGGACCACGTCGACCTGCTCGCCGGGCCGTACGGCAGTGCGCTCACGCTGCCGACCTCGAACGTCGCGGCGCGCTATAAGATGGTGATGATCTGCCCGGAGGACGCCGCACCGGCGACGTTCGATCGCGGCAACAAGTACATCTTCCAAGGCCTTCCGCTCGCGGTGCACTACGTCGAGGGCGTGCTGGCGATGGCGAAGGCACGCGGACTCAAGACGGTCGCGATGGTCGGCGAGGACACGCCGTTCCCGCACGCGATCGCGAGCGCCGTCCCCGATCTCGTCAAACAGAACGGGATGACGCTCGTCTTCAGCGAGTTCTATCCGCACAACACGAACGACTTCGCGGCGCTGGTGCAGAAGATCAAATCGGCGAACGCCGATGTCGTTCTCGCCGGCTCGTTCGTCCCCGATTCGATCGGGCTGCTGCGCGCGCTCAAGCAGGCCAACGTAACGCCGAAGATGCTCTACGAAGCGATCGGCGGTAGTGATCCGGTCTTTGGCCCGAGCGCCGGCAAAGATGCCGACGGCGTGCTCGCGAGCACGGCGTGGAGCCCGGACCTGCAGACGACCGGCAACAGCGATTTCGTGAAGTCGTTCCAGGCCGAGTACAAGCGCAATCCGGACTATCACTCCGCGTCTGCGTATGCCGGTCTCGCCGTGCTGGCCGAGGCGGTGAAGCGCGCCGGTGCGATCGATCAGGAGAAGATCCGCGATCAGATGGCATCGCTCAAGCTGCCGACGGTGATGGGGACGTACACGGTCGACGCCACCGGGAAGCAGACCGGGTATCAGGCGCTCGTGCAGCAGTGGCAGAGCGATAAACAAGTCGTCGTCTACCCGTCTGCGCACGCGCAGGGCGCACTGAAGTTCCCGCTCGTCGCCTGGAGCGCGCGCTGATTCGATGACCGCGGCGACGCTCGTCCAGCTGCTCGTCGACGGCCTGTTGCTGGGCGGCGTCCTCGCGCTCTCGGCTCTGGGATTCAACGTGATCTTCGGCGTGATGCGCGTCGTGAATCTTGCGCACGGCGACTTCGTCGTGCTCGCCGCGCTCGTGTGTGCATGGTGCTACGCGACGTGGGGGATCCATCCGCTCGTCATGCTGCCGGTGACGATCGCGCTGGGCTTCGTACTCGGCGCGCTCGTCCACCGCTTCCTCTTGCGGCGGCTCCCGAGCGACCTCGCCGGATCGGAGGCATCGTCGCTGACGCTGACGTTCGGCGTCGCGTACTTCATGGCCGGCGCCGGCTTGGCGATCTTCGGCGGCGAGTTTCGCTCGGTGCCGGTGCTCACCGGTGCGTTTCAGCTCGGGCCGATCTCGGTCGGTGAAGCGAAGCTGCTCGCCTTCGGCACGGCGCTCGTCCTGGCGGCGCTGCTCGGCGCGATCATGCGGTACACGGCGCTCGGCCGCGCGATCCGTGCGACGAGTCAGAACGTCGACGGCGCACTCGCCTGCGGGGTCGACGCAGACCGCGTGCGCACGCTCTCGTTCGCACTCGGGAGCGCCGTCGCGTGCGCGTCCGGAACGTTGCTTGCCTTGATCTACACGCTCAACCCGCAGATGGGAGTCGGCTTCACGATCAGCGCGTTCGCGGTCGTCGCGATCGGCGGTTTGGGCAGCTACACGGGCGCGATCGTCGGTGCGCTCTTGCTGGGCTGCGCAACCTCGTTCACCTCGTATTTCGCGGGGGCGAAGATCGCTGAGGCGGCGCCCTACATCGCCTTCATTCTCGTGCTGCTCTTCTTGCCGGCAGGGATCATGGGGCGGCGCACGGCATGACGGCGCGGCTGCTCGCCGGCGTCGCGCTCGTGACGGCGATCCTCGCCGTCGCACCGCTCGGCCTCAACGGCTACTATGTCAACTTGGTCTACATCACGTTGCTCTACGTCGCGCTTGCGTACGGCTGGAACGTGATCTCCGGCTACGCTGGCTATTTCTCGTTCGGTCAGGTCGCGTTCTTCGGGATCGGCGCGTACGTGACCGGACTGCTCGTGCTCGGACCGGGATGGCCGTGGTATGCGGCGGCGCTCGCCGGCGGAATCGTCGCGCTCGCGCTCGCGCTCCCCGCCGGCTATCTGATGCTGCGGCTGCGCGGCCCGTTCTTCTCGCTGGGGATGTTCGGACTCGCGCAGACGGCGCGCGTGCTGCTGAGCGCATCGCAAGCGACGGGCGGCGGGAGCGGCCTTTATCTCCCGCCCGGCTCGGACCTCAAGCCCGTCTATTGGTGGACGCTCGCCGTCGCCGTCGGCGCGTTTTTGGTGACCGCATGGCTCGATCGAAGTGCGTTCGGCCTGCGGCTGCGGGCGCTGCGTGAAGACGAGCAAACCGCGGGGACGCTCGGCGTCGACGTCGTGCGAGCCAAGATCGCGGCGTTCGCGATCAGCGCGGTCATCCCGGGGCTGCTCGGCGGCGCGTTCGCATGGTTTCTCACCTACGTCGAACCGAACGCCGTGTTCTCGGCGCGCTTGGACCTGCAGTCGATCGTGATGGCGATCTTCGGCGGCATCGGCACGCTGTGGGGCCCGCTCGTCGGCGCGGTGCTGATGACGCAGATATCCGAAGCGCTCTGGGCGCGCTTCCCGCAAGCGTATCTGATGATCTTTGGTGGACTCCTCGTCGTGCTCTTGCTCTTCATGCCGCGCGGGATCGTTCCGGCACTCAGCGACGCGTTCCGCAAGCGCCGCACCCCGTCGGCAAGCGCGCCGCAGCCGGCCCGAACGACCGTCGCATGAGCCAAACACCGTTGCTCGAGGTGCGCGATGTCAGCGTCCGCTTCGGCGGCGTCGCCGCGCTCTCCGACGTCTCGCTCGACGTGCGCGAAGGCGAGATCTTCGGACTGATCGGCCCCAACGGCGCGGGGAAGACGACGCTCTTCAACGTGATCAGCGGCGTCGTGCGGCCGACGCACGGCGACGTCCGGTTCCGCGGTCAGTCGATTTTGGGCAAGCCGTCACACCTCATCGCGCGGATGGGGATCGCGCGGACGTACCAAATCGTGCGACCGTTCCATCGGCTTTCGGTGATCGACAACGTCGCGGTCGGGGCGCTCGTCCACCATGCGCGGCTGCGTGACGCGCGCGAGCAGGCGCGCGAGATCGTCGCGTTCGTCGGCTTGGGCCACCTCGCCGATCGCTATGCGTCGTCGCTGACGCTCACGCAACGCAAGCGGCTGGAAGTCGCGCGCGCTCTCGCGCTCGAGCCCAAGCTTCTGCTGCTCGACGAGGTCATGGCCGGATTGACCCCAACCGAGATGGACGAGATGGCGGAGTTCATCCTCGGTTTGCGTGCGCGCGGAATTGCTGCGGTTGCGGGGATCGAGCACGTCATGCGCTTGGTCATGCGCATCTCGGATCGCATCGTCGTCCTCGACGCGGGCCGGCGAATCGCGGAAGGCGATCCGCAGACGGTGCAACGCGATCCGAAGGTGATCGACGCGTATCTGGGCGCACCGCTGGAGGCCGTCTGATGCTTGCCGTGCGCGATCTGCGTGCGAATTACGGCGATTTCCAAGCGCTCCACGGCGTCTCGTTCCACGTCGAGCGCGGCGAGATCGTGAGCATCATCGGCTCGAACGGCGCGGGAAAGTCGACGACCCTCAAGGCGCTGCTCGGGATCGTGCGGCCCTGCGGCGGGACGATCGAGCTCGACGGGGAGCGCATCGACGGCGCCTCACCGAACAGCGTCGTCGCGCGCGGGATCGCGCTCGTCCCCGAAGGCCGCAATCTCTTCTACGAGATGACCGTCGAGGAGAATCTACTCGTCGGCGCACACGTACCCCGGGCGCGCAAGGACGCCAAACGCCGCGCCGCAGCGATGCTCGAACGGTTTGCCCTCTTGCGGCAGATCCGTACGCGGCCGGCGGGAGCGCTCTCCGGCGGCCAGCAACAGATCGTCGCGATCGCACGCGCGCTCATGTCGGACCCACGTATCCTGCTGATGGACGAACCGTCGCTCGGTCTCTCTCCGAAGATCACCCGTGAGATTTTCGGGGTGGTCAAAGAGATCAACGCGGACGGCGTCGCCGTCGTGCTCGTCGAGCAGAACGCCGTCCAGGCGCTCGAACTCGCCAACCGTGCGTACGTTGTCGCCGAGGGCCGCAGCGTGATGGAAGGCACCGCGGCGGCTATTCGCGGGGATGCTGACGTAAAACGACGGTTTTTGGGGGAAATCTAGCCGGAATTTCGCCCTTTTGCGCGTATAATGGCGGGCGATACGGCTCACTGAGCCGATGCCCCACGTGAAAGGACAGCATGACCAAAAACGAGCTCGTGCGAGAACTCGCCGAGGACTTCGAGCTGCCGCGCCGGCAAGTCGGCGAGATGGTCGAGGCGATGCTCGACAAGATCACCGATGTGCTCAAGTCTGGCGATAAGGTGCAGCTGACGCCGTTTGGCCAATTCCGCATCCGCGACCGCGCAGCACGCATCGCTCGCAACCCGCAGACCGGCGAGCCGGTGAACGTCCCCGCGAAGCGCGTTCTCAAGTTCACTGCCGGCCGTACGCTCAAGGAAGCCGTCGGCACGGCCAAGCGCGGCAGCGGCGCGAAGAAGAGCCCCGCCCGCAAGGCGGCTGCCTCGAAGGCGGCTCCGGCGCGCAAGGCTGCTGCGAAGGCTCCGGCGCGTAAGGCTGCTGCGAAGAAGGCCGCGCCCGCCCGCAAAGCCGCTCCGGCCCGTAAGGCGTCGGCCGCGAAGAAGCGCCGCTGATCCGGTTTTTCCGGCCCTGATTGAACGGCCCGGTCATCGCGACCGGGCCGTTCGTTGTTTTCAGCGGTACGGGTTGGTGCCGTCGCCGTTGCGGGCGCGGGCGGCGCGTTCGACCGGGAAGGCGCCGGCGCGGACGTCGTGCGCGTATGCTCGTAAGGCATCGGTTGCGACGGTCGCGAGATCGGCATAGCGTTTGGCGAATGGCGGCGCCTCCGGATAGAGCCCGAGGACGTCGTGGAGCACTAGGACCTGCGCATCGGTGCCTGGTCCTGCACCGATCCCGATCGTCGGGATCGCGAGACGCTGCGTCAGCTCTCCTGCGAGCGCATCGTCGACCATCTCGAGGACAACGGTGAACGCGCCCGCGGCGGTGATTGCGTCGCCGTCGCGCATCAGTTGGTCGCGGTCACGCTTGAGCCGAAAGCCGCTGCCGAGCGCGGCGGTCTGCGGGAGCACGCCGATGTGCGCGCAGACGGGGATTCCTGCCGTGACGATCGCACGGATACGCGGCGCGACATTCTCGCCGCCTTCGAGCTTGACCGACGACGCGCCGCCGTGCTTGACGAGCGCGATCGCGCTCTCGACGGCGAGGGCGTCGGACGCCTCGTAGCTTCCGAGCGGAAGATCGGCGATCACGTGTGCGCGTTGCGTTCCGCGCGTGACCGCTGCGGTGTGGCGGACCATGTCCTCGAGCGTCACCGGCGCGGTCGAGGGATAGCCGAGGACGACCATCCCGAGCGAATCGCCGACGAGGACGACGTCGATCCCCGCCGCTTCGGCGCATTGCGCGAACGGCGTGTCGTACGCGGTGACGACCGGGAACGAGGCGCCTTTGCGTGAGGCGATCTCCGCGGCCCCGACGCGGCGGCTCATCTTCCCGCCTCCTGGCGCTCGCGAGCGCGGATCAGCTTCACGAGCGCGTCGGTCAACGGGACGGGAATCCCGTGCGCGGTGGCGTGGCGGACAATGGCGCCGCCGATCGCGTCGATCTCGGTCGTCCGCCCCGCATCGAGGTCTTGCAGCATCGAGTTCCGATTCGCCGCCGTGGCACGTGCTGCCGCTTCGACCAAGCTCCAGGGGTCCTCGATCCGCACGCCCTCGGCAGCGGCGACCGCAGCAGCTTCGTGCGCCAGCGCACGCGCGAGCGGCCCAAGGTCGGGATCGGTCGCGATCGCCCCGTTCGCGCGGCGCGCCAGCGCGCCGACCGGGTTGATCGCCGCGTTGATGACCAATTTCGTCCAGAGGACCGGTGCGATGTCGTCGACGACGCGTGCCGCGAAACCGCTCTCGGTAAAGGCGGCGGCGAGCTCGTCGCTGCCCGGGTACGCGCGTTCATCGCGCGCGAAGATCGTCGTGCCGCCGCGGTTGGCATGGACGCGGCCGGGGCCGAGCACGATCGCGCCCTGTGTCGTCGATCCGGCGACGACGCGCGACTGCGGCAGCACCTCGCGCGCGATTCGATCGTTGTCGAGCCCGTTTTGGACGGACGCGACGAGCGTGTTTGCGGCCAAGACGCCGCGCAACCGCGCGAGCGCATCGCGGGTTTGGTACGCCTTCACTGCGACGACGACGGCATCACGATCGACGAGGGCATGCGGGTCGAGCGTCACCGTGACCGGGACATGCTCGGTCTGCGCGCCGTCGCTATCGACCGTGATTCCATCGCGCGCGATCGCGTCGGCGACCTCCGCGCGCCGCGCGAGCACGACGACGTCGTGCGCGCGCGCGAGGCCGGCGGCGAACGTCAAACCAAGCGCGCCGCTGCCAACGACGGCGAGCTTCACGAGGGTGAGAGGCGAAAGCGCATCTCATCTGCTTGGGTGAAGCCGAGCGACGCGTACAGCGGGCGCGCGACCTCAGAGGGGTGGAGCGATACCTCGATGAGCCGTGCTTCGCGTGCGAACGCGAGCAACGCGTTGACGATCGCGAGCGCGATCCCGCGCCGTCGCGCTTCCGGAGCGACGTAGACCGAATGCATCCGTCCGGCACGATCGGAATCGAACCCGGGTCGGGGGAATGCGAGCTGCAGGAGAAGCGCACCGCTTCCGACGACCGCGCCGTCCTCCTCGGCGATATACGCGACATAGGTGCCGTCCGCGGTCGCACGACGGATGAACGCGATCCAGTCCGGGATCGCGGGCGCCAGCTCCTCGCGGCTCCATTCGCCGATTTCGTTCCATATCGCGGCCCGATGCGAGGCCAGCAGCGGCGCATCGTCCGGTGTCGCGCGACGCAGCATCATGCGCCGCGAAAGTTGGGGGCGCGCTTGGCGCGGAACGCCTCGAGCCCTTCGGCGAAATCTTCGGTCGCACCGGCGACACCCTGGAGGTGTGCTTCGTAGTCGAGCGCCGCGTGCACATCGCCGAGCCCGTTGCGCACGAGCTCGCGTTTGATGAGCCCGATCGAGCGCGGACCAGCGGCGAGCTGCGTAGCGAGCGCGCGCGCTTCGTCGTGCAGTGCGTCGGGTACGACGAGCTTGGTACACAGGCCGAGTTCGTTGGCTTGGCGCGCGTCGATGCGCTCGGAAAGCAGACAGAGTTCGACGGCCTTCGCGTAGCCGACCAGTCGCGGAAGCGTGAACGAAAGCCCGCTGTCGGGAACCAAGCCGATTTTCACGAACGCTGTCGTGAACGTCGCCGTTTCCGAGACGATCCGAAAGTCGCAGGCGCACGCGATCCCAAAACCGGCACCGGCCGCGACACCGTTCACTGCCGCGATCACCGGTTTCTCCGACGTCATAATCGCCAGGATCAACGGCGCGTAGCGCTTTTCGACTGCACGCGCGAGGTCGGGAGCCTCACTCGGCGGAAGCGTGCGCGCATCGTCGAGTGCCTGCCCGGAACAGAAGGCCTTCCCCGCACCGGTCAGGGTGATCGCGCGCACGCTCCTGTCGCGCGCGAGCGCCTTGAACGTCGTGACCAGCGACTCGAGCAGGTCGGCGGTGAGCGCGTTGTAGGCTTGTGGGCGGTCGAGCGTGATGGTGGCGATCCCCGCGTCGGTCTCGACGCGGTGATCGACTGGTGTCATCGTCCCTGCCATCGCGGCTGCCGTTTGTGCAAGAAGGCGTCGACGCCTTCGCGCGCGTCCTCGGTCTTGAGGAGCTCGAAGAACGCGCGCCGCTCGTCGAGGAGTCCCGCATGGAGCGGCGTCTCGAACGCCTTCGCGATCGCCCGCTTTGCTGCCCGTACCGCGGCGGGCGCCTTCCCCGCGATCGCTTTCGCGAGCTCGAGCGCGACGTGCACGACGCGTTCGGAGGGGACGCAGCGGTTTGCCAAGCCGTAGCGCTCGGCTTCGCGTCCGGTGATCTCGCGGCCGAGCAGAACCATCTCGCTGGCGAGCACTTTGCCGACGGCGCGCGTGAGCCGCTGCGTCCCGCCCGCGCCGGGGATCACGCCCAGGTTGATCTCCGGCTGACCCAGGCGCGCGTCTTCGGCGACGACGATCATGTCGCAGCCCATCGCGAGCTCGAGCCCGCCGCCGAGCGCGAGGCCTTGCACCGCAGCGACGACCGGGATCCCGATCGACCACAGACCCTCCCACGCGTCGAGCTGCGGTCCTTCGGCGGCGAACTCCGCGATGTCGGCGCCGGCCGCGAACGCACGTTCGTCGCCGGTCAGCACGATCGCGCGCGTCACGCCGTCGGTGTCGAGCTTCGCAAACGCCGCAACGAGCTCGTTCACGAGCTGATTCGAGAGCGCGTTGAACACCTTGGGACGATTGAGGCGCACGAGCGCGACGTGCTCGTGCGGACGTTCGGTCACGATCACCGCGTCGTTCACAGCTGCCTCCGGTCGAAGACGCGCTTCGCCTTTCCGGCTTCGATCCGTTCGATCGCACCCGGCGGAAGGATCCGTGTTTGGACGGAGACGAGCAGCGTCTCCGCCAGCCGGTCGGTGACCGTCTTGCCGAATCGCTCGACGTCGTCGATCGCAGAGTCCATGCCGTGTTCGACCTCGACGACCATGACGTCGAGCCCGCCGGCGGGACGATCGACGAGGATGCGATAGTTCGGCGTGAGCTCGTCGAAGCGCAGCAGCACTTCTTCGACTGCGGACGGGAAGACGTTGACGCCGCGGATGACGAGCATGTCGTCGACGCGGCCGGTGAACCAATCGATGCGTGCAGTCGTGCGTCCGCATGGGCAACGCTCGCGCACGAGCGAGGTGAGGTCGCGCGTGCGATAACGCAACACCGGCATCGCTTGCCGCGTCAACGTCGTGATGACGAGCTCGCCGCGCTCGCCGTCACGGAGCTGCCCGCCGGTTTGGGGATCGACGATCTCGACGAGGAAGTGGTCTTCCTGCACGTGCAGCCCGCGTTGCTCGAGACACTCTTGCGCGACGCCCGGACCGATGATCTCCGTGAGACCGTAGATGTTGGTCGCCTTCACGTTAAAGAGCTCTTCGAGCTCGGCACGCATCTCGCGCGTCCACGCCTCGGCGCCGCAGATCGCGTAGCGGAGCGCTTTGGGCGTGCGTTTCTCGGCGCGCAGCCGCTCGGCGAGGACGAGTGCGTACGACGGCGTGCAGCCGATCCCGACGACGGGAAGATCGCACAGCAGCTGGAGCTGACGTGCGGTGTTTCCGCTCGATGCGGGGATGACGCACGCGCCGAGCGCTTCGCCGCCGCCGTGACCGCCCAGACCCCCGGTGAACAAGCCGTAGCCCCACGCCACTTGAAACATGTCGCCCGGTTCAATCCCCCCGGCGGCTAGGCTGCGCGCGACGACCTCTTTGAAGATCCGTTCGTCCTCGCGCGTATACGCGCCGATCGTCGGGTTGCCGGTCGTTCCGGACGACGCATGGATGCGCGTGAGCTCGCGCTCGGGGACCGCGAGGAGTCCGAGCGGATAGCTGTCGCGCATGTCGGCCTTCGTGCTGAACGGAACGTCGGCGAGCTCGGCGAGGCTGCGTGGCGCGCGGACCCCGCGCAGTCGTTCGCGATAGATGTCGTTGGCATCGCGCAGGCGGTCGACCAGCGCTGTGAGACGCTCGAGCTGGAGCGCTTCGAGCGCCGGCCGTTCGAGCGTCTCGTACTCGGGCTGGAAGATCATGCCAGGGGAGTACGCCGGGCTGGCCGGAAGTCCGCCGCTATGGACGAGGTGATCGAGGTCGCCCGCGTCACGGAGGCGACACCGGAGCTCGCGCAACGGCTCGCCGCGCTGCAAGCGCAGCTGGGCCCGTCCGTCGCGCCGGTCGACCAGACGCATTTGGGCTTGTTGGTGCAAGCCGAATCGACGCGGCTGCTCGTCGCGCGCATCGGCGATGAGATCGTCGGGATGCTCACGCTGTTGCTTGCGCCGGTTCCGAGCGGGTGGCACGCCTACATCGAGGACGTCGTCGTCGACGAGCCGTATCGCGGGCGCGGCGTCGCCGCGAAACTCGTCGACGCCGCGCTCGACACCGCTGCGCGGACCGGTGCCGAAAAAGTCGAGCTCACGTCGAACCCGCTGCGCGAAGCCGCGAATCGTCTTTACGAGCGTTTGGGCTTCGAGCGGCGCGAGACGAACGTCTATCGCTATCGCATCGACGAGGCTTAGTGGAATGGGCAATGTCACGCTGAGCTTGTCGAAGCGCGCGTGGCACGACGTCCTCGACAAGCTCGGACGGGACGCGCGCTTCGACAAGCTCAGCGTGACGAAGGGTCAGCGTGACATAATAAGGTAGGGCGGTCGTTAAACGACGCGCTTCGCGGTTGCGTCGAAGATCGCCGCGAGTTGCCCCGCGCGATCGAGGTCGAGCGCGTTCGCCGTCTCCTTCGCCTCCGCAATGTAACGCGCGCACGCCTCGTCGGCGGCCTCCTGCGCGCCCATGCGCTCGAGCGCGGCGATCACGCGGTCGGCGCATTCGTCATCGAGGCCGCCCAGCGTCGCGTACGCCCGCGCGACCGTGTCGCGGTCGGCTGACGGCGCTCTGCTCATCGCCCACGCGACCGGAAACGACCACTTGCGGCGGCGGATGTCGGCGCCGCTCGGCTTTCCGGTTTGCTCGGCGACGCCCCAGGTGCCGAGGATATCGTCGCGCACTTGGAACGCCAAGCCGTACGCGCGTCCGACGCGTCCGTATGCCTGCGCGCGCATCGGCGCGACGCCGGCGGCGAGCGCGCCGAGCTCGCACGAGGCACCGAAGATCGCCGCGGTTTTGCCCGCGATCATCGTCACGTATTCGTCGAACGAGACGCTCGTCGCGGTCTCGAAGCCGATGTCGTACGCCTGTCCTTGCGTCATGTGGTGATGGGCGTGGAAAAGCGCGCGCGCCATCGCCTCGACATGCGCAGCCCCGGTGTCGGGTGAGCCGTCGATCAGAACGACGAAGCTCAGCGCCGCCATCGCGTCACCGGCACCGAGCGCGGCCGGAATTCCGTGACGCACCCAAAGCGTCGGACGGCCGTGCCGTACCTCGTCGCGATCCTCGATGTCGTCGTGGATCAACGAGTAGTTGTGCAGCAGCTCGACTGCGGCCGCCGCACCGAAGGCGCGCTCGGGCGGCGCGCCTTCGCTTTCCGCGACGGCGAGAACCATCCGTGGGCGTAGTCGCTTACCGCGCCGGCCCGCGGGGTCGTCGAGTCCGAAGTGATCGCGCATCAGCGCTCGCGTAGGCGGATCGTGAGCCAGGCGGTCGAGCGCCGCCTCCAGATACTCCTCGAACTCTTCGAACGTCGAGCGCGTCAGCACTAGTGCGCGAGAAAGGCCTTCGCCGACGCGATGATGTTCTGCGGGCGCATATGATCGGCGGCCGCCGACGCCTCGAAGCCGGAGTGGACCATGCAGTCCTCGCATTTTGGGTTCCCGCTGTTATGGCCGTACTTATCCCACTCGGTCGTCTCGAGCAGCTCTTTGTACGACGACGCGTAGCCTTCGCCGAGCAGATAGCACGGCTTCTGCCAGCCGAAGAGCGAGTACGACGGCATCCCCCACGGCGTGCAGTCGTAGTCTTTCTCACCGGTGAGGAAGTCGAGGAAGAACGGCGAGGCGTTGAACTCCCATTTCTTCTCGCCGCGCTTGTACGGCGCGAAGATCTCGCGGAAGAGCGTCCGCGTCTGTTCCTTGGCCAGGAAATGATCTTGGTCGGGCGCCTTCTCATACCGGTAGCCCGGCGAGATCATCATCCCGTCGACTTTGAGATCGTTGGTGAGATAGTCGAAGAAGTCTTGGAACGTCTTGGGATCGGCACCGTCGAAGATCGTCGTATTCGTCGTGACGCGGAAGCCGCGCGCCTTGGCGGCCTTGATCGCGCTGACCGCGACGTCGAAGATCCCTTGGCGGGCGACGGCGTGATCGTGCACCTCGCGCGGCCCGTCGAGATGCACCGAGAACGAGAAGTACGGCGACGGCGTGAACTTGTCGAGGCTCTGCTCCAAGCGAATCGCGTTGGTGCAGAGGTAGACGAACTTCTTGCGCGCGATCAGACCTTTGACGATCTCATCGATCTGCGGGTGGAGCAGCGGCTCACCACCGGGGATCGAGACGACCGGCGCGCCGCATTCCTCGACCGCCTTGAAGCAGTCTTCCGGAGAGAGGTGGCGGCGCAGCACGTCGACGGGATGCTGGATCTTCCCGCAGCCGCTGCATGCCAGGTTGCAACGGAACAGCGGCTCGAGCATCAGCACGAGCGGGTACCGCTTGTTACCGGCGAGCCGTTGGCGGACCACGTACGATCCGACTGCGACGGCTTGCTTGAGAGAGATCGCCACTAGGAGCCTCCGATGGGATGGGTTCGATACCAGGTGACCGCGTCTGCTAACGCTCGGGTTACGGGTCGCTGCGGCAAGCCGAGCTCACGAACTGCTTTTGACGGATCATAATACATTCGCTGCTTGGCCATCCGCACGCTTTCCAACGGAACGTCGGCCGGGAGCCCGAGCGGTGCCAGAGCGTACTCTCCGAGGGCCGCATACGCGAGAGGTAGCAGGCGCGGGAGCCGTACGCGCGGCGCCGGTCGGCCCGTGAGCGTCGAAAGGCGGTCGAGGAGCTCGCGCAGCGTCAGGTTCTCGTTGCCCAGGATATACCGCTCGCCGGTGCCGCCGCGCTCGAATGCGAGCAGATGTCCCGCCGCGACGTCTCGCACGTCGATCAGGTTGAGCCCGGTATCGACGTATGCCGGCATCCTGCCCTGCAGAAACCGCAGGACGATCTCGCCGGTCGGCGTCGGCTTGGCGTCCCACGGGCCGACCGGTGTCGTCGGATTGACGATCACGACGTCTTGCCCGTCGTCGATCGCGCGGCGCGCGGCGGCCTCGCCGAAGTACTTCGAGCGCTTGTACGCACCGATCAACGCGTCCGGCGGACTCTGGTAGCTTTCATCGGCGCCGCCGGGCCGCCCGTCGGCCGGAACGCCGATCGCCGCCACTGAGCTCGTGTAGACGACGCGCGGAACACCCGCGGCGCGTGCAGCGGCCAGAACGTTGCGTGTTCCGTCGACGTTGGTACGAAAGACGGCGTCGCGATCGCGTCGCCACAGACTGTAGCGGGCCGCGACGTGGAAGACGCCATCGCAGCCGCGCATCGCGTCAGCGAGGGTCGGCAAGAACAGGTCGCCGCGCACGAGCTCGACGTCGAGACCGGCGAGCGACGGCGCATCGCCGCGCACGAGCGCGCGCACGCGCCATCCTGCGTCGAGCAGCGTGCGCACCAGGTTCGCGCCGACGAAGCCGGACGCGCCGGTGACGAACGCTACGGCCAAACGAACTGGAACGGCTTCTTACGGATCCGTTCGACGAGCCAGCGAAGCGACGGGTTCGTCAGCGTCGACGTCGAGCCGGCGAGGACGAGCGCCGTCACCTCGTTGCGCGTGATCTTGACGGCACCGCCGGGGACGAGCATCGCGTCCGAGTCCTCGAGCTCGCGCATCGTCGCGACCGCGAAGAGGATCGGAAGCACGCAGAACAAGCGAATTCGCGGCGCCGTCGACGGCAGGATCTCAATGTAGCGCAGAGCGCGCTCGATGTCGTCCTGCGCAAGCTCCATGAGCGGCACGAGCGCCTGCCGGTTCGCGGCGCGGCGCGCGTCGTCGAGGATCGTCGCGTGACTGCTCCCCTGCGCGGCGAGCAGATCCGCCGGTACGTAGACCGAGTTCTCTTCCTGCGCGTCCCAAGCGATGTCTTTGAGAATGTTCACCGTCTGCAGCGCTTCGCCGAACGCTTCGCAGTCCTCGAGCAGACGATTGTACGTACGGCGACCGACGACGACGCTGTGCGCGTACCAGAGCTCGGTGAGCAGATGCCCCACCGTTCCCGCGACGTAGTAACAGTACTCGCGAAACTCGGTGACGCTCGTGATGCGAATGCCGCCGCGGTGCGTGAGCACGAAGTGGCGCATCCCGCCGACCATCTCCCCGACCCACCGTCGCAGAATCGCACGCGAGTCGGCGTCGAGCGAACGCCACATGAAGAAGACGCGGCCCGTCAACGCGACGAGCTCGAGGTAATCCTCGTTCGCGCGAAGCTCTTCGGTATAGCTCGCGAAGCTGTCGGCGAGCGCGGGGTCGTCAAAACAGGCCAGGAACGCATCGAGCAACTCGGCCTTACGCTCGGGCGTGAGCGTGAGGTCGTCTTCGACCGTATCGGCGATGCGGCACAGCAGGTAGCCGATGCGCACCGGCGCTTCCAGCTTCCCCGGCAGCAGCTTGATGCCGAGCGAGAACGTGCGCGAGACGCGCGGTAAAACCAACCGAGTCTGGCGCTCGGCGTCAAGGAGCGTCAGCTCGCTCTCATGGGCTAGCATGCGCCACCACCTCCCTCACGCCCGTCAATGGCGTTCCTCGTCGTCAACCCGGCTGCCTACCTTAGCCGTTCCAGCGCTCGCGAAACGCAACATAGCGTCCAAGCGCGGAGAGCGGAAAATGGAGCCGGTACTGGTGATAGTTCAGATAGAAATGGACGGGAAAGCCGGTCCCGGTGAACTCGAGCTCGTCCCAATTACCGTCGGCATGCTGCTTGTCCAGCAGGTATACGACCCCGCGTTCGATTGGGGGCACAAACGTCTCCGTAAGCGCAGGGAGACGTTCGACGCACGCAAGGAGTCCGATCAACGCCCACGCCGTTTGACTCGGCGTGCTCGGTCCACGTCCGCGCAGCGCCGGATCCTTATAGCTGTCCGTCGTTTCGCCCCAGCCGCCGTCGCCGTTCTGCACGCTCTTGAGCCACACGGCACCACGCACGACGGCATGATCGATCGCGCGGTCGCGCCGTGCCGGCCCGAGCGCCGCGAGCGCGCCGCTCGTCCCGTAGACATAGTTGACGCCCCAGCGTCCGAACCACGCGCCGTCGCGCTCTTGCTCAGCGAGCAGATATGCGAGCCCGCGCTCGTACCGCTGGTCGTCGATTGCGATCCCGTGACGCACGACCATCTCGAGGACGCGCGCGGTGACGTCGGCGGTCGGCGGATCGATCGATGCCTTGAGGTCGCTGTACGCGATGCGGTTGAGCCACGCTTTGTCGTTGTCGATGTCGAACGCGCCCCAGCCGCCTCCGCGGCACTGCATCGTCTCGATCCATTGCGTCCCGCGCGCGATCGCGCCGCGGACGCGCTCGGCCTCCGGATGCTGCACGCACGCGAGTGCCATCACGACAACTGCGCTGTCGTCGACGTCGGGATAGTACGCGTTGTCGAACTCGAAGGCCCAGCCGCCGGGCTTGCCGGTCGTGTTCTTCACCGCCCAGTCGCCGTAGCGCGAGACGATCTGCTTCTCGAGCAGCCACGTCGCGGCACGCACCAAACGCGGATCGTCACGGCGCACGCCGGCGTCGGCAAGCGCGCGGATCGCAAGGCCCGTGTCCCATACGGGCGAGATGCACGGCTGTATGCGATACGCGCCGTTCTCTGTTACGGTAAAGCCATCGATCGCAGCGAAGCCGCGCACGACCACGGGATCGTGCAGATCGTAGCCGCACGCGCGCAGCGCGAGCATCGCGTTGAGCATCGCGGGGATGATTCCGCCCCAGTCGCCGGTCGGCTCTTGGCGCTCCACGGTCCAACGCTCGGCGCGGCGCAGGCCTTCTTCGCGGAAGGGGATGCAGCCGTTGCGCTCGGTCCACTTGAGCGCGCCGTCGACGAGATTGAAGAACCGTTCGACCGGATCGCGCGTCGGTGGTAAAGAGAAACGCGTTTTCGCACGCCCCTCGGCGTACAGCTCGTCGAGATCGAGGGTCGGGCCGTAGACGGGCTTGCGGTCGAAGAGCAGGATCAGCGGGACGGTCGATCCGCGCGCCCAGCTCGACAGGTCGTAGATCGAGAACGGCCCGTTCTCGGGGAGCATCATCAGCAGTGGCGGCAGCGAGGGGAGCCCTGCCCACTCGTATGCGCCGATCAGCGCGAGATGCATCTTGGTGAAGATGCGCGTGCGCGCGATCCCACCTCGCTCGAGGATGTAGCGGCGCGCGCGGCGCAGCGCGGGATCGTCGGGTGCGACACCGAGCAGGCGCAGTGCCATGTAAGCTTCGACCGTGACGCTCAGTTCGCCGCCGTCGCCGTATGCAAGCTCCCAGCCGCCGTGCTCGCGCTGCTCTTCACGGAAATAGCGTTCGGCCGCGGCACGCGGAACGCGGTCGAATGTACCCCACACATGGTGGAGCAGGAGCACCTCCGCGGTGATCGTGACGTTCGACTGCAGCTCCGCCCACCAGAATCCGGCGCGATCCTGCTTGGAGAAGAGTGCGTCGGTCGCGCGCGTGACTGCCGCCCGGACGGCATCATGCGGGGGGCGTTCGAACGCGGCGTGCGAAGGCGGTGCCTGAATCGTGCTCACTTTGCTACGTATAACTGTTTGGGGCGGAGCGGCTATCTGGCTCGGGCTGGCGCTTGGTCGAGGACGCTTTTGGGACGCGAGTGCGGACAGCCTTCGTGAGGCGGTCCGCGACGCACCCGTACCGGACGTCGAGATCGTCGTCCCGGCGCGCAACGAGGCGGACGTGATCGGCCGCACGTTGACGACTATTTTGTCGCAAGACTACATTGGACGCCTGGGAGTTACACTCGTCGACGATCGCAGCGACGACGGCACCGGGGACGTCGCTCGCGCTACGATCGCGTCGATGGGCGCGCAGCGGCGTGCACGCGTCGTCGAGGCGACTCCGCGTCCTGACGGGTGGACGGGCAAGGTGTGGGCGCTCGCCGAGGGCGTCGCGTCGGCGCGTGATGGGGGCGCGACCCCACAGTACTGGTGGTTCTCCGACGCCGATGTCGAGCACGACCCGGGCACCCTTGCGCGTCTGGTCGCGACCGCGCGCGACGAGCGGCGCGCGCTCGTCTCTCAGATGGTGGAGCTGCACTGTCGCTCGCGCTGGGAGCAGCTGCTGATCCCGGCGTTCGAGTTCTTCTTTCGAATGGTGTATCCGTTTTCGTGGATCAACGACGATCGTCGCGCGACCGCCGGCGCGGCGGGCGGCTGCGTGCTGATCGACGACGATGCGCTCGCGGAGATCGGCGGACTCGAGCGCATCCGCGGCGAGCTGATCGACGACTGCTCGCTCGCGAGCGCCGTCAAGAGCGAGGGCGGCGGTCTGTGGCTGGGTCTCGCGAGCCGCTCGCGCAGCATTCGTCCGTACGCGGCGCTCGACGGGATCTGGTCGATGGTGGCGCGCACGGCGTACACGCAGCTGCGGTATTCGCCGCTCCTTCTCGCAGGAACCGTCGCCGCGATGTTGGTGCTCTTCGTCGTGCCGCCGCTTGCGGTCGCCGGCGGTCTGCTTATGCGGCGCAGAGAGCTCGTGTTCGGCGGTGTCGTCGCGTGGGGCGTGATGAGCGCGCTCTACGTCCCGACGCTTCGGCGCTATCGTGTCCCGGCATGGCAAGCACTTGCGCTCCCGTTCACCGCGACGCTCTACACCGCGATGACGATCGACTCGGCGCGCCGGCACGCGCGTGGCCGCGGCGGGACGTGGAAGGGGCGCGACTTCAGTCCGACGCGCGCGTGAGCACCGCCGCGACGTCGGCGAGCGTGTCGAGCGCGCGCTGCACATCGCGTACGAAGGCTGTCGCAGTGCGCGGCGCGCGCACGAAGGCCCACGCGACATGGAGCGGACGAACCGAGCCATCCGCTCCGATCGCGTCGCCGAGCGCGGGGAGATCGCGCGAGCAGTCGTCGCTGACGACGCGCACCATCGCGAAGGGCGCCTGCAGCGCGACGAGCGCGGCGGCGAGATGCGTCCCTTCCATATCGACGACGTCGGCGTCGAAGCGCGCGGCGAGCGCTTCGCGCTCGGCGCACGCCGTCACGACATGGTCGGTCGTGCACGCGTCGACGCGCGGTGCGTCGGCGAGGACGTCCCCCAGCAGCTCGGGGTTGCACGCGAGCGCGACGTGATCGTCGACGACGCGGCGATAGACGACAATTTCACCGACGCGCCGTTCCCGCAGTGAGCCGCATAGCCCGAGCGCGATGATCCGCTCCGCGGGGTCGAGCGCGGGCAGGTCCGACGCCGTCGCAGCGCCGGCGCGGATCTCGAGGACGCGCGCACGTCGGTCGGCGCCGCGACGCACGGCCGCAGCTTCGGCGCCCACGGGAACCAGGAGTGTCGCGCGAGGCATCCCTCAAGCGTTCGTAGCCTCGCGTCTGGAGCCCGCTAAGAAAGCGTGCCGTCAGCGGTGAGCGCGATCTGTTGATCGCGCCAGCGCACCTTGCCGGCTGCGAAACCGGCGGCCCACGCCGCGAGTCCGAGGACGTCACGCAGCGGTACGAGCGCGTGGCGCGGCGGCGCGGTCACGCCGAGCGCATCCCGCGCCGTCGCAGCGAGCGCATAGCGAAGCGCAACTGCGGCGCCGGCCAGCGCAAGCGAGGTGCGCGAGCGCGCCACGGCCGCGTGCAGCAGCGCAAGCGGGAGCGGATAGGTGAGCACGATCCCGAGGTACGCGACGGGGCGAAGCGCGCGGTGCGTGCGCGCCCAGCGTACCTCGTGGGACCACAGCGCCGCGAGCGACGCGTCGTCGACGACGTTCGCGATGACGTACGACGACAGCGCGACGCGCAAGCCGCGCTGCACGACCGCTTCGCCGAGCAGCGCGTCGTCGGCGATGTGGGTCCCGAGCGTGTCGAGTCCGCCGATTGCATCGAACGTCTCGCGCCGCACCGCCATCGTCGAGCCGAAGCAGTAGCGCAGCGGACCGAGCGCCTGCGCGACGAGGACCGACGGCGCATACTGCTCGTGGTTCGCCATCGCGCCGAGCGCCGCAGCAAGGCCGTCGAGCGGCTCGCCGCGATACAGACATGTCACGGCACCGACCTGCGGGTCGGAGAACGGCGCGACGATCGCGCGCAACCACTGCGAGTCGACGCGCATGTCGCTGTCCGCGATCGCGAGCAGCTCACCGTGCGCATGCGGAACCATCCCCGCCAGCGTGTTGGCCTTCGGATTCGCGTGCCGCGGCGCATCGCGGCCGTCGACGACGCGCACGCGTCCGGGAAACTCCTCGGCGACCCGACGCGCGATCGCGAGTGCGGGGTCGTCGGCGTCGCGCGTCCCGACGATCACCTCGAATGCGGGGTACTCCTGCGCGCAGAACGAGCGCAGTTTCTCGGCGAGCAGCGGCTCCTCACCACGGAGCGGTTTGAGGACGCTCACGAACGGCGTCGCGTCGGTCCGATCCGGCGTTCGCTTCGCGAACGCGCGCGTACGTGCAAGCGCAAACGCGCCATACGCCAAGCTCGCAACCGCAAGCGCACCAGTCGCCCATGTTACGCTGCGCGCCACCGTCATGCCGAGCTTGTCGAAGCACGAAGCAGGGCCGAATACGAGATCGTCTCGACGCCCGCCGCCTTCATCGCGCGCATCACCTCGGGATCGGTGAGCGCGGCGAACTCGCCTTCGAGCTCGTACGTGCGCAGGTCGTCGGCGATCCCGTCCCACCGCCCCGTCGCGGCATGAAAGAACATCTCCGTCACCCCGGGCTTGACGGTGTCGAGTAGTTGCCGCACGCGCGCTGCGTTCATGTGCCCAACGTCGCTCAGTCCGAGCACGCGATCGTTGTGCGCGATCCCCGCTTTGCGCAAACGCCGTTTCATCAAGTCGAGCCACGGCGCGAGCAGATACGCGTTGGCGAACCGCAGCGCGCGACGATCGCCGGTCGCGCGCCACGCCGGTGCGAAGGGCTCGTAGGGGATCCGCATTGGCGGGCTGCCGTACTCGCGCGCGACCTCGAGCACGATTCCGAACACCGTCGGATGGAGATGCATGTGGCACTGGGCGTTGACGTGGTCGAACGGCAAACCGGTCGCCGCGAACGCGGCGAACTGCGCGCGGATCTCCGCCTCGAGCTGGCGCCTCACGTTGGGGAGGAAGAAGAAGCGCACGCCGGCGCCGGCGAGATTCGTCGGAAAGTGGCCGCTGCGATCGACGAGATCAGGGATGCGCTCGGCCGGAAGCATCGGGCGTCCGGCGACGAGCACGACGTGAAGACCGACGCCGAGCACCTCGAGCGCATGCGCGCGCCGCACCGCGTCAGCCGACGCCTCTTCGGCGACCATCAGCGACGCCGTCGTCAGGATGCCGTCGCGATGCGCGCGTTCGACGGCTTCGTTCACCGGGATCGACAAGCCGAAGTCGTCGGCGTTCACGATCACCCGTTTACGCTCGGTCACTCTCCAGCGATTCTCCGCGCCGCGGCGATCGTCTCTTCGTGGAACGCGGCCTGGTACGCGATCAGGTCGGCGACGCCCGGAAAGCGTGGGCTGGTCCGCACACCGCCCAGCGCGTAGCGGTTCGCCCCGGCAGCCGTCAGCGTTCCACGGCGCACGAGCTCGGACACCACCTCATCGACGCACTGCGCCGGACGCCGCGCGAGCTCGGGATCGACGAACACGTCGCGCGGAAGCCCGCGCAGCGCGGCGACGACGTCGTCGACCAGCTCGTCGCGTCCGATCGTCTCACCGTCGCCGAGCTGGTGCAGCCGCGTCGCGACGAGCGCGCTCGTCGTCACCGGCCGCGCAGCGGGAAGCGAGGTCGCCAGGTCCTGTGAATCGGCCGGACGTACGACGCGATAGAGCATCGAGAGCCGGCCACGGCGGAACGGATCGAAGGCGATCGCGGCGAGCCACACGTCGGCGATCGGCGTGAGATGGGTGATGATCCCGCGCAGTGGACGCATCCGGCCGTCGGTGGTGTAGAACCCCTCGGGCGTGACGTAGAACGTCGCGCCACGCGCGACGATCGCCTTGATGCGCGCGATGTCCTCGTCGACGCCGGAGCGCACCGCGTCGATGGCTTCGCGCCGATACGGCTCGCGTAACCAGGAAAGCTTGACGTACTTCTGCGCCGCCTCGAAGAACGCGGGCTGCGCCAAGTCGGAGCACCGCTCAGCGCCAGGAACCAACGCCAGCGCGTCGTCGCGGAAGATCTCCGCGAGCGGAAGATCGCCGTGACGGCGGCTGATGTCGAACGCCAGACTCCCGAACGGCCGCGAGGAGAGCTCGTTCTCGAGCGGGAGCAGGCCCAGCGCCATGAACATCGGCCCAGCGTTCCAGGTGCGCGCGAAACGCAGTGCCGGCAGACGCGTCGCGAAGAAGCCCGGTTCGTACATGCGGCGCGACGACGCGGTGTAGATGGGACGGCGCCAAGGCCCTTGCTGCCACGCGCGCTCGCAGATGATCTCGGACTCGTCCTCGTGCTGATGGTTGGCGACCAAGACCGTCGGACCGCGACGCAACGGCAGGCGACCCCATTGCCGCACGCGCATGCGAAAGCGCCACCAGGTCCCGCGGGTCAGACAGCAGACGGCGACCGTCCACGCGCGGCCTGGCTCGTGCACCTGCTCGGTCATGACTTCGCTTTCCGCTTGCGGACCCACAGCACGCTGAGCGATCCGATCGCGAAGAAGACGCTCGACACGATGAAGAGCGTTTGGTACCCTTCGCGGACGGTCGTGCCGTGCGCGATGATGAACGCACCGAGTGCAGGTGCGGCGATCGACGGCGCGCTCGACAGCGTCGACCAGGTGCCCAAGTCGCGACCGACGTCTCCCATCACCGGGATCGAGTCGAGCGCGAGCGCCCAGCCGACCGAGAAAACCGCACCGAACCCCAGACCGAAGAGTGCCGCATAGATGATCAACGCCTCGGGTGTCGGATAGAGCGCGAACCCGAATCCGGCGAGCGTCATGGGAATCCCGGCGAGCGCGACGACCCAGCGCCGATCAAAGCGGTCGGAGATCAGCCCCGCGATGATCGACGAGATGATCGCGCCGACCAGCGCGCCGGCCGCGGTGAGGCTCGTGCGCAGCGGCGCGTTCGCGACGTGCAGCACGTCGTGAAAGAAGTACAGGATGTACGTGTTCAAGAGCGTCATGCCCAGCACGATGAACGCGCGCGCGATCAGCGTCACGAACAGATCGTGACGATCCGCTTTTGCGGTGACGCTCTCGTCCGTGCCGTTCGTCCCGTTGTCGGCGCGCGGCTCGGGAACGAGGAGCAGGGTCAGCGATCCGATCGCCACGCACGCGGCCGTCGCGAACAGTGCCCAGCGCGGCATGACGAGACCAGCGACGAGCAGCCCGAAGATCGTGCCGAGCAGCGTGAGCGCGCCGCGCACGCCCGACGAGACGCCCCAGGCGTGACGCGGGACGACCTCGGGCAGCAGCGCTTGATAGATCGTCGATGCGGTCGAGAGCGCGATCGCCGAGATTGCGAGCGGGACAGCGACCCAAAACGGATTGGGTGCGAAGGCGATCGCGACGAGGGCAAGCGCGTCGATGATGAGCGCGATCGCCGTCTCGACGCGCCGATCGCTCGCGCCGATCCGCCGTCCCCAATCGGAGAGGGCGCCGGCGATCGGCGGGACGATCGTGCCGGCGACCGAGGCGACGGTCGCGAGGATCGCCAGCACCGCCGTGTGGTTCTTCGGCGCGAGCGCCAGCACGATCGCCGGAACGATGATCGCGAGGAGCGCAGCGTCTTGGAACTGGATCCCGATCCAGAGCGCGTTGACGCTCGCGTGGTGTCGCCGCCGGAAGCTCTGCGGCTCAGCCGCCGTCATCGGGACTCGCGACGGGCTCGCTTTCGATCTTGTAGTCGCTGAACGTTGCGTGTGCGGTGACGTGGTACGCGGGCAACTTGATATCTGCGTCCTCTACAGCCGGAAGCGGAATTCCCTCGACGATCGCCGGCTGAATCGCTACATCGATCTTGCCGCCATTGACGTAGCGCCACACGATGCGGCGCAGTCCGTCGCCGTCGAGTTCGGCATGAACGCCTGCGATGTGGCCGTCGACCTTATCCTTCATCTCGACGAAGGACCGATCGCCCTGCCGCGTCATCGCGGTGACGTCGTAGTGTTCGGGCCACGTCGCGGGGACGAGGGCGTCGGCTTTCATGTGTTCGAAGCCTTTCCCGAACCACGGCACGTGGTCGAAGTGGACCGAGTAGAGGTTTGGTTTCTCCCACGCCACGTGCCCCTCGAGATGAAACTTGAGGTAAGGAAACGACCGCAGCGCAAAGTCGACGTGCAGCTTGGAGGTGTAGGACCGCACGCTGGCTGTGCGCGCACCGGTCGCCGCAAAGGTTCGCTCCGCCTCTTGTTGGACGGGCGCCTCCGCGAGCAGTCCGACCGTCGCGACGAGCACGACGATCCGACCCAGAACGGAACGCATTCAGCCAGCATACGGGCGGGCGTTTCCTCCCTGCGATCGGTTTTGTCGCAGGTCAACCCGGGAAACTCTGCGGCGCGATGTACGCGGAGTACGAAGTTCCAACCGGGGTCCCCGACGTCCCCGTGACGCCCGGAACGACCCCCGATCTGCCGGAGATCCCGGCCGATCCGACCGACCCGGGCGGCGATCCGGAACCGCAGGACGTCGCGTCTACGACCCAACCTTAAGGAGGGGAACGATGCGGATCTTCTCACGTCTCACGATCCTGCTCGTCGCGCTGTTCCTCGCGCTCTCCCCGTCGTTCGCGCTCGCGCAGAGCACGAGCAACGGCGGAGGCGGCGGTGGCAGCACCACGACCAGCGGCGGATCGAACGGAGGCGCCGGAACGAGCGGTGCAAGCTCGACCGGATCGACCACAACCGGCTCGAGCACGACAACCACGACGACCAGTCCGTCCACGAACACGACGACAAGCAGCGTGAATTGGACGTGGGTGATCATTGGCGCCGTCGTGCTCATCGTGATCATCGGCCTGGTCGCCATGTCGAACAATCGGACGACGTCGACGACGATTCGGCGCGAATAGCGCGCGGGAGGATTCGGATTCATTCGCCCACGAGAGTCGGTCGTGACTAGCGACCGGCTCTCTCCCGTTCTCATCGAACCCAAAGAAACGACCGCGATCTGGGGCGGCAATGCGTTGGTACGCCGTTACGGCAAGCACGGTGATCCGACGCAACCGCTCGGCGAATCGTGGGAGTGCTGGGATGCCAACCGAGCGCTCAACGAGCCGTACCGCGGAGCGACGCTCGCCGCACTGCGCGAGCGGCTCGGCAGCGGACTGATGGGACCGCTCGATCCGCACGCGATCTTTCCGGTCCTCACCAAGATCATCGACGCGCATCAACCGCTCTCGGTGCAGGTCCATCCCGACGATGCGTACGCGCAGCGCGTCGAGCATCAGGTGAACGGCAAGACGGAGTGCTGGTACATCCTGGACTGCATCCCGGGCGCCGAGCTCGTCCTGGGCTGGACACGAGATACCAACCGCCAGGAGTACGAGCGCCGGGTCGCCGACGGGACCCTCGGCGAGATCTTGCGCCGCATTCCGGTCAAGGCGGGCGACGCGTTCTATCTTCCGGCCGGAACGCTGCACGCGATCGGCGCGGGGATCCAGCTGTTCGAGACGCAGCAGGCAAGCGACCTCACCTACCGCATCTTCGATTGGAACCGCGTCGGCGCCGACGGCAAGCCGCGCGAGCTGCACGTTGCGAAGGCCGCCGACGTGCTCGATTTCCGCGCGACGTTTCCCGAAGCGGTCCGTCAGCACACGTTCAGCGACGACGGACTCGAGCGCACGCTGCTGATCGCCGACCGGCGGTTTCTCGTCGAGCGCATTGCGGTGCGACACGAGCGCGCGGTTGCGACCGATCAGCGTCCGCTCGTCGTGATGGCGATGGATTCGCATCTGCGCGTCGACGCCGGCGACGGGAGCATCGTGCTCGAGCCGTGGCAGACGACGGTCGTTCCTGCCGCCGCCGCCAGGGCGACGCTCATCCCCGGCGGCGAGCCGACGCAGGCGCTCGTCGTGCATGTACAACCCGATCTCGCTGCATGGCGTGCACGCGTTTCCGGAGGCGACGCGTTCTTCGCGCAATTTGCGTAACGCCCGCCTGAGAGGTCGCTGGGAGCGATTCTCATCGCGAGTTCACACCCTTTCTCAGCTAGGCGGCGTATCAAGGGAGAGATGTACACCGTCGAGCGGCCGGCGACGAACGGCCAGGTCTTCAACCTCGAGCTAGGTTTCGCGCGTCGTCGCTCGCGCTGGCTCTTCGCAGGGATCGCGCTGCTCGTCGTACTCGCGATCGTCGCCTCCGTCGTCGCCGTCCGCTCGCGTAGCGCGGCCGTCGTCTATTCGAGCGTTCCGGTTCAGTCGGGCTCGCTCGCGCAAACGGTCACCGCGAGCGGTACGCTCAACCCGCAGAACACAATCAATGTCGGTACGCAGGTTTCGGGCACGGTCTCGCAGCTCTACGTCGACTACAACAGCAAGGTCAGGAAGGGTCAGGTCCTGGCACGGCTCGATCCGACGACGTTCCAGGCGTCGCTCGATCAGGCGCGCGGCCAGCTCGCGCAAGCCCAAGCGCAGGCGAACGCGACCGGTGCGACGGCGAGCGGCGGACCATCTTCGGTCGCCGTTGCGAACGCGCAAGCTTCGGCGCAAGCCGCAGCGGCGAAGGCAGCGCAATCGAGCGCCGCTGCGATGCAGACCGCGATCGCCTCGGCGCAGGCGACGGTGCAGAAGAACCAGGCGGCGCTGGTGCTCGCGCAGCGGACGATGGCGCGCGATCAGGCGCTGCTCGCGCAGGGCTACATCGCGCAGAGCCAGGACGATACCGACCGCAGCGCCGTCATCGCGGCGCAGAGCACACTCGACGCCTCGCGTGCCGCGGTGAACCAAGCGCAGGCGCAGTTCGCGGCCTCGCAAGCGGCGGCGACGCAAGCCGTCGCGCAGCAGCAAGCGCAGAGCGCAAACACCGGCGTCGCGTCGGCGACCGCTGCGAACCAGGCTGCGCTCCATGAAGCGAGCGTCGCCGCGATCAAGATCAACGCCGCGCAGGTGGCGACGGCGCAAGCGAACCTCGACCACACCGTCATCACCTCGCCGGTCGACGGCACGGTGATCGCGCGCGACGTCTCGATCGGTCAAACGGTCGCGGCGAGCTTGCAGACGCCGACCTTGTTCGCGATCGCGCAGGATCTCTCGAAGATGGAGCTCGACCTCTCGGTCGGCGAGTCCGACATCGGACGCGTCGCGCCGGGCGACAGCGTGAGCTTCACCGTGCTGGCCTATCCGAACCGGACCTTCCACGCGACGGTGGAGCAAGTGCGGCAGAACCCGGTGACGACGTCGAACGTGGTGACGTACACGACGGTCGTTCTCGTCGACAACAAGGACGGTGCACTGCGGCCGGGGATGACGGCGAGCGCGACGATCCAGATTGCGCACGTCGACAACGCGATGATCGTCCCGCTCGCGGCGTTCAGCTACCAGCCGCCGGTCGGTGCGGTTGCCGGCCGCGGGTCTCGCAGAACGCGTCCGAATGGCGCGCAGCAGACGGCGCAAGGCGCGAAGGCATCATCGTCGCCGTGGGGCGCAACTAGTGCGTCGAGCGGCGGTGCGGTGACGGCGGGATCGCGCGGACGGATCTTCGTTCTACGCGGCGCGAAGCTCACGCCGGTTCCGGTGCAGGTCGGTCTGGTCGCCGACACGCAGGCGACCGTGACCCCGCTGCGCGGCCAAATCCTCGCCGACGATCAGATCGTCATCGGCGACAATCAGACCACCCACGCGTCGCGGAGCACGCGCTCGAGCTCGCCGTTCGGAACCCAGCAGGGTCCCAGCCAGCAGGGCGGCGGGCGCGGCGGGGCGCTCGGAGGTGCACGATGACGCCGGTCGTCGGGGTGCGCGATCTCACGAAGATCTATCCGCTCGAGGGCGGCGACGACGTCGTCGCCCTGCGCGGGATCGATCTCGCGATCAATCCCGGTGAGTTCGTAGCGGTGATGGGTCCGTCGGGCTCGGGCAAGTCCACGTTCATGCACATCGTCGGCTTCCTCGACCGCCCGAGCGCAGGGACGTACCGGTTCGCCGGCTACGAGGTGCAAGATCTCGACGCGAACGCGCTCGCCGATCTGCGCTCGCGCGCGCTCGGGTTCGTCTTTCAGGCGTACAACCTGCTCCCGCGCACGACGGCGATCGAGAACGTCGAGCTGCCGATGATTTACGCGCGCGTCCCCGCTGCAGAGCGGCAACGACGCGCGATGGAGGCGCTCGACGCCGTCGGTCTCGCGAAATACGCGCACCATCAACCCAACCAGCTCTCCGGCGGGCAGCAGCAGCGTGTCGCGATCGCGCGCTCGATCGTCAACCAGCCGCAGCTGATCCTTGCGGACGAGCCGACCGGGGCGCTCGACACGGTCTCGTCCGAGGATGTCATGGCGCTCTTCCGCCGCCTCAACGAAGAGCGCGGGATGACCGTCATGCTCGTCACGCACGAGCCGGACGTCGCCGCGCACGCAAAGCGCTTGGTGACGTTCCGCGACGGACGGATCGTCTCCGACACGCCGGTCGCCGCACGTCGTCGAGAAGAAGTCCACGCATGATCTCCATCGTCCAAACCCTCAAGCTTGCGCTCTCGGCGCTCGTGCGCAACCGCTCGCGCTCGATCCTCACGATGCTCGGCGTCGTGATCGGCGTTGCCGCGGTCATCGTCACCGTCGCGATCGGGACCGGCGCGAAGTCGTCGGTCGCCAGCGCGATCAACGGGCTGGGTTCGAACCTCATCATCGTGACGCCGGGTTCGGTGCAAACGACCGGCGCGCGCACTGGAAACGGCGGCGCGTCGACGTTGGTCCCGGCGGACGGACTCGCGGTCGCGAAGTTGCCCAACGTTACCGCGGCGTCGCCGGCGGTGAACCTGCGCACGCAGGTCGTCGGTGCGGGCAACAACTGGCAAACGACGGTGACCGGCGTCGCGCCGAGCTACACGGTCGTGCGCAGCTGGGACGTCGCAGCCGGCCGTTTCTTCACGCAAACCGAGACGGACGACGCGGCAAAGGTCGCCGTGCTCGGACAAACCGTCGTGCAGCAGCTCTTTCCCAGCAGCGATCCCGTCGGACAGACCGTGATGATCAAGAACGTTCCGTTCACCGTGATCGGCGTGCTGACCGCCAAGGGTCAAAGCGGGATGGGTCAGGATCAGGACGACACGATCCTCATCCCGTACACCTCGGCGCTCCAGCGCATCACGGGCGGGACGACGATCAACACGTTGATGGTCTCCGCGTCAGACCAAGCGCAGATCGCCCCCGTCACGAGCGAGATCACCTCGCTCCTCGAACAGCGCCACAAGATCGTCGCGGGTCAACCCGACGACTTCCAAGTGCGTAATCTTCAGGACATCGCTGCGACGGCGACGAGCACAGCGTCGATCCTCGGCCTGCTGCTCGCGGCGGTCGCAGCCGTCTCGCTGCTCGTCGGCGGGATCGGGATCATGAACATCATGCTCGTCTCGGTCACGGAACGCACGCGTGAGATCGGCCTGCGCGTCGCACTCGGCGCGCGCGGCGCCGCGATCCTGCGCCAGTTTTTGATCGAAGCCGTCGTGCTCGCGACGGGAGGCGGCGCGATCGGCGTCGTGCTCGGTATCGTCGGTTCCGGCGCGGTCGCAGCGTTCGCGCACTGGCCGGCGACGGTACCACCGGCATCCGTTGCGCTCTCGCTCGCGTTCTCCGCCGCGGTCGGCGTGTTCTTCGGCTACTGGCCCGCCCGCAAAGCCGCCGCCCTCGATCCAATCCGCGCCCTCCGGTTCGAATAACCCTCCGTCACCCTGAGCTTGTCGAAGGGCGGGCGGCGAAGCCGCGGGCTGAGCTTGTCGAAGCCGTCGTGCGATGCAAAGCTTCGACAAGCTC
>CAZABL010000001.1:61295-127404 GCA_964483365.1 uncultured bacterium
AGCCGCGGGCTGAGCTTGTCGAAGCCGTCGTGCGATGCAAAGCTTCGACAAGCTCATGCGGGGCATCGTCGCCCTGCGCCCGATCACTCCACGCTACCGGTCGGAGCCTTGATCGTCGTCGCGCTCCCGCGAAGTGGTCGTTCCGGCATAGCGCCGCCTACGTCAATGTGTCAGTTTGACGTTTGAGTAGTCGATCTTGCGCGCGAGTGCCCGGCCTTGATATCCGAGGACGCGCATCGGCAAGTGCGTCTTCGCCGAGATCTCGATGACCTCGCGCGATAGCCCGGCATCGGTTGCCGGATTGGTGGGGATCAGCGTCACCGCCTCGGTAGCGACGCCGCCAATGGTCGGGCCGGGCCTTACCGAGAGCGTCCCCGGCGTTTGTCGTGCATGCGTGAGGATCTTACCGAAACTCAGTTCATCGATCGATGAGCCGCGGATCGTCGTCACCTGCGGATCGTGGAGGGAGAGCGTCTTTGTGAACATCGCTGAAAGACCCGACCCGCGGTGGGCGACCACGCTCGTCCCTCCGTTCCAAACCAGCGTCACGCCGGCGTTGGGTCCCGCGACGACGTGCACCGTTACGTTCGACGGCTTGCGAAAGCTATAGTCGAAGACGACATTCTGGACCCGCGTGTTCTTCCGTTCGAAGACCGTTACGATGGCGGTGTATCCTGTGATGCTCGACCATGTACGCGCGAACGCGTCCAGCGCCGACGACGCGCGCGACGGCGTCGCCGCGTGCACCGCAGCTCCCACCACCAAGAGTACTCCGCACGCACAGACTCCGGCGGCGCGCTTGAAAACCGCTGCCCGGGCCTCTAATTCACCGGCCATGGCATCCTCGAGGATTGACGCAGCATCGCGAGCGTTCGTCGGCGCTACCTGCCAGGCGATTCTCCGTGGTCAGGATCAGAAGCGTCATCCTACGACTCAATCTTCACCACGAGCGCCGCGATATCGTCGCTGAGTCCCCCGTTTGTGTACTCGTACGCATACTGCGTGAGCGCTTCCGCTTGCCGCTCCGCCTCGAGTGCGCGGTTGCGCACGATAACATCCACCAACGCATCCGTGCCCAGATGCTGCTTGCTCCCATTGCGCGCCTCGGAGAATCCGTCCGTGACCGCGGCAACGATGTTGCCCGCGGACAACTGAACGTGCCCGTGATCGAACGCGGCGCCGGCGTCCATCAAGCCGATGAGGGGACCGGTGGCGCCGAGCATCTGCGCGCTTCCGGGAGCGATCAGGTACGCCGCTTCACAGCCTGCCGAGACGTATTGCATCGTGCGCCGGTCCGGTTGCACGATCGCGAAGAAAACCGTGGCAAAGAACTCTTCGTCGCCTTCGAACGCGCTGCTTTCGATGCACAGCCGGTTTAGCGCGCGGACCGAGTCCCGGGCGTCCAGACCACGCGATACGTAGGCACGCAATGCGTGCTTCGCGAGTCCGGCGTTCGCTGCCGCACGGATGCCGTGCCCGGTGATGTCGACAACCGCGAGCGACGTGCAGCCGCCGCCGTAATGGAAGACGTCGACCATGTCCCCGCCGTAGCGGAACTCGTTCCGTGCGCCGCGGTAGGCTCGCCCGACGTCCAGACCCGGCAGGCGGCGCACCCGCGGACCGTACACGCCCTCCACGATGCGGCGCATCTCGGCCTGCAACGCGTTCTCCGTAACTGTTGCGGAGCTCGCGACGTCGGCTTCTTCCGGATCAGGCGGGTAGATGAGCATTCATTCCAACAACGACTCCGCGAACGCGACCTTGCACGCCTGATAGCACTCGCACGCCGCGCCGTTGAGGAGAGGCCGGTCCAGGACCGTCACCGCGCCGCGGCGATAGGTGATGGCACCCATTTCTTCTAGCTGGTCGGCGGCGTCGGATACGGCCGGGCCCTTCACGCCTAACATGATCGCCAAGAACTCGATCGTCAGCGTGAAGTCGGCGCTGCCGACGCGGTCCTCAGTCATCGACAGCCACCGCGCGCAGCGCTGGAGGATCGTGTGCTTGGCGTTGCACGCTGCGAACTGCTGCGCGCTGAACAGCGTAGCCCGCACGTTACGGCGCATGAGTTCAGCGAACGAGCCGTTGTTCGCCATGCGGGACTCGAACCGGCTGATCGACATCCTGCCGACCGTGCCGCGCACCTGGCAGAACGAGGTTCGTTGCGACAGCGACGAGTCCAGCGCAGCATCGGATTCCACGAAGCCTTCGCTTCCGACCGTTCCGACCTCGACGGTGTCGCCGTTCTTGAGCGTTACGACGACCGAAAGGACGGCATCGATCGGGAAGTCGACGTGGTGCACGACTCCGCCCACCAAATGCGTGACCTGATGCGCCGCGAGCGTCACGACCTCGAGGTCGGCTTTGATCTCGCGCCGATCAGGCTGTGGCAACGCGTCCAAGAGTCGATTGCCGGACGAATATGCGCGGGGCTTCACGATCGCTCGAAGCTAGCGCCGACGAGGAGCGCGACCACGGAAAAGGGCGTTGCCCTCATGTCGTCTCCTCTGAGCTGGAGGTGTCGCCGTAACGAGCGGGACACCGGGCTCAGAAGTATAGCACATCTCGCGCTCAGTCGGTAGGTTTCCGTACGAAAGAGCGCCGGCCGTGCGACCACGGGACATGACGAGGCCTCCAGCGCGCGCCGGGGCGCCGGCTCGGCTAGTCATCGGCCGGCACGATGATGTACGCATCGCGGTGGCTGAGCGCGCACCCGAGCGTGCACTACATGCTCGTCATGAATGAGCCGAATCTCACGAGCCAGGCGAACCTCACGCCGGCGCAGGCGGCGCAGATCTGGCCGCGATATGAAGCAGTCGCGGCTGCCGCGTTCCAGCGCAGGATGGCGCGCAGATCGACACGCTCGCGAAACTGGAGACGCAGATGACCGACATGGTCGCGACCTGCGAGTCGGAGCGACGCGGCAATTGACGGCGCTGGGCTCGGAATACCTCACCCTGCCGCCGAACGCCGCTGTATGACGGAAACGTTCGTGCACGTGTGGATCGCGACCGTGGAGTCGCAGATGAGCGGTAACGTTCTCGAGCAGCTACGCGAGGTGGAACAGGCGACGTTGCCCTTGCATGGATTCAAGAGCGTGCGTGTCTTGCTGAACGAGGAGGGCACGCGGGTCATGTGCGTGAGCGACTGGGAGGCGCGGCATGATTGGAACCGAGCACAATGGGAGGAACACGTGCAGGACGCGGTCGCGCGGATGTTTCGCTCCGTGATGCGCCTCGACTCGCAGATCTATCGTGAGGTGTTCCGTCTAGCCAGAGCGTAAGGCCGCTCTATGGCGGAAACGTTCGTACACATCTGGATCGCGACTGTCGAGCCGCAGATGGTTGATGAGGTTCTCAAGCAATTCCGCGAAATGGCTGAGCAGGCGCCATCGCGCTTGCACGGGTTCAACGGCTCGAGCATCTTGCTCAGTGACGATCGCACACGGATCGTGTCGATCAGCGACTGGGAGGCGCCCCATGATTGGGGCCGAGCACAATGGCAGGAGTACGTGCAGGAAGGGGTCGCCCGGATGTTTGGCTCCATGAAGCACCTCGACTCCCAAACGTATCGTGAGGTGTTCCGGATCGGCAAAACATAGAAAAAAGCCCCCGGCGACTGCCGGGGGCTTCGTTTCGTCAGCTCGTCGAGACGACCTCACTTGTCGGGATCGTTCACCTCGTCGGAGCCGTCGTCACCGATCGCTTCGGTCCCCGTCACGTCGACGCGCTTTGCACCGCTCGTCGCGAGAGGCGGTTTGCCCGCCGCCTTCAGCGCCGTGTCCACTTGCGCGACGTCCGCAGCGTAGAACGCAGAGATCGCTTGCATCGTTGACGCGTACTCACCGTCGATGCGTGCCGCGTAGTCGAGCGTCGCCGCCGACGGCGCGCCGCCGCCGAAGAACGTCAGGCGGCCCAGGTCCTCACGAACCATCCCGGGCCGGCCGATCGAGTCTTCGCCGTTCTCGAAGTCGGCGGTCAGGCGGCCGCGCAGCGTGAGCGCCTTTGTGCGCACCGCGTCGAGCCGCGCGCGCAGGTCGGAGCTCACCCCGTCGGAACGCTGCTTCGCCGAAGCGGCGATCGCGTCGAGCTTGTTGAGCGCCGCGTCGAGCGCGCTGTACTCGTCCGTGTGCTTCTTCGCGAATGCGTAGCCTTCGCGATACTCGGCGACGGTGTAGTGCGTGCGCGGATCGGCTTCGAGGTGGAAGCTCTGCGTGTACGTGTGGCCGGCGAGCGTGATGCGCGCGGTGTACGTCCCCGGCATCACCTGCACGCCGCTACGCGGACCCTGGTATTCTTCGCGTGCGGCGCCCAGCCACTTGGTCGGCGCATCCTCGCGCAGATCCCACACGACGCGGTTGATCCCCGTGTAGTTGGTCACGACCGGAACGTTGCGTTCGTTGACCTTCGTCGTCCCCTCCAGGTGACGCACGACCTTGCCGCTCGCGTCGAGGATCTCGACGACGGGCGATTTGCTCGCCGGCGCGCTCTGGTAGAACGAGACGACCGCGCCGTTAGGCGGGTTCTGACCGGAGAACTGCGTGTACAGCCCTTCGTCGTCGGCGTGGGTGCTGAACAGGTACGTCGTGCGCACCGGGAACAGCATCGTGCCGGCCGCACGCGCCTGCGGCAGCTGCTGCAGCGGCGTGAGGTCGTCGAGGATGTACGCGTCGCGTCCGTGCGTCGCAAGGATCAGGTCGTTGAACCGCGGCTGCACGCGGATGTCGAACACCGCCGCGGGCGGCAGCCCGAGCGCCGGCTTCTCCCAGTGCGCGCCGCCGTCGTACGAGAGCAGCAACGCGGTTTCGGTTCCGAGATACACCAGGCTCGGATTGTGCGTGTCGGCACGGATCGCACGCGCCGGCTCGTCGGGGACGCCGGCGGCGATGCTCATCCAGTGCGCTCCGTAATCGTGCGTCACGAAGACGTACGGCTTGAAGTCGCCCAGGTAGTGCATGTCATAGGTCGTATACGCGGTGCCCGGGACGAGCGGCGAGGGCGAGACGATCTCGAAACGCCCGTACTGCGGAACGCCGGGCGGGGTCACGTTCGTCCAGTGCAGTCCGCCGTCACGGGTGAGCTGCACGCGTCCGTCGTCGGTGCCGACCCAGATCTCGCCGCGCGTTTTGCTCGACGGCTCGATGTCGAGGATCGAGTCGCTGTTCTCCGCGCTCGAGACGTCGAGCGCGAGCGGACCGCCCGACGGGAGCTGGTGTTCCTTGACGTTGGCGGTCAGGTCGGGCGAGATCGCCGTCCACGTCTTGCCGCGGTCGCGCGAACGGAACACGACGTTGCCGCCGAAGTAGGTCGCCGTCGGATCGAACGGGTCGAATGCAATCGGCGAATCCCAGTTGAAGCGATACTTCGCCTTGTCTTGCGCGAAGTCGTCGCGCGCGGTCGCCAGCCACGGCTGCACGAACGTGCTGCGCTGGGCCTTCGTGTCGTAGACGCTGACGCGCCCGGTCTGCAGGTCGGTCCAGATCAAGCTCGGATCGCGCGGATCGGGCCACGCCCACATCCCGTCGCCGCCGACGATCCGAATCCACGACGCGTTCGGAATTCCCTCAGGGTTGAGCGAGTTCGACGGGCCGCAGAAGCCGTTGTTGTCCTGCAGGCCGACGCAGATCGAGTACGGCGTGCGGTCGTCGTAGCCGACGTGATACGGCTGGCCGATCGGGACGTTTGCCGAGAACGACCAGTGCTCGCCGTCGAGCGAGATCGCGTAGCCGCCGTCCTCGCCGACGATCATGCGCTTGGGATCGTTCGGCGCGATCCACATGTCGTGATAGTCGACGTGGACCGGATCGGCGATCGCCTTGAACGTCTTGCCGCCGTCCTTCGACTCGGAGAGCTCCATCGAGACGCCGTAGACGTGATCGGCGTTTTGCGGATCGACGCGCACGTGCGAGAAGTAGAAGAAGCGCTGATCGACCAGCGTGTTCTTCGTCATCAGCTTCCACGTCGCGCCCGCGTCGTCGGAGCGCCACAGGATCCCGTCCTTCGACTCGATCAGCGCGTAGACGCGTTTGGGATCGCTCGGCGCGATCGCGAGACCGACGCGGCCGGTCATCCCTTCGGGAAGACCGTGACCGGTGAGCCGTGTCCAGCTCTTGCCGCCGTCGGTCGACTTCCAGATTCCGTCGTCGTTGCCGCCGGAAGTGAAGGTCCACGGGCGACGCTGGAACTGCCAGATCCCTGCGTAGAGCACGTCGGGGTTCTGCGGATCCTGCTTCATGTCGCTCACGCCGCTGCGCGGGCCGACGAAGAGCGTCTTCGTCCACGTCTTGCCGCCGTCTGTCGTGCGATAGACGCCGCGGTCTTGCGTGTCGTTGAAGATGTCGCCCAGCGCGCCGACGATCACCGTGTTCGAGTCGCGCGGATCGATGATGACCGAGGAGATGTATTTCGTCGGCGCGAGCCCGACGTTCGTCCACGTCTTGCCGCCGTCGGTCGACTTGTAGACGCCGTTGCCGGCGATCACGTCGTTGCGCGGATTCGTTTCACCGGTCGCGACCCATACGACGTTGTGGTCCTTCGGATCGATCGCGATCGCGCCGATCGACGCGACGCCGGTCTTGTCGAACACCGGGCTCCACGTCGCACCGCCGTTGGTCGTCTTCCAGACGCCTCCGCCGCCGGCACCGAGGTAATAGAGCTTCGGATCATCCGCAACGCCGACGACCGAGGCAACGCGTCCGCCCGCGACCGCGGGTCCGACGAGCCGGAACGCCATGCGATTGTAAGGCGGCGTCGGGGAAGGTTCCGGCGATGCTGAGGCCGCCGGGGTCGGGGACGGGGTCGACGACTGCGCGAGCGCGAGTCCCCCCGCCGAACAGAAGACGAGCGCGGTCAAAAGACCGGCGCGAAGAGACGGACGGAGCGTGGCTGTTCACCTCGTGTGCTTGATTCGCGATGTCGGAAAACGTCCGAGGCGAGCAACCTACGAGGGAATGCCGAGTGGTCCTGCGGCTCTTCGGAACAAGGCCGAGGGAGCGGCCTTGGCGGTGGTGGGAACGGGGTATGTCGGAGGCGGAGGGATCGCATGGCTACCGATACGGTCGATCTCATCGAGCGCACCGTCAACGAGACGAACCGCTGGCTCCACGAGATCGACGCCGAGCTCGGCTGGGGCGACCGCCGAGGCGCCCTCAAGGCGCTTCGCGGCGTGCTCCATCTGATTCGCGACCGCGTCCCACTCGACGAGAGCGCCCAGTTCTCGGCACAGCTTCCCACCCTCATCCGCGGCATCTACTGGGAGCAGTGGGATCCCAGCCGCACCCCGATCACCGACCGCGACGAGACCGTGCTCCTGCACCGGATCGTCGAGGCATTCAAGGGCGACGACCGGCCCCTCGACCCGCCCGCGATCGCGCGCGCCGTCTTCAGCATCATTCACCGCCACCTGTCGGCGGGCGAGGTCGAAGACGTTCGCCACGCCTTCCCGAAGCGAATTCAAGAGCTCTGGCCGACCGTCTGGCCGGCCTAGGCTTCGTCTAGTACCAGCGCCGCGGTTGTGTGATCGTCATCACCTGGTCGGTCCGCCGGCGGCGGAACACCTTGGCAAGCGCGAGTCCGCCGATAACGAGCGCGGCCACAATTGCCGCGAAAAGTACGATCTTCAGCACGAAGCCGAGGACCACCAGGGCGACGATCCCGATCGCCACGACGGCGGTGATGCGCAGAAAGAGTCCCATCGAAGCCTCCGCCAGGACCTACCGGGTGGACAACGCCGGTGTTTCAAGGTACGCTTGGTTGGTCATGGATGGAGTTAGCGGCGCCGTCGCCTCAGCCTCGACGGCTTTGAGTTCGGCCTCGACAGCCCAATCAGTCGCGGTCAGCGTCCTCGCGAACACCGAGGAGTTCCAGAAACAGGTCGTCTCCGATTTGTTCGCGTCGCTCGGCCTCGGTAGCTCCGTCAACACGACGGCCTAACCTGGTCGCCCGCTTCGGCGGGTAACGAACAGACGTTCGATGAACGACGCTGTCCCGTGGACGGCGTTTTTTCGACGTTGCACCCGCTCGTCGCAGCCTGGTGCGACGAGCATCTCCGGACCCCGACGCCGCCCCAGGCGCAAGCCCTCGCGCTCGCCGCCGAGGGCCGTCACACGCTCGTGTGCTCGCCGACCGGGACGGGGAAGACGCTCGCCGCGTTCCTCCCCGTGATGTCGCGGCTCGCCGCACTGCGCGACGCCGATGAATTGCTCGCGCGTACGGTGTGTCTCTACATCTCGCCGTTGCGTGCGCTCAGCTACGACGTCGAGCACAACCTGCGCCGGCCGCTGCGCGAGATGGGGATTCTCGAGCGGCCGAACACCGAGCGCGCCGCGGTTCGGCGCGGACGTGTGCGCGAGCGCTTCGTCCGTACCGGCGTGCGCAGCGGGGACACGCCGCTCGAGGAACGGCGACTGATGCTGCGTAGGCCGCCGCACGTGCTGATGACGACGCCCGAGTCGCTCGCGCTCATGCTCGCGATGGAGTCGTACCGCAAGACGCTCGTGCAGGTCGAGACGGTGATCGTCGACGAGGTTCACGCGCTGGCGGGCAACAAGCGCGGCGTCCAGCTCGCGCTGCTGCTCGAATCGCTCGAAGAGCTCACGCGCGTCGCGCCGCGTCGCGTCGGACTGTCGGCGACCGTTGCGCCGCTCGACCGCGTCGCCGCATACCTCGTTGGTCCACAGCGCGCCTGCGCGGTCGTCGATTGTCGTGGTCTGCGTGAGATTCGCCTCGACGTCGTTGCGCCGTTCGCGGGAGCGATGGCACCGCTCGGCCAGGCCGCGGCGACGGCGAACGCGCTCGCGCGCGACGTGCGCACGACGCTCGTGTTCACGAACGTGCGCAGTCAAGCGGAGCGCGTCGCCCATGAGATGTCGCTTCGACAAGCGGAGGGTGACGAAGTCGCGCTTCGACAAGCGCAGGGTGACGGGACGACCGCGGCGCGCGATAGACGCATCGGCGTGCATCACTCCGCGCTCGAGCGCAACGTGCGTCACCGCACCGAAGCCGAGCTGCGCAGTGGGAAGCTGCGAACCGTCGTCTGTTCGACGTCGCTCGAGCTCGGCGTCGACATCGGGTACATCGATCGCGTGCTCGTCATGGGCGGCGCACGCGGGATGACGGCGACGCTGCAGCGCGTCGGTCGCGCGGGACACCGTCCGGGCGCGATCGCGAGCGGCGCGGTCATCGCGCTCGATCGCGACGACATCGTCGAAGCCGCCGCGACGCGGCGCTGCATCCGTGACGGTGTGATCGAGGAGACGGTGATCCCCGAGGCGCCGCTCGACGTGCTCGCGCAGTGGCTGGTCGGCGAATGTACGCCGGATCGCCGCGTGCCGCTCGCCGACGTGCTCGCGCGTGCGCGGCGTGCGTATCCGTATCGCGCGCTCGAGGAACGCGATCTGCGCGCGTGCGTCGCGTACTTGAGTGGCGGCGGTGCCGGCGGCGACCCTGCGCACGTGCGGCGCATCGGCAGCGACGGCGAAGCGATCTACGGGCTAGGACGCGAACCGTCGGCTGCGTATTTCGAGAATGTCGGGACGATCCCCGACGAACAGACGATCCCGGTTGCCGGCGCCGGCGGCAATGGGATCGGCCGGCTCGACGAAGACTTCGCGTCGGCGCTCGCGCCGGGCGACGTCTTCTTGCTCGAAGGGCGCACGCTGCGCGTCACCGAGGTCGGGCCGCGCGGACTGCGCGTCGAGCCCCACGTCGGACGGCCGAACGTCCCGCAGTGGAGCTCGCATCTCAAAGGGATTCCGCTCCCGCTTGCGCGCGAGATCACCACGCTGCGCTGCGGTGTCGCGGATGCGCTTGCGCTCGGTGGAACGCAAGCAGCGTTCGCGTATCTCGAACGCCGCTACGCGCTTAGCGGCGTCGAAGCGGCGCACGTCGTGCGGTACATCGCGCAGCAGCGTGCGCTCTCGGCGATTCCGGACGAGCGGCATCCGGTGATCGAGATCTATCGCATAGACGAACGCCAAACCGCCGTCTTCCACACCGGCGCCGGGCGGCGGATCAACGAGACGTTGGCGCGCATCGCCGGAGCGCGCCTGCACAAGCGCCACCGCGTGTCGTCATCGCTGACAACCGACGACAATGGGTTTCTGATCACGCTCCCGGCGCGCAAGAGTCTTCCCGACGCTGCGTGGGGGGCGCTGCTCGGCGTCGAGGAGTTCCAAGACGATCTGCTCGCGGGGTTGCGCTCGTCGAGTCTCTTGCGCCAGCACTTCCGGTACGTCGCGAACACGGGGTTGCTCGTGCTGCGGCGCGCCGGCGGCCGCGCGTTGCGCGGGGGCGCATTGCGTTGGAACGCGCAGAAGATCTTCGATCGGCTCTGGGACGCGGACCGCGACTTCCCGCTGGTACGCGAAACGGTCAGGGTCGTCACGCGCGAGCTGCTCGACGCGGCCGGAGCAGAACGCTATCTCGAAGGGATCGACGGCGTGCCGCGTGTCATTCATCCTACGTCGGCGACGCCGTTCACGTTCGGGATCGTCACCTCGTCGTTCGGTGACTCCGTTGCGATGGACGATCGCGCCACCATGGTCGAAGCACTGCACGAGCGCGTCCTCGCGATCTTGGGCGAGACGATGCCGAACGCGCCTGCAGCCGAGTCAGGACAACTGCGCCTGCTATGATTCGTCCTACGCGCGCGAGCGACGAGTACGCGCTCGCCGATGGCGTCGTCGCGCTCCCCGGCGGCCTTGCGTTTCTCACGCATGCGGGCGCGCTCGTCTGCGCCGACGCGCACCTCGGATACGAAGACGCGATCGGCGGCGGAGCCGCGCTGCCGCTCTGGTCGACAACCGAGATCGTCGCGACGATCACGCTTGCTGCGCGCCGTCACGATGCCCGCGAGATCATCTTTCTCGGTGACGCGATCCATGCTGCGTCGCTCAGCGAAGGGGCAGCCCGAACGATCCGCGCCGCGCTCGACGCGTTACGCGCGAACGCCGCGGTAACGATCGTTGCCGGCAATCACGAAGGGCGCACGCGCGGTGCCGCGATTCTCGGCGAGACGGTCGAGGCGTGCGAACGCGACGGCTGGATGCTCGTGCACGGCGACAAACCGACGAGCGGCGCAGCACGGACGATGATCGGTCACTTGCATCCGTCGTTGCGTCTTGCCGGCGATCGCACCGCACCGGTGTTCCTTGCCACGCCTTCGTTCGTCGTGGTACCCGCGCTCACGCCGTATTCGCCCGGCCTCGACGTGTTCGGGCAGACGTGCGCCGAAGCGCTTTCGCCGTGGGCGGTGACGGGCAGCGACATGCAGGTTGTTGCCACGACTGACGACCGCGTCTATCCGCTCGGCACACTCGCCGTGTTGCGGCGTGCAGTTGACGCACGTTACGCTCCGCACCGCAGGCGAAATTCGCTTCGTCCTGATCGCGGTGGTTAGATAAGAACGATTCTCGCCGTCAGACCTACGCTTGCACGGTGAATGAGTAAGCATCTGTGCGGCGAATCACTATATCCTATTATGGTCGACACGACGAAGCGTATTGCTCGCCGCCAATTGCCGTATGCTCCGCCGCGCCGCGAGCGACGTCGTGCTGCAGCGCTGGGCGCAACAGGCTTCGCGATGGTTCTCGCAGCGGGCTGCGGCGGAGGTGGCGGCGGTTCACACGCTGCGCTTCCTAGCGTGTTGATGCCGAGCGGAACCAGCACCTCGGCCCCGGCGGCTGCCGTACGCGTGCCGAGCACGGTCAGCCTCGTAATCCCCAAGTCGCGCGCAGCGCAGAACCGCAATCCGAAATACGTCTCGTCCGCGACGGCGGGGATCGCCATCTCGGTCTACCCGCGGTCGCAAGGCATGACGGCGCCGTCGCCACAGTTCGTGTCGTCGATCGTCGGCTCACAGTACTGCACGGCGCAACCCAACGGCGACCAGTTGTGCGGGTTTCCGATCAGCGCGCCGGTTGGCAGTGACTATGCCGACGTCACGCTCTACGATGCTGCGCCGCTAAACGGCGTGCCGCAGGGCAACAAGCTTTCGCACACCAGCGCGCCGGTCACGATCGCGAACAACGCGACGAACGCGCTCGGGATCAAGCTCGGTGGTGACGTCGCATATCTGCAGTTTGGTGCGACGCAATGGGTCACGGCGCAGGGCGCCGGCGGCACGCTCACGGTCAACGTCACCGCGTACGACGCCTCCGGCAACGTCATCGTGGGGACCGATCTCTACGATAACGGTCCGTTCACACTCGGCTTCACCGGCGACGGCGTCGGCCACCTGACGTTCGGCAAAGCGACGACCGCGTCGATCGCGAGTCCGGCCGACGCGACGCTGACGATCACTTGGGACGGCACCACGTTCTCGACGAGCGGTCCGAACGCAACTGGCCTCACAGGCTCGGTAGGCGCGAACCCGTTCAACCTCATCCTTCCGACGCCAAAGCAGGCGATCAGCGTGCCGGTCACGGTTCCCGGCGCCCAGTGGGGCGATCTCGCGCTCGCGTTACCGATTGACTCCGGCTACAGCAATTACTCGGAGGTTTCGTTCTTGCCGGCCGGCTCGACGAGCGGGTTCGAGAACGCGTTGACGTTACTGGCCGGCACATGGAATCTTATCAACGTCGGCGCATTGTCCGTTGCGGCGCTGCCCGATGGCGCGACGGCTGCGGCGTACGTCGCTTCGGTCTACTACAACGGCTTGAGCGTCAACGACGTCGAAATCGACGTCACGAAACCAGACCTCGGCGGATCGCCGTTTCGCTATAGCGATGCGGCGGGCCCAACGTCGCGGTTCTTCACCGACCTGTGCCAGCTGACTGGGTTTACCGGCGATCCGTCCGGTCATATCTCCGTCGCCGGATTCTCGTCAGCGAGTTGCGGACTTCCGAACGGAACCCCGTTGCCGCTGTACGCTCGCCGAGCACCCGCAGCTCGTGCGCGAGCTGCGTCCGGAAACCGGCACGTGTCTGCGATCGCTTCTCCGCCCCAGGACGCAACGTGGAAGATCGAGACGTTCGGCTCGCCGGAGCTCGCGCCGCTCGCCTCCGTCGCAGCCGACCACACGATTCAGGCCACGAGCGGTGCGCTGATCAACAGTGCGACAGGAATCACGAGCGATGCTTCGGGCAACGTCTATCTCGCCGCGACGGGATCGCCGGCGGGGCAACTCGTTGTATGGGCGCCGACGTCGACGAGTGGCGACAGTCCCGATGGGAGTGTCCCTCTCAGCGCGCAGCCTGTCGCTGTCGCCACGAACGCGCTCGGCAAAGTCGCGGTTCTCGAAAGCAACGACACCGTGTCGTATCAGGTCGAGGTGTTCTCGGGCGGCACCGTGCTGCAGACGGTCGGACATTTCCCCGTGAGCGTAGCGAGCAATGCGCCGTACGCGCCGTCGATCGCGTTCGATCGCTTCGGGAATCTGTGGGTCGCCGCAGGCTCAACGGCCGTCGCGTATCCGCCGATCCCGATCGGCACGCTGTACAGTGCGCCGTCTTCGCTTGCGACCGTGTCGCTGAGCTTTGGCTCATCGATCAGCGGTATCGCGGGGATGCCGGCCCCGATCGCGACACCGACGCCGACTCCCACGCCGATGCCCTCATCGTCGTCGCTCCCGTCGCCGTTGCCAACGTTTTTACCGTAGCCGAAGCAGACCGTGCGCGTCGTCGTCCTCATGCCGGTCAGAGACACGCCGGAGGCGGCGACCGCGCATGCGCTCGAGCACCATCGCGACGGCTTATCCGTAGACGTGCTGACGACAGTTGGGCTGCCGCTCGAAGCCGCCCGCGATGAGTTGTGGGCCCGCGCCGCCGCGCTCACGCCGCGTCCCGAAATGGTGATCTGGGCTGATGCCGACGCCTTTTGGCTGCGCGGCACGTTCGCGGCAGCGGCGCGGCGTCTCGCCGAGCTGGGCCCACGCGTGCTGTTGGGGAGCTTTCACGGCGAGCGCCGCGCGTTCTCACGTCTGCACGCGTACCACGTCGTCGACGGCGAGCCGCGCGTCATCTCGATCGCCGACGCGAAGGCCGCACCGAACGGTCTCACACCCGCGTTCTTCATCGGCTCGCACTTTCTGGCGCACGGGCCGCAACTGTTTGACGCGCTCGGCGATGCGCCGTTCACGCTCGACGAAGTCACTGCGGGTGAAGACCATCTCTTCTGCACGCGCGCGCTGCGCGCGGGCTGGTCGATTTTGCTCGACGCGCGCCTGCCGGTGTTCCACGTCGAGGCCGGGAGCGGATATCTGCCCGGGCGGCCGCGCTTCATCTATCGCGACGGCGGGATGGAGATGACGAACGAGCCTCCGCCGCAGGGTCCGCAACCACAAGCATCGCCGGCGCGAACCTACGGTCCCCAGATCGACGCCCTCCGGGCCCGCTTGACTCGCTCCTAACGGGTCCTCGCCGCCTCTGTCGAAGGGCTGGGGGCCGGTCGCTCGTTTTGCCGAAGAGGGAAGAGCGGAAGGCCTCAGGAGGAGGGTTTTGGACAGGATGAAGGACCGCGCAGTTCTCAGCGCGGCGCTTCTCGCGTGCGCAACCTCGCTTGCCGCCTGTGGCGGCGGCGGCAGCGCGACCGCACCTTCGCTACCGGCCAGCGGCAGCGGGGGCGGTCTCGCCAGTGGCGGACGCGCCGTCGAGAGCGTCACCGTCCGCGTCCCTTCGCGCAGCGCGTCGGCTGGAAAGCGTGCGCCCTCCTATGTCTCGGTCGCCAGTCACGGGATCGTGATCACCGTCACGGCGCCGGGTGTGACGGTGACGCCGACCCCGACACTTGTGGGATCGCTGAGCGACCCGACGGTATGCTCGCCGGGAAGCGGCGGGAGCGTCTGCACGTTCTCTGTCTCGGTCCCGGTCGGGAGCGACACGTTCGACGTCGCGCTCTACGATCTCGCGCCGGTGAACGGCGTCGAACCGACGAGTGCGCACCTGCTCTCGCACACGAGAAGCACGCAGACCGTCTCCAACAACGCGACGAATCAACTTTCGTTCACGCTCAGCGGTACGGCCGCCGCGCTCACCTTCGCGCAGGGCACGTGGTCTGCGCCCGCCGCTGCCGGCGGGTCATGGACGTACACGACGACCGCGAACGCGTACGACGCGGCGGGCGCGCAGATTCTCGACACGCAAACGCCGCTCGACGTCCCCGTCACGCTCGCGCTGCAAAATGCGCCGACGGGTTTGACGATCGCGTCGCCGGCGAACGGGTCGCTCACGACGCTCGGAACACCGATCACGATCGTCTGGTCGACGCCGACCGCGGCTTTTCCGCCGGCGTTGATGCTGGTCGCATCCGGTGTCACGGCGACGGGACTGACGATCGCAGGGCCGACGACGTCGACGAACGTTGCCGTCGGCACGATAGCCGATCCGCTCGGCGACGTCATCATCGGCGACGCGTACTATCAGTACGCCGCGGTGCTTGGATCCACCGCGTTGACGAATACTGCCGGGGGCTATTACTACCCATCACAGACGCAAGCGCTATGGACGACGACGTCGTCGCTGCGCATCGACAGCGCAGTTACCACGCCGACCTCGGGCGACGGGGTCCTCGTCGCGGCTGGCGGCGACGGCTCAATCAGTCGCGCGCTGCTCGTCGATCTTGCGATTCCGCCGACCACCGCTACCGCGGTCGAGCTCGACATCTTCCCGTCAGCCTCGAGTGCGCCGTACAGCTACAACGGACAAAGCAGTGGACTCTTGCGGATCGTCACCGATCTGACGAAGATCTACGGTCTCACCGAGGACGCGTCCGGCGATGTGTTCGTGCTCGGTCAGCGAGCCGCCTCGACGTGGGTGGTCGAAGCGTACGAAGCGCTTGCACCAAATGCGAGCGCGATCCAGAGTGCGTACGCCACCGCCTACACGGCGGGCACGACGGCCGCCAGCACGGCACCCGTACCGTCCTACAGTTCAACGTGGACGCTCCCGCTTACCGGAACGAACTACGCCGGACTCGGCATCGACCGAAGCGGGACGCTCAGCGTCCTCAACCTTTCGCCGGTGCCCGCCGAGATCGACCGCTATCCGCACGCGCTGGGGACCACAGCGCCAACGCAATCGGGCGTCATTCCGATCAGCACGACGCCCACTGCTTTGGGCGTCGGCATCGACGGGACGCTCGCGATCCTGGAGAACGGCACCCCGCAACAGGTCGAGATCGTCGCGCCGTCCGGCGCGGCGCCATACGTGCACGCGGCGGTTCCGAGCGTCTTTTCCGCCTCGCCGGCGACGGTGATCGCGGTCGACCGCTTCGACAACATCCTGCTCGGCAACGCGTCTACCGGCACGCTCGCCGTGTTGACGCGGCCACCGCTCTCGGTTGCGACGTGGACGCCGTTGTCGCTCTGGAGCGGCACGATCAATCCCGGCTTATCACATGCGGAGATCACCGGAATCGCCGCGCCATGGGCCACGATCACGGCGCCCGCCGTTACGAACAATCCCGCGCCCGCGTCTTTCCGTCGTAACCCTGCCGCCGACAGGAGCCACCGGTGAATCGTCGTTCTCACCTCGCGCTGAGCGTGCTCGCGCTCGCCGGAGCCTTTGCGGGCTGCGGCGGAGGCGGCGGCTCGCACGGCCCGCTCCCGACGACCGGCGGCGGCGCGTCGAGCAGCACGGCCGCGCGCTTCACGATGAAGATCCCCGCGAAGCGAGCGGCATCCGGCTCGCGTTCGACGCGCTATCTCTCGCCTGACAGTCAGGGGCTCGTGGTCAACGTCGTCAGCCAAAGCGGCGCGCTGCCGCCGACGCCGACGTTCGTTGGTTCGCTCAGCGATCCCACGGCGTGTAGCACCGACGCGAGCGGAAACCGCACGTGTACGTTCGTCCTTGGGAGCATTCCGGTCGGGTCCGTCACGTTCGACGTCGGCGTGTACAACGTTGCGCCCGTCAACGGTGTCTTGCCGTCGGGCGCGACGCTCCTCTCGCACGTTCGCGCGCTGCAAACGGTGCAAGTGAACGCGACCAACTCGCTGACGTTCTCGCTCGGCGGGGACGTCGCGTCGGTGAAGGCGGCGTTTGGTGTGTGGGCGGCGGCCAGCACGCAGGGAACCTACACGCTGCCGGTCACGCTCACGATGTTCGACGCGATGGGCGATCCGATCGTCGAGCCGGTCTCGCCGCAGACGCCGCTCGACACGCCGATCACGTTGACGCTTCCGAGTAACGGAAGCGTGGCGTTCTCCGGTCCGTCACCGGCGTATCAACTCACGTTGACGACGTTGCCTGCGGGGCCGGTGCAGCTCCTCGCCGCCGGCAGTGCGCCGCCCGTGAACCTCACCGTCGCGAACGGTTCGACGACGGTCGCCACGCTCGGCGTCCCGGCAACCCTCGGCGACCTCGTCATTGGTGACATGAATCTCGCGGCGCTCAATGGGCTCATCCCGGGCGCCGTGCTGATGGCGGCGAGCTCGACGGTGAACGAACCATACTACGCCCCGATGTGCAACCCCGCTACTTCGCTGTCGCCGGTCGTTGTCGCCGCGGGTCCCGACGGGTCGGTCGCCATCGCGTACGGCTATCCGACCCCCGTGCCGACGCCGTCGCCGTCACCATCGTCGTCTTCGTCTTCATCGCCATCGCCGTCACCGTCGGCTTCCTCGTCATCGTCGCCGACACCGACACCGTCACCGACGTCGACTCCGACTCCCGTAACGCTGGTCGTCAACGAGTCGTCGAGTGGGACGTATGCCCTCAACAAGTATAACGTCGCGACGGATCTGGCGAGCGTCATCGGTCTGGCCGCAGATACGAGCGGAAACACACAGATGATCGGCGGCGCGGGGTTCTACGTCGCAGGGATCAACGGTGGTTCCCCGGTGCTCGAACGCTGGGCGCCGAGTAACGTCAATGGCCTCCCGCAACTCACCTCGACGTGGGGCGCGACGAGTCCGACCCTGCCGACCGGAACAACGGGCATCGCCGTCAGCGGCACGAACCTTTTCGTCGTAAACGCGCTCGGCGGCAATTCGGGCCAGCTTCAGTCGGGCACGTTGCCGACGAGTGTTCCGGCTTCGCAAGCAGCGGCGGTATCGCCGCTCGTGCCTATCCCCGGGACGCCGACCGCGGTCGCGGTCTCGCAAGACGGGCAGAAGATTGCGGTCGCCTACGTGCCGGCGAGCGGGCCGTGGAAGATCACCTATTACAACCCGGCCGGGGCAATATTCGCAACGATCTCGATCTCGCCCGGAACCGGCGCAGCGAACCTGCCCAATGCGCCGGGGGCGTTGACGTTCGACCACTTCGGAAATCTGTGGGTGACCGACGGCATCGCGCACCTCCTCGGCTTCCCGCCGCTGTCCACGACGATTGCGGCCGGCGCGAACACGCCAATCACCCCGACCCCTGTCGCTTCGTTCCTCGTGCGCGGCGGGGCTGCGAAGATGACGGGGATCGCGTCGCCCTTCGCTGCGTTCCCGTTCGCGACGACGCCGAGCACCTTTATCCCCGGCAGCAGCCCCTGCGTCTAAAGCGAGGCGAGCGCGACCAGCGCTGCGGCGACTTGCGAGCCGGCCGCGATGCGACCGTCGAGCGCCATCTCGCGTACCTCGGACAGCGGCGCGAGGACGACTTCGATCTCCTCGGTGGGATCGGGATCGGGCTCGCGTACCTGTCGCGCACTGCGTGCGATGAAGAGATGAAAGCGACCGTTCGAGTTCGTCGGATCGGCGAGGAACGTACGGACGTGCACGACCGATTCGGCGACGTACCCGGTCTCTTCGGCGAGCTCGCGCTCGGCGCACTCCAGCGGTGTTTCGCCGGGATCGATCGCTCCGGCTGGCAGTTCGAGCACGACCTCCGCGGCGCCGTGTTTGTATTGACGCACGAGCACGACGTTTTCGTCTTCGGTAAGCGCGAAGACCACGCAAAACCCGCACGACTCGCGGACGAAGTAGTCGTCGACGACCCGCCCGTTCGGCAGCTCGACACGGTCCGCGCGCAGCCGTAGAAACGGCGTCTCGATGCGCACGACGGAGGATAGGATGCGCCACGGACGCAGGCGGTGCTCGCTCATTCCGACGGGTATACGACGCGCACGCGCGGAATCACGCGCGCAACGAACTGGTTTCGACCACAGGAGGCGCGGCGATCGACAGGATCGAGATCGGCCGGCACTACGCTACGACGTACGGCACGCTATGGAAAGACGGCACGTACTTCCCCCGCGGCACGCGTGTGTTGGTCACGGGATTGCACCTCGAACAAGGCTTTTGTGTGCGGTTCCCCGCCGAGGTGGACGGCGAGCCGCTCGAGACGTGGGAGGACTGGGACGAAGCCGACTTCCTCGCCGAGGAGGGATCGGTTGAAGCCGGCGGCGCGCTGCCGACGAGTGTCCTCCACGAAGCGCGTGAAGTGCTCGACGACGCCGAAGACGGCTGTCATCTCCACTTACACGAGGGCGACGAGGGCTAGCTGGGGGTGAACGCGCCGCCGATGCACCGCTGGCAGAATCTCTTGGTGCTGCTGGCGACGGTTTTTGCCGCACTCGCGCTGTTGCCGCTCGAATCGCGCGTGCGCCTGCTGAGCAGCATTCTCGCCGCCGCGCTCGTCTGCATCATGCTGACGATTCGCTTGCGCGCACACCGGGTGCGCAAGCACGTTGCGCACGTCGAGGACACGTACGCGCGGATTGAGCGAATTCGCGCTCAGCGCGCCGGCTCTCGGCGCCCCGGACGCCGCTAATGATGAAGGTTCACTGAGAGTTCGCTGAGGCGGCGCTGAGAACGGCTGCCGCTCGCTCGCAATGGCGCGTTCCCTTGCCGACGCGCGGTCGAACCCGTGCGTACACATGAACCGCCATCATCGAGAGAGAGGTCACTTATGAACGTTCGTCTTCTCACCCTCATCGGTGCGCTCGCCGGCATCTGCTTCGGCAGCGCTGTGTCGGCGCAGACGATCCCCGCCAACGGGCCCGCGCCGTCGTACGTCCGCGGCGGCAACGGCAGCGATCGCAACCTCGTCGTTGTCCGGCGCCGCCTGGAAGCCCTGATCGATCAGATGCAGCGCGACCGCCACGACTACGACGGCCACCGCGTCAAGGCGATCGACGACCTGCAGCTTGCGCGCGCGGAGATCGACGCGGCGCTGCGCTACGACAACCACCGCTAGTACCCCATGAAGGCTAAGGGCCGGTCCCGCTTTGATCCTGTTGCTGCAGGTATTGCTCGACCGGCTCTTCGCCGAGGGTCACGCGGACGTTCTGCTTGACGCCGCGGTCCCACACCCGCAAAGTAACCGTCGTTCCCGGCTTGTCAGCCGCGATCGTCTGTTGCAGCTCGGTCGCGGAGTTGACGTTCTTTCCGTTGACCGCCTGGATCACGGCGCCGGGTTCGATCCCCGCTTTGTCGGCGGGAGAACCGCTCTCGACCTGCGCGACGGCGACGCCGCCGTGATCGTTGTAGCCGATCTGTGAGCGGACGTCGTTGTTGAGGTCCTGCAACGCGACGCCGACGTAGGCCTTCCCGGTTCCCGTTGCGTGCGCTTCGAGCGTCTTGCCGGGGTTCTTCTCAAGGGTCGCCGCGGTGTGGACGACCGTGTTGGACGCAATCGCAAAGCCGATCCCTTGCGCGCCGCCCTTCGGCGATTCCGTCGACTGATTGATTCCCATGACCCGGCCGCTGTCGTCGATCAGTGGGCCGCCAGAGTTCCCGGGGTTGATCGGCGCCGACGTCTGCAAGAGACCCTTGAAGAGGTAAACCTGCCCGTTGTCGCCTTTGATCGGCTCGTCGCGATTGAAGCCGGAGACGACGCCGACGGAGACGGACTGTTGAAGCGCAAACGGCTCGCCGATCGCGATCGCCCACTGCCCCTGCTGCACGTGCGAGCTGTCCGCGAACTGCACCGGCGGCGGAAGCTTCGCGTAGTTGTCGACCTTCACCAAGGCCAGGTCGATCGCGGGATTCGACGAGTATACGTGCCCCGGGACGCGATCGCCGTTCGCAAAGACGACGGTGATCTTGCTGGTCCCTTTCGGAACGACGTGGTTGTTCGTGAGGATCAGCCCGGTCTTCGAGTAGACGATCCCCGAGCCCGATGCTTGTTCCTGAACGTGTTGCCGTTGCGTCGGACCTTGGACGCCAAAGAGCCCGTCGAGCGGATCAAGCGGGACGAGCTGCGTCCCGTTGACGACGACTTCGAGCGCGACGACGGACGGCTCGACGCGCTTGACCGCGTTGACGATCCGTGTCTGATCGTCGGTACCGCCTGCGGGGAGCGGGGCGGCGGAGAGGGGCGGCGGTGTGTCACCCGGCCCGGCGATCCCCGCGAAGTGCGTGCTCGCGAAGACCATCATCGAGAAGCTCCCGATGATCGCGCCGATCAAACCGACGACCGCGAGCGAAAAGTATTTTCGAGATTTCACGGACACCTATGAGTGGTTCGCGCTCGCGCTTGGGTGCGTCAAAACATCGTTATTGCAGATGCTTTTCATCGCGGATTTCGATCGTCAGCGTTGAGCAGCCGCGTTAAAAGTCAGATAAGCCAGCAAAAAGATCATTTCAGAGACGGCCCTGAGGATCGCTATCTGACCTAGCCCGCTTCGTCGACGCCTTCGCGGCGTAACATCTCGCCGTAGATCTCCGCGACACGCTCGAGCGTATCGGCTTGATCCGGCGGTTTGTCGGGACGGAGCCGGACGATGCGGGGAAAACGTAGCGCATAGCCGCTCGCGTGCAGTTCGCTGCGCTGCACGATATCGAACGCGATCTCGACCACGATCTTCGGCTCGACCACGATCTCGTGGCGCTGCAGCCCCAGCCGATTGTACGCCGCACGGGCTTGCGCCGGCGGCAGCCGATGCACTTCGAACCACTCTGTCATCTCGGCGATCTCGACGTCGGTGAGGCCGCTGTACGCTTTGCCGATGACGGCGAGCTCGTCGCCATTGCGCACCGCGAACGTGTAATCGGAAAGAACGTTCACGCGGCGACCGTGGCCGCGTTCGACGGCGACGACGACGCAATCGAGCGTTGCCAACTCGCGCTTGAGCTTCAGCCACGCCTTGCCGCGGCGTCCCGGTGTGTACGGTGAGTCCGTGCGCTTGAGCACCAATCCCTCATGACCACGCGCGCGCGAATCCTCGAAACGATCGTGAAGCGCTTCAGGCCCTGCGCCGGCTTCGAGCGCCCTCCAGGGCGCGAGCATCAGCGTGTCCGAGGCTCCGGCGAGCAGTTCGGCGAGGCGCGCGCGGCGCTCGGCGAGTGGGAGGTCGAGAACGAATTCGTCGTCGCGTGCGAACAGATCGAAGATAGCATAGCGAACAGGAACCTCCCGCAGCAGCTCGGGCGAGACGTCCTTCCGTTGTAAGCGCGCCTGCAAGAAGCGAAACGGCAGGACGCGTCCTTCGCGTTCGGCGACGAGCTCGCCGTCGACCGCGAACGAGCCCGGCAGCGCGCGCAGCGCATCAACGACCTCCGGATACGACGCCGCGACGTCGTTGAGGGTGCGAGAGAAGATCGAGACACGTTCCGGCGTGACGTGCGCTTGTGCGCGGATCCCGTCGTATTTGTCCTCGACCAACCACGTCGCGCCCGGGAGTTCCTTATATTCCGATCCGTACGCGATCGGGCTCGCGAGCATGAACGCGATCGGCGCATGATACGCGATCGAAACCTGATCGAGCGTATCGTGCTTGGCGGCAAGCGCGACAGCGCCGAGATCGCCGGCTGCGCTCGCAGCGCGTCGAACCGCGCGCGGATCGCGCGCAAACGCCTGCGCGATCGCGTCGACGACCAGTCCTTCGCGTAGGCCGATGCGCAGCTCACCGGTCATCACCTTGATGACGTACGTCGCCTCGAGCGGGTCGGTGCATGAGGAGAAGATGCGCTCGCACAGGATCCGGCGGCGCTTTTGCGCGTTCTTTCCCCCTGCTTCGGCGATCTCGAGGAACAGCGCGTAGAGTCCGGCCGGCGTGAGCACGTCGCGGAACAAGCCCAAGTCGGCCGACGGCCGGACGAAGGGACCCAGTGCCGCCCCGAGATCTCCGGTAGCGCGGTACGCGACGCCCAGGGCCGTGTCGTCGACGCCCCATACCGTGCTCGCGGCCTCGACGATCGTCCGCCCGCCGACGGCGAGGCTGCGTTCCTGACGCTGCGGGAACGGATTCCCGGTGAAGAACCGGGTTGCCGCGGGCAAATCGGCGTCGTCGAGCATCGCGAGGTAGTCGGCGACGAGCCGGATCTTTTCGAGCTTGCTCGGCGTCGCCGCGATCGCGGCGCAGGTTCGAGCGAAGGCGATCACGGATCGAGCTTGTGTGATCACCGCGATCGTCCTGCTGAACGTCGAACCCGGCCGCGTCCGCAGCCTCGCCGAGGAGCTGCTCGAGATCGACGGCGTCACCGAATGCTACAGTGTTGCCGGCCCCTATGATCTCGTCGCGATCGCGCGTGTGCGCGAGCACGAGCAGCTCAGCGACCTCGTCACCGAGCGCATCGCCTCGCGGCCGGGGATCGTCTCGACCGAAACCCTGATCGCGTTCCGCGCTTTCGCCAAGCGTGATCTCGGGATGCTCTGGGACATCGGGGTCGACTAGCGGCGGTGTTCGAAGGCTTCACCCTCGAACGGATCGACACCGACGAGGCGACGATCCGCGTGCGTCACGGCGGAAGCGGACCGCCGTTGCTGTTGCTCCACGGGCACCCGCAAACCCACGTGATGTGGCATCTGATTGCGCCGCGGCTTGCGCGCGACTTCACCATCGTCACGATGGACCTGCGCGGGTACGGCGAGAGCTCCAAGCCACCGACGACGGCCGATCACGAGCCGTACTCCAAGCGCGCGATGGCGCGCGACGCGGTCGCCGTTATGGAGCGTCTTGGGTTCACGCGCTTCGATGTTGCCGGTCACGACCGCGGCGGCCGCGTGGCGTACCGCCTCGCGCTCGACCATCCCGCTCGTGTGCGCAAACTCGCCGTGCTCGACATCATCCCGACCGGCGAGCACCTACGACGTGCGGACATGCAGTTCGCGCTCGGCTATTGGCATTGGTTCTTCCTCGCACAACCGTACGACTTCCCGGAACGCATCATCGGCCTCGATCCCGACGGATTCTTTCTGAAACGGCCGCACCGCGCGAGCGTCTTCACACCAGATGCGCTCGAGGACTACTTGCGCTGCTATCGCAATCCCGAGACGATTCACGCGGTGTGCGAAGACTACCGCGCTGCGGTAACGTACGACTTCGCGCTCGACGAAGCCGATCGTGCCTTCGGCAAGAAGATCGACGCGCCGCTGCTCGCGCTCTGGGCGTCGCGTGGTCAGCTCCCGCTTTGGTACGACGTGCTGGCAGTGTGGCGCGACTGGGCACCCGACGTGCGCGGCAGCGCGATCGACAGCGGTCATTTCCTCGCCGAAGAAGCGCCGGTCGAGACGTACGACGCCCTTCACGGCTTCTTCGCGGACTGAGCGCGTCAGAAGAGCGTGAGCTGTTCGTTCGCCTCGAGGTAGCGTGCGTCGATCCCGGCGCGCCGCAAGCGCCACGCGAAATCCGTCCAGCCGTGATTGAGCAGGACGCTGCGCGGTTGCGCGAGCTCGATGTAGCGCAGGAGCGCGGTATAGTCGGCGTGGTCGCTCAACGGGATGCACGCGTCGACGCCGTAGCGATACTCCGCGCCCTTCCCCATCGCCCAACCCGTCAGCATCGCGCGCCGCGCCGGTTTGCCGCGCAGCGCCTTCGGTACGGTCTTCCCCGACGGCGGCCAGATCAGCGCGCTCGTCCCGTCGTAGAGCGCCGCGTCGTAGCGCTCGTACACCGGAAGCTTGACGCCGTGACGCTCGTAGACGCGCGCGATCTCGGCGATCGCGCCGTGCACCGTCAGCGCGATGTTCGCCTTGCCGAGGATCGCCATCGCTTCTTGCGCCTTGCCGAGCGAGTACGCGAAGAAGACCGGCACGCAGCCGTCCTCGAGCGCGCTGGTCGCGAACGCGATGACGGCATCCTCGACTTCGTCGCGTGACGGGAAGACGTAGTGCGGGCGGCCGTACGTGCACTCCATGAGCACGACGTCGCAGCGCTTGACCTCGGGCGGCTCGCACGTGTACGAGCGCGCGAGCTTGAAGTCGCCGGTATAGACGAAGCGTCCGCGTTCGCCTTCGATCATCAGCTGCGCGCTGCCCAGGACGTGACCGGCGCTGAACAAGGTGAGTTCGTGCTCGCCCTCACGCCAGGGGACGTTGAACTCGTGCAGCTCGTAGTCGCACGCGGGGCGCGGTTTTTCGGGGAGCAGCGACGTCTGACGCGAGCGTGCGTCGCGGCGTGCGAAGCGGCTCGCGCAGATCGCTGCGCTCGCCGGCGTGGTGACGATCGTGTCGTGCTCGCGCGCGTGATCCGAGTGCCCGTGAGAGACGTAGCAGCGCGTCCGGGAGCGCAGCGAGTCGATCCACAGATCGAGGTCGGCGACGTAGAGCGACCTCTCGGCGAGCGAGAACATCCTCGAACGTTCGTTCGATCCGGCGCCTCTCGCACCCCTTGCGCCGCTTGGCGGGTTTACGAACGATATGCGCGTCTACGACAATATTGCTGATACCTTCGGCAACACGCCGCTCGTCCGGCTTTCGCGGTTGGCCAAGGGTCTGCCGGCCGAGGTCGTCATCAAGCTCGAGTCGTTCAACCCGGCCGGTTCAGTGAAGGACCGCATCGGCGTTGCGATGATCGAGGCTGCCGAACGCGACGGACGGATTCGTCCGAACACCGTCGTCGTCGAGCCGACCAGCGGCAACACCGGAATCGCTCTCGCGTTCGTCTGTGCGGCAAAGGGCTATCCGTTGGTCCTCACGATGCCCGAGACAATGACCGTCGAGCGCCGCAACCTCCTCAAGGCTTACGGAGCGCAGCTCGTGCTCACGCCGGGAAGCGAAGGGATGAAGGGCGCGATCAACAAGGCGAACGAGATCGTCGCATCCGATCCCGGCAAGTACTTCATGCCCGGGCAGTTCGACAATCCGGCGAACCCCGAGATCCACTACCGCACGACCGGTGAAGAGATCTGGCGCGACACCGAGGGCAAGGTCGATATCCTCGTCGCCGGCGTCGGTACCGGCGGAACGATCACCGGCGCGGGCCACCTGCTCAAAGAGCGCAAGGCGTCGGTGAAATGCTACACCGTCGAACCCGATACGTCGTGCGTGCTCAGCGGCGGATCGCCGGGGCCGCACAAGCTGCAAGGCTTCGCGCCGGGCTTTGCGCCGCGGGTTCTCGACACGCACGTCTACGAGCCGGAGATCTTCCAGATCAGCTTCGACGACGCGGTGGCGACGGCGCGGCGTCTTGCGCGCGAGGAAGGGATCCTGGTCGGGATATCCACCGGCGCAAATACGCTCGCCGCGCTCAAGCTCGCCGAGCGCCAGGAGAATCGCGGCAAGCTGATCGTCACGATCGGCTGCGACACCGGCGAACGCTACCTCTCGAACCCGCTCTTCGCCGAACAAGAAGCCAACGTCTTCGAACCCGCCCTGGTGTAACCCCCACGCGCGTCATGCTGAGCTTGTCGAAGCACCCGTCCCCGCCGAGCTTGTCGAGGCGTGCGTGGCCCGACGGCTTCGACAAGCTCAGCCGGGACGCGCGCTTCGACAAGCTCAGCGTGACGGGGTTAACTCCAGAACGCTTTGAACGCGTCGGGGTCGCTGATGTACGCGCGCACGTCGTACACGCGACCCTGCCGGAGTGCGAAGACGAGCACGGCGTCTTGCTCGAGCGAACGATTGTTCCGTTTGCCGGTGATGATCTCGCGAACGAACACCTTGTCGCCGACCGCGGCCATCTCGCTTGGGATCGCGTGGAACGTTCCACCGGTCTCGCTCGCGTATTGCGCGAGCATCGGGAGAATGCGATCCCGGCCTTGATACTCGGGGCCGAAGACGCCCGCCGGCGGACTGTGCCACCGCGCGCTGGGGTCGATGAGGTCGGTGAGCGTCTTGACATCGCCGGCGTTGAACGCCTCGTAGCCACGCCGAACGATCGCGATGTTCTCGAGCTCGACTTGCGTATGCATCATCGCCTGACCCTCCGCGCTTCCCATGCGCGATCGCCCGGAATCTCTCCGGTCGGGACGGACGGCGGTCGGTCGGCGGACTAGGAGTTTGTCGGGCTTCGCCCGACGAACGACGACGGGCGGATCGGCCGCAGGCCGAACGCGACGGATTGCGCGAAGCGCAATCCACTTAGTACTGCGCGGGGTCGGCGTCGATCGCGGCGCGGTAGAGTTTGTACGGCGGCTGGCGCAGATCGCGGCCGCCGCTGAGGCTCGGCATCCGGTTGAGCTGTGAATCCGTGATGTAGACGAGCCGTTCGGGACCGAGTTTGACGCTGTCCGGCCAAATCATCAGCCGTTCGCCGTGCAGCAGCGTCTCGTAGCGTTCTTCGCCCGGGATCAAGCGTTTGATCGTACCGTGCGTGACGTCGGTGAAGTAGACGCGGCCTTGCCGGTCGCAGTCCAACCCGTCGCTCGCGAAGTCACGTCGCAAGTACATGACGACGTGCCGCGCGACTTGTTCGGGGTCGGCGAGCGTGTTGACGAGGATGTCCGTGTCGATCGAGTAGAGGTCGTATGAACCGAGCGCCGTCCACCACAGCGTGCGCCCGTCGGGCGAAAGCGCGAGCCCGTCGATCCCAACGGTCGGGCGAATCGGCCCGCTCTCGGTGGGGATCTCGAAGCCGGCAAGCTTCGTCGGCTGCACGCTCGGGTGTCCGCTCAGCTTGCGCCACGATTTTCCCGAGTCGAGATCGACGACGATGATCCCGTTCGGCCCCAGCGGGCCGGAGTCGCTGATGTACGCGTAGCCGGCTTTGCCGCGCGCGTAGTCGATCACGAGATCGTTGAGATACGACGTCGGCCGACAGACATCGTGCGAGAAGCCGATCCCGTGCGTGATCGTGTTGTGATCTAAATCGATGACGTACAGCTTTGCCGCTTTGGGATCGCACAACTCGAACGACGTTGCACCTGTGTCGAGCGCGAGCAATCGTCCGCGCGGACCGAGCGCGATGCCGTGGACCGATACAAAGTGGTGCTCGGCGTCGGTGGGATCGATCGCGTTGACCAGCTCGTCGGGGAACGGCACGACCTCACCGTCGATGAGCTCCGCCAACGTCGCCGGTGCCGGTATCGGATCGAGCCGCGGGAAGCTCAAGAAGATGCGACCGTCGCGCGCCGGCGCGACTCCGGACGGCCAATGATCCTCGAACTGCGCGACGACCTCCGGTCGGATCGAAGCGTTGACGGCTTGCGAACGAGCGTCCATGCGCGGCTCGTACCCGGAGAGGTACACCGCGACGCGGTCCCGTACGGCGAGTCCCCGGCATGTTCTGGGAGTTGGCCGGTGTCCCGGCCGTCGGCGTTCGCCGGGGCGAACGCATCGAGTCCGTCCACGCGGTCGCCGCGTGCGTGTGCGATCCGCGCGGCGAGATCGTGATGAAAATCGGCACCGTCGAGTCGCCTGTCTTCTTGCGCTCTGCTGCCAAGCCGTTCATCGCCGCGGCGTCGGTGCGCGCAGGCGTCCTCGAGCGCTTCGGCTTCGGCGAGCGCGAGCTCGCAGTTATGTGCGCGTCGCACAACGGTGAACCCGACCATACCGAACTCGTCGCCTCGATGCTCGAGCGCATCGGCGCGAGCGTGGCCGATCTCGCGTGCGGCCCGCAGGAGCCGTCGTACGAACCGGCCGCCGCGGCGCTGCGCGCGCGCGGCGAGAAGCCGACCGCCTTGCACAACAACTGCAGCGGCAAGCATGCCGGTATTCTGGCACTCGCGAAAACGTTGGGCGCACCGCTCGAGGGCTATGTCGAGCCCTCGCATCCCGCGCAACGCGAGATTCTAGCGCTCTGCGAGCGCGTCAGCGACGACGTGTTCGGAGCCGACCGGCTCGGCGTCGACGGCTGCGGGATCCCCGTCTACGCGACGTCGCTGCGGAACGCGGCACGCTCGTTCGCGCGGCTCGCGACCCTCGAAGACCTTGAGGACACCGACGCGACCGCGCTCGCGCGGGTCACCTCGGCGATGACGAACGAACCGTGGTACGTCGCCGGAACGGGTCGCTTCGACACCGATCTCATTTTGGCAAGTGGTGGTCGCATCGTCGGCAAGGCCGGCGCTGAGGCGGTCCACTGCGACGCGCTGCTCGACCACGGCGTCGGCCTCGCGCTCAAGGTCGTCGACGGCGGACGGCGCGCGACCGCGCCGGCCACGATCGCGGTGCTCGAGGCGCTGCGCGCCCTGTCGCCACACGCGCGCGAGTCGCTGGCAGCGCACGCGCGGGTCGCCGTGAAGAATTGGGCCGGGCGGGTGGTCGGAGAGGTCACGCCGCTCGAAGGATGGATCCCAGCGACAGAGCCTGCGAGTTAGGCTGTCGCGTCGCGGCTTTCCGGCGGCGCGGCGTTGGCCAGTGCGCGGCGAAGGATCGCGCACAGCTCGCGTTGATCGTCGGCGCTGAGCGCCGCGATCGCGGGCGGCGGAGCGGAGAGGACGCGCTCGACCCGCTTGAGGAGTGCCTTCCCTTCCGAAGTCAGCACGGCACGCTTGACGCGGCGGTCCTCCGGCGATACGGTGCGGACGAGCAGACCTCGCTCTTCCAGTCGGTCGACGATCCCCGTCACGTTCGAGGCGTCGCAACTCAACTCGACGGCGAGCTCACGCATCGTCATCCCCCCGTCGGCCATGACGTCGAGCGCATGGAGCAGTTGGGGCGTTAGTCCTAAGGGCGCCAGGCGGGAGACGATGTGAAGCTTCTGCGAGCGCAGCAGCTGCCAGAGAAGTTTCCATGCACCGCCGGCGTTAGTTGACATGTACCACCATTGAGGAGTATAACCGCTCCGTCATGCGCCCGAAAGCCCCTGCGGCTGACGTCGCGGGCTGGTACGAGCGATACCGTTCCTCGGTCCGAGGGGCGGCTGCGCGCGTCGTCCGCGATCCCGACGATGCCGATGATGCACTTCAAGAGACCTTTCTTGCGGCCTGGCGCGCGCGCCGGCGGTTCGAGGTGGGGCGCGAGCCGCTGCCGTGGCTGCTCGCGATCGCGCGCCGTAAGGCGCTGACGATCGCAAGCCGCCGTCCCGCGGTCCCCGATCCCGGCACGCTCGCCGTCGCGCCGTCCGCGGCCGACGAGGCACTGCGGCGCGAAAGCGACGCGTGGGTCGCGACGCTGCTACGGGACGAACCGGCGCTCGCGCTGCGCGTGATCGACGGGCTCACACTCGGCGCGGTCGGTGAGCGTCTCGGCCTTCCGCTGCGCACGGCGGCGTCGCGTGTGCGCCGCGGTTCACAACGCGTTCGCTCTCGGATTCAGGCAACCACACCCTCCTTCTCGGAGTCAGAGGCATCGTGATCGACTTCTTTCTTCGGCGGCCGATTTTTGCGTCGGTCTGTTCGCTGATCATCCTGTTGATGGGGCTGGTGTCGATTCCGACGCTGCCCATCGCGCAGTATCCGAACATCGCCCCACCGACGGTCACCGTGACCGCCGTCTACACGGGCGCCAGCGCCGAGGCCGTCGAGTCGTCGGTGACGACGCCGCTCGAAGAGGCGATCAACGGCGTGCAAGGGCTGCGCTACATCAGCTCGCAGTCCGGAAGCGACGGCACGTCGCAGATCACGTGCACGTTCACGCTCGAGACGACGCTCGACCAGGCGGCCAACGACGTGCAGAACGCCGTCAATAACGCGCAAGGCCGTCTTCCGACCGAAGTCAAGCAGATCGGTGTCACCGTCGCCAAGAACTCGGGGACGTTCGTGACCGCGCTCGGCGTGACGTCGAAGGACCCGCACTACGACGCGATCTTCCTGACGAACTATCTCGAGAACAACGTCGTCAACGATCTCAAGCGCATCACCGGCGTCTCCGACGTGCTCGTCTTCGGCGAGCGCAAGTACGCGATGCGCCTTTGGGTCGACCCCAAGAAGCTCGCCGACAACGGGCTGACGGCGGGCGATGTGACGACCGCGCTGCAGTCGCAGAACGTGCAGGTCGCCGCCGGCTCGATCGGTGCGCCGCCCACGAACGGGCATCAGCCCTACGAGTACACGGTCCGCGCCGTCGGCCGCTTGCAGAACTCGCAGCAGTTCGCGAACATCGTCCTCAAGACGAATCCCGACGGCGGCTTCGTGAAGGTCTCCGACGTCGGCCGGGTCACGCTTGGCGCGGAGAACTACGGCGGGTCGCTGTACTTCGATCAGAACCAGAACGCGGTCGGTATGGGTATCCTCCAGCTGCAGACCGGGAACGCCCTTGCCGTCTCGGCAGCGGTGCGCGACACGATGGATCGCGCGCAGAAGAAGTTCCCGCCCGGGATGACCTACCACATTGCGTTCGACAGCAGTGAGTTCGTGCGCGAGTCGATTCGCGAGGTCGTCATCACCCTCGCGATCGCGATCATCTTGGTCGTCGCGGTCATCTTCCTGTTCCTCCAGGATTGGCGCACGACGCTGATCCCCGCGCTGACGATCCCGATCTCGCTGATCGGAACCTTCTTCATGATGAAGCTCTTCGGGTTCTCGATCAACACGCTCACGCTGTTCGGGCTTACCCTCGCGACGGGGCTCGTCGTCGACGACGCGATCGTCGTGATCGAGAACATCGCCCGGTTCATTCAAGAGAAGGGGATGCCGCCGCTCGAGGGCGCGCGTGAAGCGATGAGCGAGATCTTCGGTGCCGTCTTGGCGTCGTCGCTCGTCCTGCTGGCAGTGTTCGTCCCGGTCGCCTTCTTTCCGGGAACGACGGGTCAGCTCTACAAGCAGTTCGCGCTGACGATCACGTTCGCAATCGCGATCTCGCTGTTCAACGCGCTGACGCTCACGCCGGTTCTTTCAGCGCTGCTGCTCGGGAACGCGAGAAAAAAGACGCGCGGCATCTTCCGCCCGATAAACCTCGCGATCGATGCGACACGCGGTGGGTATCACCGCATGCTCCCGTGGGTGGTGCGGCGGCCGGCGATCGTGCTGGTGCTCTTCGTCGTCGCGCTCGGTGCGACGTTCATGTCCTTCACGCGCTACCCGACCGCGTTCATCCCGGACGAGGACCAAGGCTTTGCGATCGTGGTCGTGCAGGCGCCGCCCGGCTCCTCGCTCGACTACATGCACCGCAAAGACAAGGAGATCGAGTCGGTCCTGTGGGCGCAGCCGGAGATCACGGACGTTTTCGACGCGGCCGGTTTCAGCTTCACGGGCAACGGCTCCAACCACACGACGATGTTCATCCGGCTTTCACCGTGGGGTGATCGCAAGGGAGCCGGACACGATCTCACCAGCGTCCTTGGGCGCATCAACTCGAAGTTGTTCTTCTTATCGGGCGTGCAGGCGTTCGCGATCAATCCGCCGGCGATCCCCGGGCTCGGCTTCCAAGGTGGCTTCACGTTCGAGCTCGAGCAGAAGGATATCAGCCAGCCGCTCGCGGCGTTGGTGGGAGGGGCGTACCAGATCATTGGTCCGGCGAACGCGCCGAACTCCGGTCTGTCCGCCGTCTACACCGTCTTCCGCGTCGACAAGCCGACCGTTCTCATCGATGTCGACCGACAGAAGGCGCTCAACCTGGGCGTTCCGCTCGCCAACCTGTTCGGCACGATGCAGGTGTACTTGGGGTCGGTCTACGTCAACGACTTCGACATGAACGGGAAGGCGTATCGCGTCTACGTGCAGGCAGACGGGCCCTACCGCTCGCGAGTCAGCGACCTGGAGTCGATCTTCGTGCGCAGCACGACGCCGATTGTCCAGAACGGCCAGCTCATCACGCCGCCGGCGATCCCGCTGTCCGGACTGGTCAATATCACGCAGACGAAGGGGCCGGAGACGATCACGCACTTCGACCTCTATCGCTCGGTCGAGATCACCGGCAGCACCGCGCCAGGCTACGGCTCGGGTCAAACGATCCAGACGATGGACAAGCTCGCGTCGAATCTGCCGCCAGGGTTCGGCTACGAGTGGAGCGGGATCTCGCGTGAAGAGGTCGAGGGCGGTTCGCAAGCCGTGATGGTCTTCGCGCTCGGGATCATCGTGGTGTTCCTCGTCCTCGCGGCGCTCTACGAATCGTTCGCCGATCCGCTCGTGATCGTGCTCGCGGTACCGCTCGCGCTGCTCGGCGCGATCGGCGCACTGTGGTTGCGGCACATCACCTCGGACGTCTTCGCGCAGGTCGGGTACGTCATGTTGATCGGTCTGGCGTCGAAGAACGCGATTCTGATCGTCGAGTTCGCCAACCAGCTCCGAGAACAAGGGATCGACACGATCACGGCGGTCGCCCGTGCGGCCGAGACGCGGTTACGTCCGATCTTGATGACGTCGATTGCGTTCATCCTCGGCGTGACGCCGCTGGTGTTTGCATCCGGCGCCGGCAGTGCGGCACGCCACTCGCTGGGCACCGCGGTGTTCGGCGGGATGATCTTGTCGACGATCCTGAACCTGTTCGTAACGCCGGTGCTCTACGTCCTCATCGCCGGGATGGAAGACCGCTTCGGCTTCGGTCGCGGCAAGCACGGTCCGCCGACGACCACCGCAAAGGACGGCAAACCGCTGTCCCCGACGAGCCCCGAACCCATCACCGTCTAACCACCACGACCCTGTCACGCTGAGCTTGTCGAAGTGCGCCGCGGCGCGAGCCGCCTGCTGAGCTTGTCGAAGCATGAGCCTGTCGAAGCCGTCGCGCAACGATCGCTTCGACAAGCCCAGCGGGAGAGCGCGCTTCGACAAGCTCAGCGTGACTGGGTCGTGGGAGCGGTAGGCGTCGACCCACGGCTGCGTCGTGTCGAGGCGGCCGTTGCGGCGAACGACGCGAAGCCGTCCGCGCTGGGCGGCTTTGTAGAGTGCGTCAGCGCGAGCGCTTCAGGCGCTTCAACCGCGTCGTGGAGCGATCGAGTGCACGCACGAGGGCGCCCACCACCCCTGTCACGCTGAGCTTGTCGAAGCGCGCCGCGGCGCGAGCCGCCTGCTGAGCCTGTCGAAGCAGTCGCGCAACGATCGCTTCGACAAGCTCAGCGTGAGAGCGCGCTTCGACAAGCTCAGCGTGACGGGGGGTGGGACCGGTAGGCGTCGACCCAGGGCTGCGTCGTGTAGAGGCGGCCGTTGCGGCGAACGACGCGAAGCCGTCCGCGCTGGGCGGCTTTGTAGAGCGCGGCACCGGCGCCGCTCGCGAAGCTCGCGAGCGGCGCCAGCGCTTCCGGCGTTTCGATTGCGTCGTAGACGCGCTCGAGTGCGCGCACGAGGGCCCGACCGATGACGAGCGCGAGCGGCGCGATATCGCGTGCGTCTGCCGCACGGAGCGCCGTGACGTACGCGGTCCGCGCGCGCGCGTCGAGTGCGGGCGGCGGCAACCCGCGACGCAGGGCAAGGAATGTCGCGACGAGCCGCGCGACGCGTCCGTTCGCGGTCGCAAACGGTCGGAGCCGCGTCAAGCGCGCGATCGCGTGAGCGAGGGCGAGCGACGGCGGCTCTTGTTCTTCGAGCGCGAGCCGGCCGATCGCGGTCTCCGTCTCGAATGGGACCATCCAGTGCGGCGGTGGCACGGTGCCGTCGGCGAGCGGGGAGAGGTTTCGTGTCCGCCACGCCCCACCGTCGTCGCGCAGCCCGCGGACCGCGAGACGATGCAGCATGCGAAGGTCGTCCAGCGAGAGCGGCCGCGGCCGTACTGCTTCCCGCGCCGCCCAGGTGGCGGCGTCGGCGTAACCGCGCACGAGGAGGTAGTCGTCGACCGGGTGTCCGCCGAGCGCCCGGCCCCGTTGGAGGAGAGCCCGGATCTCCGCCGCATCGAGCGCGGCCCCGGCGAGCCGGGTCGAGCCAACGATCTCGTCGAGGCGCAGGGTCGCGTAGACGCCGCGAAGCGCGGCGGAGGGCGGAGCCTCGCGGATAGCCGCGGCCAGCTCGTTGATACGCGCGGTCAGTTGTCCAACCGGCTCCATTTCGGTTTTATTGGACACAGATCGCGGGGATTCCGGTCGGCCGTTCCACTAGGAAGCCGTAATGGCGGACTATCTCGCGGCACTCGCCGAGCGCGTTCTCCTGTTCGACGGGGCGATGGGGACGCAGCTCATGGCGCTGCATCTCACCGACGACGACTTTGGCGGAAGCGCCTACCACGGCTGCAACGAGGCGTTGGTCCTCACGCGGCCCGACGTGATCGAGGCGATCCACCGCGACTACTTCGCCGCCGGCGCCGACGTAGTCGAGACCGACTCGTTCACCGCATCGCGGCTCAAGCTCGACGAATACGGGCTTGGTGCGAAGACGCGCGAGATCAACGTACAGTCGGCCCGGCTCGCGCGCCGCGCCGCCGACGCCTTCACCGATCGTCCGCGGTTCGTCGCCGGATCGCTCGGGCCCACCGGGATGCTGATCTCCTCGTCCGACCCGGCGCTCTCGAAGATCACGTTCGACGAGCTCGCGGATATCTACGAGGAACAGGCCGCGGCGCTCGTCGAGGGCGGTGTCGATCTGCTGCTCCTGGAGACGAGCCAAGATCTGCTCGAGATGAAGGCGGCGATCGCGGGGATCGAGCGCGCCTTCGCGCGCGGCGTGCGGCGCGTGCCGATCCAAGCGCAAGCGACGCTCGACGTCACCGGGCGCATGCTGCTGGGAACCGACATCAGCGCAGTCTGTGCGACGCTCGACGCGCTGCCGATCGACGTCATCGGATTGAACTGCTCGACAGGTCCGACGCACATGCGCGACCCGATCCGGTATCTGGTCGAGAACTCGCGCTGCTTCGTCAGCGTCATTCCCAACGCCGGGCTGCCGCGGATGGGTCCCAAGGGCGAGACGATCTATCCCGAGACGCCCGAGGAGATGGGGCGTGAGCTCACGTCGTTCGTGCGCGATCTCGGCGTCAACGCGATCGGCGGCTGCTGCGGCACGACGCCCGCGCACATCGCGGCGTTTCGTTCGGGACTCGAGGCACTTCAGGCGCACGGGCATGTCCCGCGCCGTCCCTCGCCCAAGCCGCTGCAGTTAGCGGCGTCAGCAATGACGGCGGTCGCGCTCGAGCAAGAGGGGACGGTGCTGCTGATCGGCGAGCGCGTCAACTCGCAAGGTTCGCGCAAGATCAAGCGGCTGTTGCTCGAGGACAACTACGACGAGATCGTCAGTGTCGCGCGCGCACAGGTTGAGGGTGGTGCGCACTTGCTCGACGTCTGTACCGCGCTCACCGAGCGCACGGACGAAGACGTGCAGATGGCAACGATCGTCAAGCGTCTTGCGCAGTCGGTCGAGACGCCGCTGGTGATCGACTCCACCGAGCCCAAAGTGATCGAAGCGGCGCTCAAGATCTACGCGGGCCGTCCGGTCGTCAACTCCATCCACCTCGAGAACGGGCGCGCAAAGGTCGATTCGGTCATGCCGCTGGTAAAAGAGGCGGGCGCGGCGGTCGTCGCGTTGACGATCGATGAGACCGGAATGGCGAAGACCGCGGCGCGCAAGCTCGAGGTCGCGCGCCGCATCCACGAGATCGTCGTCGGTGAGTACGGCTTGCCCGCCGGCGCGCTCATCTTCGACGACCTCACGTTCACGCTCGCGACCGGTGACGCGGAGTACATCGACTCGGCGATCGAGACGATCGAGGGGATCCGGCTCATCAAGCGCGAGCTGCCCGGCGTGCTGACCTCGCTCGGCGTCTCCAACGTCTCGTTCGGTCTCAAGCCCGCGGCGCGCCACGTGCTCAATTCGGTGATGCTGCACCATTGCGTCGAGGCCGGTCTCGACATGGCGATCGTCAACGCGGCCGAGATCAAGCCGTACGCGGAGATCGACGCGCTCGAGCGCGAGCTGTGTGACGACCTGGTGCTCAATCGCCGACCCGACGCGCTCCAACGCGTCATCGAACACTTCGAGTCCAAGGTCCCTTCAGCAAATTCGGGACAGCCTCAGGCGGACGACGACGCCGACGCTCCGGTTGAAGTGCGCATCCACAATTCGATCCTGCGCCGGCGCAAGGAAGGGATCGAAGCGAAGATCGACGAGGCGCTGCAGCAGCGCGATCCGGTCGACGTGCTCAACAACGTCCTGCTTCCCGCGATGAAGGAAGTCGGCGACAAATTCGGCGCGGGCGAGCTCATTCTGCCGTTCGTCCTGCAGTCCGCCGAGGTGATGAAGAAGGCGGTCGCGCATCTCGAGCAGTTCCTCGAACGCACCGAAGGCGTGAGCAAAGGCGTCGTCGTGCTGGCGACGGTCTTCGGCGACGTGCACGACATCGGGAAGAATCTCGTCGGCACGATCCTGAGCAACAACGGCTACACCGTGCACGACTTGGGCAAGCAGGTTCCGGTCGGCACGATCCTCGAGAAAGCCGTCGAGGTCAATGCGGACGTGATCGGGCTCTCGGCGCTGCTCGTGTCGACGTCGAAGCAAATGCCCGTCCTCGTGAAGGAACAGGCCTCACGCGGACTCGCGTATCCGGTCGTCATCGGCGGCGCCGCGATCAACCGCGACTTCGGCCGACGCATCGCGTTCGTCGAGGACGAACGCTTCTTCGAGCCCGGCGTCTTCTATGCGAAGGACGCGTTCGAAGGCCTCGAGCTGCTTGACCAGCTGACCGATCCCGCTTCCCGCACACGACTCGTCGAGCGTGTCAAGGACGAGGCGAGGCGCCTGCGTGCAAAAGACGCTGCGGCGATCGGCGCGGTGCCGACGAACGGGCGCAGCGCACGTGCGTCGCTCGGCGGCGCCGACGTTCCCACGCCGCCGTTCCTCGGTGTGCGCACGCTGCAGTCCGTCGACGTCCGCGAACTGTGGGATTGCTTCGATCTCAAGAGCCTCTACCGGCTGTCGTGGGGCGGCGCGAACACGAAGGGCGACCAGTGGGAGCGCATCGTCGCAGAAGAGTTCGATCCACGCCTCGCGCGCTATCAGCGACTCGCCGAAGGCGAGCCTCTGCTCGCGCCGCGCGTCGTCTACGGGTATTTCCCGGCTGCCGGGCTCGGTGACGACGTGATCATCTACGATCCGCAAGATCGCACGCGGGAGATCGCGCGCTTTCCGTTCACGCGCCAAATCGGCGGCGAGCACCTCTGTCTCGCCGACTACCTGCGGCAGCCCGAGAACGGGGGCGGAAGCGACGTCCTCGCGCTGCAAGTCGTCACCGTCGGTGACGAGCCCACGCATCGCATCGAGGCGTTGCAACAACGCAACGACTACAGCGAGGCGTACTATCTGCACGGCTTCTGCGTGCAAGCCGCCGAGGCGCTCGCCGAACGGACGCACCGCCGTATCCGCCACGAACTTGGACTCGGCGCGGATCGCGGCAAGCGTTACTCGTGGGGCTACGGCGCGTGCCCGGACCTCAGCCAGCACGAGATCGTGTGGCGACTGCTCGACGTCGAGCGCGCAATCGGCGCGTCCCTGACCGAAGCGTTCCAGATTTCACCGGAACAGTCGACCGCCGCAATCGTGATGCACCACCCGCGCGCGGCCTACTTCAACGCCGCAGCGACCCGCGAGCTCACCGCCGTCTAATCACACATCATGCGACGGCGAGGACGCCGTGGTCGTCGCAGTGCGCGCTATGCGCGTGGTGAAGGTGCCCTGCGACGAGATAGTCGATGTGGTCGCCGTGCGGGACGGCGTCGTGACCGCAACCCATGCCATGCGCATGGGTTGCGTCGTGCGCTCCGCAGCGATGATGTGGGGTGCACGCGGCCGGATTGGTGATGGTGACGGGAAGGCGGTGCTCGTCGATATGCCCGTCGTGCATTGCATGAAGGTGCCCGTCGTGGAGGTAGTCCGTATGGTGCCTATGGCGGACGGCAACGTGTTCGCAGTCCCCGTGGAGGTGCGGGTGGTCGCTGTGGATCTCGTGGTTCGCGTCGTCGATCCTGCGTGCGCTTCCAAGCAGTGGACGCAGCGAGTTCGTCGCGGCGAGGACCCCGGTCCCGTTATGGATCGCTGTCGCTGCTGCGGGCGAGACCAAGCCGAGACTCGCGGCGAGAAGTCCGAGCCCGTTCGAGATCCCGATGATCCCGAGATTTTCGCGAACGACACCCATGGCGAAGCGGGCGATGCGTATCGCATCGAGCAGACCCCAGAGGTCGCCGTACAGCACGACGTCGGCCGTCTCGCGGGCGACGTCGGTCCCGCCGGCAAGCGAGATCGAGACGTCGGCGTACGCGAACGCGGGTGAGTCGTTGATGCCGTCACCGACGACGGCGACAGTGCGCCCCTGGGCTTGAAGCTCTCGGACGATCTCGGCTTTGCGGTCAGGGAAGCTCGCGGCTTCGACGCGCTCGATCCCGACTTGCGTAGCGATCGCGCGCGCGACCCGACGACGATCGCCGGTGACCATCATCACTTCGCGAACGCCGTTGGCTTGCAGAGCACCGATGACGGACGCCATCTCCGCACGCGGCACGTCGGCATAGGCGATCATGCCCACGATTGTTTCGTCGCGCGCCACAAAGACGGTCGACGTCCCCGTACGAGCCAGCTCATCAGCGTGGAAGATAGCGGCTGTTGGTAGTCGCACGTCACGCGATCGAAGGAACTCTTCGCCTCCGACCGCGACTGAAACGCCGTCGACCCACGCCTCGACGCCGAGGCCGATCTCGTAGCGCGATTCGCGCCGTTCCGGGATCGCGATCTTGCGTTCCTCGGCGGCCTGCACGATCGCTTGTGCAGCCGGATGGGAAAGGCGGTTCTCCACCGCTGCGGCAAGCGCGAGCAACGCTTCATCGTCGAGATCGCCGGCGAGCGGGACGATTTCGCGCACCACCGGCGTCCCCAACGTCAAGGTCCCGGTCTTGTCGAAGATGATCGTGTCGACGCGTGCGAGTTGTTCGACGGCACGCCCGCTCTTGATCAGGACTTCGCGACGCACGGCGGCGTTCATCGCCGCGAGGACGCAGGTGGGGACCGAGACGCGAATCCCGGTCGAGAAATCGAAGACGATGACGGAGATCGCACGCACGACGTCACGCGTGAGCGCGTAGATTCCGCCGGCGAGAAGGAGAACCGGAAGTACGAGGCGCCCGGCGTATCGCGCTGCGTAGTTCTCGATCGCGGTATCGTGAACGGGTGCGTTGCCAAGCACCTCGACGATGCGGCTTGCGCGGGTCTGGCTCCCGGCCTTCTCCGCCCGCACGCGGATCTCGCCGTCCATGACGAGCGTTGAGGCGTAGACGGAATCGCCGGGGACGCGCAGCTGCGGTGTCGCTTCTCCGGTGAGTGCTTGCTGATCGACGGTTGCTCGACCCAAGACGATCGGACCGTCGACGGGGACGACCTCGCCGGGATGGACGACAACCGTCATACCGTTTTCAACGGAGTCTGCAGCAACGCGCTCGGGTCGCCCATCTTGCAGCACCCACGCGAACGGTGCCGTTGACGCGAAGAGATCGACGATCGCCTTGCGCGAGCGTCGAGCGGTGAGCGCACGAATGTACTCGCCAAAAGCGATCAAAAACGAGGAAATCGCCCCGGCGACGATGCTTCCTCGCAGCAACAACACGCTGAAGGCCGTTGCGTCGAGGAGGTCCGCGGAGAGCTCGCCTTCGCGCGCGTCGGCCGCGGCACGTTTCGCGATAGGTATCGCACCGGCGATCACGACGGCGGACGATACGAGGGGAGGGGCTCCGCAGATCGTCAGGAGCAGACCGGCTGCGGCGATCGCCAACGTCCGAAGAGGTTCACGGCTCGCTTTGCGCTCGACCGGACTCGAGCGCGCCGCCGTCGCCGGCTGTGGATCGCGAAGCCATCGCACGATCGCATCGACGCAGACGCGATCTGCGTCGAAGCACACCACAATCGAGCGACACGTCGGGTTTCCCCGCACGCTCGTAACGCCCGCGAGTGATTGCACGATCCCAAGCTGCTCGTCCTTGAGTGCGTCACCGAAACGAACGCGAACGCGCCCGGGAATCGAATGAACGACGAGTGGATCGACCACCGTAAACGCGCTTCGGTCCGAGCCCGTGCCACACTGCCGCAGTGCCGAGAGCCCCCTCCCACAGGTCCCTTCCGACCGTGCGCCTCCCGCACTGTACGGTGCCGACAGTTCGGACGGTGTAGCGGCCGCGTTGCTTCGTGCGCCAAAGGCCTTGCCTGCGGCAGCGCGCAATGTCCACGTCGTGGCACTGGGAGCGTAGCGTCTCTCCAAGTGGTGCTACTTCCATTTGTGTCGTCCACCACGGAGAGCAAAGCACCGCGTTGACTACGCCATCTCCCGATTCGCCGAAAGAGCTCGAGCGTCTGCGCTCCGACGCCGAGTACATGCACTTCCTCGTGGCCGCCGGCGAGCTCCTCAGTTCCTCATTGAACTATCGAGCGACGCTGAAGAACATCTGCACCGCAGCGGTCGACGCCTCCGTCGCAGATCTCTGCATTCTCGAGATCGGCAGCCTGCGCGATCTCGAAACGGTCGGCGCGGCGCACAAAGAAAACGCCCTGACGCCCGACTTGCAGCATGCGTATGAGCGTATTCAGAGTGAACCGGGGAGGCAGGCGCATCCGGTGTACCTCGTTCTCGATAGCGGTCAACCGTTTTTTGCGCCGCATATCGACGACGCGTGGATCCAGCGACACGCGACGAGCGCCGCTCATGCCGACTTCATGCGGAAGTTGAAGTTTCGCTCGATGATCGTCGTTCCCGTCCGCTCGCAAGTGTGGGGCATCACCGGAACGCTGACGTTGGTCCGCACCGACCTCTCCGACCGCCCCTACGATCACGACGCCGTCTTGTTCGCACAGGATCTGGGACGCCGGTGCGGACTTGCGATCGGCAAAGCCCGGCTTCATTCTCGAACGGTTCACATCGCCGAGCGCTTGCAAAAAGCGGCTCTGCCAAAGTCGTTGCCGGACGTGCCGGGCTTCGCGTTCGACGCGTTCTATGAACCCGCCGATGCGGCACTGCTCGTCGGCGGAGATTGGTACGACGTGTTCTTGCTCCGCAACGGCAACGTCGGGTTCTCCATCGGGGACGTTTCGGGGCACGGGATCGACTCGGCGGCGCTCATGTCCTCGATCAGAAACGCGATTCGCATGGGACTCGTGATGGAGGCCGATCTCGCAAAGGTTTTGAGCGACGCGGACTTCCTGTTTCGTCATGAGGCGCCGAACGGAATGTTCTGCACCGCGCTCGTCGGCGTGATCGATCCGAAGGAGAACGAGATGTCGTTCGCGTCTGCCGGACACCCCGGTCCGCTGACGTGGCATCGTGGTCGTATCGACGCGCTGCTGCAGGGCCGTACCGTTCCGCTCGGGTTCGGTGATCTCGCTCAAGAGCGCGTCGCTCCGGTAACGATGCCGCTCGAGGCAGGCTCGACGACCGTCTTTTATACGGACGGTCTCGTCGAGTGGCGCAACGATCATGTCGCGGGCGAACTCGCCGTGCGCGATGCGCTCTCCAATCCGGCAATCCGCAACGCAAAGTCACCGGCGCGTGCGATTCGCGACGCGATCATCACGGGCGCGCATTCCGACGACGTCGCGATTCTCGTGGTTCGTTACGAGGGCACTGATTGACGGACGACGCGATGCCGTGGCTTGGCTTTAGCCGGAACGGCCAAAGGGGCTGCTAGGCGGGCGGGCGTACGCAGACCGCCATGCCCCCTGCCGTGGTGCGCGCGTGTGCGGTTACGCTCGCCTTGCTTCTCGCCGCCTGTTCCGGTTCGACGACGGCAACGTCCGCGAGAGCGGCGAGCAGCGCCGCGTCGGGCGGGAGCGTCGGAACGATCACCATCGGGATCGATCTCCCGCTCAGCGGCGCCGACGCGTCGGACGGCCGTCCGACGGCGAACGGAGCGATTTTGGCGATCGACCAAGCCCAGCAGAGCGGGATCGGCAAGGGGAAGTTCGTTTTGAAAGCCTCGCTGCTCGACGACGCGGTGCAGGGGAAGCACGATCCGGCCGCAGGTGCGCAGAACGTCAAGACGTTCATCAGCGATCCGACGGTGCTGGCGATGATCGGACCCTTCAACTCCAACGTCGCGAAGTCACAGATTCCGCTCACCAACGACGCTCAGCTTGCGCAAATCTCGCCGTCCGCCGTCAGCGACGGGCTGACCGTCGGCCGGGATGCGCGCGCGCTGCGCTCGGCGCATCCCGATTCCAACGCGTTCTTTCGCGTCTGCACCCGCGATGCGAACCAAGGTACGGCGCTGGCGAACTTCGTGAAGAAACTGGGCTGGAAGAAAGCCTACGTCGTCGACGACGACGAGACATACGGCAAGGACCTCGCCGACGTCTTTGCGGCGAAGGCTGCCAACCTCGGGGTGACCGTGCTCGGTCACGAGCACATCACCGCCAACCAACAAGACTTCAAAGCGCTCCTCACCAAGGCCAAGGCGCTCGCTCCCGACGTGGTGTTCTTCGGTGGGACGACGTCGACCGGCGGGGCGCTCATCCGCCGGCAGATGGGCGACGTCGGGATGGGCGCGCTGCCGTTCGTCGGCGGCGACGGGATCAGCGACCAAGAGTTCATCAGCGTCGCCGGGCAGATGGCGAACGGGACCTACTACACGGTGGCCGCGCCGGACGTCACCAGGCTTCCGTCGGCGAAGACGTTCGTCGCTCAGTACCAGCAGCGTTTCGGCAGCGTTCCGGGCCCCTACAGCGCGAATGCCTACGCGGCGACGCAAGTCGCCATCGCGGCGATCGAAAAGGCGATCGTCGAGGAACGCGGCGGGATGCCGACGCGCACCGAGGTGCTGCGCGACGTCGCCACCACGCGAAACCTCACCACTCCCATCGGGACGGTCGGATTCGACAAGAACGGCGACACGACGACGCCGATCATCAGCCTGATCCGTATCGCGCAGCAAAAGCCGCACACCGTCGACCAGATCGTCGTGACGGGCTCGTAAAAACGTGATTCTTTCCCGCTTCCGGAGGCGTTCGATGCGTACGTCACCTCTGCTGCTCCAACGGCTCGGCGTTGTCGCCCTTACGTGTGCTCTCGCGGCCTGCTCGGGCGGAACATCGACGTCGCAGAGCTCGTCGTCGTCTTCGGCGTCGAGCGGTGAACAGGTCATCAAGATCGGGATCGACCTGCCGGTGAGCGGCGCGGATACCTCCGACGGGCAGCCGACGGCGAACGGCGCGATCCTTGCGGTGGAGGACGCGAACCAACACGGCTTTGCGGGCGGCAAATACAAGCTCGAAGCCGACCTGCTCGACGACGCCGTGCAGGGCAAGCACGACCCCGCCGCGGGAGCGCAGAACGTCAAGACGTTCATCAACGATCACGCCGTGCTCGCAATGGTCGGGCCGTTCAACTCGAACGTCGCGAAGTCCGAGATCCCGCTGACGAATGACGCCGGCCTCGCGCAGATCTCTCCGGCGAACACGAACGACGGTTTGACGATCGGCGAGGATGCGAAGAAGCTGCGCACGTCGCACCCCGACAAGAACGCGTACTTTCGCGTTTGCACCCGGGACGCGAAGCAGGGCGCCGCACTTGCGCAGGCGGCGCACAGCCTGCACTACGCGAAGGTCTACGTCGTCGACGACAACGAGACATATGGGAAGGGTCTCGCCGATGTTTTCGACGCGACCTTCCGCCAGTTAGGCGGGACCGTTCCCGGTCACGACCACATCACCGCGAACCAGCAAGATTTCAAAGCGCTGCTCACCAAGGCAAAGGCGACACAGCCTGACGCGGTCTTCTTCGGTGGAACGACCTCGACTGGCGGTGGTCTCCTCCGTCGTCAGATGGGCGACGTCGGCTTGATGAAGGCGGGATATCTCGCCGGCGACGGGATCAGCGGCGCGGAGTTCGTGAAAGTCTCCGGTGACATGGCCAACGGCACGTACTACACGTTCGCCGCGCCGGATGCGACGCGGCTGCCGGCAGCGAAGAGCTTCATCCAGGCCTACAAGAAGCGCTTCGGCGTCGATGTCGGCCCGTACAGCGCGAACGCGTACACCGCAGCGAAGATCGAGATCGCCGCAATCGAGAAGGCGATCAAGGACGGAAACGGGGCGTTTCCGACGCGTGCGGCGGTTCTCGACAACGTCGCGGCCACGCGCGATTTCTCGTCGCCGATCGGGAGCATCGGCTTCGACGCGAACGGCGACACCACCGTACCGATCCTGACGCTCAAGAAGCTGGAGAACAGCCAGGCCGTGACCGTCGACCAGATCACCGTCAAGAGCTAGTGACGGTCCTCCTACAGCAGCTCATCAACGGGCTCTCGCTGGGCGCGATCTACGCGCTCATCGCGCTCGGGTACACGATGGTCTACGGGATCATCGAGCTGATCAACTTTGCGCACGGCGACGTCTATACGCTCGGGACGTTCTTTTCGCTCGCGATCCTGACGCTGCTCGGCGTGACCGGCGTCGTGAGCGGGCCGGCGCTGATCGTCGTCGTCGCCGTCACGGTGCTCGGCGCGATGGTGCTGTGCGGCTTGGTCGGCGTCATCGTCGAGCGCTTCGCCTACCGGCGCTTACGCAACGCGCCGCGGCTCGCGCCGCTGATCACCGCGATCGGTGTCTCGTTCATCCTCGAGAACGTGATGCAGTACTGGCGCGGCCCGTCGCCGGTCCCGTTCCCGCAGGTGATCCCCAACCCCGAGGTCGCGCTCGGCGCGGTGACGATTCAAGCGAAGCAAGGGATGGTCATCGTCCTTGCGGTGGTGTTGATGATCGTTCTCCAAACGTTCGTCAAGCGCACGCGCCTGGGCAAGGCGATGCGTGCGACCGCGCAGGACCGCGAGGCCGCGCAGCTGATGGGGATCGACGTCAACGTGACGATCGCGCTCACGTTTTTGATCGGCTCGGCGCTTGCGGGCGCGGCGGGTTTCGTTTCGGGCGTCTACTACGGCTCGACGTGGTTCTTCAACGGCTTCTCGGCCGGGCTCAAGGCGTTCACCGCAGCCGTTCTCGGCGGGATCGGGAACCTCGCCGGCGCGATGCTCGGCGGTTTCGTCATCGGGCTGGTCGAGGCGCTGACGACGCAATTCATCAGCGATCAGTGGTCGAACGTCGTCGTCTTCTCGGTGCTCGTGCTCGTCCTGATCTTCCGGCCCTCGGGCTTGCTCGGCGAGGCGCTGCCGAACAAGGTATGACTCGTAACGCGGCGATCGCGTTCGCGGTCGCGATCATCCTGCCGTTCGTCGTCCACAACGGCGCGTTCACGAACTTCCTCGCCGACGCGGGCGCGTTCGTGCTGCTCGCGCTCGGTCTCAACGTCGTCGTCGGTTTCGCAGGTCTGCTCGACCTCGGCTACGCCGCGTTCTTTGCGATCGGCTCGTACGCGTTCGCGATGCTCGCCTCGCCGCAGTTCGGGATCCACATCCCGTTCTGGATCTTGTTGTTTCTCTCGTCCGGGATCGCCGCCGTGTTCGGGCTCCTGCTCGGCGCACCGACGCTGCGCCTGCGCGGCGATTACTTGGCGATCGTCACGCTCGGCTTCGGCGAGATCGTCCCGCAGACGTTTTTGAACCTCTCGCAGTGGACGGGCGGCCCGAACGGGATCGGCGCACTCGACCAGCCTTCGATCGGTCCGTACCGCTTCGGGTTCGACGCGCTGCCGTACTATCTGCTGATCCTCGCCCTGATCGCGCTGACGGTGTGGTTGGTTGGAAACCTGCGCCGCAGTCGCATGGGCCGCGCCTTCATGGCGATTCGCGAGGACGAGCTCGCGGCAGCGCACATGGGGATCAACACAACCCGAACCAAGCTTGCAGCGTTCGCGATTGGGGCGTCGTTCAGCGGGCTCGCCGGCTGCGCGTACGCCTCGAAGCTGCAGCTCGTCTCGCCGGACCAATTCGGTTTCAACGTCAGCGTCGCGCTGTTGTCGATGCTCGTGCTCGGCGGGATGGGTAACGTCCCCGGCGTCATCCTCGGCTCGCTCGTGATCTCGTCGCTCGACCGCTACATTCTCCCGCAGGGAACCAACGCGCTGCATGCGATCGGGATGAACGTCGATCTCACGAACTCGCGCTTCCTCATCTACGGCATCATCCTCGTCGCGATGATGCTCTTGCGCCCGGAAGGACTGCTCCCGAGCCGCCAGCGCAAGGCCGAGCTGCACGCGGCCGACGTCGTCGTCCAGGAACAGACGCTCTACGCGGAGGCACCGCACTGATGGCGCTGCTCGAACTGCACGGCGTGACGCAACGTTTCGGCGGCCTGATCGCCGTGAACGATTTGAGCTTCGCGATCGAACGCGGTTCGATCGTCGCAATGATCGGTCCCAACGGCGCCGGCAAGTCGACCGTCTTCAACCTCGTCACCGGGATTTATCCGCCGGCGAGCGGGCGCGTCGTCTTCGATGGCGCCGAGATCGGCGGTGGCCGGACGAGCGCGATCGCCGCGCGCGGGATCGGCCGCACGTTTCAGAACATTCGCCTGTTCGCGTTCATGTCGGTCCTCGACAACGTCGTTACCGGCGAGCACGCGCGCCTGCGTGCGACGCTCGTCGACTCGCTGCTTCACACCCCGCGCCAGCGTGCGGAAGAAGCGGCGGCGCGCGAGCGGGCGCGCGACATCCTGCGTTTCGTCGGACTCGAGGGCCAGGAGCACGCGCTCGCGCACGATCTCGCGTACGGCTTGCAGCGGCGGCTCGAGATCGCACGTGCGCTCGCCGGGGATCCCAAGCTTCTGTTACTCGACGAGCCCGCAGCGGGGATGAACCCGACGGAGAAACGCGAGCTGATCGCGCTGATCCGAGCGATCCGCGATCTCGGCGTTACCGTCTTCCTGATCGAGCACGACATGGGGCTCGTCATGGAGGTCAGCGAGCGGATCGCGGTCCTCGACCACGGCGAGAAGATCGCCGAGGGCGATCCCGCGTCCGTGCGCAGTGATCCGCGCGTGATCGAAGCCTATCTCGGAGCGTCGGCCTGATGGCGTTGCTCGAGGTCGACTCGATCGTCGCGCGCTACGGCCGGATCACCGCCCTGCACGGGATCTCGCTTGCCGTCGAGGAGGGCGAGATCGTCACGCTCATCGGCGCGAACGGTGCGGGGAAGACGACGACCCTGCGCGCGATCAGCGGGCTCGTGCGCGTCGCGTCGGGGGCCGTGCGCTTCGACGGCCGGGAGATCACCAAGCTCGCGCCGGATGCGATCGTGCGCGCCGGCGTTGGCCATAGCCCCGAGGGGCGCCGCGTCTTTCCGCGGATGACGGTGCGCGAGAACCTCGAGTTGGGCGCCTACTCACGCCGCTCGCACGCCGAGATCGCGAACGATCTCGAACGTGTCCTCACGATCTTTCCGCGCCTGCGCGAGCGCTTCGCCCAGGCCGCGGGGACGCTTTCCGGCGGAGAGCAGCAGATGCTCGCGATTGCACGCGCGCTCATGTCGCGTCCGCGACTCCTCATGCTCGATGAGCCGTCGCTCGGTCTCGCACCCAAGCTGATCCAGACGATCTTCACGGTCATTCGCGAGCTCAACGCGGCCGGCACGACGGTGCTCTTGATCGAGCAGAACGCGAACCAGGCGCTCGCGATCGCGCACCGCGGTTACGTCCTCGAAGTCGGCCGCATCGCGCACGCCGGCACGGCCGCCGAGCTTGCGGCCAGCGACGCCGTGCGCGCCGCGTACCTCGGCGGCGCGGCCTAAGCGATCGGCGCCGCGTCCAAGAAGATATCGTCGGCCAGGGCTGTCCCGGGGCTGACGGCGTAGTGCTCAAGATCCGCGACACCGCTCGCTCGCAAGACGTCTTCGTCGATCAGGCATTCGCCGCTGTGCGTGCGTCCATCGCGGGTCAGGATCGCGTAGGCTGCGTCGGCGACGATCTCCGGCGTGCGCGAGGCGCGCACCATCGCGTCGCCGCCGAGTAGGTTCTGCACCGCTGCCGTCGCGATCGTCGTCTTCGGCCACAACGCGTTTGCGGCAACGCCCGCGCCGCGCAGCTCGGCAGCGAAGCCGAGCGTGAGGATCGTCATGCCGTACTTCTTGAAGCTGTACGCGGGCGCATCGCCCATCCAGCGCGACCCCAGCGCGATCGGCGGTGAGAGCGTGAGAATCTGCGGATTGCGGTTCGCGCGCGCCGATTCGAGCAGATGCGGCAGCGCCGCGCGCGTGACCAGATACGTTGCGCGCGGACCGATCGCCGTCATCAGGTCGAACGCCTTCGCATCGACCTGGGCCGTCGTCCCGAGCCGGATCGCGCTCGCGTTGTTCACGACGATATCGATTCCGCCGAAGCGCTCGACGCCCGCGGCGACCGCGGCGTGGATCTGTGCGTCGTCGCGCACATCACACGGGATCGGGAGCGCCTTCCCGCCCGCTGCCTCGATTTCGGCCGCGGCGGTGAAGATCGTGCCGGGAAGCTTGGGATGCGGCTCGGTCGTCTTCGCCGCGACGACGACGTTCGCTCCGTCGCGCGCCGCACGCAGGGCGATCGCCAGACCGATGCCACGGCTCGCCCCCGTGATGAAGAGCGTCCGGGCGGTCAAAGAGGCCATGGTGAGCGGGATGCGATGTCGAAATGCGGCCCCCCTCGTGCGTCTCCCCTATGAGGACGCCGATCCGAGCGTCCGGTAAGGAGAAACCAATGCAGTACACGCTCTTAATCTACGGTGACGAGAGTGGCTGGCCGAAGCTCACCGCGGAGCAACAGAACGACGCGCTGAAGGCATTTACCGCCTACACGGCCACCTTGCAGGACGCCGGAGTGTATGTCGGCAGCAACCGCCTCGAACCGACCGACTCGGCAACGACGGTCCGCGCGCCCGGCGGAAAGCTCCAGGTCATCGACGGACCGTTCGCCGAGACGAAAGAACAACTCGGCGGTTACTATCTGATCGAAGCCGCGGACGACGATGCCGCGATCCGTTGGGCCTCGCAATGCCCTGCGGTGACCTTCGGGTTGTCGGTCGAGGTGCGCCCCGTCATGCCGACGCCGGCGCGGGTGTGAATCGCTGCATGCAGTACATGCTCTTGATCTATAGCGACGAGTCGCGATGGCCGTCCGTCACGCCCGAGCAAGCGAAGGAGATGATGAAAGCGTACGATGCGTACACGACCGCGCTCCGCGAAGCGGCCGCGTATGTGGGCGGTAATCGATTGGAGCTGACCGGGTCGGCGACGACGGTTCGTGCGCCCGGCGGAAAGACGCAACTCGTCGACGGACCGTTCGCCGAGACGAAAGAACAACTCGGCGGCTACTATCTAATCGAGGCTCCGGATGCGGACGCTGCATTGAAGTGGGCATCGCGCTGTCCCGGCGTGATGTTCGGCGCGTCCGTTGAAGTGCGCCCGGTCATGCCGGTGCCCGTCACGACATGAACGGCTCTGCGAGGGACGCCGCCGAGCGAGTCGCGCGCGAACGGCGCGGCAAGCTCGTCGCGTTCCTCGCAGCGCGGTGCGGCGACGTGCATGCGGCCGAGGACGCACTCGCCGAGGCGTTCGTCGCGGCACTTGCGGACTGGCCGCGCGACGGCGTTCCGCGCTCGCCTGAGGCGTGGTTGCTCGTTGCGGCGCGGCGGCGGCTCATCGACAATGCGCGACGCGCACAGACGCGCGTCGCGGCAAGCGATCGCCTTGCGCTCGCGGCGCGTGAAGCGCAGAGTGCGTTCGAGCGTCGCACGGAGCTGCCCGACGAACGGCTCGCGCTGATGTTTGCGTGCGCAAACCCGGCGATCGCGGAAAACGTCCGTGCACCGCTGATCCTCCAGACAGTTCTCGGGATCGATGCCGCGCGCATCGCGAGCACGTTCTTGGTCGCGCCCGCGGCGATGTCGCAACGGTTGGTGCGCGCGAAACGCAAGATTGCGGCAGCGGGGATCCCGCTGCGCGTCCCGGGCGACGAGGATCTCCCCGAACGCACGGGAGCCGTGTTGGATGCGATCTACGCTGCGTTCACAGCCGGCTGGGAGGATGACGACGATGCCGTACGCGGTCTCGACGAAGAGGCGACGTGGCTGGCGCGGTTCGTCGTCGGCGAGCTTCCCGACGATCCCGAAGTGCTGGGCCTCCTTGCGTTGATGCGGTATTGCGCGTCGCGGCGTGCCGCGCGTCGTGACGAGCACGGTGCATTCGTGCCGCTCGCCGACCAAGACGTGCGCCGTTGGGACGCCGGTGCGATCGAGGAGGCGGAGGCGTTGCTCTTACGGGCGAGCGCGTTCCGGCGTCCGGGACGCTATCAGCTCGAGGCCGCCATCCAGTCTGCGCACGCGGCGCGCCGCTTCGACGGAACGACGGATTGGCAGGCGATCCTCACGCTCTACGACGCGCTCGTCGCGATGACGGGCTCGGTGCTTGCGGCGGTCAATCGCGCTGTCGCCCTGGGGCGGGTTTCCGGCCCGCGTGCGGGCGTCGAAGCGCTCGACGGGATTGCGACCGACGCGCGCCTCGCAGCATACCAGCCATACTGGGCGGCGCGCGCCGCGCTGCACGCCGCCGCCGGCGATCGCGAACGCGCCGACGCCGCCTACGAGCGCGCGATCGGGCTCGCGCGAGATCCCGCCGCGCGCGCATATCTCGCCGCACGAGCGGCGGCGCTCGCGTAATCTCTCAGCGTTTCGCGAAGAACGCCGCCATCGTCGCCCGCGCTTCGTCTGACACGAGGCGTTCGCTGAAGACCGCCGCTTCGCGACGGATCGCCTCGACGATCGCCTCGCGGTCGTGGTTCACCAACCGCTTCGTCGCGCGGACTGCGCCCTGCGGTTTGCCAGCGATCGCTTCGGCGGCGCGCTGCGCCTCTGCATCGAGCGCTTCATCGTCGACGACGCGCGTCACCAAGCCGGATGCTTGCGCCGCGTCGGCATCGATCGTCTCGCCCAGGTAGAGCGCTGCGCCCGTGCGCGCGCGACCGAGCAGACGCGGCAGCAACACACTAGACGCCGCTTCGGGGACGAGCGCGAGATCGACGAACGGGACGCGGAAGCGCGCCGACGGCGCAGCGAAAACGAGATCGCAGTGCAGCAGCATCGTCGTGCCGACGCCGACCGCGGCGCCACGCACCGCGGCAACGATCGGCACGTCGGTCTGCGCCAACGCGAGCAAGAACCGGAAGACCGGCGCGCTTTCATCGGTGGGCGGGCGCTCGAGAAAATCGCGCAGATCGTTGCCGGCCGTGAATGTCTCGCCGCTCGCGGTGAGCAGCACCGCGCCCACGCCGTCGTCGTGCGCGGTGTTCAGGGCGTCGGCCATCGCGGCGTACATCGACCCTGTCAGAGCGTTCTTTTTCTCCGGCCGGTCGAGCGTAATGTGACGCAGATCACGTTGGTCTTCGATCGAGACGCCAATGGACGGCATGCTGCGCTCTCCTCGCGCCTACAACGGCTTCCCTTTCCTGCTAATGCGTTCAGGTGGTGTTAAGAATCACTGTACGGTTGCGGGCGAGCGAAGGCTGTCTTTTCCAGCCACAGAAGGCGACCGTATGGAGGACGAACGGGTACCGTCCGAACCCGCCCGACGTCTTGCCGCGTTACATGCCGTAATCCGCGAGCGCGAGCAGGGTGAAGCATCATTCCGCCTGGCGATCGTTCGCGAGGCGCTCGTCGCGCTGCAGCTCCAGTTCGGCGTTCTCCTCACCGTCAATCAAGGCATCGCTCGCCCGCTTGCCTCGCTCGCTGGAGAGCACAACCCGCTGAGCCGTCCGATGCCGATCGACGAGCTTCTGGCCGGCGTCGTCATCGCGCGCGGTGCCCCCGTCGTGTCGAACGATTTGCTGGCGGATCCGGAGCTGCGCGAGCACGTGCAGGTTGCTGCGCGCGGGACGCGCGCCTACTTCGGTGTCCCTGTCACCAACGAACCCGATCCGTGGGTCCTTGGACTCGGCGCGAACGAGGTGCACGCGCCGTTCACGCCCGAGGACGTGATGTACGCGCAGACGCTCGCAGGTTTGCTTGCGAGCTCGGCACGTGCGGAGCGAGAGTGGCGGCGTTTCTACACCCTGAAGTATTACGATGCCGTCACCGGCCTGCCGGTCACGACAAAGCTGCGTGAAGACGTCGAAAGGCTCGTTGCAGAGGGTGAACACTTCGCCGTCTGCACGATCGACGTTGACGAGACGCGACTCAGCGAGCAGTACGGCCACGGGATGACCGACCGGCTGATCGTCGCCGCCGGCGCGCGGCTCGCGGCACTCGCGTCCGAAGCGCAGGTCGTCTACCGTGGCGAACGCTCGGACTTCGTGCTGCTCGCTCCGGGCTTCGCCAGCGAGACGGACGCGGAGCCGCTGTTCGATGCGATCGGACGCGCATTCGTCGCACCGATCGTGGACCAAGCCGTTGAGGTACGCCTCGCCGTCAGTGCCCGCATCGCATTCGGACCGAACGACGGGCATACGGCCGACGAGCTCGTTGACTCGGCGATGGCGTTACGCCACGAGCGCGGTAGCCCGCGTCCGAGTCAGCTTGACTCGACCCGTCCCGACCCGCGCGCTCTGCGTGCACGGCTGATCGCCGATCTGCCGGGTGTCGCCGAACGCGATGAGTTGTTCCTGGAGTACCAGCCCTACGCCGATGCGGAGTGCACGCGCTTTCACGGGGTCGAAGCGCTCGTGCGATGGCGTCATCCCGAGCTCGGCGTGCTGCCGCCTATGCACTGGCTACCGCTCGCGGAGGAGACCGGCGCGATGGTGGCGGTCGGTTCGTGGGTACTCGAGCGTGCGGCGCGTACCGCGCGGCGCTTGCGTGATATCGGCTTCGACGGACGCGTCGCGGTGAACGTGTCCATCGGTCAGCTGCGGGACCTTGCGTTCGTCGAGCGGTTGGCCCATGCGCTGCGATCGGCGAACATCGGCGGCGACGCGATCGAGTTGGAGATCACGGAGACGGCGGCGCTCGAGGACGTGATGGAGGCGCGCGCGGTGCTGTTGCGGTGCAAAGAGCTGGGCGCTTCCGTCGCGCTCGACGACTTCGGCACCGGTTACTCCTCGCTTGCACACCTGCGCGATCTCCCCGCCGACGTCGTGAAGGTCGACCGCTCGTTCGTCGCCGCGTATCCGCACGATCGTCGCGCAGCTACGATCGCCTCGGCGGTGATCCCGCTCGCGCGGCGTCTCGGTCGCATCGTTCAGGCCGAGGGCGTCGAGACGATGGAACAACTGAACTGGCTGCAGCGTGAAGGCTGCGACCGCGTGCAAGGATTCTTGCTGGCCCGGCCGTGCCCCGAGGATGAGCTCGTCAAGCGAATCGCGGCACCCGTGCTTCCGCGGCTCGCAAACGCCGTCTAACGCCGCCCTGCGGTGACGCGCGGCTAGAACGCGAGCAGCGCAGCAGCGACCAGCGCGAGCGGTGTTGCGACGAGCCCGACTGCAGCAAAGCGCAGCGGCGAGATCGCAATCCCGGAACGACGCAAGATCGCGAGCCAGAGCAGCGTTGCGAGCGAGCCGTTCGTGGTGAAGTTCGGCCCGATGTTCACGCCGACGAGCGCGGCGGCGCTGAGCGCCGCAGGCGGATGCGCCGCGCCCACGTACTTGCCGAGTTCCAAGCCGACGGGAAGGTTGTTGACGACGTTCGATGCGAGCGCGGCAGCCGCCGCGATCCCGAGCTTCGCGAGCGGTGCCGTTGTATGGGCAGCCCACGCAAAGAGCGTGTGCGGCAACGTTGCGACGCCACCGGTGTCGAGCGCTTCGACGATCACGAACAGCCCGGCGGTGAGCACGACGACCGGCCACGCGACCCCGCGCGCGATCGCGAGCGGCGCGCCCCGATCGCGCGTCGTCGCGACGAGCGCCGCGAGAACGCCGAGCCCGCACGCGACCGCGCCGAGTTGGCCGGCATCGGACGCTGTCGCGACCAGCACCGCTGCTGCAAGGAGCAGCGTGAGCAGGGCGACACGCCGCGGGCGCGGCGATCCACCGTCGTTAACGTGAAGCGGCGCGCGCAGCGTCGTGCGGAAGACCAACGCGAGCACACCGAACGTCAACGCGATCGCAGCGACCGACGACAGCGCGAACGACACGAGCCAGAAACGCAGCGGCGGCATCCCGTCGGCGAAAAACAGGAGGTTCGACGGGTTGGCGATCGGCAGCAGCGTACTCGCCGCGTTCGCGACAAACGCACAGGCGAAGACGTACGGTTCGGCCGGCGCATCCGTTTTTGCCAGCGCGGCCAAGATCGCGGGGGTCAGCACCACGATCGTCGCGTCGTTCGAGAGAAACGCTGTGGTGATGATCCCGGCACCGTAGACCAGAGCGAACAGGCGACGCCGCGAATCCCCGGCGGAATCGACGGCGTGCGTTGCGATCCAGTCGAAGACGCCTTCCTCGCGCGCGAACTCCGCGAGCGCCATCATCCCGATCAAGAATAAGTAGACGTCGACACCGCGCGCGAGCGCGTGCACTGCTTGCGCGGGAGCGAGCGCCCGCGTCGCGATGAGCAGGACCGCGCCGCCGACGGCAAACCACGCTTCGTTCAGGCGAAACGGGCGCACCACCACGCCAAGCAGTGCCAGCGCGGCGATGACGACGGCGAGCAGCGTTACGCGTTCGCGATCTTCGAGGAGGGCGACGACGGCAGAAGGTGGGCCGCGCCGTACACCGGGACGCCGCCCACGATCGTGGCGAGGACGTGGTAGTCGTCGCTCCAGATCGAGAGGTCCGCGCGCCTTCCGGGTTCGAGAACGCCCAGCTCGCGATCGAGCCCGAGCATCCGTGCCGGCGTGCGTGTTGCCGAAACGACCGCCGTCTCGAACGGGATGTCGGCGTACGCCATCAGGTTACGCACGGCTTGATCGATCAAGAGCGCGCTGCCCGCGATCGTCCCGTCCTCGGCACGTACGACGCCGCCTTCGATGCGATAGCCGCTCCCGGCCGGAGGCATATTGTCGGTCGTCAGGATCAGCCGCTCGTTCAGCGTGCGGTACAACAGGTCGACCATCGGCGGCGAGACGTGATACCCGTCGCAGATCAGCTGCACGGTCGTGCGCGTCTCTTGAATGAACGCGGCGAGGATCGACGGATCGCGGTGATCGAGTGGCGGCATCGCGTTGAACGCGTGCGTGATCGTGCGGAAGCCCAACCCGATCGCGAGCATCCCCTCGCGATAGTGCGCCCCGGTGTGCCCAGCCGAGCAGACGATGCCCTGGTCGAAGAAGAAGCGCGCGACTTCGGTGACGCCGTCGACTTCGGGCGCCATCGTCGCCATGACAAGCGCGCCTTTGCACGCCTCGATCATCTCTTGGGCGCGCTCCATGCTTGCCGGAATGACCCACTCGGCGCGGTGGACGCGGCGGAACTTCGGGTTGAGGAACGGGCCCTCGAAATGGATCCCCAGGCAGCGCGCGCCGATCGGGTCGCCGGCTTCTTCGAGCTGGTTCGCGGCTTCGGAGACCTCGGCCGCCGCGTGGAGCATCGACTCCCACGGGGCGGTCATGATGCAGCCGAGGAACCCGGTCGCGCCCATCCGGGCGTACGCCCGTGCAGCGACCTCGACCGCGTTGCCTTGATCGCGGTTGAAGAGGAACTCGTCGGCACCGTTGGTGTGAACGTCGATCAGCCCGGGGGCGATGATCGCTCCGTCCGGCGGACGGACGTCGCTCGGTCCGTCCTCGGGGAGGATCCGTGCAATCCGTCCACGCTCGACGGCGATCCGGCCGTGGATCAGCCTGCCGTCGCCGAGCGCCAGGCGCGCGGGACCGAGGATGTAGGTGTCGGACACGTCTCTACAGGTTCCCCGGCCGCCGTCCCGGCCCCCTCACCGGCGCCCGAAGAGACGGCCAAGCAGGGACGTTGGACCCCCTGGCGTCGTGGTCGGAAGGGGAACAGTGCGCTCGAGGCGCTCCCGTTCGGCTCGCTCGCGCTCAGCGCGTGCCAAGCGCGCCATGTGTTCCTCGGCGTGCGCTTCGAGCGTGGAGCGCAGCGCGACGAGCTCGTTCCAGCCGGCAGGTGCGCGCTGCTCGCTCAGTGCCTGCCGATATTCAAGCGTCGACGTCGTGAAAATGCGTTGCGGTACGACGCCGCGCTCGCGCAAATAACGATCTGCCAACATCACGACGTTCTTGCGCTCGCTGCCGTCTTCGTGGTCGGCCAGGGTGTGGACGAACGTCATCGGCTTTCCGTTTTGCGCGACGCGCCCGTAGAGGTCGAGCTCACGGTCGGAGAGCTGACGGGAGAAGAGCGCGAGGATCTCGTGCGCCGACCCGGCTGCGGCGGTAACGATATCCGGCGCGAGTGGCTCGCCCGAGTCGAACGGCGGCGCGTGGACGAGGACGAGCTGGTGCGGGAGCGTCCACGGCGTGACGACCAAGACCGGCGTCTCGCCGGCTGCCGTGACGATCTGGTCGAGCGGAATCTCGTCCCAGGCGGCGTCGTCGCCGAGGCGATAGGCGCGGTGCTCGTCGCCGTACCGCACGTGGACGGGGAAGCGCATCTCGACGTCGGCGCCCTCGTCGGGGAGGACGCGCGCGCCGGCGATCGCGTTGATGAGGCTGGATTTTCCGCGTCGCAGCGCGCCGAGCACCGCGACGCGCCAGCGTTCCGGGTTCAGGCCGTGCTCGTAGGTGAGCGGGTCGAAGCGTGCGGCGTGCGCGGGATCGACACGTTCACGGCCTGCCGTCGGATCGAGCGGGATCGCCGGGTCGGCGAGCTCGGCGCGTTCGACACGGCTCTCTCGCGCGAATGCTTCGCTTCGCGTCTCAATGCGCGTTGCGAGTGCACGGACGGCCTGCGCGCGTTCGCGCGCTTCTCGTACGGCGCGTTCGAGATCGACGTCGCCGGCATGCGCTGCGATCGCACGCTCGAGTGGGCCGAGCGCTTCGGCGCGAACGCGTGGCGCGAGCGCGGCGACGCGCGCACCGAGTCCGCGGCCGATCGACTCGACGCGTTCGGCGATGCCGTCGACGTACCGCGCGAGCTCCGTGTCGAACGCGGGAAACAGCTGCGCGTCCATGTCGGCGAGGAGCTCGCGTTTCATGTACGCGCCCGGCGGCGCGGAGGCGAAGCGTCGCGCGATCGCGTCGACGAGTGCGACGGCGGGACCGCCCAGCGCGCCCAGGACGATCGAGCTGCGCAGCCCCGTCTCGAGATCGGCGCTCCATGCGCCGCTCGTCGAATCGGCGCCGAACGCCTGGGCAGCATCTTCGGTGACCGGAAGCCGTTCGGACCCAAGTGCGTCGAGCAACGGTGCCAACACGCCGAGCGCGTCGGCGTCGCGCGCCGCAGTGACGACGGCGCTCGAAGCGTGCTTTGCCTCCTCGCGCAGTCGCTTCGCGACGAGCTCGGCGGTGTCGGCGGCGAAACGTCCGATCGCGGTGGCGAGGACGTCGTCGACGAGGATATGCAGCTTCGCGCGATCGCGTAACCGCGCAACATCGGCGGTGTCGAAGGCGCGCGCCAACGTGCGAGCCAGCGCGCTGCGCGTCTGTTCACCGCTCGCGCGCGTCGAGGCCGCCAGCGTCGTACCGGCGTTCTCCAAACGTTCGCGCGCAGCCGTGGCTTCGGCTTCGAGCGCATCGAGCGCGGGGGCGACGGCGTCGCGGCGACGGCGCAGTTCGTCCGGCTGCGTCTCGAGTGCAGTTGCGTCGAAGGAGAGTGCGTCGGCGGCACGCGTCGCAATGCGGCGCGCTTCAGCAGCGGCGCGGCGAAGCCGTGAGCGGCCGGTGGTTGCGACCAGCGAGGCGTCGAGCGCGGCGAGAAACTCACGGAAGCGGCTTTGCGCGACGAGCTCGTCGTCGTGGCGCAGCACGCCTTCTGCGTATTCGCGCGCCGAGAGCGGGAAGACGGGCGTGCCGGGCGCATGCAGCGCTGCCTGCGCAACGATGCGCTGCGCCGCACTTTGCCACGCCTCCCGACCGTCCTCGGTCATGCGCCAGAGATCGATCTTCGTCTGCACGATGAAGACCGACTCGATGTAGCGACGGATGATCCCGAGAAACGACGCGTCGCCTTCGGTGAACGGCTGCTGCGTGTCGATCAGGTAGAGGACGGCGTCGGCGCCAGGGAGATAGTTGAGCGTCGCACGCCGGTGCGCGGGATTGATCGAGGCCAGGCCCGGCGTGTCGGCGACGACGAAACCGCCGCGCAGAAACGGCGAGTCGATCTCGACGCGCACGAGCGCCGGCGCCGCGGAGTCGTCGTCGCTCGTCGCGTCGTGCAGCTTCCCTTCCTCGCCGACTGCCACGAAGCGCGAGAGCTGGCCGACGGGGACGCGTTCGCTGCGTCCGTTCGGATAGTACGCGGTCGCGATCTCGTCGGTGTTATAGGCGAGCTCGGTGATCGTGGCAGTCGATGGGTTGATGTCGGTCGCCAGCAAGCCGACGATGCGCGTTCCACCGGGACGCTCGTCGAACGCCACCTTGCCCAGGAGCGCGTTGAGCAAGAACGACTTCCCGCTCGAGAACTCGCCGACGACGGCGAGCACGAAGCGTCCGTTGCGCAGGCGGTCGACGATGCGGTCGAGCGCCGCGACGTCCGCGTCGGCGTCGTGCCAGCGTTCCGCCTCGCCGCCGACAAGCGCCCGTAGTTCGTCCAGACACGCCGCAACGTCGTCGCGTGCCGCGCGATAGCGCTCGAGTGCGTCAGCCACCTAGACGCTCAGCGGATCAGGAGCGGATGAGCCCGAGCGCTTCGTCGCGGTGCTTCTCCATCAACTCGCGGGTATCGCCTTCGACGTTCAGACGCAGCAACGGCTCCGTATTCGACTTGCGCACGTTGAGCCACCAGTCGGGATACTCGACCGTGACGCCGTCGAGGTGGTCGATCTTGCCGTCCTTGTAGAAGTTCTGGATCTCGCGCATCTTCGCGTCGGCGTCGGCGACCGTCGAGTTGATCTCGCCGGAGCGAAAGCGCGTGTTGAACGGCGCGATCGCCTGCGTCACCGGGCCGTCGACCTCACTGAAGAGATCCAGGCACTGCATGAGCGCGATCATCCCGGAGTCGGCGAACCAGTTGTCGCGGAAGTAGAAATGCCCGCTGTGCTCGCCGCCGAACGGAATGTTTTGCGCGCGCATCTCCGGCTTGATGAGCGAGTGCCCAACGCGCGAGCGAACCGGAATCCCGCCGTTCTTGAGGATTGCCTCGGGGACGCTGCGCGAGCAGATGAGGTTGTAGAGGATCTTCGAGCCCGGATACTTTTTGAGCGTCGCGACGCCGACCGCGGCGGTGACGATGCTGCCGTCGGGGAAGCCGCCTTGTTCGTCCACGATGAACATCCGGTCCGCATCACCGTCGAACGCCGCACCGAGATCGCAGCGGTTCTCGAGCACCGCTTTGCGGAGATCGAGTTTGTTCTCGTCCTCGATCGGCGAGGCCGGATGGTTCGGGAACGTGCCGTCGAGCTCGAAATAGAGCGGCACGACTTCGACCTGCGGCAGATACTTGAAGACGTACGGAACGGTCAGTCCCGCCATCCCGTTCCCGGCGTCGATCGCGATCTTGAACGGCTTGACCTTCGTGACGTCGCGGATGAACGAGACGCAATGCTTGCCGAAGTCGTCGAGGATGTCTTGGTCGCGGATCGTGCCCTTGCGCGGCGGCGTCGTGAAGTTCCCGGAGAGCGCGAGATCGCGGATCGCCGCCAGCCCCGTGTCGAGCGAGATCGCTTGCGCCTCTTCACGGCAGAACTTGAGGCCGTTGTATTCGGCGGGATTGTGCGATGCGGTGATCATGACGCCGCCATCGAACCCGTACTTGCCGACGGCGAAGTAAAGCGCGTCGGTCGAGATCATCCCCAAACGCGTGACGTCGGCGCCGCCTTCGGTCGCGCCTCGTGCCAGCGCTTCGAGGAGGTCGGTACCGGAGGGACGCATATCGCGCCCGATGCAGATGTTCGTGCGGCCGAGCGTCTCAACGAACGCGCGGCCGATGAGATAGGCGGTCTCGGGCGTCAGCTGGGAGCCGACGATTCCACGGACGTCATAGCTCTTGAAAATCGACGTGTCGAACGCGTTGGGCATGGCAACTCGGCCTTCGCAAGGAGAATGAATGAAACCTACGGTCGTCGTAACGCGCAGAATTCCGTCGGACGGGATCGCTCTGCTAGCCACGTACTTCCGTGTCGACGAAAATCGCGACGACCGACCGTATACCCCTGACGAGCTCGCCGCACGCGCGCAAGACGCCGAGGCGATCGTCGCGCTGCTGACCGACCGCATCGACGAAGCGCTCCTCGCGCGGTGCCCGAAGCTCAAGGTTGTCGCAAATGTCGCAGTCGGCTACGACAACATCGACCTTGCGGCGGCCAAGCGGCACGGTGTCTTGGTCACCAACACACCCGGAGTCCTAACCGACGCGACGGCCGACTTCGCGTTCACGCTCCTTCTTGCCTCAGCGCGGCAAGTGGTCGAAGCCGACCGGTACGTGCGAGAGCAGAAGTTCGACGGTTGGCTGATGATGGGATTCCTGGGCGGCGATCTCGTCGGGCGTACGCTGGGCCTCGCCGGCTTCGGCCGAATCGGCCAGGCGGTCGCCCGGCGGGGCCGCGGCTTCGGCATGAACGTGATCTACCAAGACGAGATGGCGGCGCCGGCCTCGCTCGAGGCCGAGCTCGGCGCACGGCGTGTCGACAAGGAGACGCTGGTGCGCGACAGCGACTACCTCTCGCTGCACGTCCCGCTGCTGCCGCAGACGCGTCATTACATCGGCGCACCGGAGTTGGCGTCGATGAAGCGTACCGCGTATCTGGTCAACACCTCCCGTGGGCCGGTCGTCGACGAGGCGGCGCTCGCAAAGGCATTGCGCGACGGAGAGATCGCCGGGGCCGGACTCGACGTCTTCGAACACGAGCCGAAGGTCCATCCGGAGCTGCTGGAGCTCGACAACGTCGTTCTCGCACCGCACATCGCGTCCGCAACCGTCGAAACCCGGACGAAGATGGCGCTCATGGCCGCTGAGAACGCGATCGCTGCGGTGAACGGCATTACGCCACCGAATCTCGTTACGGCATAACGGTCGTCCGCTCCGGGCACCGCGTGTAGTGTGCGGCGCTCGGAGGCCGGCTTCTCGCTGATCGAGATTCTCATCGCGGCGGCGTTGTTCGTCGTCGTGTCGTTCGGCGCACTCGAGACGGTACGGCAGCTCGGCCTGACGTCACAGCACCTCGCGTCGCGACACCTGGCGTATGAGGGGCTGGAGCGTCTCACAGCACAGTTGCGTACTGAAGCGCGGAGCGCAACCTCAATTGCGGTCGTATCGTCGACGAGCGGCACGAATGCGTGCCAACAGGTTGATTTCTTCACCGCTGATTCGGTCGGCCCGCACTTTTGGAGTTACGCGAACTTCCCCAATCACGCCGCGAGCGATCCGATCCCTGGCGATGCCGTCGCCCGCTTTGCCGGGTCGTCGCCGCTGCGCTCGTGCGACCCAACGCAAGCCGCGAGCATCGTGGCGACGCATGTCCGCATATTCGCGCCACAGTGGGTCAAAGCGTCGACGCTCTCGACGCATACCGACCCGTATAACGGCACCCTCGATTCACCGTTTGTCGGGGGTAGCGTCACCGACGGGTTGGTGTCGCTCGGCGTGGCGAGTGCATCGGGGCAGCCGCTCCAAGGCGGCAACGCCTTCGTCGAACTGCAGATCGCAAACGACGATGCCGCGCGGGTCGTCGACCTCGTGCCCGGCGTATTTCCGACCGGCTATCTCCTGAAGCTCGCGTATACATGTGACGACCGCTGTACGGTCGGCCACGACACCAACGCGCCGAAGACCATCACCTCGTGCGCGCTCACGAGCTGGCAACTCTACGACAGCAAGATCGCGTACATCGGAAATTGGACGCCGTCGTCGAGCTCACCGCCGACCGACGTCGGCACGACGTACTACTGGGTTGAAGGATACTTCGACTTTCACTACAGTGGACCGACCGGCGATACGATCGATCACGTCGTCCTCGCCACGAACTACGGCCAGCCGTGGCCAGACGGCACCCATGGGACTCCGATCGACCATGTGCAACCGTCGACGACAGGGCCAAGTGCCGCCCTCTCGCAGTGGTTCTCGTCGTTCCAACAATACGTGGATGATGCGGGGCCCTACAGTGGACCCATGATGGGAGCCAGCACCATGCAGCAGGAGCTCTCGCGCTGTGCAAATGTCAATGCAGACGGGCAGAACGGCAGCTTCTCGTACGACTGACGGTGAGCGCGGGTTTACGCTCATCGAACTCGTCGTCTGCATCGCCCTTTTCGCGCTCGTCTCGGCTGCGACGGTCGGCGGCGTTGCCGTCGTGCTCCGTAACGCATCACCGAACGGCACCCGAGACGTCGCGCTGATGGTCCTCGAGAACACGCTTGCTCGCGCTCGCGTCGCTGCGGCGTACGTTCCAATCGGAACGGCAATGAATACGGCCCCCTTCGACCCTGCCGCTGCGAACCTCCTCAGCGTTCAGCCCCAGGCGTTCACTGCTGGAGCGCAGCTTCGCGCGAATGGTCTGTGCAACAGCGGCGGCGCCTCGCTCCAGCTGTTGCTGCCGGTGCGTACGACGTACGCAAATTCCGTCTTGACCGTGACCGTAACGTATCCCCGAGATCCGTGTCGGGTCGCAGCCGACGGGACGATTCCGAGCGACGACGCACTGACGATCACGCAGAGTGAGACGCTGTCACCGCCACTCTATATCCCCGGGCACGTCCTCGTTCGTCCCGTCGCTGTCCCAGCGAGGATGTAGCGTGCTCGGGACGACGTTCTACTTCATCGTGATCTTCGGGCTGCTCGCAGCGGTCATCATGGACGGTGCGGCGGTGTTCGCAAGGGCTGGACTCAGTGCCGCGGCGGAGCACGTCGTCACCGGCGGCGTGGACGACGCCGTTGTGCACTACCAGCAGGCACTCGCGAACACCATCGAAGCCGATCCAGCGATACAGAGCTTGCATACGCCACAGCTTTTCACCGGCACGCCACCGCCCGTCGGCGTCCTAAGTGCAGCCCAGGCGCCACCGCCTACGGTGACAGGCACGCAAACGCCACCACCGTCATCAACAGCAACAGGCCCACGCTTCACCGTCCAATACTACGTCACGCCGACACGCGTCGCCGCGCCGACTTGCGGTTCAGCGGGATCCCCGCAAGGCTCTGATGTCATCGGGTGGTTGCAGTGCGAAGGCTTCGTGCAAGAGTCCCGTCTCTCGCTGCACGTCGTCGTTACTGTGTGGGACGCAACGCAAACGCAACTTTACGTCCAGCGCGATCAGTACGTCACGCTGCGTCTCTTCGGGCAACCCCCGTACAGCGCCGTGACCGGACGCATGGATGCGAGCGCAGCCGACGCAACGGGCGTAGCCCCCGGAACATCCGTGCACGAGGGCGATGTCGGAGGCGACACGGTCAGCGGCGAGCCCGTTCCCGTCGCAAGCCCCTACCCCTCAGGCGGTACGCTCATCCACGTACAGTACCAATGCCAGCCCGGTGGCGCGGGCCAAACCTGCACCCAAGCCGCACCACCCGACCCCGACGCGCAACACCTTAAACAGGGCGCGTCGTGGAGCAACGGCAACGCGGCCATCCCGTAAGCCTCACCCTGGATTTCAAGCTAGCACCCCAACGCGCCGATACAGAGAGTGCGCGGGTGTGCTGCGCCAAAGGAGATCATGCAATACAAGAACCGGGTCTTGAGTGTTGCTGGCGCTGCGGCACTCGCCGCGATGCTCGCCGCATGCGGCGGGGGCGGTGGGAGCGGCAATGCGTTGCCGGGAGGATCGCCCGGCTCGGGGACGCCTTCACCGTCGCCGTCTCCGACTCCGACCCTATCCGCGTCAGGTGTCGTTCGCGACCTCGGAACGCACCGTTACACGGGCGACAACGGAACCGACGGCCCTGCGATCGCGGGCAGCACTGTTGTGGTAGGCCCAACGCTCATCGTCGGCGCCACTCCTCCCCCAACGTTACCTGTAGGTGATGCCGCAGCGACAACAGCGGCTGATGGCTCATATACGGTCAACGGCTACGGCGCCAGCCCCACGACGTACGTCATGGTGTTCCCGTCGTCGTCCGATACGTCGCACGTATCCTTACATGGTCTTGCGAAGATAACGAACAACGCTATCCGTCGGCTCTACCTCTACGCGCCAAACGCCGTCGACCAAACCGAGCTTTCGCAGATCAACGCTGATCGCGCTGCGAATGGTGCAAGCACGGTCATCTTCGATGAGCTCGCGATCGAAACAGCGCGTGCTCATGCGGACTTCATGGGAGTCAACGGTTACTATAATCATTGTATCCCTGCAAGTAATTGTTATGTAGCGCCCGGAATTCCAACGACGCCACCAGCTTTATACGCGTCGCAGTATGCCTCGCCCAATGATCTGTACGATTATTTCGGGGGCGCCGTCGTGCTCCCACCGAATCAGAATTGGACGGAGAATTGGGCAGGTGGTTACACTAGCTGGTCGTTGGCAGACGCAGCTTTCATGGCCGAGAAGGGCCAGCCGAATGCCGAGCATTTTAGCAATATCGTTGACCCGAATCACCGTTGGGTGGGTGTAGGTAACGATCCCAACGGACTTTCCGCTGGCGGCGGCCCAGGTCCGGTGGCCGATTACCTTCAGGAGTTTTACTCACCGACCGGAGTTTAGTTGTCGCTGCAACTGCAGGTGCGCTCCCTAAGACGTGCGTCTTGCAGACTACTGCGTCGCAGTTAAAGTGAATGCTGCACTCCAGACGACGGCTGCCGTAACGCCGGAGGTTGCGCTACCACAATATCCCCCATCGTCCCAAGATTGTAGAAAGCCGATAGTGTAAGCCCCTGCTGACGGTGGTCTCCACGTCGACCCGCTTAGCGTGTTCGGATTGTTCCCGGAGCCGTCGCCGACTGCAAGCGTTCCGCCCGCTGATCCGGAGATCACGAATGCTACTGGATTTGTAGAAGGGACGGTGAAGGTTTGGAAGACCGCAAAGACCGCGGCTCCGCCGAGTGAGATCTGATTATCAGATGACGTCGGAGAGTATACCGCTAGATCGTTGGGCCCGGGGTCTGCTGTACTAGTATTGAAGTTGTAGGGACAGTCGACCGTGAGTTGCGCGTTGACGTTCGCTGTAAAGAGGGTCACTGATGTCGGCGGAGCGTTGCTCGTTGTTACGCCGCTGAAGTCGTTTCCCCAGACGTGCGTCGCATTGCTGTCACCAAATAGAGGCGAGAACCAATAAGCAGTCTGCGGCGAAAGTCCGGACACGGTGCACGAGAACGTCGGTGTCCAATCACAATAGACAGTACCGCTCTGCCCGCCGGCGTGAATTTGGACGCCGTACATCTGGCCCGTTCCACCGGACGGCTGACTGCACGTAATGTCGAGAGCGTGTTGTGGATCGCCGCTGTTCGGCGATGCGCCGCACGAGCCGGGGACGAGGGGCGGCCAATTTGCGGTCGTTCCTGAGAAGTCGGCGCCCCATACGCGCGTTGCGTTGCTGTCGCCGAATAGCGGCGAGAACGTGT
>CAZABL010000002.1:0-59280 GCA_964483365.1 uncultured bacterium
TGCTCGCGGGGATCGGCGGTTCACCCGAAGGTGTGATCGCGTCCGCAGCGGTGCGTGCGCTGGGCGGCGAGATGTTCGGGCGCCTTTGGCCGCGCGACGAACGCGACGAGGAGATCGCGCGCCAGGAAGGGCTCGACGTCAAGAAGACGCTCACGCTCGACGACCTGTGCGGGAGCCAGGAGGCGCTGTTCGCCGCGACCGGTGTGACCGACGGCGAGTTCCTCGACGGCGTGCGCTACCGTCGCGGTTCGGCGTACACGCAGTCGATCGTGATCTCGACTTACTCGCGCTCGATCCGCACCATCGATGCCCGACACGACCTGCGCCCACGCGACGCGCAGGTGAACGCCGCGATCGGCGAAGGCACGCGCGCCGCGCGACGCTGATCCGCAGCCGTCAGCAAAAAGAAACGAGCCTCGAGGCGGTTTGCCTCGAGGCTCGTTTCGTGTTGAGCGTTGTGTTCAGTACCGCGGGGGATTGTGGTCGCGGTCGCGGTGACCGCGGTCACGATACTGCCCGTTGTGATAGCCGCTACCGTTGTAACCGTAGACCTGATTGCGATCCCGCCGCCAGTCGCGATTGCTCTGGCGCTGGTCACGGCGCCAATCGTGGTTGTTCTGACGCGCGTCCCCGCGCCAATCGCGATTCTGGTACTGATGGCGTCCGTCGTTTTGGTCGGCAGCCGCCGGGCTCCCCATTCCGAGCGTCATGGCAAGGCTACCAGTCGCGACAATTGCTGCCAGGGCACTAAGGGTGAGTCGTTTGATCACGCGATCGACCTCCGAGTATGAATGCGTGTGCTGAAAAGCACGGTGCATCTGTACCCGAGCATGCGAGCGTTCTCACCAGTCTTGACCAGATAGCAGGCGGTTAGTTGTGGCCCCGAGTCTGGTGGCCGTGGTTGCGGTTCTGGCCGTTGTGATAGCCGCTGCCGTTGTAGCCGTAGTACGAATTACGCGACTGCCGCGAGTCGCGATTCCCTTGTCGCTGATCGCGTTGCGAATTGCGGTTGTACTGATCCCCGCGATTCTGGTATTGATATCGCCCGTTGTCCTGCGCGGCAACGGGGCTTGCCGTCGCGAGCGTCACAACGAGGCTACTTACGGCGACGAGCGCTGCAAGCGCACTCAAGGTGAAGCGTTTGATCACAAAATGTCCTCCGGGTAAAAATGCACGTGCTGACACGCACGTTTCACTTGTACCCGGCGACTAAGAGCATTCTCGTCATCGAGCAGGGTTGCGCCGCAGCGTCACACCTGCCGGTCGGATCACACCCGTTCCGCGAGATATGCGGCGAGTGATCCTGCGAATAAGCGATGCGTGTCAAAGACGTTTGGTCGGCTAGCGTACTGGAGCGCGACCTGTGACCCGCCGTTTGCGCTAAAGTGTGCTGGGTCGGAATCGCCTCTGGCTCTTGCGCCCCACTGTAACGGCAGCTTCGGTGATAAGCGGATTCGCAAGCAGCGCTATCGCTTGCGACGAGCACCCCGCCACGGCGCTCCCGCGACAGAAGCTTTGACAGCGGCAAGCCATCTAGAACCTTGCTTTTCGCAGACGACTAGGGCTCGGCGGGCCTTGGAGCCGGAATCGGAAGATTATGCACGCCGCACGCTGCGTACAGTTCCTCGGATGCCTGGTCAATCGGATCGTATTCAGCGTTGCGTAGGTCGTGAACGCCCTCGAAGAGAGCGGCACATATCACGTCAGGATCGAAACGCGAACGGTATGCGATACCGTTGAACTGGTTGTACTCGAACACGACGCGCGAAAGCGCTTGCGTGAAGTTCCGGTTCGTTGCGGAGAGCAGCGTCGAAGCGTCATAGTCTTTCAGGGCTTCTCCCCAACGACGGGAAGCTGCTTCGATCGCAGCATGTGCTCTCGCCATCCCCTTGCCGGTAATTAAATCGAGAAGTCCTTGGTCACCAGGAATCACAAGGTCGGCAATTGCGAGGGCGTGCTTTTCGAAGAAAACGGCCGGGATCGCAGGGCCCAGGACCGGTTCGTCTGTGTCGGTGACCTTTGCCAACTCGTTCAGCAACTCGAGGTCAGGACGAAAGCGCTGCAGACTTTCGACATACGCGCCGTACGTGCTAAAGGCGACGTAACGGATGCGGTATTGATTCGCCGGATCGGCGAAACGGCCGGTAAACGGCGCGTATCGCCAGTCCGGCAACGCCCAGGGATCGGCAGGCGACCCAGTGTCGTTCTGTGTAGGTCCTATTCTATAGATTCTGGCACTGGGCAGGGGGTACGTGAGCATGAGCTACTCCGCGAGATGAGATCTAGCCGCCCTCAAGATTTCGCGACCCCGATCCTCAATATCGCCTTCGGTGGTCTTCGCAAGAACGGACGCGGGGCTGCGGTCATCAAGGACCTCTGCGAGCCACGTGAACCACGCGGCAACGGCCTCGCGGTCGTAGCGTTGATTCAGCGTAAGCGTCGCCGCGTATGCGACTTGCAGCCGACGGTTGACGAGGTCCGGGATCTTCGCATCTGGCCGAGTCCACGATTCCACGGTTCGCGCATCTTTGACGCCGGCAATGGTGGCGGTAAGACGCGGGCCGAGGGTCTCGCGTACCTTCGCGACGACTTCGGGCGCTGGGGTGAGGGAGGCTTTTCTAGCGGCCGCAAGATCGGGCTTTGCCGTCGAGCGGTCAGTGGTTTCGTGCATTGATAACTCCTCGGTCGAGGAGGTGAGTGATAAAAGTGCGGCCTCAGTGGGGCCGACGGTAAGTGTGACGCCAGGGCCGCCGCAAAGGTGCGGCGTCATCGTGTTCGGCCCCAGTCCCTCGGCCAAAGGCGATGTCCGAAGACAGAGGCAGGACTACCCTGACATTAGACCGCTGAGTCGAGATTGTCAACAAATTGTTCCACCCCTAGCGATGATTTTGCTCGCATCCTGCATCTAATATGCGCAAAAAATGCGGCCGAACGCGCCTCGTCTCGCCCTGGCGCCACCCAAGACGCTGTGCCCGAGGGACCCCTCGCGCCCTCGAGGTGTGCCACATTTTCGTCACAGATAGCCGAACGTAATCCACACCTTTGTCGGGTTTGTCACCTCGACGACGACTGTTCGAACCTGTAGCTATGCGAGCTCGTGCCGCCCGAGACGAAAACGACCCGTCCGTGCGAACGAACCGCGGACAGCGCGGGAAGCGCGCGATATCTTCACCAAGAAACTGCACGGCGTCGCGGGCATTTGGCGAGACCGTCAAGTCGACTATCAGGGGCACGGATCGCGAGACGCTCTATATGGACGTAACGGTCCGCGACTCAGCGTGGGTCGCTCTCGACCACGACTAACGCTTAGGACTCGCGACCAGCATATTGGAAAGGCGCCGTTTAGCGCGTCTGGGCTCCAGCAAGCCGACAGCGCGCGCACATTCGAGTCGTCGGAGAGCAAGGCGAAGATCTCGGTGGCAGCAATTGCTTCGCCGGCTCGATGATCGATGTTACCCGGGACTAGCGCCGGCCAGAGCGGGACCGGCTACAACGTTGAGGCGGAGACATGCGTCGCAGTCTGCATGCTCTTGTAAGAAGAATTGGCAGATGGGGCGCCGCAACACTTGAGCGTCCCCGCTCCTTCGTATCGCGACCTCGACGTTGCAGATGAAAACATCGTCTCAAGAAATGCTCTCGTTACCGAGGCGCAGCGATCGCGTCAGCGACGCATAGTGGATCCGCTGCGGTATTGGGCACAGTGATCATCCCGGCCCCACACCGGCACTCAGTCGCGTTGGCGCATATTCCGGTTGGGGCGGCCATCTCCTTAGCGAAGTGGCTGCGATTTGATGTCACGAGGACTCTGCCAGTTTCGCGGGCATGAGCGAGGACAGCGGCGTCGCGCGTCGACCGTCCGACGGTGATGCCGATACTCGAGAGCGCAAGTATCAGCCCTTCCGGGAACGAACGGGCTAGGTGCTGCGAATCTTCGTCACAGACGAAGCCACGAAAATACAAGCGCGCCACTGAGTACCCCCGCGAACTCCTTCACGGGCCATCTTCGCTTGAGGTCGGACCCGCCCCCACGGGCCGAGAACGCCCCCCGCAAACGCCACTCGGCGTGCGTACCTCCAAGCGAACAAGATCACACTCGTTCTGCGAGATACGCGGCGAGCTGATCCTGCGCGACGCGGTCCTGACGCATCGTGTCCCGATCGCGCACGGTGACGGCGGCGTCGTCGAGCGTTTGCGGATCGATCATGATGCAGTACGGCGTCCCGACTTCGTCCTGACGCCGATAGAGCTGGCCGATGTTCCCCTCGTCGTATTGCGTGCGGAAGAACGGCCGCAGCGCACGCTCGATCAGGTGGGCGCGCTCGACGAGCTCGGGACGGTTGCGCAGCAGCGGAAACACGCCGACTTGCACCGGCGCGATCTTGGGGTGGAAGCGCAGCACGGTCCGCTCGGACTGCCTCTCGCCCTCGACGATCGTCTCGCGTTCGTACGCGTCGATAAGCATCGTGAGCGTCGTGCGATCGACCCCCGCCGAGCTTTCGATGAGGATCGGCGTGTATTTGGTCTTCGTCGCATCGTCGAAGTAGGTCAGATCCTTACCGGAAAGCTGCATGTGCGCGTCGAGATCGTACGTCCCGCGATGCGCGATCGACTCGAGCTCGCCCCAGCCCCACGGAAAGAGGTACTCGACGTCGGTACCGGCCTTCGCGTAATGCGGCCGTTCCTCGGCGGTGAGCTCGTAGAAGCGCAGGCGCTCGGGCCGCACGCCGTAATCGCTGTACCACTTCTTGCGCGCTTGCACCCATTCGTCGTACCAGCGCAGATCGGTGCCGTCGTTGGGGACGAAGAACTCGAGCTCGGCTTGTTCGAACTCGCGTTGGCGGAACGTGAAGTAGCGCGGCGTGATCTCGTTGCGGAACGACTTGCCGATCTGCGCGATCCCGAACGGCGGCTTCTTGCGCGCAGCCTGATAGATGTTCTTGAAGTTGACGAAGATGCCCTGAGCGGTCTCGGGCCGCAGATAAGCGCGCGACTCCGCGTCCTCCATCGCGCCGACTTGCGTCTGCATCATCAAGCTGAAGTTGCGCGGCTCGGTAAGCGTGCCGGTCATCCCGCAGTCGGGACACTTGTCGAGCGACGGAAGATGATCGGCGCGGAAGCGGTGCTTGCAGTTCCGGCAGTCGACGAGCTTGTCGTGGAATTGCGCGACGTGCCCCGACGCGACCCAGGTATTTGGGTGCATGATGATCGAGGAGTCGAACGCGACGACGTCGTCACGCAGCTCGACCGTCTCGCGCCACCACGCGTTCTTGACGTTGCGCTTGAGGACCGCGCCGAGCGGACCGTAGTCGAAGAAGCCACCGATCCCGCCGTAGATCTCGCTGGACTGGAAGATGAAACCGCGTCGCTTGGCGAGCGCTGTGATCTCCTCGAGGCTGACGTGGGGCTTCGTTGCGGTCTCCGTCATCGAACCGCCGAGGTTCGGGGCGCGAGCCCACGGCTCCTCACCGCACTGCAGACGAACGCGACCACGCCGACGACGTTTCCGAGAAACGTCGGAACCAAGAAGCGGAAGAAATCTGCCCTGCGACCTTAGCTTATGGGACGTCTCCAGCGTAGCGGCGTCCGCGCCATTCGACCCCTCGCCCACTACGGACGCGCCACGTCGAGTTGAGGATCACCGCGGCGCACACACCGTAGCCGATCGGGGCAAGCCATGCCCAGCGCCGCGGCAACCCCGCCGCGGCGGAACCGCGCGCTTGCACGGCGGCGCCGGTGCCGAGGACGAGCAGCGCTTCGAGCGCGCGATACGGCCGGCGGCGTACGAGCGCCTCGGCGAGGAGCGCGGCGGGAACGTACGAGACGAGCGCCAGCCATGCGGCGGCGCCGAACAGCGCGCGCAGATCGCCCTGCGCGCCGGCGTAGACGTTCTTCGTGAACCCATTCCAGAGCTCGCGCAGCGAATGGTACATGCGGACCCGCACGAGCCCATTGCTGCCCGCGACGAGAATGCGATAGCGCCCGTCACGCTTGAGGCGCTTGGCGAATGCGATGTCTTCGACCATCTCGCCGCGCAACGCCTCATGCCCGCCCAGACCGTCGTACGCCTGACGCGAGACGAGGACGTACTGACCGTTCGCGAGCGCGTGCTCGGCGTCGTACGGGTCGTTGAGCGCAGCCATCGACCCGGAGGCAATGAGAATCAACCCGAGCATCGTCGGCAACACCGCGCGCTCGCCCCACGAACCGAGTTCCTGATGCGTTCCAAGCGTCAGCGCGTCGACGCCGCGCGCGAGCGTGAAGGCAAGCGTCGACGCACACGCGTCGGGCGCGTGCCATGTATCGGCGTCGGTGAAGAGCAGCCACGGGCGGCGCGCGACGCGTGCCGCTTGCGCGAGCGCCCACGGTTTGCCGACCCAGCCGTCGGGAAGCGGCGCGCCCTCGACGACGCGCAGCTTGGGATACTCGCGCGCAAGCGCCGCGAGAATCTCCCGCGTCGCGTCCTCGGAGCGATCGTCGACGACGATCACGTCGACGTCGACGTTGCGCTGCGCGAGCAGCGAACGGACGCAGCGCGCGATCGACCGTTCTTCGTTACGCGCCGGCACGATGACGGAGAGCGGCGGAAGCGCCGGGGGATCCGTAAGGACCGGAACGCGCAGCCAGCCACGCTCGCCGTACACCGCGCGCGCGGCGAGCGCGAGCGCCGCAAACGCGCAGAGATGCGTGAGCGCGTCGAGCGCGCGCTCCGCTAGCGAATCGTTCGCCACGGCGAAGGCTCGCGCTCGACGAACGCCGCGATGATCTCGGGAAGGACGCGCCGGTGCGCCGGAAACTCCAGCATCCCCGCGGCATCTTCGAATGTCACCCAGCGAAATGCGTCGTGCACGTCCTCGAGCACGACCTCGCCGGCATCGCAGCGCGCGACGAAGAACGGAACGTGCACGATCCGATCGCGCACCGGATCGTAGAACGCATCGAGCTCGCCGGCGGTATAGAGCACCTCAGCCTCGAGTCCCGTCTCCTCACGCAGCTCGCGCCGCGCCGCGTCGGTCGCGCGCTCACCGTCGCCGACGCCGCCCATCACCGGCGTCCACGCTCCGGCAAAGGCGCCGTGCGCACGACGCAACAGCAGCGTGCGCAACGACTCACCGCGGCCACGCAGCACGATCACTGCGACCGCATCGGCCCGAACGCGGCGCGCGTCGCCCTCTCCCAAGCCGCTCATTCCGCGAACGGAAGCGCTCGCCCAAGGTCATTTCCACCCTGGATCCCTGCGCCGACCCGCGTAATAAACGCGACACCGTTCTCCTGAAGAATCGTAGGGATCCAGCTCGCTTCCCGTTCGGGGGGTGATCCGAACGCGAGCACGGGCAGCGCACCGGCAAGTTCTGCTTTGTACCGCACGCTGTAGTCGAACAGCTGCCCCATCCCGTATCTCATTCGATTTACCGCTGACGCCTGCCGCGTCAGGCTCTTCGCTTCGATGAGATAGCGCTGCTCGCCCACGCGCGCAAAGAGATCGACGTTGTTGTTGTAAAAACAAGAGCCGCCGAGCTCTTTGATCTTTCTCGTCAATCGATCCAACGTATCTTGATGATCTTCGCGAGCACGCTCGTGGAGCGCTGCCGCTTCAAAGCGATCGACGAGCTCATTACCGCGTGGAACGTAACCGGTCCCTGGTGGCACCTCGAGCAATGGACGGAACGCGTCGACCGGGGCGGTAACGGGAGCGAAAACGCCCCGATCTTGCGTGTTTTGCAGCCCGGAGAGCGCCGAATATGCCTGCCCTCGCGCGAGGATCATGAAAAAGCGCTCACCATCAATGTACCGGATCGATCTTCCGCGTAGCATCAACGGCGCAGACTGTCCCGACTCGTAGTACAAGCCGGCCGCATCCCTCAACGAAACCGGCTGCATGGGCCGATAGTCTAGGATTTCCATCCAGTAGTGCCCCGCCGTCCTTGAATCAGGGTAGGGACTTCCAAGGACGCCGTGGCCGAAATAGGAGCCGGCCTGACCGGCGGGCGCGCCTTTCACCGGTCGTTGGTAGATGAAACGATGATCGCCAGCCTCGTCGACCACACGGTTGACAAGGGGAAGGTACTGTCTCGGAAAGTGATAGATCACGCCTTCCCGATCGAGATACCGATTGAGGTCTCGTGACGCATGCTGCGTGAGGATAAGCGGCACGCTATTGTCGTTCTTGCGAAGCATTGGAGTGCCTCTGGACGACTCCGACGGACGCCGCCACGCTTCAGGGCATTCTCCTATTCGCGCACGACGAGCTATGCGCCGACAGCGGCTTTCTGCGCCTTCGGCTGCGTCTCAGCGCGTAACTGCCCGCACGCTGCCGCGATGTCGCGTCCCATCGGGGTCCGCACCGTGACGGCGCAGCCGGCGTCTTCGAGGATCTTCGCGAATGCCCAGATCCGCTGTTCTTCGCTGCCGCGCAGCACCGCGTCAGGCGTGCTGTTGTAGGGGATCAGGTTGACGTGGTAGAGGGAGCCGCGCATGAGCGCGGCGAGCTCGCGCGCGTGCTCGTCGGTATCGTTCACACCGTCGAGCATCACGTACTCGAAGAACACCTTGCGGTTCGTCGTGCGGATGTAGCGCTCGACCGCCGCCATCAGCTCTTGCGTCGACCACTTGCGGTTCACGGGCATGATCTTCGAGCGCGTCGCGTCGGTCGGCGCGTGCAACGAGATCGCGAGGTTGACCTGGATTCCCTCGGCGGCGAAGCGATCGATCTGCGGGACGAGCCCGACCGTCGAGATCGTGATGTGCCGGTGGCCCAGGCCGAAGCCCTTCGGATCGTTGAGCAACGCGACCGCATCCATCACCGCATCGTAGTTGTGGAACGGCTCGCCCATCCCCATGAACACGATGTTCGTGATCTTGCGTCCGTGCTGCGCGAGCTCGCGAGCGAAGTAGCGCGCCTGGTCGAAGATCTCGGTCGCGCTGAGATGGCGGGTGAAGCCGGCCTGACCCGTCGAGCAGAAGCTGCATGCGTAGGCGCAGCCCGATTGCGAGGAGATGCAGACGGTGTTGCGCTCGCCGTGGTGCTCCATCAACACCGCCTCGACTTCGTTGCCGTCGTGGAGACGGAAGAGGCCCTTGGTCGTCTGCCCGTCGCGCGACCGCTGCACGACGACCGGCTCGACCGAATCGAGGCTGAAGCCCTCGGCGGCAAGCGCCGCACGCAGCTCCTTGGAGAGCGTCGTCACCGCCTCGAGGTCGCCCGCGAGCTCTTTGGTCGCCGCGCGGTAGAGCTGATCGAGGCGATAGCTCTTGAGGTCGTGCGCCGCGGCGAGCGCCGCGCCGTCGGCATAGCCCGCGCGGCGCGCCTTGTCGTCGATCCAGATGTCCCGCGCGGCGGCCATAACGCCCAATTCTACCACACGGCGGGACCCGGCGCCTCAGGGGGACTCGAAGAGGCTGCTCTGCTCGGGTTCGGGTTCGGTGACCTCAGGCTGGGCGTCGAGCCGGTCGCGAACTTGCTTGAGGTCATGCCACACCAGGCGCTTGACCTCGGTCATCGCGCCGCCGGTCTGCCGCAGGATGTATGCGGGGTGGAACGTCGCGATCACCGGGACCCCGCTCGGCCCGTCGAACCACTGGCCGCGTTGCTTGGTGATCGAGAACCGCTCGCCCATGAACGACTTCGCGGCGGGCGCACCGAGCGCGAGGATCACCTTCGGTCGGATGATCTCGATCTGCTCGTCGAGATATGGGCGGCAGTTACGCATCTCGTCGGGCGTCGGCGGGCGGTTCGCGAGACGCGTCCCCGTGTCGAGCGTCGGACGGCACTTCACGGTGTTGCAAATGTACACGCTTTCGCGCGGGAGACCGATCGCGAGCAGCATCTTGTCGAGCAGCTCGCCGGCGCGCCCGACGAACGGGCGGCCCAGTTTGTCTTCCGTCTCGCCCGGCCCCTCACCGACGACCATCAGCTGCGCGCAGGAATCGCCTTCACCGTAGACGCTGTTGGCGCGCGTTGCGCCGATCCCGCACTTGCGGCACTCGGCAACGATCGCCGTGCAGCGTTCGAGCGCGCGTTCGCGCTTCGCCAGCTCCACCAGGTTCACCGGCGGACTCCGGGGGCAGGCTCGAGCAGCACGGCTTCGCCGAACGCGAGCACACGCGTCGCGCCGTCAGGATCTTCCGTCGCCTGGAACTGCAAGCCGACGACGCCGTTCGCGCCCATCGTCTCGGCTTTCGCCAGCAGCGCCTGGAGTGACTCCGCCCGCGTGCGCTCCGCATCGGTGAGATACTCGATCGGCGCGAGCCCGATCAGCGCGCCGATGCTGCGGAACGTCGCGCGCAGCATGTTGCGCGGCCGTGAGGCCTGCCCGTACGCGTAGCCGAACGAACGCACGACACGAAAGCCGTCGACGCGCTCGAACGTGGTGACCGCTTCGGGCGCGAGCGACATCTCAGCGCATCAGCCTCCGTGCCGCAACGACCGCACCGGCGACGACGCCCGCATAGAGCGCATAGCGTCCGACCAGCGCGCCGACGAGCGACCCGTACCACAACGGACCGTGATGCTTCATCCAGTACTTGCGGCGCGAGGCTTGTTTGCGTTTCTCGACGCTGTACTGACCGCGCGCGCTGCCCATCCCCTCGTGCACGGCTTCGCTCGCGGGAACGAACCACGTCTCCCACCCCGCGTCCGCGGCTCGCTTGGCGTAGTCGACCTCTTCGTGGTACAGGAAGAACCGCTCGTCAAACGGGCCGATTTCGTCGATCAGCTTCCGGCGAATCACGAGCGCCGCGCCGATTGCAAGATCGACCTTGCGCGGCTCGTCGTACGCGAAGCCGCGCAGCGACGCCCCGTTGGCGAAGTTACGGAACATCGGCCACTCGCCCCACGCCGACGAGCGCAAAAACGCGCCGGCCCAGGTGTCGAACTCCCCGACCGACTGCTGAATCGAGCCGTCGTAGTTGTAGATGCGCGAGCCGGCGATCCCGCAGCGCGGGTGCGCGTCCATGAACGCGACGATCTCGCTCAGCGCGCCGTGCCGCAATTCGGCGTCGGGGTTGAGCAGAAACACGTACTCCGACGACGTCGCGGCGAACGCGCGATTGCACGCCGCGGCGAAACCGAGGTTGGCGCCGTTCTCGACGATCTGCACGCGCCCGCCGTAGCGCTCGGCGATGAACTCGCGCGAACCGTCGCGCGAGCCGTTGTCGCTCACGACGATGTTCGCGAACGACGGGTCGGCGCCGACCTCGTGAAGCGCAAAGACACTGTCGAGCGCGGTGTCGATCTTGTCCTTGTCGTTCCAGCAGACGACGATCACATCGACCCGACTCATCTACGCCGCGCTCCCGGTGGGGGCGAACTTCTCGCGGTTCTGCAGATACGGCCAGATGAAAGGGTCGATGTCGCCCTCGAGCACCTGCGCGGCGCTCCCCGTTTCGACGTTCGTGCGGTGGTCCTTGACCATCTGATACGGATGCAGCACGTAGGAGCGGATCTGTGAGCCCCATTCGTTCGCGCGCCGCTCGCCGCGAATCTCGGCGAGCTTCGCCTCACGCTCCTCGCGCGCGCGCTGCACGAGCTTCGAGCGCAGGATCTGCATCGCGACGTCGCGGTTCTGCATCTGCGAGCGCTCCTGCTGCGAGGCGACGACGACGCCGCTTGGGATGTGATAGATGCGAATCGCCGACTCCGTCTTATTGACGTACTGGCCGCCCGCGCCGCTCGCTTTGAACGTCTCGACGCGCAGATCGTCGGGCTTGATCTCGACGTCGACGTCGTCGCCGTCCTCGGTCTCCGGAACGACGTCGACCTCGGCGAACGAGGTCTGCCGGCGGCCCTGGTTGTCGAACGGCGAGATGCGCACGAGACGGTGGACCCCGCGCTCGCTCTCGAGCATCCCGTACGCGTTCTTGCCTTGCACGATGAAGGTGATCGAGCGCAGTCCCGCTTCTTCGCCGGGCGACTCCTCGACGACGTGCACGTCGTAGCCGTGCGTCTCCGCCCAGCGCAGGTACATGCGGCCGAGCATCTGCGTCCAGTCGGCCGCGTCGGTGCCGCCGGCGCCGGCGCGGATCGTCACGATCGCGGCGTGCGAGTCGTACGGGCGGTCGAAGTTCGCCGCCATCTCGAGCCCCTCGAGCGCCGCCGTCGCGCGCGCGAGCGCGGCGTCCGCCTCGCCTTCGACGCCCGGCTCGTCGCCGAGCACCTCGAGCATCTCCGCGGCGTCGTCGAGGGTCGCGTCGACGGCGTCGACCGCGTCGAGATCCGAGCGCAGATCGGCGATCTTCTTCATCACGCCGCGCGCGCGCTCGGGATCGTTCCAGAAATCGTCGGCGCGCGAGCGGGCTTCGAGCTCGGCTACGCTGCGGCGCTTACCCGCGTCGTCAAAGACGCACCTTGAGGGCGTTCAAGCGCTCACGTGCTCGGTCGATGGAGGCAATTTGGGCGTCAGACACGGAGGCCCCGGGTTCTCCCTTCTCGTGCCCCGGTCATCCCTGAGGGCCTCAGGCGCCGCTCTTGCGGCTCTCCGCGTCAGTCGGCCCGCGGTAGAACGCATGGGCGAGCCAGACGGCGATCGCCATCCCGATCAGTGGTGCGGTCGCGTAGACCCACCAGCCGGCAAAACCGCCGCCGACGATCGCCGGACCGAGCGTCCGAGCGGGGTTCATCGACCCGCTCGAGATGTGGCCGGTGATCCACCGCAACATCACGGTCGTCGCGCCGTTCGCGATCGCCGTCTCGGGGCCGATGAAGCGCGCGACGCTCGCGGTGGCGAGCGAAACCAGGACCAGGATCGCGGTGGCGATGATCTCGATCCAGAACGCCGGCCACGGCCCCAAGCTCATCTCTGGGAACAGCGCGGTGCGGTTCGGGTGCAGGATCGCGACGACGAGCGCCGCGGCGGTGATCGCACCGAGGAATTGCGCGATCACGTACCCGGCGACGCGCGACCAGCCGAAGTCGCCGCGCAACGCGAATGCGATCGTCGAGCACGGGTTCGTGTGCCCGCCCGAGACTTGCCCGAGCGAGTAGACCACCACCATCGTGCCGACCCCGGTGCACGCCATCTGCACGCCGTAGCTGATATCCATCCCCAAGCCGCGCGCAACCGCGGCCGGTCCGACCGTCGCGAGCGTCACGATGATCGTCCCGACGTACTCAGCGAGCCATTGCGCATGACGCCGTCTACGATCGTCGCGGCGCGTGTGCTCGCGCGTTTGTCCGATCCGCTCGCGTTCGTCCTGCGTCAGCGCCGGTTGGGCCCCTTACGCAGCCGCACCGTGGCACTTCTTGTATTTCTTGCCGCTGCCGCACGGGCACAGGTCGTTGCGTCCGACCTTCTCCGACGCCGCGTGTTGCGGCTTACGCTCGTTCTCGCCGTCGCGATTGGTGTGCAGGTGCGTCGCCTCGTTGCGCGGAGCGGGCCCGAGCAACTTCTCCGCCGTCCCCGGATCCATGCGCGGCTGCGTGGCGGGTTGTGGCGTGAGCGCGCCGGTCGGCAGCGGGGCGAATTGCGGTTGCGCCGCACCGTCGCCGCCTTGTGCTTCCACGGCGGCCTGCTGCTCCTGGAATCCCTCGGGCGGCGCCGCTTCGACGCGCACCGAGAAGACCGCCTTGATCGCCTCATCGGCGATCGTGTTCTTGAGATCCTCGAAGATCTCGTAGGCCTCTTTTTCGTACTCGACACGCGGGTCTTTCTGCCCGTAGCCGCGCAGCCCGATCCCGGTCTTGAGCGCGTCCATCGTGTAGAGATGATCGACCCACATGCGGTCGATGATCGGCAGCATGATGTACTGCTGCTCGATCATCCGCATCAGATCCGGGCCGACCTCGTTCTCCTTTGCTTCGTACGCTTCGAGCGCGAGCGCGAGGAGGCGTTCACGCATTCCCTCGCGATCGAGCTTCTCGAGCTCCTCGACGCCGATCTTGTTCTTGACGGGGAAGAGCAACTCGAGCTCGTCGAGGATCAGGCCGAGATCCCACTCGGACGGGTGCTCTTCGGGCGGCGCACCGGCGTCGACCGCAACGCGAACCTTGTCGCGCAACGCGTCGACGAAGAACTCGCGCAGCGACTGGCCTTCGAGCACCTTACGCCGCTCGGCGTAGATGATCTCGCGTTGCTTGTTCATGACGTCGTCGTATTCGAGAACCTGCTTACGGATCTCGTAGTTGTGGTTCTCGACCTTCGACTGCGCGTTCTCGATCGAGCGGCTCAAGATACCGGCTTCGATCGGCTGCGTGTCGTCGAACTTGACGAAGTCCATCATGCGCTGGATGCGCTCGGCTCCGAACAGCCGCATGATCTCGTCGTCGAGCGCGATGTAGAACCGCGTCGAGCCCGGATCGCCCTGGCGGCCGGAACGTCCGCGCAGCTGGTTGTCGATCCGCCGCGACTCGTGACGCTCGGTGCCGATGATGTGCAGTCCGCCCAGCTCGGGAACGCTCTCGCCGAGCTTGATGTCGACGCCGCGGCCCGCCATGTTGGTCGCGATCGTGACCGCGCCGCGCTGGCCCGCGTCCTTGATGATCTGCGCTTCCTGCTCGTGATACTTCGCGTTGAGGACGTTGCACTCGATCCCGCGTCGGCGCAGCATGAGCGCAAGCCGTTCGGACTTCTCGATCGAACGCGTGCCGACGAGCACCGGCCGGCCCTTCTCGTGCTCGGCGATGATGTCGTCGATCACCGCCTCGAACTTGCCGTTCTCGGTGCGGTAGACGATGTCTTGAAGATCTTTGCGCGAGACGCTGCGGTTCGTCGGAATGACGACGACCGCGAGCCCGTAGATCTCGCGGAACTCGCGCTCCTCGGTCTTCGCGGTACCGGTCATCCCGGCGAGCTTGTCGTAGAGGCGGAAGTAGTTTTGGAAGGTGATCGTCGCGAGCGTCTGGTCCTCGCTGCGAACCTGCAGCCCTTCCTTCGCTTCGATCGCTTGGTGGATGCCGTCGGAGTAGCGGCGCCCGTACATGAGGCGACCGGTGAACTCATCGACGATGATCACCTCGCCGTCCTTGACGATGTACTGCTGGTCTTTATGGAACAGGTTCCACGCCTTGAGGGCGGCGTTGAGCTGGTGCGTGAGCTCGAGATTGCGCTGGTCGTAGAGATTCTGGATCCCCAGCATCCGCTCGACCTTCGCGACGCCCTTCTCGGTGATCGGGACCGCGTGCGCCTTCTCGTCGACGGTGAAGTCGTCGTCCTTGACCAGACGCGGAACGATCTTAGCGAACTGCGCGTACAGCTCGGTCGCGTCGTGGCCTTGGCCGCTGATGATCAGCGGCGTGCGCGCCTCGTCGATCAGGATCGAGTCGACTTCGTCGACGATCGCGAAGTTGAGGTGGCGCTGCACCATCTGGTCGAGCGACCACGCCATGTTGTCGCGCAGATAGTCGAAGCCGACCTCGTTGTTGGTGACGTACGTGACGTCGCAGTCGTACGCCGCTTTGCGCGCGGCGTGGTCGAGGTCGTGCTGGATGATCCCGACCGTCATCCCGAGCGCCTCGTAGATCGGCCCCATCCACTCGGCGTCGCGTTTGGCCAAGTAGTCGTTGACGGTGACGACGTGGACGCCCTTACCGCTCAGCGCGTTGAGGTAGACCGGCAGGGTCGCGACGAGCGTCTTGCCTTCGCCGGTCCGCATCTCGGCGACGTTGCCCTCGTGCAGCGCCTGACCGCCCATGATCTGGACGTCGAAATGGCGCATCCCCAACACGCGCTTGGCCGTCTCGCGGACCACAGCGAACGCTTCGGGCAAGAGCGCGTCGAGCGTTTCGCCGGCTTCCACGCGCGCCTTGAACTCCGCCGTCTTGGCGCGCAATTCGTCGTCGGAAAGCGGTGCTACCGACGGTTCGAGCGCGTTGACGCGTTCAACGGTCCGCCGCAGCTTGGTCAGTTCGCGTTCGTTTCCGTCGAACAGGGACTTGAGAAAGGCCATCTGAGTAGAAACCGTTCGGCACGCGGGTCGGTTCCTCCCGAGCGGCCGCCGGTCGATAATTCCTAGCTAAGAACGAGCACCGGCGAGCGAGAGCTTTGCGGGCCGGTTGAGGTGATCGACGGGGACGCGCCGCAGCAAGTCCCCGACCGTCGTGAAGGTATACCCTGCGGCTCGGAAACGGGTTACGATCGCCGGCAGCATCTCGATCGTCGCTTGCCTGCCGCTGTGCAGCAGCAGGATCTCCGGCGCCGTCGCACGCCGCACGATGTGCGCCTCGAGCGCCTGCGGGGTCACCGCGCGCCAGTCGCCGGGATCGTCGGTCCACAGGATCGTCGCGTAGCCCGCCTCCTGGGCGGCGAGCAGGGTGTCAAGGGTGTAGCGCCCGTGCGGCGGCCGGAACGTCGTCCGTTCGGTCGGGCGCGGAACGATCGCTTCGAGCACTGCCGCTCCGCCATGCAGTTCGCCCGTCACGGCCGCGCCGTCGAGACGGTCGAGGTCGGGGTGCGTGAGCGTGTGGTTTGCGACCTCGTTGCCGCTGTCCGCGATGAGCTTGGCGAGCGCCGGGAACTGCTGCGCGTCGCGCCCGATGAGAAAGAACGTCGCCGGGACGCCCAGGTCGTGGAGCGTCTGGACGAGGAGCGGCGTCTCGATCGGGTAGGGACCGTCGTCGAAGGTGAGAGCGATCAGCTTCTCGCGCTGGGCGAGCGGCGGGCGGGCGCTCCCGAGCAAGGCCCCGATGCGCGCGCCGATGCTCGGATGGACCATCGCCGCGGCGGGGGCGTCGCGCAGGACGACGACCGGCTCGAGCAGGTCGTTCGACTTGAGCCACAGGCGCCAGCCGCCGTACGCGAGCACCGCGACGACGACGAGCGCGAGAGCGGCGGCGATGACGCCGCGCCGGGCTGCCATCGTTAGGGCGACGCGTGCTTCGGCGCGGCGGAGGGGGTCGCGGCGGTGACCTGCGCTTGCGCGAAGTCCTTGCCGACGATCACGGTGACGACCGATCCGGGGCCCGGCGTCGCGTCGGTCGCCGCGGCAACGGTCGCGCCGTCGACGCCGAGGTCCTTCCGGATGCGCTCGCCGACGTACGGTACCTTCGATGCCGGGCGAATCTGCGTGGTGTCGTAGCTGAACGCGTCGGCATTGCCGACCGAGTCGACGACGTAGCCGTCTTTCTTGAGCCGTGCGGCGGCGCTCGACGCGAGGCCGCTGATCCCGCTCCCGTTCTGAACGATCACGTGGACGGTCGCCGGCTTGACCGACGCGAGCGCGGTCGCCGGCGGCGGCGTCGCATTGGCGTACGGGCCGAGCAGCTCCGCAGCGACCTTCTGCCGCTGCGTCTCGTCGGGGACCAGAACTTCACCGTCCGAGCTCTGACGCGTATCGACATAGCCGATCGTGTCAGCCTTGCTCAGATCGGCGAGGTTCGCGTCCTTGAACGCCCACGCGAGCGACTTCTCTTCGTCGAACGTGAGGTTCGTCTTGACGTTCTTGTTGATCGCGCCGATCAGCTGTCCGATGTGCACGAGGTCGTTGATCTTCTCTGCCTTCAGCTTCGCAATCGCGATGTGGATGATCTGCTGCTGGCGCTTCGTACGACACGGGTCACTGCACGCATCGTGCCGGAAGCGGCTGTAGCCCATCGCCTGCTCGCCGTTCATGTGAATCAAGCCGGGCTTGAAGTGGATGTGCAGATGGCCCCAGTTGTCGTCGTAGTCCATCGTTTCCGTCACCGGAATGTCGATCCCGCCGATCGCGTCGATGAAGTCCTTGAGCCCTCTGCTGTTGACGACCAGGAAGCGATCGAAGTGGTGGCCGTTTTCTTGCGTCGGCATCCCGAGGAAATCACCGATGACGCGATCGGACATCGGCTCACCGCCGTCAGGATACGCTTCGTTGATCTTCACCAGGCGGCCGTTGATCGTCACGCCCGTGTCGCGCAGCACCGAGAACAGCCGCATGCTCCTCGACGGGAAGTCGAGTCCCGCGACCATGATCGTATCGGTGCGCGAGTGCGAGGAGAACGGCTGGTCGTCGGCCGTGTAGTCGTAGTCGAGTCCGAGGAGCACGACGTAGATGCGGTCCTTCCCGAACACCGCGGACGGCGACGGGACGAAGATGCTCACGAACGAGTCTTGGAAGCTTGTGCGATTCGCGACCATGCGGTACGCGATGAAACCGAAGAACAGGCCGAGGACGATGAGCAAACCGCCCAGCGCGAACGGCGCCGCCCGGCGAATCCGCGACGGCTTCTGCTCCGTTTGCGCGCTGCGGCGCGGGCCGTTCGGCGTCGGGGGCGGCGGCTCGACGACGTATTTACTCACCGTGTGGCTCCGTAGAAGTCGAACGCGGTGTGGCCTTCGAGGCGCACGTCGACGAACGTCCCAGGCATAGCGTCACCGGTGAAGGCGACGACTCCGTCGACACCGGGCGCTTCGCCTTGCGAGCGTCCGACAAGGACCTCGCGCGAGCGCAAGCCGACCGCGATCGGGTCGGTGCGACGCAGCGTCCGCCGTTCCTCGACGAGGACGCGGACGGTTTCGCCGACGCGTTTCGCGCGCGCGCGTTCCGACGCGCGGCGCTGCGCATCACGCAGTCGCAGCAAACGCCGCTTCTTCTCGCGCTCCGGGATCTGATTCGGCAGCTCCGCGCCCGGCGTTCCCTCTTCTTGCGAGTAGCTGAAGAAACCGACACGATCGAGTTCGGCGCGCTCGATCCAGCGCTCGAGTTCGTCGACGTGCTCGTCCGTCTCACCGGGGAAGCCGACGATGAACGTCGAGCGCATCGTGATACCGGGAACGCGGCGCCGGAAATCGTCGATGATCTCGAGATACCGTTCGCCGTTCGAGGGCCGGCGCATCGCGCGCAGCACCGGCACGCTGACGTGCTGCAGCGGCATATCCATGTAGCTGCAGACCTTCGGGAGCTCCGCCATCGCGTCGATCAGCTCGTCGTCGACCGTCGCCGGATACAAGTACAGCAACCGGATCCACTCGATCCCGTCGATTGCGTGCAATTGCCGCAGCAAGTCGGCGAGACCGCCGCGGCGCCAGCCGCGATCGCGTCCCCACATCGACGTGTCCTGCGCGATGAGGATCAGCTCTTTCGTCCCGCCCACCGCGAGCGCGCGCGCTTCGGCGAGAATCGACTCTGCCGAGCGCGAGCGAAATGCGCCGCGCAGCTGCGGGATGATGCAGAACGTGCACGGGTGATCGCACCCTTCGGCGATCTTGAGATACGCGGTCGCCGACGGCGTCGTGATCAGTCGCGGGAGAAAGTCGTGCTCCGGCTCCGCCTCGAGGTCGAGCCGCACCGGCTTCTTCCCGGCGCGTGCGTCGTCGAGCAGCTCAACGATCGAGGCGTATGCACCCGTCCCGACCACGCCGTCGATCTCGGGGATCAACGATTGCAGCTCGGTCCCGAACCGCTGCGAGAGGCAGCCCGCGACGATCAGCTGCTGCCCGTCCCGCTTGCTCTCGGCGTGCTCGAGGATGACCTCGGTCGACTCCGCCTTCGCCGGATCGATGAAGGCGCACGTGTTGATGACGACCGCATCAGCCTGGTCGGCCTGTGGAACAAGCGTCCACCCGGCAGCACCAAGCTTGGCAATCATCACCTCGGAATCGACGAGATTCTTGGCACAGCCAAGCGAGACAAAGCTAACGTTCGGCACTTAATCTTATTTCGGACGGTCCAGACAGAACCAATAATGTCGTTCCGGGCCACCCCGGGGTATCGTGCGCAGCCCTACTCGTGAAGGGCCCGGTCGACCGGGGGGCCCCACGCGAAGCGTGGGGGGCGCGGAGCGCCGTTCAACGATAATTGACGAACTGGAGGGGCAGGTCGTATTCCAGGTCTTTTAAGAGTTGGATTACCTTTTGCAGATCGTCCTTGGACTTTGCTGAGACTCTAATCTGCTCGTCTTGGTATTGCGCTTGGACCTTCAGCTTAGAGGACTTGATCGCGTCGATCAGCGGCTTGGACTTATCTTTCGGGATCCCGGTTCGTAACGCGATCTTCTGCCGCAGTGCACTATGCGATGCTTGCTCGGGCTTCGCGCTCATGTCCAACGCTTTGATGTCGATACCGCGCTTGACGAGCTTGGACTGAATGATATCGATCACGTTCTTGAGCTTGAGCTCATCGTCTGCGAGCACCGTGATCGATTTGTCGTCATTTTCAATCGATGCGATTGAGTTCTTGAAATCGAAACGGCCGGCGATTTCTTTGCGCGCTTGATTGAGCGCATTGTCGAGTTCTTGCTCGTCGACGCGCGAAACGACGTCGAACGACGAATCGGATGCCATGCGTAATCCCTTTTAGAGCGTGTATCGCTGCTCGACGACGTCGCCGGTGTGGCCGAGAGTTTTCGCCGCTCCGCCGTTGATCGCGATCGTGACGCCACCCGCATTGCCGACGCGCACGTCGGCCGCGCTCCCGGTGAACGTACGCGTCGTTCCCGCCGGGTAGATCCCTTCCATCATGTTGTGACCGTCGACGATGACCCGCAGCCACGAGCGTTGCGAGAGGTGCAGCGCGAGCTGATGATGCGGGACAGGCGTCGCTGCGCGCTGGGGCGCCGCCACTGGGCGACCCACCGGAGTCGGGGCCGGTTGCGCCGACGCCGCCGGCGACGGCGTCGCCAGGGCGGCGACAGGGTGCGCGATCGACCCGCCGGCCGAGAACTGCCACCACTCGTAGCCGGCGAAGCTGACGAGGACCAAGGCGACCAAGCCGGCGACGATCGCGACGATCGAGGGGCCGGTCGACTCGCGCTCCATCGCCATCGTCGGGGCGGGGGCCGGCGTGGGGCGCTCGGCGGGCGCGCTCTCGTTGAATCGCTGGACCGCTCCCTCAGCGTCAAGACCCAAAAAACGCGCGTAGGTACGGATGAAGCCGCGCACATAGACGGGGGCGCCGATCGAGGTCCAGTCTTCGTTCTCGATCGCATTGAGGTAGACCGAACGGATATGGATCTGCTCGGCCACGTCTGAGAGCGTGAGCCCGCGCGCTTCCCGCGCGCTTCGAAACTCCTCCCCGAGCGCAGGCATGTGCACGCACCTTAGCGGATGCAAACCGTTCTCCTGGTCGGTGGTCTACGATATCTGAAGACGTGCGAAGCGAAAGAACTCGCGTCGTCGCCGCAATGAGCGGCGGCGTCGATTCAGCGGTGGCGGCAGGATTGCTGGCGGAAGCCGGCTACGACGTCGTCGGCGTGACGATGAAGATGTACGAGCCGACGCGGCCCGCGCACGCAAAATCGTGCTGCGGCGCCGACGACTTCGACGACGCACGCCGCAGCGCCGCCGCACTCGGCATCCCGCACTACGTCCTGGACTTCGAGGAGCCGTTCCGCCGCAACGTCGTCGCACGCTTTGCCGCCGACTACGCGAACGGCCGAACCCCCAATCCGTGCGTCCAGTGCAACAACGAGGTCAAGCTCGGCACGCTCCGCACGTACGCCGACCGTCTGGGGGCGAAGTACGTCGCGACAGGCCACTACGCTCGTCTCGAGCACCGCGACGACGGTCCGCATCTCTACCGCAGCGCGTCGGCGAAAGACCAGGCGTACGCGCTCGCTCAGCTCAGCGCCGACCAGCTCACGCGATTGCTGCTTCCCGTCGGCCAGATGACGAAGGCCGAGACGCGGGCGCACGCCGCGCGTTTGGGGCTGCCGGTCGCAGAGAAGACCGAGTCGCAGGACATCTGCTTCGTCGAGGGCGGCGATTATCGCGAGATCCTCGGCCGGCTCGCGCCCGAGACGACACGCGCGGGGACTATCGTGACGACCGCCGGCGAGGCCGTCGGTGCGCACACGGGGATCGGCGGCTACACGGTCGGTCAGCGGCGCGGCCTGCCCGCGATCGGCGACGGCCCACGCTACGTCACGCGGATCGACCCCATGACGAACACGATCGTGATCGGCCGCGAGGATGAGCTCGCCGCGCACGGCTTGCTCGCCGACGAGCTCAATCTCATCCGTCCGGAACGCTTCGCGAGTGGCACCGCAGACGTTCTGGCGATGGCGCGTTATCGCGCGACGGCGGTGCGGGCGCGCGCGCGGATCGTCGACGAGACCACGCTGCGCCTGACGTTCGACGAACCGCAGCGCGCCGTCACCCCCGGACAGCTCGTTGCGCTGCTCGATACGGAGAGCGACGAAGTCCTCGGCGCCGCAACGATTCGCGAAGCGATCTGAGCGCCCATGATCGGTCAAACTGAAGCCGAGGCGACCGCCAAAAAAGGATCGGCCGCCTCTCAGCAGAGCTTCGTGCTGCAGGTCATCCAGCCGGGTCTTGCCGGTCTGATGGACGGTTCGGTGTCGACGCTCGCGCCGATCTTTGCGACCGCCTTCGCGACGCACGTCTCGCACACGGTCTTCCTCGTCGGAGCGGCGGCGGCGGTCGGCGCCGGGATCTCGATGGCGTTCTCGGAGGGGCTCAGCGACGACGGCACGCTGACCGGTCGTGGCAATCCGGTCGTGCGCGGCGTCATCACCGGATTCATGACGTTCCTGGGCGGCTTTTTGCACACGCTCCCGTTCTTGCTTCCGAGCGTACAGCAGGCGCTCACGCTTGCGTACGCGGTCGTCGGCGTTGAATTGATCACGATCGCCTACATCCGCTACCGCTTCTTCGCGACGAACTTTCTCACCAGTGTGGTCGAGGTCGTCGTCGGCGGCGCGCTCGTCTTCGCGAGCGGAGTTTTGATCGGAAGCTCGTAAGCTCTCCGAGGAAATGCCGGGGCTTCGATTCGAGCCGGCTTCGCCGCGCTGGAATGCTGCCTGGCGTGCCGAGTACAAGCGCTACGCCGAGGTGCTCGGTTCACCGGTCGATGACGCGATCGCGACGACCGTGTGGTCGTGGTTGCTCGCAAAGACCCACGGCGTCGAGGCGATCCTGGCGATCGACGGTGAGCGGCTCGTCGGCTTCGCGCACTTCCGCCCGTTTCCGCGCACGCTCGACGGGAACGAGGCGGGGTTCCTCGACGATCTGTGGGTCACCGAGACGCATCGCGGCAACGGGCTCGCGGAAGCGCTCATCGAGGAGCTTTGCGCGATCGCTCGCCGGCGCGGCTGGACGCACGTGCGCTGGGTGACCGAAGAGGCGAACGACCGCGCTCAGCGCCTGTACGAACGCGTCGCGATGCAGATGGATCTGCGCACGTACCGCATTGCGACCAGCGATCGGCGCTAGAGCGCCCGCATGACGAGGATCGTCGCGTCGTCGCGCAACTCGCCCTGCGCGTACGCGCGCACGGTTTCGAAGATGCCGTCGGCGATCTCTTGCGCTGTTCGATGGCGATGCGCGATCAGATCGCGCGTCAAGCGTTCGATCGTGTAGAGCTCGCCGCGCTCATTCGTCGCTTCGGTGAGGCCGTCCGTGTAGACCAACACCAGATCGCCGGGCGCGAGCGACGTTTCGATTTGCGGGAAGCTCGGTGCCGAATCGACGCCGAGAACCATCCCGTGGCCCTCGAGGAGATCGACCGACTCGACGTCGGCTCGGAGAACGAGCGGTGGCTCATGGCCGGCGTTTGCAAGCGACAGGGAGCCCGTCGCGGGCTCGTAGCGACCGATGAGAAACGTGATGAACGAACCTTCGTCGAGGTCCTCTCCGACGACGTCGTTCACGTGCCGTAGGATCAACGAGAGATCGTCGCTGCCGATCGCTTTCACGAGGCCGCGCACGAGATAGCGCAGCATCAGTGCCGTCATCGCCGCGCCGAGCGATTTGCCCGACGCGTCCCCGAGCGCGAAGACGAGGCATCCTGGGGTCCCGAGATAGAGATCGATGTAGTCGCCGCCGACCAGGCGCGCCGGCTCCGCGTGAATGCCGATCTCGATGCCTTCGATCGGCGGGATCGAGACATCGAGTAGGGCGTGCTGGATTCTCTGGGCGGCATCCTCGAAGTGCCGCTCCGCGTCGGTACCCTGGGTCAGGGCCGCGACCGCGCGCCGGATCGCGATATCCATACCGCCGGCGCTTCCCCGCGCACGAAAGCGACCCTAGCATCCGAGCGCCGTTTGGGTAGGATGAACTCCATGAGAGCGACGTGGAGACCTCACGAAAAGCACGGGCAGCTCACGATGAAAAGTGACCTGCCAAGCAGCGTCTTCGCCTTTCCGAAACAACGCAAAGAGCCGCTGACTGACGCACGGCATGTGCGCAACGCGGTTGCCCGTTTCGATCAAGTCATCGGCGTCTCCGACGACGATCGCGCGCTGGCATTCGCGAACATCAAGAAAGCGGCCAACTACTATGACGTCGACCTGTCTGAGACGGCATGGCAAGATCTGGGCGTCCACCCGCAACCGCATCGGAAAGAGTCGGCGCGAAAAGCTGCCGCCACGCGTCAGCGCACGGGCGTCGCAAAGTCAGCCGCGCAAAAGGGTGCGGCGACGCGGAAACGCACGGGTGTCGCTCGCGTAGCGGCACGCAAAGCGGCCGCAACGCGCAAAAAGAAGACGCAACGCTAGACAGGAGCGCTCCGCGTGAACGCTCCTGCCGTCGTCACGAGCGATTAGGGTTGCGGGGACGCTCCGCCTGATGGTGCTTGGCCCCCGGAACCGGACGTGCCGCCATTGCCCGATGCGCTCCCGCTCGTCGACTGTTTTGCGTGCTTCTTCTTGGATTTCGAACCGCTGGTCGTCGGTTGTTCGCCGCCGGCGGTCGGCGTTTGTCCGCCCGTTGTTGTTTGCCCGCCGGCACCGCCAGCCGGTGCTTGCCCGCCGCTCGTCGTTGGCGCGCCGGCGCCGCCGGCTCCGCTGGTCGGCGGCTCTCCTCCACTCGTCTGTGCCAACGCCATGCTCGGAAGGGCGATAAGCGCAAGCGTTGCTGCTAGTCTACGAAACATCAGAACATCTCCGTGAAGCAAAGTTGACGCTTTGTCCGACGATCACCGACCAATGGGCGGCGTGTCGAGCAAAGCGATTGCAGACTGGAGTGCCCATATCGGGACCTCGCTTCTACCTTGCGCGATTCAGTGTGCGCCGCTGCACGAAGCACGGCGAGTACGGAAGGTTGTCGTTGAACGGAGAGTTTACGCGGTTGTGAGGGCGAAGGGATAGTCGGGGCGCAGGTTCCAGTAGGTGTCGCGGATCACGGGTGTAAACCCGGCGCCGCGAATGATCCCTTCGAGCTGTGCACGCGTGGCTTCGTTGCCGCCGCCGGCGTCGTGGACGACCTGCTCCTCGATAATCGTACCGCCCATGTCGTCGCATCCGTAGAACAACGCGAGCTGACCGAGCTTGAGGCCGGGCGTCAGCCACGACGCTTGCAGATGTGGCACGTTGTCGAGGAAGAGCCGCGAGACGGCCAGCACGCGAAGGTACTCCAGACCACTCGCCTCGCGCCCCCGCAGCGGCGTCTTGTACGGCACGTAGTACCAGGGGATGAACGCGGTGAAGCCGTGCGTCTCGTCCTGCAGATCGCGGATGACCTGCAGGTGCTCGATGCGCTCCTCGTCGGTCTCGATCGAGCCGAACATCATCGTCGCGGTCGTCGGCATCCCGAGCTGCTGCGCGTCGCGCATGATCCCGATCCAATCCTCGGGCTTGATCTTGCGCGCGCTGATGCGCTTGCGTACGCGCTCGACCAGGATCTCCGCCCCGGCACCCGGAAGCGATTTCATCCCCGCGGCCTTGAGACGCAGGAGAACTTCGCGCGGCGTCATCTCCTCGATCTGCGCGAGACCGGCGATCTCCGAGACGGAGAGCGAGTGGATGTCGACGTGCGGAAACACCTCGGCGACGTGGCGGAAGAGCTCCTCGAACCACGTGATGCGCAGCTCGGGGTTGACCCCGCCCTGGATCATGATCTGCGTCGCGCCTTGGTCGGCGGCGTAGCGCACACGATCGAGGATCGTCTCGTACGACATCGTGTAGCCCTGCGCATGATGCTCGGGCCGGAAGAACGCGCAGAACGTGCAATGGACGTTGCAGACGTTCGTGTAGTTGATCGTCGTGTCGATGACGTAGGTGACGTCGCTCGTCGGATAGAGGCTCATGCGGCGTGCGTTCGCCGCCGCCCCGAGCTCGTGGAGCGGCACGTCCTTGTAGAGCTGCACGCCCTCGTCGTACGAGATCCGGCCGCCGTCGGCGGCGCGATCGAGAACGTCAGCGAGAGACACGAGACTCTTCCTCTTCGTCATGCTGAGCCTGTCGAAGCAGCGCAAGTTTGTCAGCGAACAACGCGAGACCGTGTTCGGCGCGTTCGTCCAGCGTATGCGACAGGCGGGTGAAATAGTCGGCGTAGAGCGCGCGGTGGAACGGCCGTTGTGCGATCGCGGCGTCGATCACCGCATCGCGGTTGGCGGCACCCCACGCGCGTGCGGCGGTAAGCGCTTCCGCGAGCGCCGCGACGTCGGCGGGACGCTCGGCGAGAACCTCGCGCCGCACCGCCCAGACCGCGAAGACGAACGGGAGACTGGTCCACGCCTGCCACGCTTGCGCGAGGTCGTGCACCTGTGCCGGCGGGAGCGTCGCGCGCGCGGTCAACGCGTCGTCGCCGATCACCAACGCTGGGGTTCCGGCACGCGCAACGCCCAGCGCGTCGTCGACGACTTCGTAACGTGGCGAGACGTCGGGGAACGACGAGAGGATCGACTGCAGCAGCGCTTTCGCCGAGGCCGAGTGCGACGTCAGCGCGATCGTGCGTTCCCCGAGCAGCGCCGGCGGGAACGGCGAGACGAGCAGCACGCTGCGGACGGGACCGTCGGCGGCGATGCACAGATCGCCGACACGCGCGAGCATCTGCTCGTGCGCCAAGAAGTGCGCCGCGCTGATCGCCGCAACGTCGAGTTCGCCGGCGGTCAGCATCGCGTTCAGGCGACTCGGAACGTCGGCGACGACATCGACGTCGCGCGTGAGCGCGCCGACGTCGAACGCCGTCTCGACCGGCGCGACGTTGACGTACGCGATGCGTCCGTAGCGCAAACGCCTCATGCCGGCACGGCGGAAGCCAGGTCTTGCGGCTTCCAATCGTGGGGGAACGTCTCGTACGTCGAGTTGCGGCGCACCGCAACGTAGCCGGCCTCTTCGATCAACCGCCGGAACTCGCGGTCGTCGACGTACTGCCCCGACGCCGTTCCGGCGCTGTGGTAGATCCGTTCCTCATCGGTCGAGCCGTGCGTGCCGTCCATGTCGTCGGCGCCGAACTGCAGCGCGAGCTGACACACCTTGAGGCCCTGGATCATCCAGTAGGCCTTGATGTGGTCGAAGTTGTCGAGCATCAGGCGCGCGACGGCGAACATACGGATGTCGTCGAGGCCCGACGTCCAGCCGTGGTGCGACATGCTGTTGCCGTCGGGATGGAACGCGAGCGGGATGAACGCGTTGTAGCCCGGCGACTTGCGCTGCGACTCACGCAGCAGCATGAGGTGCTCGATCCGCTCCTCGATCGTCTCGATCGTCCCGTAGAGCATCGTCGCGTTCGAGGCGACACCGTGACGGTGGAGGGTCTCGTGGATCTCGAGCCAGTGCTCCGTATCGACCTTGTTCGGGCAGACCTCGGCACGGAACCGCTCGGAGAAAACCTCGGCGCCGCCACCGTTGACGTTGTCGAGTCCGGCCTCGCGCAGCGTCTTGCAGATCTCGTCGTACGACATCCGATGACGCCGCGCCATGTAGTCGATCTCGGCTGCGGTGAACAGCGAGAGCTGGACGTGCGGCAGCATCTCTTTGAAGCGCCGCATCACCGGTAGCCAGTAGTCGAGCGAGAGCTGACGCGGGTCGTGTCCGCCGACGATGTGGATCTGGTTGAAGTTCGTCCCGGTCTCGAGCGCCTTGGCGACGACCTCGTCGGCCGACATCCGGACCTTGTCGGCATCCTTCTCCCCGCGCGCGAACGAGCAGAACTGGCAGTTCGCGTAGCAGACGTTCGTCGAGTTGATGTAGCGGTTGAGAACGTAGTAGACGTTCATCCCGCTCTTGCGCTCCTTCGCCGCCTTCGCGAGCCGTCCGAGCGTGTGAATATCGCTCGTGCGGAAGAGCGTCAGGCCGTCTTCGAGCGAGAGCGAGAGGCCCTCGTCGAGCTTGGCTTCGATGGGGAGGAGCGCCGGGTCCGAGATGCGAGTCCGGATCATGATTCCTTCGAGTATCTTCTGGCCAGAGGCGTTGCGGTAAGACAAAAGCGGGACAGCGGCGAACCGGCGCGAGCCGGATGCCCACCACGACGCCCACATTTCGCCCCTTCGCCGTCGACGGTTTGCGCCGCTTCCGGCGCCTGAACGCACCAAGCCGCTGATCTATGGTCGTTGCCCTCTCTCTTGCGGCGGCGCTGATCTACGGCGCCGCCGACTTCTTGGGCGGGCTTGCCTCGCGCCGCGCCTCGTCCGTTGCCGTCGTCGTCTGGTCGCAAGCGACCGGCTTGGTCGTGCTCGCGCTCGCGCTGGTCGTCGTTCCCGGGACGCTGCGGACCAGCGATCTCGGCTGGGGCGCGTTATGCGGCGTGTGCGGCGCGTTCGCGGTCGCGCTGTTGTATCGCGCGCTCGCGATCGGGATCATGGGGATCGTCTCGCCCATTACGGCTGCGCTCGCCGCCGCGATCCCGGTCACGTGGGCGCTGCTGCGCGGCGAGCATCCGGCGCCGCTCGCGCTGGCCGGTATTGGCTGGGCGCTCGTCGCCGTGGTCCTGGTCTCCGCGACGCCGTCGCCGCCGAAAGAAGAGGTGCCGCTCGCACGACCCGACGCGACGTACCGCTACCCGCCGGGGCTCGCCGAAGCGCTCGGCGCCGGTGCGGCGTTCGGCTTCTTCTTCATCGCGCTTGCGCAGACCGCGCCGACCGCGGGGTTGTGGCCGCTCGTCGCGACCCGCCTGTGCTCGCTGACGATCCTCCTCGCGGGCGGGCTCATCGTGCGCGCGCCGCTGCGCATCAGCCGGCCCGGATGGCGCGTCGTGTTCGCGTGCGGAACGCTCGATATGCTCGCGAACGTGCTCTACGTCGTCGCCGCGCATCGCGGTTCGCTGAGCATCGTCGCCGTCCTGACCTCCCTCTATCCGGCCGGAACGGTCGCGCTCGCGGCGCTCGTGCTCCACGAGCGCCTCATCCCACTGCAGTGGCTCGGCGTCGTCGCTGCGCTCGCCGGGGTAATCTGCATCTCGCTCGCGCGCTAAGGCGCGAGCGGTGTCGCGATCGCGGTGAGCACGTCGGGCTTGCCCGCGACGCGCTCGAGGCGCGGATAGCGTGGACCGCCGCGATAGGCGATGCTCGTCGCGCGGTAGACGTCGCCGGCGGTCAGCAGCAGCCGAATCGTTCCGCTGCTCTGCGCCGCGCGCAGCGCGTCGTCGAGCTGTATTTGGCCGTCGGTGAGCGCGCGGTCGTTCACCGCGACGATCTTCTCGCCGGGTCCCAGTCCCGCGCTGAAGGCGGGCGAGCCTTGCACGACGTCGACGATCGTGCCGTCGCTGCGCGCCGTGATCCCGAGCGAGTAGCGCAGGTCGAGCACGTGGCGCTGTCCGGCGACCGTCTTGGCGTACTGCGTTTGCTTGTCGCTGAACGCGAGCTGGTAGCCTGCGGCGGTGAACGGGTCGGGCGGGTGCGAAGCGACCTCATCGACGCGGGCACGGAAGAACGACGCCCAATCGTACGGCTGGACCGCGTTGAGCGCGGCGATGAGATCGTCGCGCGTGTACGTGACGACCTGCGGCCCAGTGTCCGCACCGTTGCCGAAGAACGCGCGCGCGACGTCGTCAATTGAATGCTGGCCGTGTGACAGCGTGCGGATCAAAACGTCCGCCTCGAGCCACATCAGCATCCCCTCGTTATAGAAGTCGACGCCGCGGCGCGACGACGACCACGCGCGAGGCGCGGAGTAGAGCGTCGGCGCGGCACTCGCCGTGTCGAGCAGGGGACGCCAGTCGCGCCCGCGCTGCGTGTCGAGCGACGCATAGGTCGAGGCGAGCATATCGAGCCAGTCCTGCTGCGAGAAGATCCCCGCGCGCTCGGCCTGCAAGTTGCCGTAGAACTGCGTCATCCCCTCGTACACCCACAGCAGATCGTCCTTCATCGGATCCTGCAGGTTGCGCGTCGCGAGGTCAAACGGGCGGCGATATTTTCCGTTCCACGAGTGGTTCCACTCGTGCGCCAACAGATCGCCCGAGTTCAGGAACGCGTCGTGTTCGACGAGGAACTTCCCCGCCGTCCCGTCGTCGCTGGACTGGTGGTGCTCGACGCCTTCGCCCGGCATCACGTCGCTGAGCGTGAGCAGGAACGTGTAGTGGCCGAAGTGCCGGTAGCGATAGAGCGCATGCATCTGCTCGACGAGCTTTTGCAGCGCGGCGATCGCCTTGGGATCGGCGTTGAGCTCGGACGGCATGTCGGCGAAGGCGGCGAGGCTGACCGGAACACCGTCGAAGCGGCCCAGGTCCCATGTACGCTCGTTGATCCCCGCGTCGAGCGGCGAGTCGACGAGCTGCTCCTGTGAGACGGGGTTGAACGTGACGACGGCGCCGTGCTGCGACGCCGTTTCGAGCGCCGTCGCGTACTTCCAATCGGCGCCGGGGAGTGTGAGCGTCGGCGCGATCATCTGCGTGCCGTAATCGTCGACCTTCGGCGTGAGCAGCAGCTTGTTCCAGGTCAGCGACAGCAGGTTCGGCGTCGCGAGCCGCGCGTCACTGTAGTTCCCGCCGTTCGCGCCCAGAAAGACGAAGTCGGCGTCGAGCATGCTCACGCCGGTCGGGACGTCGACGTGCAGGGCGTACATGTCCACGAGATCGCGGGTCCATGCGAGCTTCTTGCCGCTCGCGGTCAGCACGACGCCGGAGAGATTTTCGACCGGACCGCTCGGCGCGTGTTCGCCGGGGATCCACTTCGGATATTGGAGCGTGAGCGGTCCCGGACGCACCGGGATCGTCTCGTGTACGTTGATCCAGCCTTGTACCGCACGCGAGGCATCGACGTGCAGGGCGATCGGGGCGGGGCCCTCGGCACGAGCAGGCGTCGCGCTCCAACCCGCGGACAGCAAGGAAACCGCGGCTGCGAAAACAGCCGCTCGAGACGCGAATCGCATCATCGCTAGAGCGTCGCCCAGACGTCGAGCTTGGTCTTCACCTTCGCGATCACGGCGTCGGTGAACTCGCTCGTCGCTGCGTGGCCGCCGAGATCGCTCGTCGCGACACCGTCGCGTACGGCTTCGAGGACCGCTTCGTAGATCGCACGCGACGCGCTCGTCGCACGGCGATCGTCGACGAACGTGAGCAGCGCGGCGACGGCGAGGATCATCGCCATCGGATTGGCGACGTTCTTCCCGAACAGGCGCGGCGCCGTCCCGTGCGGCGCCTCCGTCATCACGACGTCGGGCTTGCCCTCGGGGGTGAACGACATCAGCGTCGACTCCGCGCCGGCGATCGAGCCGAAGAGCTGCATCACCAGATCGGAGAGACAGTCGCCGTCGCGGTTGAGCGACGGAATCACCAGCGGATCGCCGGCGGTCGAGATCAGCAGCGCGTACGTCGCGTCGATCAGCTGCGGCTCATAGGGGACGTCGGGGTAGCGCTGCGCCGCCGCGTCCATCTCTTCTTTGAGCATCCCTTCGTACACCGTGCTGACGGTGTACTTCGGTCCGCCGAAAACTTTCGCGCCCACGCGCTTGGCGTGGTAGAAACTGTACTCGGCGACGACGCGGCAGACGGAGCGCTCGATCCGCTCGGTGCGATACGCGATCTCGTCGCCGCCTTCGGTCTCGCGCCACTCCTTGGCACCGTACGCATCGCCGACCGCCATGCGCACGACGGAGATCGGCGCGTGGATCCCGGCGACCGGACGAACCCCGGGGATCCGCCGCCCCGTGCGCACGATCACCTTCCCGTCGATCGCCTGGCGCAGAATCGCGTTGGGAGAGCCGACGTCGCCCTTGGTCTCCGGCGTGATCGTCGCCGCCTTGAGGCCGAGCTTCGTGCGCTTCATCGCTTCGGCGGCCTCGTAGACGATCGCATTGTTCGTCTCGCGGCGTTTCTCGAGCGAGAGGTCGAAGTGCTCGAGGTCGACTTCGAATCCGATGACGTCGGGGGTCAGCAGGCGCAGCGCTTCGACGAGCAGCTCTTGTCCGGTTTGATCGCCGCCGAGGACGACGATGGTGGGCTTGGGCATCGCGTCGCGCCTGTTCGCGGGAACGAGGGGCTTGCCCCGCCGAAGTTCGGGAGCGATGGCTCGCGTACGGCGGAAAACGAGCGCGACGATGCGCTGGAACCTGGAAATCGCGGGCATCCTCGCGCTCGGGTTCGCGCTCTTGCTCGGCGTCGCGCTCGTCGCGCCGCCGACACGGACGGGGATCGTCGGCGGTGCGATGACCTTCGCGCTGCACGCGCTGTTCGGGGCCGCGGCGGGGCTGTTCGTCGTGCTCGTCGCGCTCGTTGCGGCGATCGTCTTCCTCGAGATCAACGTTCCGCGGATGATCGCTACGCTCGGCGGTGCTGCCTGTGCCTACTTCGTCATCTGCGATCTCGCCCTCGCCGCTGCGGGACGTGACGGCGGAAAGCTCGGCGCGACGCTCGCCGGCGCGCTTCGTGCCGTCGTCGGCGACGTCGGAATGTGGATCATCCTCTGCGTCGCCGCGCTCGCCGTCACCGTCGCGATCACCGGCGTCTCGCTCAAACGCGTGATCGGTTGGGTGATCGCGCGGACCGCCGCCGCGCGTCCGGCGCGCAAGCCGTCTTCCGACGAAGCCGCGGCGCCACGCCCCGCTTCGCTGCGAGAGGCGTTTCATTTGCCGGCACTCCTCCCGCGCGCCGCGGCAGCGGCGGCCGTCGCGACACCTGAGATCCCCGCGCCGACGCACACCGTCGTCGAACCGCCGGTTCGCTTCTATGACGAAGACCTCGAGGACGACGAGGATGAGGACGACGAGGACGACGAGGACGACGACGAGTTCGAGGATGACGACAACGACGACGACGATGACTACGACGACGACGATGACGAGGACGATGAAGACGACGAGTTCGACGACGACGAGGTCGTAGAGGAGCCGCTCGAGGACGCTCCCGACGACGTCGAGGACGACGTCGCGGATCTCGTACCGTCGACCGCCCTGCGACTCGTGCAGCCCGAAGGGGTCGTCGGCGACTACGAGCCGGCGCAGCCGCGGCCGCAGTATCGGCTTCCCGACGTCGCGGCGATCTTCGATCCGCCGCAGGCGCAGAAAGTCGACGACGCCAACCGCGCGCACCTGCTCGAGGATACGCTTGCGTCGTTCGGCGTCGGCGCGAAGGTCACGCACATCGAGCGCGGGCCGTCGATCACGCGCTACGAGCTCAAGCCCGAACGCGGCGTGAAGATCTCGAAGATCTCGTCGCTCGCCGACGATCTCGCGCTCGCGCTCGCCGCTACGAGCGTGCGCATCGAGGCGCCGATCCCCGGGAAATCGGCGGTCGGGATCGAGGTCCCCAATCAAACCGTCTCGGTCGTCGCGATCCGCGAGATTCTCGACCACGTCCCCAAGGGCGTCCCGCCGCTCTCGATGGCGCTCGGCAAGGACATCACCGGCCGTCCCGTCTTCGGCGATCTCGGTAAGATGCCGCATTTGCTCGTCGCCGGTGCGACGGGCGCCGGCAAATCGGTCTGCCTCAACTGCATCATCGCCTCACTGCTGGTCACGGCGACGCCCGACCAGCTCGAGCTGCTGATGATCGACCCCAAGCGGGTCGAGCTGACCGTCTACAACGGGATCCCGCACCTCAAGAACGAGGTCATCACCGACCCGTCGCTCGCCGCCGGCGCGCTCGCCATGATCACGCGCGAGATGGATCAGCGCTACGAACGCTTCGCGAAAGCGGGCGTGCGCAAGATCGAAGAGTACAACGCGAAGTTCCCCGACGAGAAGCTGCCCTACATCGTCGTCGTGATCGACGAGCTCGCCGACCTGATGCTCGTCGCGCCCGCGAAGGTCGAGATGCTGATCATGCGGCTCGCGCAGCTCGCGCGCGCGACCGGGATCCACTTGGTCGTCGCGACGCAGCGGCCGTCGGTCGACGTCATCACCGGGTTGATCAAAGCGAACATCCCGTCACGCATCGCGTTCGCGGTCTCCTCGCAGGTCGACTCACGCACGATTCTCGACATGGGCGGCGCGGAACGGCTGCTCGGACGCGGCGACATGCTCTATCTGCCGATCGATGCACCCAAGCCGATCCGCGCGCAGGGCGCGCTCGTCACCGGACACGAGATCGACAAGCTCGTCGCCTTCTGGAAGCGTCAGGCCAACCCGGAGGCCGCGAAGGCGATGGAGATCATGCCCATCCGCGATGACGAGGAGAAGAACGGCAACGGCGGTGAGCGCAAGGTCGACGATCTCTGGTACGACGCCGCGAAGTTCTTGCTCGACGCGCGCATCGCGAAGGGTGACCCCGGCGTCGGCTCAACCGCCGCGCTGCAGGCACGCTTCTCGATCGGTCACCCACGTGCGGTGCGCTTGATGCGACAGCTCGAAGAGTTCACGATCGTCGGCCCCAACGAGGGGACCAAGCCGCGCAACGTGATCATCGAGTCGCCCGCCGATCTCGAACGGATCGCAGACCGCATCGGCCGCCCGGCGCAAACGGATCTGTTCGCGGGGTGATCCGCTACGCGGCGATCGCGCTCGTCGCGGCCATCCTCTATACGGTGCTCGGCCTAGCCGTCTCACACGCGCCGCCGACGGGGATCGACCAGGCCGGCGCCGTGCTCGCGGGCGAGGCGCCGCGCCTGGCGCTGCTGTTCACCGTATCTTGCTGGTGGGAGGCGCTCGTCGCACTCGGCGTTGCCGGGATCCTCGTCGCGCGCTTCGCGCCGGCGTGGCGCGCCCGCATCGTAAGCGCGACTCTCGCGACCCTGATCGCCTGGCAGGTCAGCGACGTCCTCAAGAACCTCTTTCATCGCCCGCGCCCACCCTACTGGCGCGTCATCCACGAGACGTCGTTCGCCTACTCGAGCGGGCACGCGATGTTCGCGACGATCGTGTATTGGCTCTGGTCCTATTACATCTGGAAGAGCGACTTGCCGAGCGGCGTCCGTGCCCTGATGGCACCGCTGCTCGCCTTGTGGGGCTGTGGAGTCATCTGGTCCCGGCTGGCGCTCGGCGCTCACTACGTGACCGACTTGGTCGGCGGCGCGCTGCTCGGCACGGTCGTCCTTGCCCTGACGGCGGCCTCGAGATACCTCGTAACTGTTCGTAGCAAATAATTACCGGGTAAGCGGACGCTCGCGCCCCGGTTGCTGGCATAACTGATCTCTTACCGTTCTTGAGAGGCGAACGAAGCGGCGTTCTCTAACGTGCTTTTAAGGTAAGCCGCCCCGGTGCCAATCGCGGCGAGCCTTGGCAGCCCCGGTGAACGCAGAAGCGCGTGCGCCGTCGGGCTCCTTCTTCGTGAAAAGGACGGAACAGAATGAGTCTCCCACTTCCTTGGAAGCGGGCGGTCGCGGCCATTCTCGTGAGCCTTTCGTTTGTGGTCCAGGGAACGACAAGCGTTCTGGCCGGAACGACGGGCGCAATCACGGGTGTCGTCGTCGACGCGAGCTCCAACCAGCCCGTCGCCGCGGCCAAAGTGACCGCTGCGAGCCCTTCGCAAACCGTCACGACGACGACCGATGCCGCAGGGCGTTTCGCCTTCGTCTCCCTTGCGCCGGACACGTACACCGTCTCGGCCGCAGCGGTCGGCAACCACGACGCAGCGACGCTCAGCGGCGTCACGGTACAGTCCGACCAAAACTTGAATCTCACGATCGCGCAGCCGCGTAAGCTGACGACGATCGGTTCGGTGACCTCGCGCGCCGCGTCGGCGCTCGTGAAGCCCGGAACGACCGCCGACGTCTATTCGATCAGCGCAACGACGCAGGACAAAGCGTCGGCCTTCAGCGGCGGCGGAACGCTCAACAGCGCGTGGTCAGCGATCACGTCGGTCCCCGGCGTCTACCTCGCACCGAATCGCGCGGGTTACGTCGGCGCCGGCGCATCCGTGTCGATCCGCGGCGGCGACTACAACCAGATCGGGTACGAGCTCGACGGTATCCCGGTCAACCGCTCATTCGACAACTATCCGTCGAACCAATTGTCGTCGCTCGGCCAACAGGAGCTGCAAGTCTACACGGGCGCGACTCCGGCCAACGCTGAAGCGAACGGGCTTTCCGGTTACATCAACCAAGTCATCCGCACCGGCACTGCGCCGGCGTATCGCTCGCTCGAGCTCGGCGTCGGCACGCCCACCTTCTACAACAAGCTCGCCTTCGAGACCGGCGGCGCGAACCCGTCGCGCACGTTCTCGTATTACGTCGGACTCGGCGGCTACAATCAGAACTATCGTTACGCCGATCAGTTCAACGGCCAGAGCTTGAGCAATCTGTACGGCACACCGCTCGCGACGTGCCAAACCGCGTTCAACGCGCTCACCAAGAAAGGCGCGAACCCCGCCGCGTACAACGCGACGAGCGTTCCGTCGTGCTTCAATCCGGTCACCGGCGCGGACTATCGCAACGGCGGCGCAGTGAACTCGCGCGCGTACGTGATGGGACCGTACGACCTCGACTCGCTCGGAACCGTGCGCGATCGTGACGACGTCGTCAACCTTCACTTCGGGATCCCGACGAAGAACGGCAACAAAGACGACGTCCAGGTTCTTTGGGACTACAGCCACTTCTCGTCGATCTTCCTGAACTCGGCGAACGACCAGGGTGGTGTGAACTACCTCAATTCGATCGGTGCGCCGACGCCGCAGTGGGTCGACGGTTACCAGTACTTCGGCGCGCTCGGCTCCTTGCTGCCGACGGGCTATACCGGTGGGAACGCAGGCCTCTACCTGTATCCCCTCTCACCGACGGGACGTACGCTCAACTCTGCGATCGATCCCAACTTCCGCGACGGCTCTTCGAACGATCAAGCCGTCGTGAAGGTCCAGTACCAGAAGAACTTCGGTACGAACGCGTACCTGCGCGCGTACGTCTACACCAACTATTCCGACTGGCTCGAGAACAACCCGATCTCCGTCCTCCAGAACTACACCGGCGCCGGTCCGTCGGACTACGACGTCATCAACCACACGCGCGGCGCGAGCCTGCAGTTCTCCGACCAGCTCAACCCGCAGCACTTGCTCACGCTGCAGGGCGGCTACACGACGGCGACCTCGCAGCGCAACAACAACACGACGATGCTCAACGGGCTCTACGGGCCGAACTCGGTCAACGCGCGCACCGTCGTCGGCGTTCTCGTCGATTCGTCGAACCCGCTCAACGGCCAGTGCTACTCGGCGGCACACGCGCCGGTGAACTGCTACGCGACGGGCGCGAATTTATCGGGTGCTCCCAACGCGAACGCGGCGTTCTTCACGCTGCAGCAGGCGTACAACGGAACCGTGGCGCCCGCGAGCGGAACCTGCGGCGGCGGCCCGTGCCAATACCTGGTGATCGGGAACGGTCAGTTTGCGACGTTCAACGGCGTGACCCCGCACTTCTCGTCGGCGTCGATCACCGACGCGTGGACGCCGGGCTCGAAGTGGAACATCAACATCGGTTTGCGGTTCGACCGCTTCGAGTTCAGCGGGATGGACACGTCGAACCCAGCTCGCACGTTCTGGTACAACGCCTACAACACGCAGTTCGGGACGAACCTTCAGAACATCCCGAGCCAGATCGAGGCCTACAACGTCCTCCAGCCGCGCGTCGGGCTGACGTACACCGTCGATCCGACGACCGTCCTGCGTGCAAGCTACGGCCGCTACGCCGAGGCGCCGAATGCGGCCTTCGAGCAGTACAACTACGCGCAGGCAAACGACCTCGCGAGCTTGGCGATCTTCGGGAACTACGGCCTGCCGACGACGCCGGGTCACGATGTGCGACCGCAGATCTCGAACAACTACGACTTCTCGCTCGAAAAGCAGTTCGGGCGCGACCTCTCGCTCAAGATCTCGCCGTTCTATCGCAAGACGCAGGATCAGATCCAGCAGTTCTACTTGGATCAGAAGACCAACTTCGTCTCCGGGTTGAACGTCGGCAAGCAGACGTCGCAAGGCATCGAGCTCGAAGTCGACAAGGGCGATTTCGCGCGCAACGGCTTCGCGGGACGCTTGAGCTTCACGTATACCAACAGCTACATCAACTACACTGCGTTGCCGAACGGGTCGTCGATCGTCGATCCGTTCAACAAAGCGATCTCGCTCTACAACGGCTTCACCAAAGCGGGCGGCGGCGCGCCGTGCTACACGACGGCGGGCGTCGCCGACGCGGCCTGTGCCGCGACGTCGGTGGCGAACCCGTACTACAACGCTCCGGCGCAGCCGCTCATCGATCCGAATGCCAACTTCCCGACCTACGACAACTTCCCGGGCGGCGTGAGCGGCGGCGGCTACTCGGCCTACGGTGCGCCGTACGTGGCGACGGTGCTCCTGCAGTACAAGCACGGACCGCTGGCGCTCACGCCCGCGATCCAATTCTCGGCGGGCCAGCGCTACGGCGTTCCGCAAGCGCAGCAAGGGATCGTTCCCAACGCGTGCACCGGCGTGCTGGCCACCCCGCTCGCCGGCGACCCGCGCTATCAGTACGGCGCGGTTGGCGGGAGCCCGTACGATGCGAGCAAGTGCGCGACCGGGACGGCGTCGCAGCCGATCTTCGCAATCCCGAACACGTACACGCACCAGTTCGATCCGATCGGCTCGTTCGTCCGTCCGTCGCAGCTCCAGCTCCATCTGCAGGCGTCGTACGACGTCACGAAGCGGCTGTCGCTCGTCGGCAACTTCGCGAACATCATCAACACCTGCTTCGGTGGATCCAAGGAACCGTGGAACGTCTCGGGGGCGTGCGCTTACGGGAACATCTACGGTGCAGGCTCCGGCCCGCTCGCCTACGGCAACAATTACAATCCCGGCTGGGCGCTCCAGCCGTTCCTCGCGACGCCGTACGATCCGGGCTTCGCGGGATTCCCGTTCCAGTTCTATCTCGAGGCGCGGCTCAAGCTCTAGCCGTTCCTCGCGGTAGCGATCCACAGACCCGGCACGGTTAACGCGCCGGGTCTCTCTTTTTGTTGAACAGTCTAAGCGTCCGTGCGCTATCCAATTGTCGATGCCAGCGGAAGCCTGCTCAAACACGTGCAGGGCGACAAAGGAACCGACGCTCGCTAATGTTCCTTTAAGAAACACGAAGCCCGCGGTAGACGGCTCACGTCTGGACCGTCGGGCCGTTTCCTTTGAAAGGAAGTTACCGTCCCTTGCGTCTTCCTCTTCCCTTGAAGCGGACGCTCGTCGTACTGTTCGTGGTCCTTTCGTTCGTGAGCCAGGGAACGACAAGCGTTCTGGCCGGCACGACGGGTGCGATCACGGGCGTCGTCGTCGACGCAGCTTCGAACCAGCCGGTCGCGGCCGTGAAGGTCACCGCCGCGAGCCCTTCGCAAACCGCGACGACGACCACCGACGGTGGCGGACGTTTCTCGTTCGTCTCGCTCGCACCCGATACGTACACCGTCACGGTCGCGGCCGCCGGTACGCACGACGCCGCGGTGATCAGCGGCGTCACGGTGCAATCCGACCAAAACCTCAACCTCACGATCGCGCAGCCGCGCAAGCTGACGACGATCGGCTCCGTCACGTCACGCGCGGCGTCCGCGCTGGTCAAGCCGGGGACGACCGCAGACATCTACTCGATCAACGCGACGACGCAGGACAAGGCGTCCGCGTTCAGCGGCGGCGGTACGCTCAACAGCGCGTGGTCGGCGATCACGTCGGTTCCCGGCGTGTACGTCGCACCGAATCGCGCCGGCTACATCGGCGCCGGTTCGAGCGTCTCGATCCGCGGCGGTGACTACAACCAGATCGGCTACGAGCTCGACGGGATCCCGGTGAACCGCTCGTTCGACAACTATCCGTCGAACCAGCTCTCGTCACTGGGACAACAGGAGCTGCAAGTCTACACCGGCGCGACGCCCGCGAACTCGGAAGCGAACGGGATCTCGGGCTATATCAACCAGGTCATCAAGAGCGGAACCGCTCCCGCGTATCGCACGCTCGATCTCGGGATCGGCACGCCGACGATGTACAACAAGTTCTCGTTCGAGACCGGCGGCGCCAACCCGTCGCGCACGTTCTCGTACTATGCCGGCACCGGTGGCTACAACCAGAACTACCGGTACGCCGACCAGTTCAACGGCGCGTCGCTGAGCAATCTCTACGGCACGCCGATCGTGTCGTGCCAAACGGCGTACAACTCGCTCACGAACAAAGGCGCGAACCCCGCCGCCTACAACGCGAGCGTCGTTCCCTCGTGCTTCAATCCGGTCACCGGCGCCGATTACCGCAACGGCGGCGCGGCGCGCTCATACGTGATGGGACCGTACTCGCTGGGCAGCCTCGCAACGGTGCGGGATCGCGACAACATCGTGAACCTGCACTTCGGGATCCCGCAGAAAAGCGGCAGCAAAGACGACATTCAGTTGCTGTGGGACTACAGCCACTTCTCCTCGATCGCGAGTAACTCGGCAAACGATCAAGGCGGCTACGGGTTCCTCAAGGCGATCGGCGCGCCGATGCCGTCGTACATCGACGGCTATCAGTCCAGCCTTCCGCTGGGATCGCTGTTGCCGACGACCTATACCGGCGGCGGGATCTCCAACTATTTGTTCCCGCAATCGCCGACCGGTCGCACGCTGAACTCTCTGCTGCCGTCCGACTTCCGCGACGCGTCGTCCAACGATCAGTCGATCGTCAAGCTGCAATACCAGAAGAACTTCGGCACGAACGCGTACTTGCGCGCGTACGTCTACACCAACTATTCGGACTGGCTGGAGAACAGCCCGATCTCGACGGTCGTCAACTTCGCCGGCAGCCCGTCCGACTATGACGTCATCAACCACACCCGCGGTGTGAGCCTCCAGTTCTCGGATCAGCTCAACACGCAGCATCTCTTGAGCATCCAGGGCTCGTACACGACGGCGAGCTCGCAGCGCAACAACAATACGCAAATGCTCAACGGGCTCTACGGTCCCAACAGCTACAATGCACGGACGATCGTCGGCGTGCTCGTCGATTCGTCCAATCCGACGAACGGCATCTGCTACACGATCACAGGCACCGCGGCGAAGACCTGCGGGTTCCCGGCGTTCGCGGCCGGCGTCACGCCGACGGTCCCCGGGGCGCCCGGCTATCCGGTCGGCACCGGCGCGTTCTTCACGCTGGGCCAGGCACTCAACGGAACGGTCGTCGAACCCGCGGCGGGTACGATCTGCGGCGGTGGTCCGTGCCAATATCTGGTCGGCGGCGACGCGCAGTACGCGACGTTCAACGCGGTCACGCCGCACTTCTACTCGGCGTCGATCACCGACGCGTGGACGCCGACGTCCAAGCTCAACATCAACCTCGGGCTGCGTTTCGACCGCTTCCAGTTCGTCGGGCAGAATACGCTCGACACCGCGGCGCGCGCGTTCTGGTACGCCGCGTACAACCGCGACAACGGGACGGCCATCGTCAACATCCCGAGCCAAATCGAACAGTACAACGAATGGCAGCCGCGCGTCGGCCTGACGTACACGCTCACCCCGACGACGGTACTGCGCGCCAGCTACGGCCGCTACGCGGAAGCGCCCAACGCCGCGTTCGAGCAGTACAACTACGCGCAGGCCAACGATGTCGCGAGCTTGGCGACGTTCGGCACCTTCGGGCTGCCGACGACGCCGGGACACAACGTCACGCCGCAGGTCTCGAACAACTACGACCTTTCCCTCGAGAAGCAAGTTGGTCGCGACCTCTCGTTCAAGCTTTCGCCGTTCTACCGCAAGACGAACGATCAGATCCAGCAGTTCTACCTGGATCAGAAGACCAGCTTCGTCTCGGGTCTGAACGTCGGACGCCAGACCTCGCAAGGCGTCGAGCTCGAAGTCGACAAGGGCGACTTCGCGCGCAACGGTTTTGCCGGTCGCCTGAGCTTCACGTACACGAACAGCTACATCAACTACACCGCGTTGCCGAACGGCTCGTCGATCGTCGATCCGTTCAACAGTGCGATCAAAGCCTACAACGCCTTCACGAAGGCAGGCGGCGGCGCACCGTGCTACACGCGGCAAACGACGGTGGGCGGAAAGGTCGTCCCCGGCGTCGCGGACCCGACCTGCGCCGCAGCGGGCACCGTCGCGAACCCGTACTACAACGCGCCGCTTCAGGCGCTCATCGATCCCAGCGCCAACTTCCCGACGTACTCGACCTTCCCGGGCGGCGTCGGCGGCGGCGGCTACGGGACGTACGGCGCGCCGTATGTCGCGACGTTCCTGATGCAGTACAAGCACGGTCCGCTCGCGATCACGCCGGCGCTCCAATTCTCCGCCGGACAGCACTACGGCGTGCCGGAGTCGACACCGGGCATCGTCCCGAACACCTGCACCGCCGTGCTGACCAGCCCGGTCGCGAGCGACCCGCGCTACAACTACGGTGCCGTCGGCGGAAACCCGTACGACGCCACCAAGTGTGCGACCTCGACGGCGACCCAGTCGATCTTCGCGATCCCGAACACGTACACGGGGCAGTTCGATCCGATCGGCTCGTTCGTGCGGCCGTCGAGCTTGCAGCTCCATCTGCAAGCGTCGTACGACGTCAGCAAGACCCTGTCGCTCGTCGGCAACTTCGCGAACATCATCAACACCTGCTTCGGTGGGTCGAAGGAGCCGTGGAACGTCTCGGGTGCGTGCAGCTACGGCAACCTCGTCGGTGCCGGAACCGGCCCGCTCCCGTTCGGCAACGTCTACAACCCCGGCTGGTCGATGCAGCCGTTCATGACGACGCCGTACGATCCGGGCTTCGCCGGCTTCCCCTTCCAGTTCTATCTCGAGGCACGCCTCAAGCTTTAGAAGAAGGGAGCGTTCCCCGAGGGCCCTGTGCAACGCGCACAGGGCCCCTCGTTTTCTGCCGGGTACCATAATGTATATGGAGACCTTCGTCGGGCGACTCGATCATGGTCGCCGGGACCGCACCGGCGTCCCTGAGGTCGTCTACGCCGAAGGCAAGACGCTCGCCCAAAATCTCGCGCTCGTCCGCGATCTCTATGCGCGCGCCGGGTTCGCACTCGCGACGCGCGTCCCGCGCGAGCAGCGCGCGGCGCTCGCTGCCGAACTCCCCGAAGCGGTCATCGAACCGACCTCCGGTGCGTTGCGCTGTGGGGCGCTCCCGCGCACGGGGATCCCGATCGCCGTCGTCTGCGCCGGCACCTCCGATCTCCCGGTCGCAGAAGAGGCGGCCTTCACGCTCGACGCGTTCGGCCACGACCTCGTGCGCGCGAGCGACGTCGGCGTCGCCGGGATCCACCGGATCTTCGAGTCGCTCGATGCGATCAACACGGCGCGCGCCGTTATCGTCGTCGCCGGGATGGAAGGCGCGCTCCCGAGCGTCGTCGCGGGGCTCGTCAAAGCGCCGGTGATCGCGGTGCCGACGAGCGTCGGGTACGGCGCGGCGTTCGACGGACTCGCCGCGCTGCTCGGGATGCTCAACGCCTGCGCTCCCGGGATCGGCGTCGTGAACATCGACAACGGGTTCGGCGCAGCCGCTCTCGCACACAAGATCGTCGCGTCGTGAGAGTCGCGTACGTCGATATGGTCGGCGGTGCGGCGGGTGACATGCTGCTCGCCGCGTTTCTCGATGCCGGACTCGACCGTGATGCGCTCGAGCGCGCGCTGCGCGGGATCGTCGCCGACGGGTGGACGTTCGCACCGCAGCGCGTCACGCGCGCCGGAATCGTGGCAACGTACGCGGGGCTCGTCGTCCCCGGCGAGGACGGTGACGTCGCCCATACGCATCAGCGCCGTCACGATCACGACGGGATCCGGCACGGCCGCCGCCTCGCCGACGTGCTCGCCCTCGTCGACGCGAGCGGTCTGGGGCCGAGGCAGCGCGAGCGCGCCGCGGCGGTCTATCGCCGGCTCGCGGCAGCCGAAGCACGCGTGCACGGCGTGGACGTCGAGTCGATCCACTTCCACGAGGTCGGCGAGCTCGACGCGATCCTCGACGTCGCCGCAACCTGCGTTGCGCTCGACCTGCTCGCGATCGACGAGCTGCGTTGCTCGGCGTTCCCGGTCGGGCACGGCACGATCCGCATGGAGCACGGTGCGTATCCGAATCCGCCGCCGGCGACGATGGAGCTGTTGCGCGGCTGGCCGATACGCAGCATCGACGCGGATGTCGAGCTGGTGACGACGACCGCGGCTGCGATCCTCACCACGCTCGCGAAACCCGGGCGGCCGGCAGCGATGACGGTCGAAGCGATCGGTTACGGCGCGGGGAACAACGACTTTGCGTTCCCGAACGTGACGCGCGTGCTCGTCGGCGATACCGCGAGCGTTGCGCTGGACGCCGTGGACGACCGCGACGAGGTGACGGTGCTCGAGGCGAACATCGACGACATGTCGCCGCAGCACTACGAGCTCGCGCTCGAACGGCTTTTCGCCGCCGGTGCGCTCGACGTGTGGCTGAGCCCTGTGACGATGAAGAAAGGACGCCCCGCGATCGTCTTGGCCGCGCTTGCCGCTCCCGCCGACGAGGATGCGGTCGCGCGCGCGATGCTGCGCGAGACGACGACGATCGGCGTGCGCATGCGGCGCGAGCGGCGCCTCGTCGCACCGCGGACGATGGCGTTCGCCGACACGCCGCTCGGCGCGGTCCGGGTCAAGCGGGTCGAGATCGACGGTCACGAGCGCGCGCGCGCCGAGTATGACGACCTCGTGCGCATCGCGCGCGAACGCGAGCTCCCACTCGCGGAGGTCGTCCGTGTCGTCGAGCTCGCGCTGGCGGAACGCGTGGCGCGATGATCGACGAGAAAGAGGCGCGCCTGCGCGCGATCTTCCGCGAGTTGGGAAGCTGCGTCGTCGCGTTCTCCGGCGGCGTCGACTCGGCGCTCGTGCTGCACGTCGCGACGCAAGAGCTCGGCGAACGCGCGGTCGGGATCACGGCGCGCAGCGAGTCGCTCGCGGAGCGCGAGTACGACGGCGCGCTCGCCTTCGCCCAGGTGATCGACGCCCGGCACGAAGTCATCGAGACACGCGAGCTGCACGATCCGTCGTACGCGGCGAATCCGCTCGACCGCTGCTACTTCTGCAAACGCGAGCTCTATAGCCGCCTCGCGGAGATCGCACAGGAGCGTGGCCTCGCCGCGATCGTCGACGGCTACAACCGCGACGACGAAGGCGACTGGCGTCCCGGCCGCAAGGCGGCGCGCGAGTACGACGTCCGCAGCCCGCTCTACGAAGCCGATCTGCGCAAAGCCGACGTGCGCGCGCTCGCGCAGCGGCTCGGCCTGGCGGTCTGGGACAAACCCGCGCTCGCGTGCCTCTCCTCGCGCTTCCCATACGGCACGCCGATCACGCTCGAGTTATTGCGCCAAGTCGATCGCGCCGAGCAAGCCGTCCACGACGCCGGCCTACGCGCGTGCCGTGTGCGGCATCACGGCGAGATCGCGCGCATCGAAGTTCCCCCCGACGACATCGCCGCCGTCGCCGATCCCGCGCGAAGAGCACGGATCGTCGAAGGCGTGCGCGCCGCCGGCTACCGCTTCGTCACCCTCGATCTCGGCGGGTACGTGAGCGGCGGCTTCAACAAACCGTCGTCATCGTGAGACACAACCGGAGAGTGCGAGCGACGTAAGGTCCGCGAGCGTGCTCAGCAGCGCGCGCTCGGTCTCGGAGAACGCGTGGGCCGTGTGGTGGACCGCCTGAAGCTGTGAGACGAAGCCGTGCTGCGATCGGACGTGCACCATCGCGCACGAAAACTGCCCCCACTCGACGGCATCGAGAACGTGCCGCAGCTCGGCGAGATCGCGGAAATGCGCGTCACGCTCGGACCGGGTCATCACCTCACCCGGTTGTGAGAGGAACGGGTAGCAGTGGAAGTCGTCGATGGCGCCCGGATGGCAGCGCTCGCAGATCAGCGCATGCAGCCGCACGCGATCGCGGTCGTCGCCGGTCGTCGCGCGATCCCAGCGGCCGTCCTCGATTCTCGTGCACGTGACCATCACATCGGGCTCGAGCTGCGTGAGCGCGTGCTCGCGGACGATCGTGAGCGCTTCTGCTTCCGTCGTCGCAGCCCAGAGGCGGCGCGTGACGCGTCGCATCGATCCGAACGCGTCGAGGATCGCGGTCGAGCGGTCGGTTAGCGAAGCGTTGCGAAGCTCGGGGAGGGCAAGCCGGAACAGTGCCGAGCGCTCAACCGGCTCCATCATCAGCACGTCCGCGATCCGAGCGACGAGCGGCGCCGAGACGTGAACCGGGCGGTCGCTCTCCAGCATCGCGTACCATTGGCGCGTGATCCCGGCCGCTTCGGCGACTTCTTCCTGCGTGATCGCTTTGCCGATGCGGTTCGGCAAGCGCAGAAATGGGCCCAGCGCCGGCCGCGCGGGATCGAGACGCGCGCGGCATCGCTTGAGGAGCCCGCTCAGTTGCTCCTGTTCGCGTTCATCGACGTGCTCGAGCACTGTCACGGAACGGCCGCTCTCCCATCCCCGGCCCGTGGCCTTCTCTGGCTAGGCCGAAATCCCGTCTCAGACTTCCATAACCACCGGAATGACGATTGGGCGGCGCCGAGATTTTTCGAATACCGCCTTCGCCAGCCCCGAGCGAATGTGTTCCTTGACGTTGCCGACGTCGCGAATACCCTCGACACTGCAATCCTCGAGGATCGCGGTGAGCCGTGCTTTGAGCTCGTCGAGGACGTCGCCGGACTCGGGGAGATAGAAGACGCCGCGCGAGATGAGATCGGGGCCGGCGACGACGCGCGCTTCTTCCGCGTCGATCGTGACGACGACCATCATGATGCCGTCGGCGGAAAGATGCTTGCGATCGCGCAGCACGGCTTCACCGACGTCGCCGACGCCCGAGCCGTCGACCATCACGTTGCCGCCGTAGGTGCGGCCGATCTTGTCGGCGCTGTCTTTGGTGAACTCGATGACGTCGCCGTTCTCGGCGACGAAGAGGTTGTCGCCGGCAACACCGGTCGTCTGCGCCAACCGCGAATGCGTCACGAGCATGCGGTACTCGCCGTGCACGGGGATGAAGTATTTCGGCCGCACGAGGTTGAGCATCAGGAGCAGCTCTTCTTGCGACGCGTGGCCGGAGACGTGCGCGTTCCCGGAGCTGCCGTGCACGACGTGCGCGCCCAGGCGGTACAGGTTATTGATCGTCTTGGAAACGTTCTTCTCGTTGCCCGGGATCGGCGTCGCGGAGATGACGACCGTATCGCCGGGGACGATCTTGAGCAGCTTGTGATCGCGCACGGAAAGCCGCGTGAGCGCCGACATCGGCTCGCCCTGCGAGCCCGTCGTCATCACCACGACCTGCGCGGGCGGCAACTCGTCGACCTCTTCGATACGGATCAGCAATCCTTCGGGGATGTCGAGATAGCCGAGCTCGCGCGCATGGTGCACGACATTCTGCAGCGAGCGCCCCAAGAACGCGACCTTGCGCCCGAAGCGGCGTGCTTGATCGACGACCTGCTGGATGCGCGGGACGTTCGACGCGAACGAGGTGACGATGATGCGGCCCTTGGCGCGCGCGAAGATGTTCGCGAACGCCTCACCCACGATGCGTTCGGAGAGCGTGTGCCCCGGCCGCTCCGCGTTGGTCGAATCCGACAGCATCACCAACACGCCTTCGTCGCCGACGCGCGCGATCGACGCGAAGTCCGCCGGATCGCCGTCGATCGGCGTCTGGTCGAACTTGAAGTCGCCGGTGTGGAAGACGGTTCCCAGCGGCGTGCGAATCGCGAGCGCGCACGCGCCTGCCAGTGAGTGGTTGATGTGGATGAACTGCGCTTCGATCTCGCCGAAGCGGACGCGGTCGCCCGGCTCGACGGTGCGCGCGTCGATCTCGCCGGGCTTGTGTTCCTTGAGCTTCGCGCGGATCAGCGCGAGCGAGAGCGGCGTGCCGACGATCGGAAGCTTCGGAAACTCACGCAGCAGATACGGAATCCCGCCGATGTGGTCTTCGTGTCCGTGGGTCACCAGCAGGGCGCGGAACTTGTCCGCGCGCTCGCGCAGGTACGTGAAGTCGTTGATGACGATGTCGACCCCGAACATCTCTTCGTCCGGGAACATCAGCCCGCAATCGACCACGACGATGTCATCGTTGGTCTCGATCACGGTCATGTTGCGACCGATCTCGCCGCAGCCGCCGAGCGGGATGATCCGGATGTAGGGCTGGTCCGGCGGCGCCGGGACGACGAAGGTGTCGGAAGACAAGTAAGGTCCTTGACGGAAGAGGCAGGCGGCGGGAAGGGGACGCGTGAGACACGCGACGATCCCTTACGCCGTCATGGTGCTGTTCGCTTCGACGCTCGCGACCGCGTCGGCGGCCCCGGTGGTTCCACTCAATAGGCAAGATTTGGCGCCGAAGCCGAGCCCGAGCGCCCGCGCGACGCTGCCGGATTCGTCCTTCTATTCGCCGCGCGCCCGCAGACTCGTCCAAAGCTATCTGCGCCTGCGGCTCCTCGAGCGTCGGGAAGAGGACCTTGCGCGAGTCCGGGCCGTGATCGAGCGGCGACTCGGAGTCGCCGACCTCTTCGCCGAAAGACCCCATTAGGAGCGTTCGGGTACGGTCCGGGCGCCTTTCGTTGTTGCCTACCGGGGAGTGAAGCTTGTGTCCCTGTCCGAGGCTAGCGGTATCGGCCGCAACGGACTGGTCAACGTCATCGACGTCGTCGTCGCGCCGGAAAGCGCGTTTGGTCGGTTGCGCGTCGTCCCGGCCTGGGGGTGGACGTTCCTCGTTGCGACGCTCCTGGGGATCGCCGGGATGCTGCTCATGCTCCCCGCTCAGACGCATGCGTTCGAGAAGTCGGCGCCGGCGATGTACGCCGCCCTCCCGCAGATCGCCAAGCTTCCACCGGATCAGCAGGCAACCCGCGTCAACGCCGCCGTGAAGGCTGGCCGCACCGTCATCCAATTGAGCTGGCTTGCGGTCCCGATCACGCTGCTGCTCGGCGCGCTGATCCAGTCGATCGTCATGCTCGTGGCGAACGCGATCGTGCGGGGGGACGGCAGCTTCGCCCGCTACTGGGCACTCTCGGTCGCGACCGCGGTCATCAGCGTCGGCTTCGGTCTCTTGCTGACGGGTCTCATCGCGACGCTGCGCGGACCCGACGCCTTCTCGACGACCGCCGACGTCCAGCGGGCTCTACCCGGTTTGGGGCTGCTCGCGCCCGGCGCCAACGCGAAGCTGGGCGCGTTCCTGGGGGCCTTCAACGTCACCGCGATCTGGGCGGCGGTCCTGACCGCGCTGGGAATGCGCACCGTCGGCCGCGTCGCAACGATCCCCGCCGCGGTGACCGCGGCGCTTCTCCTCCTCGTCTCCGCGACGTTCGTCGCGCTGTTCACCCCCGCGTCGTCTTAGTGCGCTTCCTGGTCCTCACTGCGGCGCTGGCGTGCGTCCTGCTCGCTCGTGCGCCGGCGCTCGCCGACTCGCCGTCCGGGCCGCTCACGCTGCGCGGCGCGGTGCGTTACGCGCTCGCCCGCGACCCGACGGTCCTGGCGAAGCGGGCGACGCTCGCGCAGAACGAGTCGACGTTCGCGCAGAATCATGCGACGGAGTTTCCCGCGATCTCCGGGATGCTCCAGAATCAGATGAGCAAGAACAACGGCAACACCGCCGGCACGTTCCAGCAGTTCGGTTTGCAGCAAGCGCAGGTGTTCTCGCAGAACACCGCCCAGATCGGCGCGAACTACACCCTCTACAACGGCTCGCTCAACCAGATCAACGCGCAGCAAGCGCGACGCCAGGCCGAAGCGGCCCGCGCCGACGAGCGGCGCAGCGAACAGCTCCTCGCACGTGACGTCGCGAACGCGTGGTACTTGATGCTGCAACGGCGGCAAGCGGTGCGACTCGCGCAAGGCGACCTCGCTTACCAGCGCCAACTGCTCGAGACGGCGCGCCTTCAGGAGCGCCGCGGCCGCGTCGCCGGTGTCGACGTGCTGCGCGCGCAGACGAACGAGCTGCGCAGCGAGGCGGCGCTGGTCTCGGCGCAGTCGGACGACGCGAACGCGCGCGAAACGTTCGCGCAGCGGATCGGCGCGCCGTTCGACACGCCGTTCGCGATCCCCGACGAACTCCCAGAACCACCGTTGCCCGCGACACCGCTCGAGATGCTCGTCGCCGAGGCGATCGCGGCACGCCCCGACATCGGCTACGCGCAAGCCGAGATCGAGGTCGCGCAACTCGCCGACTCCGCAATCGAGACGAACCGCCGGCCGACGGTCCAACTCACCGGCGCGTTCGGCAATCAAGAGACGCCGGCGACGTCCTTCTTCAGTCAGGGGGTCGGTTTCGGCCTCAGACGCAACGTCCCAGGCTTCTGGTCGCTGGGCGCGACCTCGACGTTCTCGCTGCCGCTGATCGAGTACGGCGCGCGCCGCGCCGAGCACGCGGCGGCGCGCGCGCAGATCGCGTCGGCCCAGGGCGCACTCGCCAACGAGCGCGCGTTGGTCGAGCTCGACGTGCGTCAAGCACTGCGCGCCGCGCAGACGACCTCCGCCAACGTCGCGTTCGCGCGCGAAGAGACGCGGTACGGCACCGAATCGGCGCGCATCGCGGAGCTCCAGTATCGCAATGGACTGATCTCGTTCAGCGACGCGACCGCGGCCGCACAGACCGCGCTCTCGGCGGCGACCGATCTGGTGAACGCGCGCGTGAACTACTTGGATGCCCTCGTCGGCCTGCGCCTCGCCGTCGGCGTCTACGACCCGCTTACCATCGCCGATCCGGGGGGCCCGTGAACCGTCGCCGCAATCTCCTCATTCTGGTCGCCGGGCTCGCACTCGTCGTGCTCGTCGGTGTCATCGCGGCGCGACCGCACGACCACCCGATCTCCGCGCGCACGCTGAGCGTGGCGTACGCGACCTTCCAGACGAAGCTCCCCGAGACCGGGGTCGTCCAACGGCCGCAGACGCAGGTACTCGCCGCGCTCGTCGCCGGCAATATCGACGGCATCGTCGTCAAGCCCGGTCAACACGTGCACGCCGGACAGATCGTCGCGACGATCGCCAATCCGCAGCTCGTGAACGGCGAACAGGACGCGCACCAAGCGTATCTCGCGGCGCAAGGGCGCGCGCGCACCGCGTCCGCGACGAACGCCTCACTCCCCGAACAGAACCGCTCGGCGGTGGTGCAGGCCGAAGCCGCCGTCGAACAAGCGCGCTTCAACCTCAACCAGGCGATTCAGGACGAGCGCGCCGGTTCGCAGTCCGGGCTCGGCTACGGCGGAACCTCGGCGGCGCAGCAGCGCGCGAGCGCCGACGCCGCAGTCGCGACGGCGCAAACCGACTTGAACGAGAAGCGCCGCATCGCCGATGCCAACCGAAACCTGTACGCGGAGAAAGCGATCTCGCACGACGCGTTGGCGCAATCGCAGGCTGCGCTCGCGACCGCGCAAGTCACGTACGATCAGGCTGTTCGCAATCGTCGCGAGATCTACGCGCAGCTGCAGCGCCAGGTCCCGGTCCTGTCGGACCGCGTGCGCGCGATGCGCAATGCGCTCGCGCAAGCGCAGGCCCAACTCGACTCGGCGCGCGCGACGGCCGCGCAAGACAAGAGCGGCGACGTCGAATCGGCCCGCGCCGACGCGGCGAAAGCATACGACGACTGGCGCTACGCCGCCGACCAGGTCGCGCGCTTGCGGATCGTCGCGCCGTTCGACGGCGTCGTCCAGACGATCGCGAGCGAGAGCGCTGACCCGTTGCGCTCGCTGCAACCCGGTGACGCGGTGACCGTCGGTCAGGCGATCGTCACGCTCGCCTCCGACCGCGGCTTCGTCGTGCGCGCGAAAGTCGACGAGCAGGACGTCTCGAACGTGCGCGTCGGCCAAGCGGCGCTCGTCTCCGGCGAGGATCTCGGGACGACGACGCTCCATGGCCACGTCGCGACGATCGGCGCGGTAGCGCAGAAGAGCGACGATCCTTCGAACACGTCGCGTCAGGTCCTCACCACGATCGCGCTGGAGAGCAGCGTCCCGTGGCTGCGCGACGGGATGAACGTCGACGTCGACATCGTGACGCAACAGCGCACCCACGTCCTCGCCGTCCCGACCGACGCGATCCGCCGCGACGCCGCCGGCAACCCGTACGTCCTCGTCGTGAAGGACGGCCACGCGGTCAAGCGCAGCGTGACCGCCGGGACGGCGAACGACGCGCAAACCGTCGTCTCGCGCGGTCTCTTCCCCGGCGACGTCGTCGTCGCAGAACGCAACGTCGCGCTCGTCGAGGGCGTTGCGGTCGCCCCGACCTCGCTTCCGAGCACGAAGCCCTCGTCTCAACCGTGATCGTCGGATTTCTCGAAGAGGCGCTCACGGCGCTGTGGCGCAACCGCACGCGCTCGGTCCTCACGATGCTCGGGATGATCATCGGCACCGCATCGATCATCGCGGTGCTGGGGATCAGCCGCGCCGCGTCGGGCGGGATCACGGCGACCGTGGCGTCGTTCGGCGATCAGGGGATCGTCATCAACGTCGATCCGAATCAAGACGATCCCAAGCGCGCCGCGATCCAGTTCCGCGATCTCGCGCGCGTGGAGGCCGCGACGTCCGCGACGATCGATCACCTCGACCCGAACCTCAACGCCACGTACACGCTACGCGCGAACGGCGTCACCTACGACACGACGGTGAGCTCGCAGAGCGACGTCGCGACCGATACCCTCAAAACACGCGAAGGACGGCGCCTGACGCACGAAGACGTTGCCGGAGCGGCGCACGTTGCACTGCTCTCGCATCCGCTCGCGCGTCGTTTCTTCGGGAACGCGCCGGCTGTCGGCCAGCTCATTCGCATCGGCGGCTCGCGTTTCACCATCGTCGGCGTCTACGCCGATTTCCAGTCCTCGCTCGTCTCGAATCTCGGCGGCGGCGACTACATCGAGATCCCCTACACGACGTTCCACCAGATCAAGCCGGGACCGATGGACTTCCTTCAGGCGTACCCGAAACCGGGCATCTCGTTCGCCGACGCGCGCGATCAGCTGCTGACCGCGCTGCAGGGCGTCTACGGGCCGCGCGCGCAGTACGTCGTCCAAGACGCCGATGCGCAGATCTCGGCGTTCAACCACGTCCTCTCGCTCGTCGCGACTGGGCTGACCGCGATCGGCGCGGTCGCGTTGCTCGTCGCCGGGATCGGCATCATGAACATCATGCTGGTCTCGGTTGCCGAACGTACGCGCGAGATCGGGCTGCGCAAGTCGATCGGCGCGAGCCGCCGCGACATCCTCACGCAGTTCTTGCTCGAAGCGGTGCTGCTCTCGTTCGCCGGCGGCGGGATCGGGACGGTGCTCGGACTCGGAGCGGTGCTTCTCGCGTATCTCCCGATCAGCGCGTTCGTCGGCCCCGCACCGATCCCGTATCTGCTGATCGTCTCGGTCGCGGTCGGCTTCTCGACGCTCGTCGGCTGCGTCTTCGGGTCGTATCCCGCCGTGCGCGCGGCCCGCCTCGATCCCGTCGTGGCGCTCCGCTCGTGATCGCGTACGTCGGAGAAGCGCTCGCGCAACTCGCTGCGAATCGGATTCGTACCGTACTCACGTTGATCGGGCTGGTGATCGGCGTGACGGCGGTGATCGCGATCGAGGTCGCCGGCGCCGGCCTCTCCGGTGCCGTCAACGGCACACTCGGCGCAATCTCCGACTCCTCGTTCACCCTCGTCCCGAACGCGCGCCAGGGCGACTTCACGCGCGCGCGCATCAAGAACGAGGACATCGTCGCCGCGCAACGTGCGGTCCCGGGGATCGTCGCCGCGATCCCGTTCGGGGCGAATGCACGCCTCGTGCGAACCGGGACGCATCGCGCCCGGCTGCAGATCGGCGCCGGGATCGACAACCGCTTCGAAACGGTGCCGCTGCACTACGGGCGCGCGCTGACGACCGAAGACGTCGCCGACGCCGCGCACGTCTGCATTCTCTCCGATCGCGCCTACGCGCGGCTGTTTCCGGACGGCGGCGACCCGACCGGGACGAGCGCACGGATCGGCGACCGCCGCTACGTCGTCGTCGGCGTCCTCGCGAAGCCGACCGGCGGGATCCAGGTCAACCTCGGCCGGACCGACGTGCAAGTCCCTAGCTCGACGTTCGCGCGCGACTTCGCCAAGGGCGCGTTCTTGTTCGGTGCGACCTTCTACCTCGCCGACGTGACGCAGCTTGCGAGCGCGGAGTCGGCGATGACGCAGTGGTTCCACACCCTCAAGAAAGGGCGCGTCGAGTATCAGACGATCGACCGCCGCTCGTTTTCGGAGGGGATCAACGGGATCTTCGGCGCCGTTACGTTCATCGTCGCCGTCATCGGCGCGGTCTCGCTCGTCGTCGCGGGGATCGGGATCCTGAACATCATGCTCGTCTCGGTCACCGAGCGCACGCGCGAGATCGGGCTGCGCAAGGCGATCGGCGCGACGCGCAATCAAGTGCTGCTGCAGTTCTTCGTCGAGGCGCTCGCACTCTCGACGATCGGCTGCGCGATCGGCCTCATCCTCGGCGTCGCGATCGGCGCGGCGATCAACAGCTTGGCGCTGGTGAGGATCTCGGGGATCGTCCCGGCGATCCCGTGGACGCGCAGCGTCCTGATCGCGACAGGTTTCGCGACGATCGTCACGCTCGCATTCGGAACGTATCCGGCTTGGCGCGCGGCGACGCTCGATCCGATCGAGGCGCTGCGCTATGAGTAGCGCGTCGCTGCGGCCCGTGATCGAGGTGCGTGATGTCACCAAGACGTACGCGCTCGGCGACGTCGAGGTGCACGCGCTGCGCGGCGTCACCTTCACGATCGAGCCCGGCGAGTACGTTGCGATCATGGGTCCGTCGGGTTCGGGGAAGTCGACGCTGATGAACGTCTTGGGTTGTTTGGATCGCGCAAGCTCGGGGCGCTATTTTCTCGACGGCACCGAGGTCTCGACGATGGACGACGATGCGCTCGCCGCGATCCGCCTCAAGAAACTCGGCTTCATCTTTCAAGGCTTCAACCTGCTCGCGCGCACGAGCGCGACGAAGAACGTCGCGCTCCCGCTGTTTTACGCCGCGGTGCCCACGAAACGCCGCAACGAGCTCGCCGTCGAGCGCCTGCGCGAGGTCGGACTCGGTGACCGTCTCGACCACCGGCCGAGCGAACTCTCCGGGGGCCAGCAGCAACGCGTCGCGATCGCGCGGGCGCTCGTCAATGATCCCGCCGTCCTGCTCGCTGACGAGCCGACAGGGAACCTCGACTCGCAGACCAGCGGCGAGATCATGACGCTGTTCCGCCAGCTCAACGAGGCTGGCCGCACGATCATCATGGTCACCCACGACCAGGGTGTCGCCGACCACGCGAAACGCGTGATTCGCGTCCTCGACGGGCTGATCGTCGACGACCGAGCGACAGTTCCGGTTTAGAAGGCCACGGACTAGGAGGTCCTTTCCCGGCCCGGCAAGTGGTACCATGGACGGCCGGGCAATTAGAATACGGGGAAAAAGCTTGCTTGGATCGCTACAAGCGGCCGGTCCCGCAGGTAGTGCGGTCCGTCCACCCCGACAGGAGCAACAACAACACGTGAAGTCTCGGAACTCAATCTTCGGGACGGCCGTCGTCGGGCTGATCGGCGCCATCATCGGGAGCTTCTCGATGATGCTCTACGCGAGCACGCATTTCGCGGGGATTGCCGGGCCCGGGGGAACGCCGCCGTCAGTCAACGCAGCCCCGCTACCGAACACGAGCGGGACGACCGATCAGGACATGATCGTCAACGCCGTCAAGCGCGTCGAACCCTCGGTTGTCGCACTCCAGGTCGTCGTCAACGGGACGCAGCTCGTCCCCGCCGATCCGTTCTCGCAGCTGTTCGGCGGCGGTGGTCCGCAAATTCGTCAGCCGTTCCGCGAGCGAGCATCGGGGTCTGGTTTCGTCTATAGCCGCGACGGGTTGATCGTCACGAACGCGCACGTCGTGCCCAAGGGCACCTCGTCGGTGACCGTCGTGTTCGCGAACGGCGACAAGGTCAAAGGCCACATCTACTCCACCAACCCGACCGCCGATCTTGCGCTGGTCAAAGTCGACGGCTACGCGAAGCTGCCGCCGCCGGTGGAGTTCGCCGACAGCACGAAGCTCCAAGCGGGCCAGTGGGCGATTGCGATCGGCGAGCCGCTCGCATTGCAGCGTTCGGTCACCGTCGGCGTCGTCTCGGGCTTCAACCGCGACGAGCCGATCCAAAACGACAACGGCCAGCTGCAGCTGTTCAAGGGGCTGCTGCAGACGTCGGCGCCGATCAACCCCGGAAACTCCGGCGGTCCGCTGATCGACTACTATGGGCGCTTGATCGGCGTCAATCAATCGACCGCGTCGCCGCAGGCCGGTGCCCAAGGAATCGGTTTCGCGATCCCCGCGAATCAGGTCCGCGACACCGCTGCCATCCTCGCGAAGAACCCCGGTAAAACGCTCGAGGCGGGCGGCACCGGGACCGGTAAGGGCTTCCTGGGCGTCGGGCTCGTCCCGATCACGAACAACGTCCGCACACAGATCAGCTACCACGACCAGGGCGGCGTCGCCGTCGGTCAGGTGGTGAGCGGATCGCCGTCGGACCAGGCCGGGATCGAGCCGGGCGACGTGATTCAAGCGATCAACGGCAAGGCCGTCAACTCACCGGACGAGGTCACGAACACGATCAGCGCAATGAAGCCGGGGACCAAAGTGACCCTGCGCGTCTGGTCGCAAGGCGTCAAGAAGAACGTGGAGGTCACCCTCGGCGAGCAGCCGGTCTCCACCTACCTCCAACAACAAGGGCAGGGCGGCGGCGGACCCTAAACGCCGCGGTTCGTTTGGTTGGGTGAGAGGGTGTCCAGACGGGCACCCTCTTCTTGTGTCATGCTGAGCTTGTCGAAGCCCTCGTGAGGCGCCGCGCTTCGCCGTGCAACCACTGTGCCAGCATATCTGTCACACGGTGGGAGTGGAACACAACCGCCTTCCGGTCGTACAATAAGCGGTACGTCCGCCGGAGGGCGGAGGAGCTCACACCCCTTGAGCTGCGGTAAGCGGCAAGGCCCGATGGCGCGGTAACGCAGCCTGACGGATGGTCCACGCGGCTCGGAAAGCGAGACAGGAACAACCGATGGCAAAAGTGGTCGGAATCGACCTCGGCACGACGAATTCCGTCGTCGCCGTGATGGAAGGGCAGAGCCCGACCGTCATCGCCAACTCCGAAGGGTCGCGCACGACCCCATCGGTGGTGGCATTCACCAAGACCGGCGAACGACTCGTCGGCCAGCTGGCGAAGCGCCAAGCCGTCACCAACCCCGATCGCACGATCAGCTCGATCAAGCGGTACATGGGGACCGATCACAAGGTCAAGATCGACGGCAAGGATTACACGCCGCAAGAGATCTCGTCGATGATCCTGCAGAAGCTCGTCAACGACGCTTCTTCGTATCTCGGCGAGCGCGTCACGAAAGCCGTGATCACCGTCCCGGCGTATTTCAACGACGCACAGCGTCAAGCGACCAAGGACGCGGGGAAGATCGCGGGCTTGGATGTGCTGCGCATCATCAACGAGCCGACCGCGGCAGCGCTCGCGTACGGTCTCGACAAGAAAGGCAACGAGACGATCCTGGTGTGGGATCTTGGCGGCGGCACGTTCGACGTCTCGATCCTCGAAGTCGGCGACGGAGTCTTCGAAGTGAAGGCGACCAACGGCGACACGCACCTGGGCGGCGACGACTACGATCACCGCATCGTCGATTGGCTCGTTGCGGAGTTCCGCAAGGAACAGGGGATCGATCTCTCCGGCGATCGTCAGGCCATGCAGCGTCTCACCGAAGCCGCTGAGAAGGCGAAGATCGAGCTCTCCGGCACGGTCACGACCTCGATCAACCTGCCGTTCATCACCGCCGATCAGAACGGTCCCAAGCATCTCGACGTGACGCTCACGCGCGCCAAGTTCGAGGAGCTCACGCAGGACCTGACGGATCGCTGCATCCAGCCGTTCAAGAACGCGCTCGCGGATGCGAAGCTCGACGTCAGCCAGATCGACGAAGTCGTGATGGTCGGCGGTTCGACCCGCATGCCTGTGATCCAGGAACTCGTCAAGAAGCTCACCGGCAAGGAGCTCAACCAGTCGGTGAACCCGGACGAAGTCGTCGCGGTCGGTGCTGCGATTCAGGCCGGCGTGCTCGCGGGTGAAGTCCGCGACGTCGTCCTGCTCGACGTGACCCCGCTCTCGCTGGGTCTCGAGACACTCGGCGGCGTGAACACGAAGCTGATCGAGCGCAACACGACGATCCCGACCCGCAAGACGCAGGTCTTCACGACCGCGGAAGACGGGCAGACGTCGGTCGACATCCGCATCCTCCAGGGCGAGCGCGAGATGGCGAACGACAACAAGGAGCTCGGGCGTTTCCGCCTCGAGGGGATCCCGGCGGCGCCGCGCGGCGTCCCGCAGATCGAAGTGACCTTCAACATCGACGCCAACGGGATCGTCAGCGTCGGCGCGAAGGACCTCGGCACCGGCAAGGAACAGCAGATCACGATCACCGCGTCGACCAACCTCAACAAGGACGAGGTCGATCGGATGGTGCGCGACGCCGAAGCCTACGCGGCCGAAGACAAGGCCAAGAAGGACGAGGCGGAGATCCGCAACACGGCGAGCTCGTTGATGTACTCGACTGAAAAGTCGCTCAAGGAAGTCGGCGACAAGGCCGAGGCGGGCGTGAAGGCCGATGTGGAAGCGGCGCTCGCCGACCTCAAGCGCGTCTCCGAAAACGGGACGGCGGCCGAGGTAAAGGCGGCGACCGAGAAGCTGCAGCAGGCCAGCTACAAGCTCGCGGAGGCGCTCTACAAGTCGACCGGTGCGTCGACCGACGGGGCGACGAATGGTCAGCCGTCGCACGAGGGAGCCGCGGCCGGTAGCGGCGCGCAGCAATCGGGCGACGACGTGATCGACGCCGAGTTCAAGGAAGCGAAGTAACGCCGTGAACCCTTCGACAAGCTCCGGGCAGGCTTCCGAGGAGGCCGCCTTGATCGAGGGCGAGCGAAACGGCGCGGCACAGCAAAACGGTGGCGAGGGTGACCTCGCCACCGAGTTGGCTGCGGCGAAGGCCAAAGCGCAAGAGAACTACGACAAGTTCCTCTACGCGATGGCCGACTTCGAGAACTACAAGAAGCGCGTCGAGCGACAGCTCGCCGAGATCGCACTCGCCGGCCGCAAGGCGGTGCTCACGAAGATGCTTCCCGTGCTCGACAACCTCGAACGCGCGCTCGCATACGAGGGCGGGGGCGAGGGATTGCGCGACGGACTGCAAGCGACGCTGCGTGGATTCGAATCGGCGCTTGCGAGCGAGAACGTCAAAACGGTCTCACTCAAGGGTCAGCCCTTCGATCCCAAGCTGGCGGAAGCGATCGCGACACAACCCGCGCCGGAAGGCGTCGCGGACGATACGGTTCTCGAAGAAGCCCGCAAAGGCTACGTGATGGGTGACGACGTTCTGCGCGTAGCGCAAGTGGTCGTCGC
>CAZABL010000002.1:59380-114619 GCA_964483365.1 uncultured bacterium
CGTGAACTACAAAGACTATTATGCAATTCTCGGCGTGCCGAAAGGTTCGCCCGAGAAAGACATCAAGAGCTCGTATCGCAAGCTGGCGCGGAAGTGGCATCCTGATGCCAACCCGACGAACCAGCGCGTCGCCGAGGAGAAGTTCAAGGATATCCAAGAGGCGTACGAGGTGCTCGGCGATCCCGAGAAACGCCGCAAGTACGACGTCTTGGGTTCAGATTGGCAGCGCGCCGCGCGCGAGGCCGAACAGGCACGCACGTACCGTCAACAGGCGGCGCAAGGCGATCCGTTCGGCAGCGGATTCGGTGCGAACTTCGGTGCCGGCGGTCCCGGTGCTGCAGGCCCGGGCGCAAGCGGCTTCTCGGACTTCTTCGACATGTTCTTCTCGAACATCGGAAAACGTTCGGGCGGCGGTCCGACCGGGTTCACGTCGAGCGCGCAGCGCGGTGAAGATCTCGAGTCGACGATCGAGCTGACGCTGCACGACGCGTACGAAGGCGGGAAGAAAACCGTCACGCTTCAGGTCGAGGATCTGTGCGCGCGCTGTCACGGCACGGGCACCGATCGCAACCGCATCTGCACCCAATGCCACGGCACGGGGCGGGTGCGCGAGACCAAGAAGTTCGACGTCACGATCCCGCGCGGCGTCCGCAACGGCCAACGCATCCGTCTCGCCAGCCAAGGCGCGAGCGGACAAGGCGGCGGCCCGCGCGGCGATCTCTATCTCATCGTGCACCTGCAAGATGACGAGCGCTACGAACGCAAGGGCGACGATCTCTACCTCGACCTCCCGGTGAGCATCTACGAGCTCGTCCTGGGCGGCGAGGTGCGAGTCCCGACGATGACCGGCGACGTCACGATGACGATCCCCGCCGGAACGCAGAACAACAAGATGCTGCGTCTCTCCGGCAAGGGAATGCCCAAACTCAAAGACAGCGGCTACGGCGACGAGTACGTCCGTCTCATCGGACAGCTCCCGACGAAGCTCACGGACAAAGAAGAGAAACTCTTCCGCGAGCTCGCCGGAATGCGCAACGGCAAACAGTCCCAGTCACGCTAGTGTCACGCTGAGCTTGTCGAAGCGTGACAGAGTACGCTTACGCTTGCGGCTGAACGACGACGAAGGTGTCGGCGACGGTACCGGCGGTGTAACGCTGTTCGTACTCGACGCGATTCGGCGCGAAGACATCTAACACGACGCAACGTTCGGTGAACGTTGCGCCGTGTTTTACGTTAGCCCCAATTGTGTAGCAGTCGCCGGCGCGCAGCGTTCTCCGCGAGCCGTCCTCGTAGTGCATGTGGATCGAGCCTTCGAGCACGACGCCGCCTTGCGCGACGGCGTGCTGGTGCATCGGCACCTCGCCGCACTGCGGCGGCTCGAATACCCAGTAGGCGAGCGTCATCCCGTCACCGGGGAGGACCGCCCAACGAATTCCCGGCGAGAAGTCGATCAGCCGCTCTTGTGGGACGAGGGAAGCCTGCGGAACATCCATGCCGCGATGATAGCACCAATCGCTAGGTGACGGTCACGACGGCGCGGCTCCACGCGTCCTGCGCCGTGTCTTGCTGAAAGACGCTGGCCGTGTCAACCGTGATACGTTGACCGGCACGACGCACCGCGAACCGGTCCATCGCGCGGTCGGGGCGCCCGTCGATCAGTTCGCCGTCGGGTTGAAAATGCGCGTCGTGCTTGGGGCAGTGAAACTCCCTCGCGTCGGGCATCCACTCGAGCGTCGTCACCGCGCGGTGCGGGCAAGTGATCGAGAGCGCGTAGACGGCATTCTTGACCCGAGCGAGGATCACGCCGTTGTCGGCATCGATCAGCGCGCCTTCCTTTGACGGAACGGCGTAGGTCAACACCTTCCCGTGCGTCTGCACGGGCGCGATCGAATCGACCGATTGCGCGACGGCGGGATCTGCAAAAAGCTTGCTGCCGGCGATTCCGGACAGCGCGGTGAGCGCGGTCGCGCGCAAAAACCGCGCGCGATCGATGGGACAGGTCGCCGCGCACGAGGTGTTGCGCGTCATTTTGAAAGCGACAGCACGACGCTGACCAGCACGATCGTCCCCCACAGAAAAGCACTCACAAGAGAGGTCGCCCGGATTCGCGTCCAGGCCGCGACGGCCGCGCCGCGCGCATCGACGCGCAGGGCACCTTCGGTTGTCGTCATCACCAACGCGTTGGCGAGCAACAGCGCGATCAGTCCCATCTTGATCCAGAACGGCAATGATACCGCGTACGTTTTGACGTCGGCTGCGAACAGAGCGACGCCGCTGAGCATGCAGATCGCAAGCGCGAAGACGACCGTTCGATGGACGGCATGAAGCTCCGAAAAATGATGTTGCCGGACTACCGGCGTCCAACGACCTGCACGCAGGGTGCTGCGGTCGTGCGCAATCGCGAGCCCGCCGGCGGTCAGCATCGAGAGCACGTGAACCCCCGTGACCGACATTTCGACCGGAGCAGATTGACTGAAGAGCGAGCGCCACGGTGCGGTGAACGCCACCAACTCGCGGAGCAAGACGTTGCCTTCGAGTACCATATGTTGCCGCCAACGATACGGCCCGGTGCTGGCAGCCCGCTTAGCCGGGGATGAGCGGCTGATGAGCGCGCGACGAGAATTCGATGAACGTTCGGAACGCGTCGCCTATCTCGTCGAGCGAGAGCGCCATGCTGTTCGCCCCGACGATCACCTCGAACGACCACACAGCCGGGTGCAGCGTGGCCGAGAGCTGTTCGAACAGCACGAGTCCCGTCCGTTCGCGAACCGCGTCACGCGCTGCGAGCAAGACGTCGCGCTCGCCGTGAAGGTGGATCACAAAAGACGTACACGCCGGCGGATCGGGGCTGACCGCGATCCCGTCGATCGTGCGCAGCAGCGCGGCCAGCTCACACGCTCGCGCATAGTACGCGGGCATGCGGGGAAGCTCGTCCCGCAGACCAGCACGCGAGCTCTCCACGTACGGCCCCATGCGCACGAGCGTTGCGCCGGCGCGCGCAATCCACGTGCGCGCCTCGGCGATCGTCTCGGCGTCGCCGGCAAGCGCGCCGCCGGCGAGGCCACCCAAACCCTTGTAGAACGAGACGTAGACGGTGTCGGCGAGCGCCGCGATCGCGCGGAGCGTTTGGCCGTAGCCGGGAGCGGTCTCCCAAAGCCGCGCGCCGTCGATGTGGAACGCGGCGCCGCGCGCACGCGCATCGTTGGCGATACCGACGAGCTCGTCCCACACCGGGACGCGGTATCCGGCGCGACGCAGCGGTAACTCCACGACAACGACCGCCAGCGGATCGTGAATGGCGGCAAGCTCCGCGCGCGTGAACGGATCGATGAGGGTTCCGGTGCGCGCGACGCGCAAGCCGTAGAGCCGGCCGATCGCGTCCCACTCATCCTCCACGATGTGCGAACGCGGATGCGCGGCGACGATCGTGCGTCCGCGCCGCTCCGCGTGCACGCGCAGCGCGGCCAGCTGCACCGCTCGCCCGCTCACGGCAAAGACCGCCGCCTCTTTCCCCAGGATCGCCGCGACCTCGGCTTCCAACGCCTCGATCGCAGGTCCCGTGCCGTAGAAATCATCTTTGTCGAGCGGAGCGCGCGCGAAGTACCGCATACCTGACGGAGTCTGTCATCTATCGCGCGCTATCCTGGCAGCATCGCCGCAACAGGGAAAGTAGGGGCAGTTCCGCGCCCCGGTGACGAAGGGTGCGGGATGACAACGAGCCGCGAGATCCGCCTCGCGTCGCGCCCCCAGGCGGAACCGACCGATGCGAACTTCACGCTGGCAAGCACGAGCGTCCCGGATCCCGGCGACGGCGAGGTGCTCGTCCGCAATACGCTGATATCGGTTGAGCCGTATATGCGCGGACGGATGACCGATGCACCGTCCTACGTTCCGCCGTATCCACTGGGCGAGCCGCTCACCGGCGCTGCGGTCGGAACGGTCGTCGCATCGAAATCGCCCGATGTCCCGACCGGTGCGACCGCCCTGCACGATCGCGGCTGGCGTGAGTACGCGGTGGTGCCCGCGAAGTACGTACGCGTCCTGGACACGAGCCGCGTCCCCGCGGAGACGTACCTCGGCGCCCTCGGGAACACCGGCTTTACCGCGTGGGTGGGTTTACGGATCGTCGCCGACGCGAAGGCGGGCGAAACGCTGTTCGTCTCAGCCGCCGCCGGCGCGGTCGGGTCGATGGTCGTTCAGCTCTCCAAGCGGATGGGATTACGCGTGATCGGCTCGGCGAGCTCTCCAGCGAAGGCGCAGGCCGTTCGCGAGCACTTTGGTGCCGACGCGGCCTTCGACTATCACGAGGGTGCGCGCAAAGCGCTGCGCGCACTCGCACCCGACGGGATCGACGTCTACTTCGACAACGTCGGCGGCGAGCAGCTCGAGGCGGCGATCGGAGCGACCCGTATCGACGCGCGGATCGTGCTCTGCGGCGCCGTCTCGCAGTACAACGCCGGGCAGCCGACGCCCGGCCCACGGAATCTCGCGCTCGCGATCGGGCGACGGCTGCGACTGCAAGGCTTCATCGTCCTCGATCACACGGCACGCTTCGGCGACTTCGTCGCGGAGGTCGCACCCTTGATCGCCGCCGGCGAGATCGTCGCGCCGACGTGCTTCGTCGATGGGCTCGAGAACGCGCCGCGCGCGCTGATGGATATGCTGCAGCCCAACCCGAGCGTTGGAAAGGTCGTCGTGCGCGTCTAGGTGTCGCGCATCACATTTGCTCGCCGTCGTTAAGCACGTGTACCATCCAACCGACCACCTATTCACTATAGCCAAACCAGGCGAGGGGGAGCCAGGTGGATATCGGACCGTGGGGTGTCGGAACGTTGGCCGCGCAAGCGATGGGGGCGGTTGCGTTGGCCGTCGCGGTGGTGAGTCCACCCTCGGGGCCAACTGACCCCGTCGTCGTCACGCAACTGCGCGCGCAGGCGGGGAACGACCGCCTATACGCTCGGCTTACCGATGTGTGCAGTCGGCTCGACGGTGGTAATCCGCCGGTTCGCATCGTCCCCGCGGGGACCGCGATGGATGTTCTCAAGGTCGACAAGGCGCGCTGCGACGGGTTCACCGTGCCGATGCTCTTCGTGCGACTCCCCGACGGGGCGCACGGCCTCGTCGTCCATCCGGAGACGCTCGCCGACCTGCACTGAACCGATCGAAACCGCCGGGAAGTAGACGCTGCGGGCGTCCCGCGATCGGAGGTGCCGCGTGTACTTCCAACAGTTCTACCTCACGTGTCTCTCGCAGGCGTCGTATCTGATCGCGTCCGAGGGTGCCGCGGTCGTGATCGATCCGCAGCGCGACGTCGACGTGTACCTCGACGAGGCGGCGCGTCACGATCTACGCATCGGGCACGTCGTGCTCACGCACCTGCACGCCGACTTCGTCAGCGGACACAACGAGCTCGCCGCGCGCGTCGGAGCGCGCATCTACATCGGCGCGAAAGCAGAGGCCGAGTTTTGGCACGTTCCGGTCGGCGACGGCGACGAGCTGCGCTTCGGAACGGCGAAGCTCACGTTCCTCGAGACACCGGGCCACACCCCGGAGAGCATGTGCGTCCTGCTGACCGACCTCGCGCGCTCGCCCGAGCCGTTCGCGGTCTTCACCGGCGACACGCTGTTCGTCGGTGACGTCGGACGACCGGATCTCTCGCCGACGCTCAGTCCGGTCGAGCTCGCCGGCCAACTCTACGCGAGCCTGCATCACAAACTGCTGACGCTTCCGGACTACGTCGAGATCTATCCGGCGCACGGCGCGGGCTCCGCGTGCGGGCGGAGCATGCGGCAAGAGCGTTCTTCGACGATCGGCACCGAGCGCGTCTCGAACCCGGCCTTGTGCGCACGCACGCGTGAAGAGTTCGTCGCGCTCGTCACGGCGCAGCTTCCCGACAAGCCGGCGTACTTCGCGCGCGACGCGGCGATCAATCGCAGCGGTCCCAAACCGCTCGCACAGCTCGGTCCCCTCAAGCTTCTCCGTCCATCCGAGGTGCGCGAACGACAGCAAGCCGGCGCGACGGTCCTGGATACACGCGAGATCGAGCAGTTCGGGACGGTCCACATTCCGGGCGCGGTGAACATCGGACTCGACGGCCGCTACGCAGCATGGGCCGCAACGGTGATCGGGCTGGACACCGAGATCGTTCTCATGGCCGAAGACGACGAGCGGCTCGAAGAGTCGCGCCGGCGATTGACGCGCGTTGGGATCGATCGTGTCGCGGGCGGACTCGGCGGTGGGATCGCCGCTTGGGAGCGTGCGCATCTGCCGACGCAGAGCCTTCCGCAAGTCACCGTCGAGCAGCTGGCCCAGTGGCTGGTCCAGGACGACCAACTCCAAGTTCTCGACGTGCGACGCCCGCTCGAGTGGGAAGCCGGGCACATCGACGGCGCACACTTCGCACCGCTCAACCGGCTCTACACGATGCTCGACGACGTCGATCCGCAGCGCCCGGTCGCCGTGTACTGCCAGAGCGGGTACCGCAGCTCGATCGCGGCGAGCCTGTTGCAGCGCGCGAGCTTCGACGACGTGAGCAACGTCGCCGGCGGCTTCGACGCCTGGCTCGAACGCGCGCTCCCCGCCGTCGTCCCGGTCTGACGTGCCCGGCACCGGGAACGGCCAGAAAGGAGATCACCGGTGAGAGAATATCCTCATCCCGACGTTCTCGTCAGCACGCAGTGGGTCGACGATCATCGCGACGACACCGGCGTGCGCATCGTCGAAGTCGACGTCGATACCGCGGCGTACGGCGAGGGTCACGTCCCCGGCGCGATCGCGTGGAACTGGACGACGCAGCTCAGCGATACGGTGCGCCGCGACATCCTCTCGAAAGGCGAGTTCGAGGCGCTGATGATGCGTTCGGGGATCGACCCCGAGACAACGGTCGTGCTTTACGGCGACAACAACAATTGGTTCGCGGCGTGGGCGTTCTGGCAGATGAAGATCTACGGACATCGCGACGTGCGGATCATGGACGGCGGGCGCAAGAAATGGCTCGCCGAGGGACGCGTGCTGAGTTCCGACGTTCCGACGAGCTCCCAGACGCGTTATCGCGCGATCGACCCCGACCTGTCGCTGCGCGCAATGCTCCCGGTCGTCCAAGCCTCGGTGCAGGGGGGCCGCGCGATCCTCGTCGACGTGCGCAGCCCACAAGAGTTCACGGGTGAGATTCTCGCCCCGCCGGGTCTGCCGGAGACATGCCAGCGCGGCGGCCACCTCCCGGGCGCGCGCTCGATTCCGTGGGGCAAAGCGTGCAACGACGACGGCACGTTCAAGAGCTACGACGAGCTCCAAGCGCTCTACGGCGGCGAAGGTGTCGACGGCTCGAAGCCGACGATCGCCTACTGCCGGATCGGTGAGCGCTCGAGCCACACCTGGTTCGTGCTCACGTACCTGCTCGGACTACCCGACGTCGCGAACTACGACGGCTCGTGGACCGAGTGGGGCAACCTGGTCGCGGCCCCGGTCGAACGCGGAGCAGCGTCGGCGCAGCCGACGGGAACGCGATGAACGCGGCCGAGTACGCCGAGCGGATGCTCGAGATCGAGGGCTGGCCGGTGCGGCTGACAACCTATCGCGTCGGCGAGACGTACTACTGCAAAGCAGACAACGTCTCGCCGGGTGCGGCACTGGCGCGCTGCTCGGCGAACGTGCGCGAGGACGCCGAGCGCCAGACGCTCGAGCGCGCGCGCAAGCTCTTGGCGAGGACGCGTCGCGTCGAGGACGGGTAACCGAACCGGCTGCCGAACGGTTGTGGAGAAGTGATGCTCGGCGGCCCTCCGACCCATCTGATGTGGTCGAACATGTTCAACCCCAACCGTCCCAAGGTGACGGGCAAGGTGAACGTGCGCCGCATCCTGGCCTTCTTCAAGCCGTACACGGCGCAGAACGCGCTCATCCTCGTCTGCATCTTAGCGGGCGCTCTCCTTGGGCTGCTGCCGCCGCTGTACACGAAGTGGCTGATCGACAACGCGATCCCGGCGCACGACATGCGCGGCGTCTGGATCAACGTCGGGGGGATGGTCGCAAGCGCGCTGCTCGCAGCGATCATCGGCGTCTATCAGGGCTATTTGAACTCGGTCGTCGGCGAAGGGATCATGCGCGACATCCGCACGAGCCTGGTCGCGCACCTGCACCGCATGTCGCTCGCCTTCTACACGGGGACGAAGACCGGCGAGATCATGAACCGCGTCTCGAACGACGTCGACAACATCGACAACGTCGTCACCGGGACGCTCGTCTCGATCGTCACCAACGTCTTCACGATGGTGACGACGGTCGTCACGATCTTCATTCTCGATTGGCGCCTCGCGCTCGTCGCACTCGCGGTCATCCCGGCGATGATCGCACCGCTGGGTCCGGTCGGTCGCCGGATGTACGACGTGCGCAAGCGCACGCGCGAGAAGCGCGACGAGATCGAGTCGATCACGCAGGAGACGCTGTCGATCTCCGGGATCACGCTGATCAAGTCGTTCGTCCGCGAAGCGTTCGAGCGCAAGCGCTTCTACGAGGTCGGGACCGACCTCATGAAGCTCGAGATCCGTCTGGCGATGGTCGGTCGCTGGTTCATCGCCGCGATCGGCGCGATGGTCATCATCGGCCCTGCGATCGTGTGGCTCGTCGGCGGCTGGCTCGCGATCTCGGCCGGACTGACGGTCGGGACGATCGTCGCCTTCGTCGCGTATCTCGGCCGTCTGTACGGCCCGGCGTCGGCGCTCGCCGGCGTGCAGGTCCAGATCGTCTCCGCACTCGCCGTCTTCGAGCGCATCTTCGAGTATCTCGACATGGAGCCCGAAGGCGCTGAGAAGCCGGACGCGGTCGTGCTCCATGACTTGCGCGGTGCGGTTGCCTTCGACGACGTGCACTTCTCCTACACCCCCGAGCGCGTCGCCCTCGAGGGCGTGAGCTTCCGCATCGAGCCCGGGCAGATGGCGGCGTTCGTCGGCCCGTCGGGCGCAGGGAAGACGACGATCACAGGGCTCGTGCCGCGCTTCTACGATCCGCAATCGGGCGCGGTTCGCGTCGACGGTTACGACGTCCGTGACGTGACGCTCGCCTCGCTGCGCGAGAACATCGGGATCGTCACGCAGGAGACGTACCTCTTCCACGACACGATCGCCGCGAATCTGCGCTACGCCAAGCAAGACGCGACTGACGCCGAGCTGATCGCGGCGGCGCGCGCCGCGAACATCCACGAGTTCATCAGCTCGCTCCCCGACGGCTACCAGACCGTCGTCGGCGAGCGCGGCCACAAGCTGTCGGGCGGCGAACGCCAGCGGCTCGCGATCGCGCGCGTGCTGCTCAAGAACCCGTGCATCCTGATCCTCGACGAGGCGACCAGTGCGCTCGACTCGGGCAACGAAGCCGCGATCCAAGCCGCACTCGTGCCGCTGATGGAAGGCCGCACGAGCCTGGTGATCGCGCACCGGCTCTCGACGATCTTGAGCGCCGACGTCATCTTCGTCGTCGAACACGGCCGCATCGTTGAACACGGCTCCCATGCCGAGCTGCTTGCGCGCGAGGGCGCGTACGCCGAGCTTTACTGGAAGCAGTTCCGCGACCGCGCAACGAGCGACGTCGCAAGCGCGCTGGGCGTCTCCTAGCGCCGGATGGCACCGGGTCTCGTCGTCACTGGACTGCGCAAGCGATTCGCGAAGACGGTGGCGGTCGACGACCTCTCGTTCGCCGTACGCCGCGGCGAAATCGTCGCGCTCGTCGGGCCCAACGGCGCCGGGAAGTCGACGACGTTTCTGTGCTTGGCGGGGCTGTTGCGACCGGATGCCGGAACGATCGCGCTCGACGAGCAGAGCTTGAGACCGCAGCGCGGCCGCACGATCGCGCTGATCCCGGAGACGCCGGAGGTCTACCCGCTGCTCACGGTGCGCGAGCACCTCGCGTTCGTCGCTGGACTCACCCGCGCGCCCGCCGGGTGGGAGCTGCGCGCGGACGCACTGCTCGAGCGCCTCGGGATGAGCGAGCAGCGCGACACGCTCGGACACGCACTCTCCAAGGGGATGCGCCAGAAGACGCTGCTCGCCGCGACGATTCTGGGCGGCGCTCCGGTGCTGCTGTTCGACGAACCGATGGTCGGGCTCGATCCGCTCGGACAGCGCGAGCTGCGCGCGATTCTGAGTGACCTGCGCGGCGAGGGCCACGTGATCGTCGTCAGCACGCATTTGCTGGAGAGTGCTGCGGCGTTTTGCGATCGGATGCTCGTGCTCGACCACGGCCGGCTCGTCGCGAGCGGGACCGTCGACGAGCTGCGCGCGGCACGCGGGGCCGCGTCGATCGAAGACGTCTTCCTCGACGTCACCGGCAGATGATCGGCGCGCTGCTCGCGCTCAGCTACGCGGACCGGCACACGTTTCTCAACGCGCTGCGGTCGCTGCGTCACGCGCCGTGGCGCGCAGTCGCCTGGGCCTCGTGGGTCGTGCTCATCGTCGTCGTCGGGACGTTGCGCGCGACCAGGTCGCGTGGGCACCCGCGCGGGCTGACGTTCTCGGAGCTCGCGGCACAAGATCTGTGGGTCTGCGCGCTGCTGCTCGGCGTCGCCGCGCTGCTCGCGTTCGGCGGCCGCTTCGCGGGCTTCTTCACCTCGCGCGTCGAGGCGTTGCTGCTGATACGCGCGCCGTATCCGCCGCAGGCCGTCGCGGCGTACCTCCAAGTTCGCGCCGCGCTGCGCGCCGCAGGTCAGGGCTTCACACGCTTCGGCTTCCTGCTCGCGTTGACCGGGCCGCTGCGCGGTGGCGTCGGCGGTCTGTTTCGCGAGCTCGCGCTGTTCGCGGCGGGGATCTTGCTGTGCGCCGCGATCCCGCTCCCGCGTTCGCTCGCGCGCGGCGCGACGCGGATCGCGTGCGTTGCCGCGGGCTGCGTGCTCGCGCTGTTCGCGCTGATCCCGATCGTCCGCGACGCGCTCATCGTCTTCGTCGGCACCGTCCCGGCGAACGGGATCGCGCACCGGCTGCCGGCCTGGCATCCCGGTGTGATCGTGAACGCCGTCGTCGCCGGCGACCTTCTCCCGCTCGGTGTCGCGCTGGCGTGCGTGGCGATCGCGACCGCGGTCTTCGCGCTCGCCGCGCGTGATGCGTACCCCGAACTCTACGCATTCTCCGTCGCGCTCATCGAGCTGCGCGCACGGGCGGCGAGCGGCAGCGCCGTTTCGCGTCCGCACGCCAGTCGAAGCATCGCGCTCGTTCCGCTGCGCGGCGCGCTGGCGTTCGTCGGCGTCGACGCGCTCACGTGGTGGCGCCGTGGCTCGTGGCGGGTGAGCATCGTCCTCGCGACGTTCGTTCTCGGCGGCGGCGCGTTGCTCGGCCTGTTCGGGCTCTGGGCGAACGACCAGAATGCTTCGCTGGTCACGCTCTCGGGGACGCTTCCGACGCTCTACGTCGCATTCGCGGCGACCGCAACGGTGCAGCTTGCCGCCGACCTGCGCAGACCGCTGTTTTGGCTCGGCGGCGAACCGCTCGTCGCGCGCCTTGCGGCGTGGACGTACGCGCCGGTGTGGCGCGACGCTCTCTACCTCGCGCTTTTCGCGCTCGGCTTTGGGGCGGTCGCGCGCGATCCCGTCGGCGCGTCGACCGTCTGGCTGGGCGGCGTCGCCCTCGCGCTGCTCGCGCGTGCGGTCAGCGCCGCGGTCTTCGCGCTCCTACCCAACGCGATCGATCAGCGCGGTCCCGCGGTGACGCTGCGCTTCGTCATCTCCTACGCGCTGATGCTGCCGACCGCGATTCTCGCGATCGCAACGACGCTGCTCTTGCGCTCGCTGATCGCCGGCGGCGTCGTCGCGGTCATCGCCGCCGGCGTCGAAGGGGCGCTGCTGCTCGCGTTCGCCGCGTCGCGACTCGCCGGCGGCGCCGACCGTCTAGCCGCCGCGTGAGAACGGCAGCGCCGCAAACGCTTCTTCGGTCTGCGCGTGCGAGGTGCGCACCCACTCGGCGAAGTCCGGCGCGGTCATCGGCTGCGCGAAGAAATAGCCTTGCATCGCGTCGATCCCGTTCTCCGCGAGCCAGCGCGCCTGATCGCCGTTCTGCACCCCGTCAGCGATCGGGCGCACCTCGAGCGCGTCGGCGAACGCGATCGCACCGCGCGCGATGCGTTTCCAACGCTCGTCGCGCCACGCGCGCTCGGTCACGTTGCGGCTGATCTTCAGAAAATCGAGCGGCAGCGCCGCCATTCCCTCGAACGCGATCGGGTCGGTACCGAAGCCGTCGAGCCCGCAATTGACGCCGAGCCGCCGCAGGCGCGCGAGAAACGCACCGACGCGGTCGGGATCGGCAAGCGCCGCCGAGGCGGCGATCTCGATCCCCAGACGCGGACCCAGATCGGGCATCTCGTGCAGCGCGCGCTCGAGCTCGGCGCAGACGTGCTCGTCCGTGTTGGTGATGTTCACGTGCACGTGCAGGCCGCCCAGCCCTTCGTGTTCCCACGTGCGCAGCGCCGAGAGCACCGCGCTCGCGACGAACACGTCGATCGCCTGCGAGACGCCCAGCGCGATCCCGGCCGGCATGAACGTGCGCGGCGCGAGCCAGCCGCGCGACGGATGACGCCAGCGCACCAGCGCCTCGGCGCCGACGACCTTCATCGTGTTGGCTTCCACGATCGGCTGGTAGCACACCAAGAAGTCGCGATCGATATCGGCCGAGCGTAGCCGCTCGCGCAGGTCGCGCCGTGCATGCAGCTCGCGGCCGATACCGTCGCGAAACCAGCACACACTGCGCCCACCGGCCTGTTTGGCGGCGTACATCGCGTGATCGGCGTGATCGATCAGCGCCTCGGACGTCCCGCCGTCTTGCGGATAGACGGCGACGCCGACGCTCGTGCCGACGACGCGCACGAGCCCTTCCTCTTCGACGCGGATGACGACGCGGTCGAGGAAGCGTTGTGCCGCCTCTTCCATCTCGCTCTCGTCGTCGACGACGTTGAGGATCGCGACGAACTCGTCGCCGCCGAGGCGTCCGACGAAGTCGCCGCGACGGACGCAATTCCGCATCTGCGTCGCCGCGTCGACGAGCGCGCGATCACCGGCGGAATGTCCGAACGTATCGTTGACTTGCTTGAAGCCGTCGAGATCGATGAACAGCACGCCGACCTTGCCGCCGACACGCTTCGCCCCTTCGATCGCGTTCGCAAGGTGCGAAAGCGTCGCGGCACGCGACGGCAGCTCGGTGAGCGTGTCGACGCCGATCTCGTGCGGCGATGCAGCGGGCAGCGGACCGTTCTCGACGCGCTGCAGCAGGCGCGCGCACGCAACCGCGATCGCTTGCGCGATCTCGGGACGCGAACGATGACCGCGCGCCCAACGGACGGCGAGGAGCGACGGCGGGCTGATCGCCAGCCGTGAGACGTAGACGTCCTCGCCGTGAGCGTCACGCGCGAGCGCTTTACAGGCCTCCGCGGCGAGCGTACGGGCATGCTCGAGCGACGACTCGTCGCCTGGCGCAACCGCGACAAGCTCGCCGTCCGGGCCGCACACGACCACAAGGTCCGCGCCGGCAAGCGGCAGCGCCGCAGCGAGCACGAGCCGGAGGAGCTCTTCGCGCGGACGCTTCGATTCGATCGCCACCTCGAGCAGTGCGGCGAGCCGGTCGCTTTCGCGCTGACCGACCGAGCGCGGTGTCGCCACCTAAGGAGTGTTCATGCGAGAGCACGCACGCTCCCCTGAGCAAGAAGCAATAGTTTGTATAGACGAACGTCCCTACGACCAGGACGTTGGCGCGTCATTCGCGCCGGCGGTCGATCGCCTCCAAGGCGCCGGGATTGTCGAGCGCGCTGAGATCACCGAGATCTCCCAGGAGCAAATAGCGTGCCCGCGCGACACGGCGCATGACCTTGAGATTGCGCGTCTTCGGCAGGTCGTCGACGAAGGCGATCGCCTTCGGGCGGAGCGATTTGCCCATCACGCGGTCGACGATCGCAAACAGCTCGGCGCGCAGCGCGTCACCCTCCGCGGCCTTGTCTTTCGCAACCGCGAGCACGACGACGACGTCGCCTTTGATCGCGTCCGGGATGGCGATCGCGGCGGCTTCTTTCACCGCCGGATGCGAGACGACCGCGCTCTCGAACTCGGCCGGACCGACGCGCTTTCCCGCGACGTTGATCGTGTCGTCGCTGCGACCGCGGATATACCAAAACTCCTGATCGCCATCGCGCAGCACTTCGCACCAGTCGCCGTGCACCCACGTGTCGGGGAAGCGCTCCCAGTACGTCGCCAGATAGCGTTCGTCGTCGTTCGTCTGCCGATCGCCGCCCCAGAACGACTGCGTCATCCCGACCCACGGCTCCGTGACGACGAGCTCGCCGACTTCACCACGCACCGGCGCGCCGGCCGGATCGTACACCTCGGCGACCATGCCGGGGATCGGGCCGTGGAACGAATTGGGGACGAGCGGCATCGTCGGGAAGCAGCCGACGATCCCGCCGCCGATCTCGGTTCCGCCCGAATAGTTGATGATCGGCGCGACGCCGCGTCCGACGTGCGTCGCGAACCACTTCCAGGGCTCCGTATTCCACGGCTCGCCGCTCGACGCGAGGACACGCAGCGCAAAAAGATCGTGACGCGCCGGCCACTCGTCACCGTGCGCCATCAGCGAGCGAATCGCCGTCGGCGCGATCCCGAGGTGCGTCACACGGTGACGCGCACAGATGCTCCACAGCCGATCGGGATGCGGATAGTCCGGCGTCCCTTCGTAGAGCATGATGGACGCACCGAGCGTAAGCGCACCGAACACCAAGAACGGGCCCATCATCCAGCCCATGTCGGTGAACCACAACATGCGGTCGCCCGGCTTGACGTCCATGCACAGATGCTGGTCGATCGCGCACTTGAGCGGAAAGCCCGCGTGGACGTGGTTCGCCCCCTTCGGCTTTCCGGTCGATCCGCTCGTGTAGAGCAGCATCAGGCGGTCGTTCGCGGAGGTCGGCTCGTACGAGAGCAGCGGCGCGGCGTTCGCGACCAGATCGCCCCAAGAGAGATCGCGTCCCGGCGTCATCGGCACGTCGAGTCCGGCGCGCGCGTGGACGAGCACGCTCGTGACGGACGGTGCTTGGGCGAGCGCGTCGTCGGCGATCGTCTTCATGACGACCGGTTTGCCGCGTCGCGAAACGCCGTCGACGGTGAGCAGCACCTTCGCCTTCGCGTCCGAGAGCCGCGTCGCGAGCGCATCCGGTCCGTAACCCGAGAACGCGGGGACGGCGATCGCGCCGATGTAGGCGATCGCAAGCAAGCCGATCGCCGTCTCCGGGATCAGCGGCATGAAAATTCCTACGCGATCGCCGCGCTCGACGCCGAGCTCTTGCAGCACCGCGCCGAGCCGTGCGACCGCATCCCGCAACTGCGCGAACGAGTACGTGCGTTGCGCGCCGTCCTCGCCTTCCCACACCAACGCTTCCGCCGCGCCCAGACCACGCGCGATCCAACGATCGAGACAATTCGCAGCAGCGTTATACGACGCGCCCGGAAACCACGTCGCGAACGGCTTACCGCGCGAGAGATCGACGACGCTCGTCCACGGCGCGTCCCACTGCAGATCCAACTGCCCGATCACACGCTCGTAGAAACCGGCGAGATCGTGCTTCGCGTACGCGAGCAAGCCATAGTAGTCGGCGACGCCGAGTGCGCGCATGAACGCGGTAACGTTCGCGCCTTCGATCTGGCTGGCGGTCGGGACCCAGCGGTCGACGGTGTGCGGGGTCGTTGTCATCACCGTCGCGCTTCCAGCCGGGGTGGGGTGGCCCCTACCCCTTAAATCGGCGTCAGCACCTGGATCTCGCGGCTCGCGATCAAATCCTTCGTCTTCGCTGCGAACGCGGCCATGTGCGGCGACTTGGCGTGCGCCTCGAGCGCTTGCGCGCTCTCCCACTTCTCGATCACGACGTAGCGGTCGGCGTTCGCGCCCGTCGCGTCGACCGCCGCACCGTACTCGATGCAGCCGTTCTCGGCCTGAACGTTCGGAAGGTTTGCGCGAAACGCCGCGAGCACGGCGTCTCGCTGCCCGGGCCTGGTGGTGATGAACGCGAGGACGTGGACCATGCCTGCTGCGTTTCGCTCCCAAGAGCGGTTACCCGCTCGCCTGCCGTGCTCATCGCGTGGCACTCTGCGCCGGCTCACCGCGTTGTAGCGAATGCCGTGAGCGGGACGCAAGCCGTTGGATCGCTGATTGGGATCGCCCGTTGGTTCGCGCTTGCGACGGTCGACGCCGCCGGCGAGCCGCGCGTGAGCTACGTGCCTTTTGCGTGCGTGCACAGCGGCTTCGGGATCGTCGTGAGCGGGCTCGCCGCACACACGGCGCAGCTCTTGGCGCATCCGTCCGTCTCGCTGCTCATCGTCGGCGACCCGGCACCGGGCGACGATCAGTTTGCGCGACCGCGCCTTTCGATCGACGCGATCGCCCACGACATGACGCATGACGCGCCGCGTGGCGGCGCGATCTGGGATGCACTCATCGCGCGCCACGGCGAAACCGCGATGGTCCTGCGCTCACTCCCGGATTTCCGTCCGATCGAGCTCGAACCGACGCACGCACGGCTCGTCCTCGGATTCGCCGCCGCGAGCGATCTCGACGCCGGCTCCCTGCACGAGGTTCTCCGCTCGCTGTCACCCTAACGTTTCGTCGGGTGGGGAAAACGCGTGCCCCGAGTTATTGGAGCTTTTCGAGCGGAATTTCTCCGCGGGTCAAGAGAATGTCGACCATGTATTTTTTCGCGTAGAGCTCTTCAAAGCTTATGCGGGCAGCCGGCTTGGTCTTGTTCTCGATAACCCACCAATAATCGTTATGTAAGTTGTAGACAAAGAAGCCGGCTTTCTCGAACGGTTCGAGCGTTTCCCGGATGTAGGGTTGTTTTGCTTCGATGGCAACGCACAGCCGCGGACTGGTAAAGTTTTCGAGAATGTCTTTGCACAGTTTATGTTCGGTGCCTTCGACATCCAGCTTGATAAAACTCACGTTGGGCGCATCGCGACCGACCAGCGCAGAGAGCGTATCGGCGCGAACGACGGTAGGCTCCCACTTCTTGCCCATGAACCAATAATCGAGCTCGCCTTTTTTGGGCAGGTCCAAGCGGCACGCCATGTCGTTTTTGGGATGCAGATAGAACGTCAATGCGCCGCCGGAATCGCTGCAAGCTGCATGTATTACCTCAACGCGGTCCTCGAGATTATTGAGGTTGACATTTTGAACGAGACGCGCCGCGTTCCCGGGCGCTGCTTCGATCGAGACGACTTTTCCCGTGCGACCTGCTTTTTGCGCCATGAGCAGGGTGAAATAGCCGACGTTCGCGCCCGCATCGACGCAAATGTCGCCTTCCTCAACGATGTTCCAGACCAGTTTCGATAACACCGGCTCGAATACGTCACGAAAAAACACGATCTGATTCAAACTGCAATCAGCAGGGCCACCGGCGAGCTTGTTCCCATACAGAGTCGTAATGCTGCGCTGAAAAGACTGCATGAAGCGGCGTTTCATCAGAAAAATGCCGGCGACTATCCAGAATCCCTTCATGCTCCGCGGAGCGAATGAACTCGCGACGCAAGCACGCATGGAGCGCTCGATCATATTGCCAAAGACGTCAATCACGCGATCACACCCTCACCCCGTGAATCCACTTGAAACCGGCGTTCGCCGAATGAATCGCCGCGTGATCGCACAAAGGGCGTGCGCAGCATCACAACGCGTGTTCGTCGCCTGGTGATAATGCCTCGTTAAGCAAGGGCGGGTAGAGCCTCCCTCGATGTGGAGGGCAGGTAGCATGCGGGCGTTGGCGATATGCGGTGCGGCAATTCTCTTGGCCGGATGTGGAGGTCGAAGTTCGGCGGTGCCGGCGCCGGCCGGGGGCGGTGCGGCAAGTCTGAGCAACGGTCGCGGTGGTGGCGGGTTCGCACCGGGCTCGTACATCAAGCACGTCATCATTCTCATTCAAGAGAACCGCACTGTTGATAATCTGTTCAACGGATTTCCCGGCGCCGACACGGTGCAGAGCGGAACGGCACACGACGGCTCCTCGGTGCCCCTCAAACCGATGCCCTTCGAGGAACCGTGGGACCCCGATCATTCACATCAGGCGTGGGTGACCGAGTACGACAACGGCAAGATGGACGGGTTCGACCTGCCGCCGACCTCCCCGGCGGGTCCGACGGATTTTACGTACAGTTACGTGCCGCAGTCGGAGACCGTTCCGTATTGGGCTCTCGCCAAGCAATTCACGTTCGCCGATCGCAACTTCGCCGCCGAGACCGGGCCGAGCTACCCCGGTCACCAATATCTGATCGCCGGCCAATCCGATTACGCGATCGGAAACCCGAACGACCCGCTCCAACGGTGGTCCTGCGACGCGCAAGCCGGCACGACGACGCCGACGCTCGACGCGAACGGGCAGGTCGTCAACGGCCCGTTCCCGTGCTACGACTATCAGACGCTGGGCGATCTGCTCGACGCGAAAGGCGTGAGCTGGGGCTACTACACCGAGCTGTACGAGAAGCAGTTTGGCGTCGGCGTGCAGCCGTACGGTGCGATCCACCACATTCGCTACGGCAGCGATTGGGGGAACGTCGTCACGCCGCAGACGCAGCTCTTCACGGACATTGCCAGCGGCAACCTCGCTGCGGTGACGTGGGTCAATCCACCGCTGGTCGCATCCGACCACGCGGCGGCATCGACGAACTACGGTCCCGACTGGATCGCCGACATCGTGAGCGCCGTCGCCGCGTCTCCCGCTTGGAACGATACGGCGATCTTCGTCACGTGGGATGACTGGGGCGGTTGGTACGACCACGTCGCGCCGCAGCAGCTGGACCGCATGGGTTTGAGCTTCCGCGTACCGCTCATCGTGATCTCGCCGTGGGCCAAACGCGGGTACGTTTCGCACGTGCAGCACGAACCGGGAAGCATCCTCAAGTTCGTCGAGAAGACGTTCGGGCTCGCCTCGCTGAACACGACCGATGCGCGCGCCGACGACCTCGCGGACTGCTTCGACTTCACGCTAACACCGATGCCGTTCGCATCGGTCCAAGTCCGCGTCAGCGCCAGCTTCTTCGTCGGGTTACCGGCCGATACGAAACCGATCGACTACTGACGCTCGAGGGAACGGCGCTACTGCGTGCCGATATCAAAACCGAGCTGCCGTTTGAGTTCGTTGTTCACGGCATCGTAACACTCGCACGCCGTGTCGGCGAGCCCGCGCGGGTTGAGCACCTGAACGTGCCCGCGATCGTAGTCGATCAGGCCGCGCTCTTTGAGGCGTCCGGCGACCTCCGTAACGCTCGCGCGCCGCACACCGAGCATTTGCGCGGAGTATTCCTGCGTGAGCAGAAACTCGCGCCGGTCAACACGGTCGTACGCCATGAGGAGCCAGCGTGCGTAGCGTTGTTCAACCGGATGAAGCCCGTTGCACGCGGCGAATTGCGCTGCTGCCGTGAAGACGTAGTTCGCGAACGCCAGCGTGAGGTCGCGTACACCGCTATCGCGGTCGAACGCGTCATGGAAGGCAGCGCCGCTGGCCCGATAGGCTGAATCGCCGATCTGTACGACGGCCGTTTGGCTCGCGCCGCGCGTGCCGAAGGCGCGCGAAAGCGCGTTCATCCCTTCGCGCCCGGTCATTCCAACCTCGACGGCGCTGCCGTTTTGCATCTGCACCGTTGTCGAGATCAGGCTGCGCATCGGGAAGTACACGTATTCGGATGATGCGCGCGGTTCGACGAGGACGTCGCCGCTATGAAGCGCGACGGACTCGACGTGCAGTCCGCGGCCTGCCGTGGTTCGCTGCAGCGCGTCAAGAAAGAAGTTGCCGGTCCCGGAATCGGGTGAAGGAGCCGCCATGCGCCGAGCGCCCTCCGCTGCGGCAGAAGTCTCGAACACGTGTATCATCGCACGAAACGAGACCGGCCGCTACCCGCCGCTCGGCAGGATGGAGCAAGCGCCCGTTGCCTCGGCAAGCCACCAGTTATTTCTAAGGGGTGGCGGCAGCGTTCCCCGTCGAAAACCTGCTACCTATGTCGGTCGCACCACCCCGCCACGACACCTCAGACGAAGAGGCGATGATCCTCGACGTCGTGCGCCAACTCGTAAGAGAGCGCGTCGAACCGCGCGCCGCCGAAATCGACGCCACGGCGGAGTTCCCGTGGGACATCAAGCAGCTCTTCGCGGAGAACGATCTGCTCGGGATACCGTTTCCCGCCGAGTACGGCGGCGTCGGCGGCTCGTTCCTCACCTACGTGAAGGTCGTCGAAGAGGTCGCCAAAGCGTGTGCGTCCTCGGCGCTCATCATCGCGGTGCAAGAGCTCGGCGCGCTCCCGATCCTCATCGGCGGGAGCGACGAACAGAAGCAGCGTTGGATTCCCGACCTTGCGACCGGCAAGAAGATCGCCGCGTACGCGTTGACCGAGCCCGGCTCGGGCTCGGACGCGGCGGGATCGATGCGCTCGCACGCCGAGCGCGACGGCGACGAGTATGTCCTCAATGGAACAAAGATCTGGATCACGCAGGGGAGCGTCGCCGACGTCGTCACCGTCTTCGCGGTGACCGATCCATCGAAGGGCGCGAACGGAATCTCGGCGTTCGTGGTCGAGAAGGGTACGCCGGGCTTCAGTGTGGGCAAGCTCGAAAAGAAGATGGGGATCCGCGGCTCACCGACTGTTGAGCTCGCCTTCGAGAACTGCCGAGTTCCGGCTGCCAACATGCTCGGTCCCGAAGGTGAGGGCTTCAAGATCGCGATGAAGGTGCTCGATAAGTCGCGCCCTGGGATTGCCGCACAGGCACTCGGGATCGCGCAAGGCGCGCTCGACTACGCGACCGAGTACACCAAACAGCGGATCGCCTTCGGCAAGCCCATTTCCCAGCAACAGGGCCTACAGTTCATGCTTGCCGACATGAAGACGGAGACCGAGGCAGCGCGCCTGCTTCTGTACGAGGCGGCACGCAAATGTGACGAGAACGCGCCCGACGTGACCACCTACGCGGCGATGGCGAAGCTCAAGTGCGGCGACGTCGCGATGAGCGTGACGACCGATGCCGTCCAACTGCTCGGCGGCTACGGCTACTCGACGGAGTACCCCGTCGAGCGGATGATGCGCGACGCGAAGATCACCCAGATTTACGAAGGGACGCAGCAGATCCAGCGGGTCGTGATCGCGCGCTCGATGGTTGGGAAGTGGACGCCGCCTAAGGCATGATGTGAGCTCGACGATCGGCGCGTTCGCCCCACCGCGAGTTCTCCTCTCCGGCGCGCAGTGGGCGCGCATGATCGTCGTCGGGTTCTTAGCGGCGTTCTGCGTCGCCCGCGTCGCTCCGGAGCTGGTGCGCGCCGCGGTACCGCTCGGGGTCTTCGGCTACGCGACCGACGGAAACGGCACCGTGATCCTCGCGCCGTCCCAGGTTCCGAAGGGCTCCGATCGCATCCGCGTCGGCGACCGGGTTCTCGTCGATCGCATCAAACCGTTCGACCGCAAACCCGGGATCGTCGGCGTCGGGTTCACGCGCCAGAACTTCACCCGCTACCTCCCGATCGAGCGCGGCGGACGCGAACAAATTCTGCGGTTGAAGGCGACGAACGAATCGCTGCCCAACCGCGTCGGGCTCGTGCTGCGGGTCGCGCTCTACGTCATCTCCGTGATGCTGGGCGGGATCTTGTTCCTCATCAAGCCGGGGATCGCAACCTTCGGCTTCTTCATCTTCTGCCTGGGCGGCGAGTATCCGACCACGTTCGCCGACGTCGTGCTCGACAACCCATGGCGACAACTCCCGCTCTGGCTCGGCGACACGATCCGCGGCGCCTCGCGCGCCGGCCTGCTGCTGTTTGTCGGGTGCCTCGCGATCGAGTCACCGCGTGCGCAGCGATTGCTCGCCGTCGTGTGCGCCGTCCTCGGCCTGGCGATGGGGACGATCCACGCCTATTATCACTGGCTGATGACCTTCGCCGCACGGCCCGCGCTGTGGCAGGCGCAGGTCTACTCGGACAGCGAGATCGCGATGATCGGTCTCATCGGGACCGCCCTGGTCGCGGCGCTCGCCCGCACGCGCGGCGTCGCGCGCCAACGTACGGCCTACATCGTCGCAGCGCTGGCCTTCGCCGGCGCCGCGCGCTTGGTCTCGGACGCGTGGTTCCCGCGCTACATCCCGTTCTGGCTCAACAGCATCTTGCTGACCACGAGCGTCATCCCGATCGTCGTCGTCTGGGTCGCGGTGGTGCGGCATCACTTCTTCGATGTCGACTGGGTCGTCAGCCGCGCGGTCGTCTACGTTGCGCTCACCGGCGCCTTCATCGGGACGCTTACCGCGGCCGAAGAGATCGGAACCTACGTCTTCTACAACAACACCGACCTGGCATACGGCTTCTTGATCGTCATCTCGACGTTCGTCGGTGCGTTCACCGGCAAGATCAAGGGCTTCCTCGACATGATCGTGGACCGCTTCGTGTTCTCCGACCGCCACGCGCAACGGCTCGCGCTCGAGCTCATCGCCGGCTACATCCTCGACGCCGAGACGGTCGAGGACGTCCGCCGCGCGCTGCTCGAAGATGCCGCGCACGCACTCAAGCTGTCGTTCAGCGGGATCCTAACGCGCCGCGAGGACGGCTCGTTCGTGCTCGAACAGTCATTCAACTGGCCGGATGACTGCGTGATTCGGCTCGACGAAGACGACGAGCTCACCCGCACGATCAGTCGCTCCCGCGGGGCGATCGCGATCAACAGCAAGGACACGCAGCTGATTCACAAGGCCTTTCCGCACGAACGCCTGACCTTCGCCGCGCCGCTCTTCCTCGAGCGTCAGGTGACGGCGATCGTGGTCTACGGCCACAACGTGATGGGACTGGACCTCGACCCCGACGAGCGCGACCTGCTCGTGCGCGTCGTCGCGCACGCCTCGCTCTCACTCACCGCGCTCGAGCTCGCACGTTATCGCGAGGAAGAACGCGCCAAGCAAGAGACGCTGAGCGAGCTGCTCCTCGACAAGGCCGACACGTCGTCGCGCTAGCCCGCTAGTGCCCGACGCCCTGATACCGGTTCAGACCGAAGCGCCAGAACGCGTATGCGAGCGCGACGAAGAGCACGCCGATCGCCGGCGTCAGCAACCCGACCGCGGGTGGGAGCCCGAGCCCGCTCGTTCCCTTGTGCAGGAAATAGCGGGCCGGGAAATAGTTCATGAACGCGAACGGGAAGACAAACGTCAGCAAGAAGCGCACGCCGCGTGAGTAGATCGTGATCGGGTAGCGGGTGAACTCCTGTTCGAGCTGCAGCACGATCCAGCGCAATGCGTCGACGCGGATGAACCAGAACGCCGCCGTCGCGATCCCCAGATTGATGGCCAGGTCGATCAGCGCGCCGCCGACGACGACGAGCGGGACGAAGACGACGAACGCCCAGTCGACGTGCACCCTGCTGTAGATCGTCGCGCCGGCGAACGTGATGAGCGCGAGCACCAGCTCGTCGGGAAAGACCTGGCCAGGAGTTGCGATCGCTTGGAAGAGCGTGTCGAGCGGCCGCACGAGGAGACGGTCGAACTCGCCGTCGCGGATGTGCTCCGGGATGTCGCCGACCGCCGAGAAGAGCGTGTTGTGGAGGGCGTGCGCGAGCATCCACAGCGCGTACAGGAACGCCATGTCGCGAAAGCTCCAGCCGTTCATCGACGGGAAGCGCTGCAGGATGATCCACAGCGCCACGATCGCCGCGCCGTGGTAGACGACCGTGAAGCACAGCCACAGGACGAAGTTCTCACGGTACTCGAGCGTCGTGAGCACGTTGATCCGCCAGTACTCGCGGTACATGCTCAGCATCGCGCGCGCCTTCATCCGCCCTGCACCACGATGCGCTTCGCGCCCGCACGCCACACCACCACCGAGCAGAGCGCGAGCACGGCGAGCCAGAACACCTGGAGTCCGAGCGCCGCGACGTAACGTTGCGGCGGGATCGTTCCGACGTAGATCAAGAGCGGCGTCGAGAACATCGCGGCGAACGGCAGCACGACGGCGATCTTCTGCAGCGCGAGCGGGAAGAGGACCAGCGGAATGATTTCGCCGCCCAAGAGGTCGGTGACCCAGGTGACGATCAGCTGCACCGCGGTGATCTCGAGCGTCCAGAAGGCGGTGCAATTGAGGATGAAGTTGATGCAGAACCCGACGAAATAGCCGAGCACGAAGCTGAGCGCGAACACGAGTAGGACGCCGGGCGGCGGGACGTCGATGTGGACGAGAAACAGCGCGAGGATCAACGACGGGACGATCAGCGTCGCATGGAACAGCACCTCACCGCTGCCGTCGGCGAAGAAATAGAGCGGGACGATGATCGGCTTCATGAAGTCGGTGGCGATGCTGCCGTCGTGCAGCTTGTCGTGCAGCAGCCGCGTCTGGTCGATGTCCATCACCAGCCCCATCAGCAGCGCGACGGTCGTATAGGTGATGACGGCGTGGAGCGGCAGCTCGCGCGGCGCGGTGTTGTGCGCGTAGAGCGCGATCCACACCATGCGCAGCAGGTACAGGCGGATCAGCAGCGACGCGACGCTCGTGAAGACCTCGAAGCGGTACGTCGCCTCGCGCGCCATCGCGACCTTGGCGAACTCCAGGTACGGTGCCAAACGAAAACGAGGGCGGGTCACGGCGGCGTTCACGACGGCGTCCTCACCGTACTTTCGCCGTACCCTTCGAGATAAATACGCCGCACGATCGAGTCGATGTCGGGCTCGATGATCGAGATGTCGCTGACCGTGCAGAGCTCCATCACCCTGCGGATCAGCGCCTCGGCGCTGAGCACGCGCCGGTCGAAACGCAGCCGCAGGACGCTGCCCTCGTGCGCCTCGACCTCGACCCCGGGCACATCGATCTCCGCCGAACAGGGGTCGGCGAGCGTGACCACCAGCGTGCGGTAGATCCCGTACTCGGTGCGCAGGCGCTCGAGCTCGCCGTCGTAGATCACGCGCCCCTCGTCGATCAGAATGATCCGGCGGGTGAGCCGCTCGACGTCGGCGAGATCGTGCGTGGTGAGGATGACCGTCGTGCCGCGCTCGCGATTGATACGCGCGATGAACTCGCGGATCGCCTCCTTCGCCACCACGTCCAGGCCGATCGTCGGCTCGTCGAGGTAGACGATCTTCGGATCGTGGAGCATCGCCGCGGCGAAATCGCCGCGCATCCGTTCGCCGAGCGAGAGCTGGCGCACCGGCGTGTCCATGAAGCGCTCGAGGTCGAGGATCTCGCTGAAATGCGCGAGGTTCTGGCGGAATCGGTCCGTCGGCACGTCGTAGATCGCGCGCAGCAACGCGAACGACTCGCGCAGCGGGAGATCCCAGTAGAGCTGGCTGCGCTGTCCGAAGACGACGCCGATGTTCGCGGCGTTCGCTTGACGCTGCTGATACGGGACGAGACCCGCAACGCGGATCGTCCCCGAGGTCGGAACCAAGATCCCGGTCAGCATCTTGATCGTCGTCGACTTGCCGGCGCCGTTGGGGCCGAGATAGCCGACGAGCTCGCCGGGCTCGAGCGTCATCGTCACGTCGTCGACCGCGACGTGATCCTCATAGCGCGGCGCAAACACCGCACCGATCGCACCCGCGAGCCCTGGGCGGCGCCTCACCGAGCGGAAGACCTTCCGCAAATTGACGGTCTCGATGATCGCCATCCCCGCCCTCTTACGGGAGGTTGACGTTTCTCGCCTCGCGGAAGCCAATTTCGCAAGGTCCTCGCCGCGGCGGAAGGGAACGCCACGCCACCCAACGCACGTTGGCAGGACACAGGCCGGGCTTCGGCGCCGGGCTGAATCTCCAGGTAAGGGGGTGACGTACAATGGCCGCTAAGAAGAAGACCGCGAAGAAAGCAACCTCGAAGAAGAAGAAAAAGTAAGCCCCGTATCTCTCAGTCTTTATCTATATCAATCGGGCGCGGTCGGTGACGACCGCGTCTTTTTTATTTCTCGGCGGCGTGAGCAGCGAGGCGTTCGAGATTCGCGGGTGCCGCTGCTGCGATGCGCTCGGCAGTGCGGCGCAGGAGCAAGCCGGCCAGCGGCCCGGAGATCGCGACCGTGTGCGCAAGCTCGGTCCCCGCGTCACGCGGCGTCAGGTCCCAGCGCATCCGCAACGTCGCGGCCGGGCCGAAGGTAACGACGAGCGCGAGGAGCCGCTCGGCGACGGCCGCCTCGATGCGCATTGCGGTTTGCGGCGCGCGCACGGGCTTCATCGTCACGACCGTACCCGGTGCGAGCGGGCCCTCGACGGTCATCCACTGGACGCCGTGGTTCCACTCTGACCAGCGCCGCCCGTCGAGCAGCACCGCCCAGACGCGCTCGGGCGACGCTGCAGAGGCGGCGGCAACGGTTTGCTCCCAGGTCATCTCGGGGGCGGGTGTTACGCGCGCCGCGGCGCGAACACTCTCCGGATGGACCAGTACGAGCAGAACCCGATCGTCGCGATGGCGCAGAAGATCCGCGCCCGCCGCGACCTGGGTGCCGCGATCGACTCGGCGACGGCGAACGTCATGCCGGGGAGCGGCGCCGACGCCGCCTCGCGCTTCGCGGCGCTCGCCGACGTGCTGACGACGGGCGCGAAGCGTCTCAACTCGATTCTGGGCAACCGTAACGGCGTGACCGTCGTGCGCCTCGACAAACCGCCGCGGCTGCGCCTGCGCTTCCGCGACAGGCGTGTCGCGCTCGACCTCGACGAGCCGCGTCAGCTCGTCGTGATCACAGGCGGCGGGCTCGACGGTGAGTACCAGTTCATCGACGCCGAGGTCCCAGCACTGATGAACCTCTCGAAATTCTCGACCGACGCCGATTACGGCGAAGCGCTCACCGGCTCGCAGCTCCTCAAGCAGATCGCCGAGGACGCCGAACTCCCCCGCCCGTCGCATCTCGACGGCTCGGGCCCGCTGCAGTTCTAGCGGCGCTCTTCTCGGCCATCGCCTTCGCGACGATCGGGCGCGAGGGGCACATCGTCACGGGGCAGCGGCCGCAGAGTGGGACCGGGGCTTTGCAGATCGCGCGGCCGTGGAGGATGAGCCAGTGGTGGGCGTGGCGCCATTTCTCGCGCGGGACGAGCTTGGTGACGTCCTCTTCGACGCCGCGTGGGGTCGTTGCGAGGGTCAGTCCCAGGCGGTGTGCGACGCGGAAGACGTGCGTGTCGACCGCGAACGCCGCTTCCTCGAACGCGACGGACATGACGACGTTGGCGGTCTTGCGGCCGACGCCGGGCAGCGCTTCGAGCGCCTCGCGGGTCGACGGGACCTCGCCGCCGTGGTCTTCGACGAGCCCGCGGGCGGCCGCGATGATGTTCTTGGCCTTCATGCGGTAGAAGCCGCAGGACTTGATGATCTTCTCCACGTCCTCCTGACACGCGTGCGCGAGCGCCGGCGCGTCGGGATACTTCGCGAAGAGCGTCGGCGTGGTGAGGTTGACGCGGGCGTCGGTCGTCTGCGCGCTGAGGATCACCGCGATCAGCAGCTCGAAGGGATTCGTGTATTCGAGCGCTGTGACGGCGTCGGGGTAGGTCCGCTCGAGGACCGCGAGTTCCTCGCGCGCGACCGCGCGGGAAACCTTCCGCTTGGGAAACGGGATGGCCACGAAGCGGAACCTTCGCGCGGCGTCGGAGAATCCTATCCGAAGTATGCCGTTCCTGAAGCAGAAGGATCCGACCGTCCCGCCCGGCCAGACGGTGACCGAGGGGTTCCCCGTCCTCCATGTCGGCGAGGTGCCGACGATCGACCCCACGACGTGGCGGCTGCGCTTCTTCGGCTTGGTCGAGAACCCGTTCGAGCTCTCCTACGACGAGTTGCGCGCCCTGCCGCCGACGCAGTGGCGCGGCGACATCCACTGCGTCACCCGCTGGTCGAAGAAAGACACGCTTTGGAAGGGCGTCCTCTTCTCCAGCCTGCTCGCGCGCGCGAAGCCGCTGGCCTCGGTGACGCATGTGATCCAGCACGCGGACAACGACTACACGACGAACTTGCCGCTCTCGGTGATGCTCGACGACGACGTGCTCGTCGCGTACGAGTACGACGGCAAGCCGATCGAGCCGATCCACGGCGGTCCGGTACGAATGTTCGTCCCTAAGAAATACTTCTGGAAGAGCGCCAAATGGCTGCACGGGCTCGAATTTCTCGACCACGACAGCAAGGGGTTCTGGGAAGTACGCGGCTACAACAACGACGCCGATCCGTGGAAGGAAGAGCGCTACGCCGACCTGCCGGCGTGGTTCGGATAACGCGGTCATAAACTCGGCCCGCTATCGTTAACGTCCGTGGAGTCCACGGACGACTGTCAGTATGAAGCGCCCCGCGCTTTGCTGCGTACGATCGCACACAGCGTGCCGGGGCGCCTTCGCATACGGGTTCGCTGCCCGCTCCCCGAGGGCACGCTCGCTCAAGTCGCTCTCGCGGTAACGCAGCATTCCGGCGTCACATCGGCCCGCGTCAACGAGCGCTGCGGCTCGATCGTCATCCGCTACGACCCGGGCGTCGTCGGCGTTCCGCAGCTTGTCGCCCGTGTCGATCACGGACTCGCTCGGGTCGGCGCCACGGACATGCACGACCGTTCCGTTGCTGCCGCGCCGGCCAACGCAGCGTCGCTACGCGTGCTCCTCGAGTTCGCGCTCGCGCTGCTCGATCCGCCGGGGATCGGTCTCGTCCGAGACGTCGTGCGCGCCGCCGGCATCGTGTCCGTCGCAGTGAACGAGCTGCGCACGCAGCCTTGGCACCGTGTCGTGCTGCGCGCTGCGTGGCGGTTGCTGTGCGAGTGCTCGTCGATCGACGCGTTGTTCCCGCGCGGCGTCCGGATTGCGCTGCGCCTCGTGCGTCGCGCCTTTAGCGTACGCCGACTCCTCGCGCGCGTTGGGATGCACACGTTGGCGCCGCTCGCGACGCCTGCACTGGCGGCCGCCGCCTAACGTTCGGGCCGGACGCCCCTCCTCCACCCCGTCGATCTCGTTATGATATTGATTTCTCAATAGCAGGAGGCGGCGTGCTGCCCGCGGCAACTAGGGGTCATGCGTCGCACCTGTGCACTTTTTGCTTTTTTCTTTTTTGCCGTAAGCTCGATCGGGACGGCGCTCGCCCAGGCGACGACGTTCCTGTCCGGCATCGTCACCGCGCACGATCAGCCCGCGAGCGGCGCGAACGTGACCGTGCTGGGCAACAACCTGACCCTGCACGCCAAGACCGACGCGCACGGGAGGTTCACCGTCACGGGAATCCCGATCGGGACCTACACCGTCGACGTCACCGGGACCGATGGTTCAGCGGCCCTGCAAGTCGAGGTCCCGTCCGCGGGGGCGACGATCACCGCTTCGCTCACCCAGGTGAAACAGATCGGCCGCTCAAGCGTCACGTCGCGTCCGCCCATCCAGGGCTCCGGGACCGACTTCACGCTCGGCGCGACGACGCTGAGCCACTCACCGGGGGCCGGACGTCTCCCCGACCTCTTGCTCCAGATCCCGGGCGCCGCGCGAGGTGCGAACGGCGTCGTGCACGTCAACGGCGACCACGGCGTCCTCGGCTACATCGTCGATGGTGCGCCGGTTCCGCAAGAGCTCAACCGCGTCATCGGGGGCGAGTTCGACTCGAACGACATCGCGTTCATGGAGGTCATCCAAGGTGCGTTTCCGGCGCAGTACGGCGAACGGTTCGCCTCGATCCTGAACATCAACACCAAGAGCGGGAGCGGACCGCCCGGCTTCGCAGGAAGTATCGACTACGGTTCGTTCGCACACGTCGATCAGAAGCTCGACTGGCACGGCAACCTCGGGAAAGGCTACCTCCAGATCGGCGTGCGCGACGAGCGGAGCAATCGTGGTGAAGATCCGCCAAATCCGAGCTCGCCGCACAACGGCTTCAGCAACGCCAATCAGTTCCTGCGCTATACGCTCCCGGTCGGAAACGATTTCCTGAACCTGACGGTCAGCAACTCGTACCAGACCTATCAGATCCCCGTCGACGTCGAGGGCGGCGCGCCGGCGAGCACCAACGACAACGAGACCCAGCAGGACCTCTTCTCGACGCTCCAGTGGCGCCATCCGATCGGCGACCACGGTTCGCTCTCGGTCGGGACGTTCTACAAGCGCTCGCGCATCCGCGACTTCGGCGATCCGTCAAACGACTTCATCTACGGGGAAGCCCAGAACTCCGGCGGTCCGAACGACTGCGCCAACGCCGCGTTCCCGGCCGGCTCGCCGTTCACGAACCCCGTCGGCGACCCCAACGTCAACTATTCCATCCGTACCTGCGGCTTCTCGCTCGGCAGCGACCGCACGGCAATCGACGTCGGCGGCAACCTCGACTACGAGAACCGCAGCGCGCACCATCGCGTCGCGTTCGGCGGCCTGTACGACGCCACGCACGTCGCGAAGAACTACGGCGTTACGCTGCAGCCCGGCAACTTCCTCGCCCAGACGTTCCCCACGCTCGCCAACCCTGACGGTTCCTTCACCGTCGTCGACAACGCGCCCAACATCGGGCATCTCAGCGCCGCGTATCTGCAGGACAACTGGAAGATGAGCGATCACTGGGAGCTGGACTACGGGGTACGTCAGGATCTCTTCCAGATCTTCTCGACAGAGTTCCAGCGCAGTTTTGCGCAGACGAGTCCGCGCGTCAAGCTGACGTATACGTTCTCGCCGTACGCCAACATCTATGCGTACTACGGACGGCTCTTCGAGCCGTTCTCGCTCGAAAACGTCGCGCCGGCAGCATCGTACTTGTTGAACCTCCCGCTGCAGTCGTCGCCGGCCGCGTTCGACCTCAAGCCGCAGCGGACGTCGGACTACGAAGTGGGCGGCCACTTCAGTGTCGGACGCGGCGACCTGGGCGTGCGCATCATGCAGCAAAACATCACCGATTTGATCGACGACACGCAAGTCGGCTTTACGAACCTACATCAGGACATCAACTACCAGCAGGGCCGGATCGCGACCCAGTCGCTGTACTATCAGCACCCCCTGTCGAACGCGAGCCGCATCTACGGATCGTTCACGCATACGTACTCGGTCAACAACGGTTGCGAGACGCAGCTGCTCGCGCCGTGCTTCGGTGCACCGAGCGACTGGACGCCGGCCGACCACGATCAGCGTATCGACGTCAATGCGGGGATCGTCGTGAACGATCGGCGCGGCGGCTGGTTCGCCGCCGACGGTGAGTACGGCAGCGGGCTTTCTTCAGCGCTGAACCCGAACGGCGGGATCACGTGCGCCGGCCCCAACTACTCGCTCAACATCGGCGGTCCGTGCAAGCGCACCCCGCACGTCGTCTTCGACGTCGAGAAGGGCTTCGGTCTCGGTCACGGCGCCGCGATCACCGTGAACATTCAAAACATCTTCAACGACCGGTACTTGGTGACGTTCTTGAACGCGCAAGGCAACCACTGGGCACCCCCGCGCACGGTAAACGTCGGCTATCGCTTCGGCCGCTGAACTCAGGAGCTACTGGGTCGCGATCTCGATCGTACGAACGTCCTGCGCGCGGCCGCGTCGTCGGCGGGGCTGCGGCTCCGCTTGCGCCTCGGCCGGCTCGGCACGCCGCAACTCCGCGCGCGCCTCGTCACCGATTCGCCGCAGGGAGTCCGTCATACCCATCCCGGTGCGCGCGATACGTTTCGCCGTTTCGCGCGCACCGCGCCGCAGGAGCCGCGTCGCGCCGATCGTGAGACTCGCACCGACGCTGAAACCTAAGAAGCCGAGGAACTCTTCCATCGATCGATCCTCTTTGAGGGACTAGGCGGAAAACGGGATCTCGAGCGCACCCTCGTGGATGCGCGCCGTCGACGGCTCCAAGTCGACGAGTGCGGCCGGCAAGCTGACCTCGCGACGCACGTTGCCCACGTCGATGTACAGCTCGTCGCCGACCTTGCGCAAGGCGAGCTTGCCGACTTCGACGTTCGGCATCGGGATCCGCAAGACGAAGCCACGGTCGGTCTGATCGACGCGCAGCGTCGGGCCGACGTGGAGCAGCGCCGTCGGGTCGTGACCGCTGAACAGACCCTCCGCGAGCCGTGCAAGCGCGTCGCTGCCGACGGGTTCCTCGGCCGTGTTCGGCGCTTCGAGGATTGGGAGCGCCGCGAACGTGCGCCGGACCTCGTCGATCGCCGCGGCTTGGCGCGCGAGGAGCGCGTCGAGATATGCGTTGCGCGGCTCGACCGCCGGGATGACGCGGTTGAGCACGACCGCGTCGATCGGATACTGAAAGAGATTGAGATACGTCTCCGCGCGTCGCGCTTCTTTGAGGACCGTGCGGTCCGGCGTGACGACGAGCCGATACGACGTGCGACGCGCGTCGACCAACAGCTCGCGCAGCTCGCGCACGCGCTCCGCGATCGTCCGCGCAACCGCCGCGAAGTCGACCTCCGGCAGGACGCCTCGCAGCAAAGGCGCTGCGAACCGCAACAAGCGGCCCTTCCACTCCCGGAAGTGTCCGGCGTACCACACGAACGACTCGGGCATGCTCAGCAGGCGGATCGTCTCGCCGGTCGGTGCGGCGTCGACGACGATGCAGTCGTACTCGGCGCTGCGCACGTGGTGCGCGATTTGCATCAGCGCCGCGACCTCTTCCATCCCGGGGATGACGGCGAGCTCCTCCGCTTGCACCGCGGAAAGTCCCTCGCGCGCAAAGACCGCCGTCAACGAGTCGTGCAAGCGCGACCAGCCCCTTCGCGCTTCTTCGAGCACGTTGATCTCCTGCGCGAAGAGCCGTTCTCCGACCGGTACGGGCGTCGAACTCAATCGCGCGTCGAGCACGTCGCCGAGACTGTGCGCGATGTCGGTGCTGACAACGAGGGTGCGATGGCCGAGCTGTGCAGCACGCACTGCGGTCGCCGCAGCCATCGTCGTCTTCCCGGTACCGCCTTTACCGACGTAGAGGATCAGGCGCGGTTTCGCGCCCGGTTCCTCACCCATGCTCGTCCGGCGGTCGTTCCGGGGCGTTCAGCGTCATGAACGAGCTGAACGCGTACCAAAACATGACGTAGGCGGGAACCTGCGAGAGCCCCAAACCGGCGACTGCGGTGCGCCACACGCCAATCCCAAAGAGCGAGAGCGGAAACAACACCTTGAGATCGAGGCGCATCCCGGTCGCATCGGAGATGCGCCGATCGAGGTCGTCGAAGGCCTCCGCGATTTGATCGCCGGTCAGGCTGCGCCCATTCTGCGACGCCCCGAGAGTCGCGGACCCCGTGACGGTGCCGACGATTACGCCCAGATCGCGCAGCATCGCGATGATTCCGTCCCGCGTGTGCGTTTGCGCATCGTACTGGACCGTGACGCTTCCGGTACGGCTGTTCGCTTCCACCTGCGAGATACCGGCGCGGCTGCGCAGCCCGTGGGCGAGTGACGCCATCCCCGATTCACTGCGCATCTCGCGGCGCAGCCGGATCCGCAGCCGTCCGGCGATATCGCTTGCGATGAGGGCGTCGTTGATCGGGACCCCCGCTGACGCCTGACCGCTCATGACGAACGCGCGGCTTCCGGCTCGGCCGTCTTCGTCGACGCAGTCTGAGCCGCGTCATGCTCGCGTTCCGCCTGAGCCTCCGCGTACAGATCGTTCAGCGACTCACGCGCCTCCGCCGTCATCTCGCTGATCCGGTCCGCTGCGACGAGACAGCCTTTCATGATCGTCTTCGCGAACGGGCGTACGCCGTCGTTTCGCCCGCGCGTCAGGGAGAGCACGACCGTCGCCCCCGCACCCCAGAGCGCGCCGGCTACGAGTCGTCCGAAAGCATCCTCGAGCATCTCGCCGTTCCTTTCTGCTGTTACCGCCCGCTGCGCACGACGGCGTCGCCGCCGAGTCCGAGTGTCAAGCGCTGTTGCCACGTCTCGTGGTGCTCCGGCCCGGTGCTCCACTGCGTCTTGCCGTTGCCGTCAGGCGTATACGACAGGGGACGAAGCCCGTTGAGAGCTGCCGCGACGGCGGAACCGTTGTTGAGCGCGGTCGCCATCGTCGGTGAGACGACACCGACGCACGCCAAGGCGAAACCCACCGCGTTGGGGACCGCGACGATCGCGAGGTCGTCACGGATGATCCGCATCGTGTGCCGCGCGATGTCGACAGCCTCGGCCAACCCGCGCAGATCGCCGTGCAAGACGACGTCGGCGCTCTCGCGCGCGATGTCGCTGCTGTCTTTGAGCGAGATCGAGACGTCGGCGTAGCCGAGCGCCGGTGAGTCGTTGATCCCGTCACCGACGACGGCGACGACGTGTCCGCGCTCCTGCAGCGCGCGAACGATCTCGGCCTTGCGCTCCGGAAAGACTTCGGCCTCGATGCGGTCGATCCCGATCTCCTGCGCGACCGCTGCGGCGACGTCGGGTTGATCTCCGGTCACCATCACCAGCCGCCGCACCCCGCTCTCGCGCAGCATCCGCACGACTTCGCGCGCCTCGGAACGCGCAATGTCGGCATAGGCGATCCAACCGATCGTCCGGCCGCCACGCGCGACGAAGACCGTTGAGGCTCCGGTCTTTCCCATGCATGCCGCCGCCTCGAGGGCACATTCGTCGACGTTGATGCCCTTGCGCAGCAAGTGCTGCTCGTTTCCCACGTCGACGCGCTCCCCGTCGACCTCGGCCGAGACGCCCAGCCCGATCGCGTAGTCGGATGCGCGACGTTCGGGGATCGCGATACCGCGTTCGCGCGCAGCGGAGACGATCGCATGCGCGGCGGGATGTGTCAGGCGCAGCTCGACCGCAGCGGCGAGGGCGAGGACGTCGTCACGATCGACTGCTGCATCGACCGACCCGACGTCGATGACGCGCGGCGTCCCCGACGTGAGGGTACCGGTCTTGTCGAACACGATCGTGTCGACGCGCGCGAGCTGTTCGATCGCACGCCCGCCCTTGATGAGGATGTTGCGCCGCACGGCGGCAGCGCTCATCGCGGCGAGGACCGTCGTCGGAACCGAGACCCGTACCCCGGTCGCAAAGTCGAACACGATCACCGCCGCGGCGCGTATGGGATTCCTGGTGATCGCGAAGATCGCCGTACCTGCCAGCAGGGTCGGCAGGACGAAACGATCGGCAAAACGCTCGGCGTAGTTTGCGATCGCGGTGTCGTAGATCGGCGCCTCCTCGAGGAGCTGCACGATCCGATTCGCACGCGTCTCGCGCCCGACGCGCTCGGCGACGACGTAGAGCTTTCCGGCGGTGACGAACGTCGACGCGAACACCTCGTCGCCGAGTCGCTTATGCACCGGCTTGGATTCCCCGGTGAGCGACTTCTGATCGACCATCGCCTCGCCGCCGGTGACGATCCCGTCGACCAGCACCGGTTCACCGGGATAGACGACGACGCGGTCGCCAACCTCGAGCGACTCGGCGGCGAGGTGCTCGGTGCGACCGTTGCGGATCACCCACGCGAGCTGACCACGCGTCCCGAACAGATCGACGAGCGCAGCGCGCGAACGCCGCGCGGTGAGCGCGCGGATGTACTCGCCGCCTGCGATCAGCGACGCCGAGAGCGAGGCGGGACCCAGCGATCCGCGCACGGCGAGAACGGCGATCGCCAGCGCGTCGAGAAAATCGACGGAGAGACGGCCCCGCGCGAGCTCGCGCGCCGCTCGCAGCGCAACGGGTGATGTGCTCGCGACGATGAACACGCCCGTCAGCCACACCGGCGCGCCGATCAGCGCGAGCCCGAGACCGACCGCGCCGGTGAGCAGCGTGGCAAGGTGGTGGTGTTGCCGCGTCGTCGAGGCGGTGCGCAAGGAGACAGGCTCCGGACCTGGGACCGGAGCGCGCAGGCCCGCGACGATCGCGTCGATCGCAAGCGCACGCGGATCGAAGGAGACGATGATCGACGACGCTGGTGCGTTGACGCGCACCACAATCACCCCTGCGATCGCACGCAGAGCGCTCGACAATCCCTTCGCGTACAGCGCGTCGCGTCGCAGACGAGGAACGCGAAACCGTGCTCGTCCCTCGACGGAGTGGACGAGCACGGGGAGCGCTTGCGCTCTCAATCTTTGCTGACGGTACTACGTTCTGGCGCTGGCGCGGGGCGCGGCTCTGCGCGCTCCGCCCGTGCTTCCTCGTAAATATCCTTGAGCTGCTCGCGGCTCTCTTCGGTAGCGTTGCGAATCCAATCGCCGGCGATGATCCCGCCTTTCACGATGGTCTTGGCAACGGGCCGCAACCCGCGACCGAAACCCGTGAGAGCCAAGCCCGCTAGGCCGAATCCCAAGCCCCAGATCGCCCCGCCGGTTGCCGACTCGAGAAAGTCTTCCATCGCTTCACTCCGCTGCTGCGCGAACCCGGTCGCGAGAATACCCATGATACTCCGCGAGATCATCCGCGCAAAGCGGGTGAGCGTAGGTAAGTCGATCAGCGTGGAACTGAGCCGTCGCTCCGAATCAGCGTAAACGTACGCCTTGCGCAGTTTGTAGGACGATACCGTCACGCTCGAGGGCGATCACGACCTGCGGTATCTCGGGCAGGCGGTCGGCGGGAACGATCGCACCGAGCTCTCGTTGGAGCGCTGCGAGCGAGAGCACTTCACGCGCCGGGACGTCACGCAGACGGTCGATGATGCGGCCACGCAAGAATCGTGTCGTGCGCTCGAACGGGATCGCGTTTTGCGGCGCCTTGCGCGGTGCATGCGCCCGCGCGAGCGCAGCGAGCTGCGCGGGATCGACGGGCGCGGCTGCGCACGCCTCGCGCAGCGGACAGACCAGACACTTCGCTGCGCGCGCGGTGCAGACGGTCGCGCCCAAATCCATCAGCGCGGAGTTCCAATCGTGTGCGGTTCCGGTTTCGAGACCGGCCCGCAAGAACGCGTCGAGCTCCGTTTCGGAGGCACGGCGCGGATGCTCGAGACCGAACCCGACACGGTGCGCGACACGCCGCAGGTTGACGTCGATCGCCGCGTCATCGCGCTCGAACGCGAACGCGCGCACCGCCGCGGCAGTGTACGCGCCGATCCCCGGCAGCGCACGCAGCGCCTCCGTCTCGTCCGGCAACGCGCCGGCATGACGCTCGACCACGGCGCGCGCCAGCGCGTGCAGCCGCATCGCGCGGCTGTTGTATCCCAGTCCCCGCCACGCTCGTACGACGTCGCCGGCCTCCGCCGCCGCAAGCGCTTCGAACGACGGAAAGCGCTCGACGAACGCGTTGTAGAGCGGGATGACGCGGTCGACCTGCGTCTGCTGCAGCATGAACTCGCTCACGGCGATCCGGTACGGGTCACGCGTCATGCGCCAGGGAAGGTTGCGTCGACCGTGCTGCGCGTACCACTCCAGCAGCGCGCGCGCGGGGAAACGAGTCATCGTGCGGCGTCTCCGATGCGGTGAATACCCTCGGCGATCGCGGTACGCGCCACCGGCGTGAGCGCAAGGCGGAAGTTGTGGTCGCCGCCCGACTGCGCGAAGAATGCCTCGCCGAACAGGAACGTCGCGCCGCGCCGCTCGGCATTCGTCAGCAGCGCACGAGCCCGCGTCTCGCGCGGCGCAGTCGCCCACAAATAATAGCCGTCGCCGCCGGGCATCACGCGCATCGACGACGGCCAGTGTTCCTCGATCGCCGCGAGCGCGATGGCGCGCCGCCGCGCGAGCTCGTCGCGCAACGCACCGAGATGCACATCGTACGCGCGTTCGAGATAGTCACGCACGCCCGCCTGGATATACATCGACGACGCCATGTCGTAGGACTGCTTGCGCAGCAGCAGCCGCTCGTAGATCGTGCGCGGCGCGACCAGCCAGCCCAGCCGCAACGACGGTGCAATCGTCTTCGAGAACGAGGAGAGATAGATGACGTACTCGCCGTCGTGCGCGAGCAGCGGCGCGACGCCGTCGCGTGAGAGCTCGCCGTACGGGTCGTCCTCGACGATCGGAACGCCGTGCCGCTTGGCGAGCGTCACCAAACGTTCGCGGCGATCGCGGTTCATCGAAACGCCGGTCGGGTTGTGCATCGACGGCATCGTGTAGATGAAGCGCGGGCGACGCGTGCGCAGGATCGCCTCGACGTGATCGACGCGCATCCCGTCCTCGTCGAGCGGGACGGGGATCGCGCGCAGCCCCGCGATCTGGAAGATCTGCAGCGCGCCGGGATACGTCGGCGCCTCGACGACGATCTCGTCGCCGGGCTCGGCGAGGGATTGCGCGACGAGCGTGATCCCTTGCGTCGAACCGGTCAACACCAGCACGTCGCGCGGATCGACGGCGCAGCCGCGCGTGCGCATACGCTCCGCGATCGCCTCACGCAGCGGCGCGTAGCCTTCCGAATCGCCGTACGTCAGCACGAAGTTGACGTCGCCGCCGACCCGCGCGAACGAGCGCGAGAGGTCCTCGAGCGGCGACGGTTCGGCCGGGGGCACCCCTTGAACGAACGCGATCAGCCCGCGGTGTTCGGCCGCGGCGAGCTCGCCGAGGACCGCCGGATACTCACCGACCCGCCATGGCGGAAGCGTGACCCACCAGGGAACCCCCGTGTCACCGCGCTCGGGACGTCCACCGCCCGGTGCCGCCGCGACCCGCGAACCGGACCCTACCCGCTGCTCGATGAGCCCGTCGGCGGCGAGGTCGCGATAGGCGTGAACGACGGTCGAGCGGTTGACCTCCAGCCGCTCGGCGAGCGAGCGCTCAGGCGGCAGCCGGGTCCCTTCCGGGAGCGCGCCGGCGAGGATCTGTGCGCGCAGGCGCTCGTAGATCTGACGGTAGATCGGGACGATGCTGTCGCGGTCGAGCGCGATCGCGAGCTCCGACCAGCCAGTCCGCATGACCCTCCATTTGGCCCTCCGGACCCTCCAATCCTACCCATTTTCGGTAATGGATGGCTCCGCTTCGCGGATTGGCGGACGGGATGAAACCGCTTTCCGCGTATCATGGCGGGAAACGACTGCGTCTCTCGCTTGGAGCCCGCTATGATCGACACGTCCATCGAAGCCCGTCTCGCGACGAATGGGGCCGCCGCTGCCGACGCCGGCGCCGCGCCCGATCCGGCCGAGACGCGCGAATGGCTCGACGCTCTGGACGGCGTGATCGATGCCGAGGGGCGCCGGCGCGCAAGCGAGCTCGTCCAGGCCGTCGTCGAGCACGCCGCGACGCGCGGGATCCGCACCCCCGCCGCGCAGCAGACACCCTACGTCAATACGATCGCGCCCGAACAGCAGGCGCACTTCCCCGGCGACGACGAGATCGAAGCGCGGCTGCGCCACTACGTGCGCTGGAACGCGATGGCGATGGTCGTGCGCGCGCAAAAGGATCACAGCGAGCTCGGCGGACACGTCGCGACGTTCTCGTCGGCGGCGACGCTCTACGACGTCGGCTTCAATCACTTCTGGCGCGGCCCGGAATACAAGAACGGCGGCGACCTCGTCTACTTCCAAGGCCACTCGTCGCCCGGCATCTACGCGCGCGCGTTCCTCGAAGGACGGCTGACCGAAGCGCAGCTCGACAACTTCCGCCGCGAGGTCGACCGCAAGGGGATCTCGTCGTATCCGCATCCGTGGCTGATGCCGGATTTCTGGCAGTTCCCGACCGTCTCGATGGGACTGGGTCCGCTGCAAGCCGTCTACCAGGCGCGCTACATGCACTACCTGCACGATCGCGGGCTTGCCGATACGGAAGGCCGCAAGGTGTGGTGCTTCATCGGCGACGGTGAGATCGACGAGCCCGAGACGCTCGCCGGTCTCTCGCTCGCGGCGCGCGAGAAGCTCGACAACCTGATCTTCGTCGTCAACGCCAACCTGCAGCGGCTCGACGGTCCGGTGCGCGGTAACGGCAAGGTGATCCAGGAGCTCGAAGGGCTCTTCCGCGGCGCCGGCTGGAACGTGCTCAAGGTGATCTGGGGCCGCCGCTGGGATCCGCTGCTCGCCGCCGATCACACCGGAACGCTCGTCAAGCTGATGGGCGAGACGGTCGACGGCGACTACCAGACGCTCAAGTCGCGCGACGGCCGCTACGTGCGCGAGCACTTCTTCAACAAGTATCCCGAGACGGCGGCACTCGTCGAGCGGATGAGCGACGACGAGATCTGGGCGCTCAACCGCGGCGGTCACGATCCGTACAAGGTCTACGCGGCGTACAAATCGGCGGTCGAGCACACCGGCTCGCCGACGGTGATCCTCGCCAAGACGATCAAGGGCTACGGCCTGGGCTCCGCGGGCGAGGGCATGAACATCGCTCACCAGCAAAAGAAGATGATGGTCGAGCAGCTGCGCGCGTTCCGCGATCGCTTCTCGATCCCGGTCGCCGACTCGCAGCTCGAAGATATCCCGTTCATCAAGCCCGCGCCCGACAGCCAAGAAGCGAAGTATCTGCAGGAACGCGTCGCCAAGCTCGGCAGCGTTCCGGCACGCCGCCGCAACGTCGAAAAGGCGCTCCCGGTCCCGGAGCGCAGCGCGTTCTCCGCGCTGCACGAGTCGACCGGTGAGCGTGAGATCTCGACGACGATGGCGTTCGTGCGCGCGCTCTCGACGCTGCTGCGCGACAAGACGATCGGCCCGCGTCTGGTGCCGATCGTCGCCGACGAATCACGCACGTTCGGGATGGAAGGGATGTTCCGTCAGCTCGGGATCTACTCGAGCGTCGGTCAGCTCTATCGTCCGCAAGATGCCGATCAGCTGATGTGGTACCGCGAGGACAAGGCCGGCCAGATCCTTCAGGAAGGGATCAGCGAAGCCGGCGCGATGTGCTCGTGGATCGCGTCCGGAACGTCGTACTCGACGCACGGCGTGCAGACGCTGCCGTTCTTCATCTTCTACTCGATGTTCGGCTTCCAACGCATCGGTGATTTCGCGTGGGCGGCCGGCGACATGCGCACGCGCGGCTTCCTGCTCGGCGGAACCTCGGGCCGCACGACGCTCAACGGCGAAGGTTTGCAGCACGAGGACGGCCATGCGCACCTGTTCGCGGCGGCGATCCCGAACTGCATGCCGTACGACCCGACGTACGCGTACGAGGTCGCGACGATCGTCCAGGACGGCGTGCGGCGGATGCTCGGCGAGCAGGAAGACGTCTACTACTACATCTCGCTGCTCAACGAGAACTACGGCCATCCCGCGATGCCGGCCGGTGCCGAAGATGGGATCCTCAAGGGGATGTATCTCCTGCGCGACGGCGGCCCGGCGAAGAAGAACCAGCCGCGCGTGCAGCTGATGGGCAGCGGCTCGATCCTGCGCGAGGTGCTCGCCGCGGCCGACCTGTTGCGAGACGACTTCGGCGTCGTCGCCGATGTGTGGAGCGCGACGAGCTTCACGCTGCTCCACCGCGACGGCGAAGCTGCCACGCGTTGGAACTTGCTCAACCCGACGCAAGAACCGCGCAAGCCGTACGTCGCGCAGCAGCTCGACGGTCACGCCGGTCCGGTCGTCGCAGCGACCGACTATGTGAAGACGTTCGCCGAGCAGATCCGCCCGTTCGTCGACCGCCGCTTCCACGCGCTCGGCACCGACGGTTTCGGTCGCAGCGACACGCGGGCCAAGCTCCGCGAGTTCTTCGAGGTCGATCGCCGCTGGGTCGCGCTCGCCGCACTCAAGGCGCTCGCCGACGACGGTGCGATCGATCGCGCGAAGGTCGCCGAAGCGATCAAGAAATACGAGATCGACGCTGCCAAGCCCGAACCGACCACGGTTTGATCGGAAGTCGTAGTAACGTGCCGCAGATCGAACTGACCGTCCCCGACCTCGGAGACTTCCAAGACATCCCGGTCATCGAGGTGCTCGTCGCGCCCGGCGAGACGATCGCCAAAGACGCGCCGCTCGTCACGCTCGAGTCCGACAAGGCGACGATGGAAGTCCCCGCGAGCGCCGCCGGCGTCGTCAAAGACGTCAAGGTAAAAGTCGGCGACAAAGTCTCCCAAGGAACCGTCATCGCGACGCTCGACTCCAGTCACGCTGAGCCTGTCGAAGCGCAAGTCGAAGCGCGGGCGCAAGCGCCCGTGTCGTCCGCAAACGACCCCGTCGGCGTCGCCGCCCAAATCATCGGCGCCGCGCAAGAAGACGTATCGCCCGCCGCCGTCGCCGCGGAGAGCCAAGAAGTCGAAACGGTCGTCGACCTCGTCGTCCCGGACCTCGGCGGCTTCAGCGACGTCCCGGTCATCGAAGTCCTCGTCTCGCCCGGCCAAACGGTCGCGAAAGACGCGCCGCTCGTCACCCTCGAGTCCGACAAGGCGACGATGGAAGTCCCGGCCTCGACCGGCGGCACGATCCGCGACGTCAACGTGAAGGTCGGCGACAAAGTCTCGCAAGGGATCGTGCTCGCGACGGTATCGACCGTGTCGGCTGCAACACGGTCCCCGCAACCAGCACCCAAAGCACCACAACCCCAACAAGTCCAAACGAACGGGCGCAGCAGCGCGCCGCCGCCGCCGGTCAGCAACGGTGTCGCGCGCAGCGGGCCCGCGCCTCTCCCTGCTGCGTTCGCGCCCACGGAGAGCACGAAGGTCCACGCGTCGCCGGCGATTCGCCGCTTCGCGCGCGAGCTCGGCGTCGATCTCGCCGGCGTCCGCGGCAGCGGCCCCAACGGGCGCATCACGCGCGACGACGTCCAGGGCTACGTCAAAGCGACCCTCGCCGGCGCGTCGACGCTTCCCGCACCGGCAAGCGCAGGCACCGGCCTGGGTCTGAATCTCCCACCGTGGCCGTCGGTCGACTTCGCGAAGTTCGGCGAGATCGAACGCGTCCCACTGACGCGCATCCAGCGGATCAGCGGGCCGGTGCTCGCGCGCAATTGGGTGATGATCCCGCACGTCACGCAGGACGACGACGCGGATGTTACCGAGCTCGAAGCGTTCCGCAAGCAGATCAACGGCGAGCGCAAAGACGTCAAGGTCACGATGCTCGCGTTCTTGATGAAGGCGGTCATCGCGGCGCTCCAACGCTACCCGCAGCTCAACAGCTCGCTCGACGGCGACCAGCTGGTCCTCAAGAAGTACTACAACATCGGCTTCGCCGCCGACACGCCGAGCGGACTCGTCGTCCCCGTCGTGAAGGACGCCGACAAGAAAGGGATCATCGAACTTGCCCGCGAGAGCGCCGAGCTCGCCGCGAAAGCACGTGACGGCAAGCTTGGTCCGAACGACATGAACGGCTCGACGTTCACGATCAGCTCACTGGGCTCGATCGGCGGCACCTACTTCACGCCGATCATCAACGCCCCCGAAGTCGCGATCCTCGGCGCCTGCAAAGCCGAGATACGCCCCGTCTGGGACGGCAACGCGTTCGTGCCGCGCCTCATGCAGCCGCTCTCGCTCTCCTACGATCACCGCGTCGTCGACGGCGCACTCGCAGCACGTTTCACCGTCGAAATCAAGAACACACTCGCCGACCTGCGGAGAACGTTGCTCTAGTCCCCCGCCGCGTCACCCCACCTGTCATGCTGAGCTTGTCGAAGCACGCGTCCCGGCTGAGCCCGTCGAAGCCGTCGTGAGTCACCGCGCTTCGACAAGCTCAGCGAGGACGGGCGCTTCGACAAGCTCAGCGTGACACGATCAATCACATCGTCCTTACACTGACAAGGGGAGACCGAAAGAAAAAGCGGGCGAAGCCGTCCTTGGTGTTGCATTGAGCACGAGCTCGGTGCGGTCTTTGGGTGCGGCGTGTAGACGTGGTCCGACGCGTTCGTCGCGCGGCGTCGGCCTTCGTCTCGTTTCACGACTGCAGCCCCCGGTTCAGCGGCCGAAGTCGACCGCCGACGTATTCGCGCCGCAGAGCAGAACGCCCACCCGTTCCCCGGGCTCCGGCACATAACCGCGGGACAGGAGCGCGGCGAACGCAGCGGCACCACCCGGTTCCGCGACGACGCGCAACGTCTCCCACAGTGCGCGCTGCGCCGCGACGATCGCGTCGTCCTCGACGAGCACGACGCGATCGACGTACGCTTGCGCGAGCGGAAACATCAGACTGCCGACGCGACGCGGTGCAAGGCTGTCGGCCGCGATACCGCCGGCCGGTGCGTCGACCGGTTCGCCGGCTTCGAGCGCACGCGCGAGCGTCGGCGCAGCGAACGGCTCGACACCGATCAACCGCACGCGTTTGTGTAGCCACGCCGCGATCCCGCCCAGCAACCCGCCGCCGCCGACGGCGACCAGCAGCGTGTCGAGCGCCGGTTCTTGCTCCTCGAACTCGACGCCGGTCGTCCCTGCGCCCAGCAGCGTCTCGACCGCATCGTATGCGTGCACCGGAAGGCCGCCGCCGAGCTCGATCCACTCCTCGGACGCGGCAAGCGCGTCCGCGTAGCGCTCGCCGCCGACGTGCACCTGCGCGCCGTACGCCTGAATCTTGGCAATCTTCGCCGGCGACGAGACCGCGGGGACGAAGATGTGCGCTGCTACGCCAAGCCGCTTCGCGGCATACGCAACGGCAGCACCGTGATTCCCACCGGACGCCGCGACGACGCCCCCAGCCGGAATCTCACGCGCGAGCAGGTTTGCGAACGCGCCGCGCGACTTGAACGAGCCGGCGTGTTGCACGAACTCGAACTTGAACGTCAGGGCAATGCCGTCGAGCCCGAAATCGCCGCCCTCGACGCGCACGACGGGTGTGCGGCGCACGTACGGCGCGATGCGCGAGAACGTCTCGCGGATACGTTCGGGTGCGACGAGATCGGTGATCATCGTGCCAGGCGTTTTACGCCGTCGCCCGCTTCTCCCCGGCCTTCACGATCCGGCTGCCCGCGAGCGACGCGTCTTGCTCGCGGTGCATCACACCGACCACCAGCGCTGCGGTCACGACGAGTCCCGGGACGATTCCGACCAGATGCGTCCCTTTGTCCATCACGAAGCCGCCGAGCGACGGCGCCGTCATCAGCGCGACGTTGCTCATCGCGTCGTTGAAGCCCATCACCGCCCCGCGCTCGTCGGGGCCTGCGCTCTCCGAGAGCAGCGCCGCGATCGTCGGTTCGACACACGAGGCTCCGGCGGCCCACACGATGAGCACGGCGACGAAGAACCACAGGTTGTGCGCGAACCCCAGCGCCAGATAGGCGATCGCGCTGAGCGCAAAACCATACTGCGCGACGACCGCGTCGCCGACGCGCCGCGCGAGCGGCCCGACGACCGCGACGAGCATGACACCGCCGACGATCCCCGCGCCGGCCAACAACCACGACGCGTGCTCGGGCCCCATGCGCAGCGCACGCTGGACGAACAGCGCGAAGATCGTGAAGAAGTACGTCACGGCGAAGATGAACAGAAAGTGCCGGATGATCAGGCTGCGCACTTCGTCGTTGGCGAACACGACACGGGCCGTCTTGACGAGGTTGAGCTTCGCCGCTCGCCGCTGCCGTCGCGCCGTCGACGGGAGAAACGCGATGGTCAGCGTGATGTTGATGAGCTCGATCCCGGCCGAGACGACGAACGGCACCCAGAAGCCGTAGCGCACCAAAAAGCCGCCGATGACCGGACCGAGCACGATCCCGATCCCGAACACGACGCCGAAAAGCGCGTACGCCTGGTCGCGATGCTCTTCGTCGGTGACGTCGGCGATGTACGACTGCGTCACGCCGATGTTGCCCCCGCCGATCCCGGCGACGCCGCGCGCGACGAACAGCATCGAAAGGTTCGGCGCCCAGGCGAGCAACAGGTACCCGATCAGCCCGATCACCTGCGAGATCAGGACGACCGGCTTGCGCCCCACGCGGTCGCTGAGCGCGCCCCAAATCGGCGCGGCGACGACCGAGGCGACGGCCATCGTGGCTAGCAACGCCCCGACGAGAACGCCGCTGGCCCCGTACCGCTGCGCGAGGTACGGGAGCAGCGGGATCATGATGAAATAGCCGACGACGTCGATCAACGTGATGGCGTAGATCGGCACCAGGGCCGAGATCATCTTTTTGCGGTCGAAGCGGGCTGCCATCATTCCGGCTATCCCCGCAAGACCGCCTGCGTATCGCTAAGGTGTCGCTGCGGGTCTGGGCGTGTGCGTCTTCATCGCCGCTCCCTTCATCGCGTCGTGGTGCATCGCCGAGTGGCCGGACGAGGTCTTCATCGCTCCGTGAGCGGTCATCGCCCCGTGGTCCGCCTTCATGGCCCCGTGCATCGCGCCAGGCGTTGGGCTAGCCATTGCGATCGCGAGCGCCAGACCGAGAATTGTCGCAGTCATCGTTCTCCTTCGGGCGCATGTGCACGCCCGGCCCAGCATAGCGACAGCGACGTCACGGTTGCCGTAAGGAGGCTTACGCTCAGATGCCGCTGGGTACGGTTTGCCCGACGCGACGCCTTGCTCGCCTTTCCCGGAGGATCGTTGGCCGCCGAGATCATCACGGATATCCCACTCCGCCTCGACCGGCTGCCGTGGTCGCGTTGGCACTGGACGGTCGTCATCGGCCTGGGGATCACCTGGATCCTCGACGGACTCGAGGTGACGATCGTCGGCTCGATCAACCCAACGCTCGCATCGGCCCAAGGGCTCAACCTCAGCGATACGCAAACCGGGCTCGCGGCGACGGCCTATCTCGTCGGCGCGGTGGTCGGAGCGCTCGCGTTCGGCGTCCTCGCCGACCGCTTCGGCCGGCGGAAACTCTTCCTCATCACGCTCGGATGGTATCTCGTGAGTACCGTGCTGACGGCATTTGCGTGGGACTTCACGAGCTTCGCTGCGTTCCGCGTGCTCGCGGGGATGGGGATCGGCGGCGAGTACAGCGCGGTGAACTCGGCGATCGACGAGCTGATCCCGGCGCAACACCGCGGTACGGCCGACATCGCGATCAACGGATCGTGGTGGCTGGGGACGCTTGCGGGCGCGCTCATCTCGATCCCGCTGCTCGACGGGCGGTTCTTCCCGCCGTCGCTCGGTTGGCGCCTCGCGTTCGGATTCGGCGCGGTGCTCGCGATCATGGTGCTGTTCCTGCGGCGGCACCTTCCGGAGAGCCCTCGCTGGTTGCTTACCCGCGGGCGGACACAGGAAGCCGAACAGATCGTCTCAGACATCGAACGTCGGGTCGAGGTTGAGACGCAGCAGAAGCTCGAACCCGCGCCCGACGGCAAGAAAATCAAGCTCAACCCGTCCCAAGCGACCGGGATCCTGCAGACGCTGCATACGATGATACGCACCTACCCCAAGCGAACCGTGCTCGTGCTCACGCTGATGATTACGCAAGCATTCCTCTACAACGCGGTCTTCTTCAACCAAGGCTTGCAGCTCACGACGTTTTTCCGCGTCCCGCCCGGAGACGTCGGTCTCTACATCGTCCCGTTCGCGATCGGAAACTTTCTGGGCGCGCTGATCCTCGGACGCTTCTTCGACACGGTCGGACGCAAGAAGATGATCGCCGGGTGTTACATTCTCAGCGGCGCGCTGATGGCGCTGAGCATCGCACTCTTTCTCGCGGGAGCGCTCGACGCGGTGCGGTTGACGGTCCTGTGGTCGGTGATGTTCTTCTTCGCCAGCGCCGGCGCGAGCGCGGCGTACCTCACGGTGAGCGAGATCTTCCCGCTCGAGACGCGCGCCTCCGCAATCGCGATCGTCTACGCGATCGGGACGCTGGTCGGCGGCGCGGTCGCTCCGCCGATCTTCGGCGCGCTGATCGGCACCAAGCAGCCGCAGATGCTCGCGCTGGCGTGGGGGACCGGCGGCGCGCTGATGATCGCCGGCGGTGTGGTCGAGCTGATCCTCGGCGTCGACGCCGAGCGCAAGTCGCTCGAAGAGATCGCGCCGCCGCTCGCCGCCTCGTCAGTAGCGTAAGAGGTGCAAAACGATCCGCTCTGGTACCGCGACGCCGTCGTCTATCAGACGCACGTCAAGGCGTTCCAGGACGCCAACGGTGACGGGCTCGGTGACGTTCGCGGGCTGACGTCGCGGCTGGACTATCTCGCCGAGCTCGGGATCACCGCGCTGTGGCTCTTGCCGTTCTTTCCCTCGCCGCTGCGCGACGACGGCTACGACATCTCCGACTACACCGGTGTGCACCCGGCGTACGGGACGCTCGAGGACGTGCAAGAGCTCGTCGAGGAAGCGCACGCGCGCGGGATCCGCGTGATCGCCGAGCTCGTCGTCAACCACACCTCCGACGCGCATCCGTGGTTCCAACGCGCGCGCCTCGCACCACCCGGCTCACCGGAACGCGCGTGGTACGTCTGGTCCGACGACGACAAGAAGTACAGCGGGACGCGCATCATCTTCACCGACACCGAGTATTCCAACTGGGCGTGGGATCCGGTCGCCGGGCAATACTACTGGCACCGCTTCTTTTCGCATCAACCCGATCTCAACTTCCAGAATCCCGAAGTCGTGGGCGCGATCGTCGACGTGATGCGCTTCTGGTCGAAGGTTGGATTCGACGGATTTCGCCTCGACGCCGTTCCCTATCTGTGCGAACGCGAAGGGACGAACAACGAGAACCTCCCCGAGACGCACGGCGTGATCAAAGTTCTGCGCGCGGTGCTCGAAGAAGAGTTTCCCGATCGCATCTTTCTCGCGGAAGCGAATCAGTGGCCCGAAGACCTCAACGCCTATTTCGGCGACGGCGACGAGTGCCACATGTGCTTCCACTTCCCGCTCATGCCGCGTTTGTTCATGGCGGTCGCCGACGCAGATCGGTATCCCGTCTACGACATCCTGCGGCAAACGCCGCCGATCCCCGAAAATTGCCAGTGGGCCGTGTTTCTGCGCAACCACGACGAGCTCACGCTCGAGATGGTCAGCGAGCGCGAGCGCGAGCGGCTCAACGCGGTGTACGCCGTCGAGCCGAAGATGCGCATCAACGTCGGGATCCGTCGCCGTCTCGCGCCGCTGCTCGAGAACGACCGCCGCCGCATCGAGCTGATGAACGGACTACTCCTGTCGATGCCGGGGACGCCCGTCATCTACTACGGTGACGAGATCGGGATGGGCGACAACCTGTTTCTCAAGGATCGCGACGGCGTGCGCACGCCGATGCAGTGGTCGCCCGACCGCAACGGCGGTTTCTCACCCGCCGAACCGGTGCGGCTGTACGCGCCGCCGGTCACCGATCCGGTCTACGGCTACGAAGCGGTCAACGTCGAGTCGCAGCTGCGCAATCCGACCTCGCTGCTGAACTGGATGCGCCGCATCATCGCGGTGCGTAAGGCGAACAAGGCGTTCGGACGCGGTTCGCTCACGCTCCTCTACCCGGCGAACCGGCGCGTCCTCGCGTATCTGCGCGAGTACGAGGACGAGACGGTGCTCGTCGTCGCCAACCTCTCGGGAACCGCCGAGGCGGTGCAGCTCGATCTCGCCAGCTTCGCCGGGCGGACGCCGTTCGAGATGCTCGGCTCGACGGCGTTCCCGCCGTTGACGACGGCGCCGTACGCGATCACGCTCGGTCCCTACGGCTTCTTCTGGTTCTCGCTGGTGCGCGATCCCGCCGGGCGCAGCGCGCCGATCCGTTCGCGCACGCTCCCAGAGCTGCCAACGCTCGTCGTGTCGCGTAACGGGATCGCGCTCGACCGCTGGGCGCGCGCCGTCCTTGCGAGCGACGTCGTTCCCGGGACGCTCGGCGCGGCCGACCGCGGTTCGGTCAGCGACGCGTTCGTCCTGGGCGCGATCGATCCCGAGCTGGCCTGGACGATCCTGCAAAGCCCGAGCCGACCGGTCTCGTTCCCGCTGCGTTTCGTGTGGGATGCGCCGGTGCGCGAGGACGCGATCGCGCGCGCGCGCAGCGGCCCGCGCGAGGGTTGGATCGTCGACGGCGCGAGCGATGCGGCGAGCGCGATCGTCGTCGAACGCGCGATGCGTGACGCGATCACGCTGCGCGACTCCGGGACGTTGCGCTTCGCGCTCGAGGGCGACCCGCTCCCCGACGCCACGAACTCGCAGCGACTCGGGGGGACGAGCGGCGCGCAGCGGTGGATCCTCGACGACGCGCGGCTCGTCACGATCCATCACGCGATGCCCAAGCTCGAAGAGTCGAACGTCGCGTATCTGCGGCACCTGCGCGAGGTCGGCTATCTCGGCGCCCCCGAGCTGCACGGAACCGCGCTCTACGCCGACCCCGGCGGGACGAGGTGGGTCGCGGCGACGACGCAGAGCTATGTCTCGCACCCCGCCGACGCCGAGACGTCGCTGCGTGAGCTCCTGCGCACCGGGCAGATCGACGATCGGCTGATCTTGAGCGCCGACCGTGTCGCCGAGGCGCTCGCCGCATTGCATCGAGCGCTTGCGACGACCGGCAGCGATCCCAACTTCGGGACGAAGCCGCTCACGAAAGCCGATCTCGCTGCGTGGCGCGCCGCCGCGCACGCTGATCTCGACGTGCTGCTGAACGCCGGGATCGCCGAGGTGCGCCTGCTGCGTGAGCGTATCGCGGCGCGGATCGCGGAGCTTCCCGACGAGATCGACGCGGCGTCGAGCCGCTCGCACGGTCGCCTGACGTTGCGCCGCGTGCTGTTCGTGGAACACGGACCGGTCTTCGTCGGATTCGGCGAGCCGCTCGCCGAGCGTTCGTCACCACTCAAGGACGTCGCCTCGCTGGCGCGATCGTTCGACGCGAGCGCGCGCGAAGCGGTGATCGACGCCGGCCACGATCCGACGACGGACCTGCACGAAGCGCGCATGGTCTTCGGCGAGATCACCGAGAAAGCGCTTTACGAGTTCATCGAACGGTACGCGGTCGCCGCAGCCGGCTTGCCGACGGTTCCCCGTGACGCCGCGCAGCGCAACGCGCTGATCCGGTTCTTCCGCCTGCGTGGCGCCCTGCGTGACGCGCGGCTCACGCTCGAGCGCCGGCACGAAGCGATCGCCGCAGCACTCGACGCGCTCGAGGCCGAGCTATGATCCACAAGGCCGCATTTTCGATGCCGTTCGGCGCCGAGCTGCGGCGCGACGGTGTCGCGTTCCGCTTGTGGGCTCCTGGCCGCAACAACGTGACCGTGATCGTCGACGGCGTCGAGCACGCGATGGAACGACACGAGGAGGGGTGGTTCTCCCGCGAGGTCGGCAGCGCCGGAGCCGGCGTGCGCTACGCGTTCACGTTCCCCGGCGATCCGCTGCGCGTCCCCGATCCCGCCTCACGCTTCCAACCTGACGGCCCGCATGGCGACAGCGCCGTCATCGATCCGAACGCCTTCGTCTGGGAGCATTCGGCGTGGCGCGGACGTCCGTGGCACGAGACGGTGCTCTACGAGCTGCACGTCGGCACGTTCACGCCCGAAGGAACGTACACGGCGGTGATTCCGAAGCTCGATGCGCTCGTCGAGCTGGGCGTGACCGCGATCGAGCTGATGCCGCTGGCGCAGCCGGCGGGCGACCGCAACTGGGGATACGACGGCGTGCTGCCGTTCGCGCCGCAGCGTGCGTACGGGACGCCCGATCAGCTCAAGGCGCTGATCGACGCGGCGCACGGGCGCGGCTTGTCGGTGTTCCTCGACGTCGTCTACAACCACTTCGGTCCCGAAGGGAACTATCTGCACGCGTACGCCGACGCGTTCTTCACCGACCGTCACCACACGCCGTGGGGCGCGGCGATCAACGTCGACGGGAAACAGGCGCGCTGGGTGCGCGAGTTCTTCATTCAGAACGCGCTGTTCTGGCTGCGCGAATACCGCTTCGACGGCTTGCGCCTCGACGCGGTGCACGAGATCCACGACGGCTCGTCACGCCCGTTCCTCGACGAGCTCGCCGCGCGCGTGCAAGCCGCGACGGAAAGCGATCGTCACGTCCATCTCGTGCTCGAGAACGACGCCAACCAGGCGCGCTTTCTCGACCGCTACGACGCGCAGTGGAACGACGACGTGCACCACGCGTTCCACGTGCTGCTCACCGGCGAGCGCGACGGCTATTACCGCGACTACGCCGAGGATCCCACGCGGATGCTCTGTCGCGGTCTCGCCGAGGGCTTCGCCTACCAAGGCGAACCGTCACAGCATCGCGGCGGTGCGCCGCGCGGCGAGCCGAGTGCGAATCTGCCGTCGACCGCCTTCGTCGACTTCTTGCAGAACCACGACCAAGTCGGAAACCGCGCCTTCGGCGAGCGACTCAGCATGCTCGCCCCGCTTGCCGCGGTGCGCGCCGCAGCCGCCGTGCTGCTGCTCGCGCCGTCGATCCCGCTGCTGTTCATGGGCGAGGAGTGGGCGGCATCGACGCCCTTTCTGTTCTTCTCGCAGTTCGGCCCCGACCTCGCGCGCGCCGTGAGCGAAGGACGCCGTACCGAGTTCGCCGCGTGGCCGGCGTTTGCCGATCCCGCCACCCGCGCGCGGATCCCCGATCCGCAGGACATCGAGACGATGCGCGCGTCGACGCTGCGCTGGGACGAACGCGTACGTCCGCCGCATGCCGAGATGCTCGAACACTACACGCACCTGCTCGCGCTGCGGCACGGGATCGTCGTTCCGCGGATCGCGGACGGCGTGTGCGGCGAGGCCTGCGCGGTTCTGGACTCGACCGCGTTTCGCGTCGATTGGCGCTTCGGCGACGAGTCACGCTGGAAGCTGGTCGCAAATCTCGGTACGGAGCCCGTAACCGTTTCGTACGCGATCGGCGGGACGCCGATCTACCTGCTCGGTGACGTGCCCGCGCGCGCCGATGCGACGCCGCTCCCGCCGTGGAGCGTCGGCTGGTTCCTCGCGTCGTGACGCCGCGCTCGACGTACCGCATCCAACTCCACGCCGGCTTTCGCTTCCGCGACGCGACGGGGCTGATCCCGTACCTCGCCGCGCTCGGCATCTCGCACGTCTACTGCTCGCCGTATCTGAAGGCACGAGCCGGCTCGACGCACGGCTACGACATCGTCGACTACAACGCGATCAACCCCGAGATCGGCACGCCGGAAGAGTACCAGACGTTCGTCGCGACGCTCGAGGCCCGCGGGATGAGCCACATCCTCGATTTCGTCCCCAACCACATGGGCGTCGGCGGCGACGACAACGCCTGGTGGCTCGATCTGCTGGCGTGGGGCGACGAGGCACGCTACGCGGACTACTTCGACGTCGATTGGGATCCCGTCCGTACCCAACTGCGCGGGAAAGTGCTCCTCCCGTTCCTGGGAAGTCAATACGGCGACGTCCTCGACGCGGGTGAGTTGCGTTGGGAGTACAACGACGGCGCGTTCGCCCTGCGCTACTACGAGCATCGCTTTCCGCTCACGCCGACGAGTTACGCGCTGCTGCTGGAGGACGCCGAGCCGGAATCGCTCGCGTCGTTCGCCCCGCTCTTTGCCGCACTCGAGGGGTTGTCCGACGGCGTGGCGCGGCGCGATGCTGGTGCGTCGCTGCAGCGGCTGCTCGAGGAGACGGAATCCGAGCACGCGGGCGCGCTCGTCGCGCGACTCGACGACGAGCGCACGACGGCGGAGGGCAAGGCGCTCATCGAGCGGCTCGTCGAGGCGCAGCACTGGCGGCCGGCGTCGTGGAAAGTCGCAGCCGAAGAGATCAACTACCGCCGCTTCTTCGATATCAACGGGCTCGCGGCGGTCCGCATGGAGGATGCCTCCTGCTTCGCCGACGCGCACGTGCTCGTCTTCGACTTGCTCGCGCGCGGCGCGCTCGACGGTCTGCGCTTGGATCACGTCGACGGACTCTACGACCCGATCGGCTACTGCGATCTGTTGCGTTCGCGCGCTGAGCTGCTCGGGACGCCGATGTACTTGGTCGTCGAGAAGATCCTCGCGCCGGGCCAGGAGCTGCTGCCGCGCTGGAACGTCGACGGGACGACGGGCTACGAGTTCATGAACGCCGTGACGGGGATCGCGGTCGAGCGCCGCAACGAAGCCGAGTTCGACCGCCTCTACCGCCGCTTCACCGGGGACAGCGCGCCGTTCGAAGAGGTCGCATACGCATCGAAGAAATTCGTGCTCGACACCGCGCTCGCCGCCGAGCTCAACGTGCTCGCCTTGCGGCTCGACCGCATCGCACAGCGCGACCCGCACACGCGTGACTTCACGCTCGGCGCGCTGCGCCGCGCGCTCGTCGAGACGATCGCGTCGTTCTCGATCTATCGCACGTACATCACGGCGGGAACGGTCGGCGCCGCTGACCGGCTGTTCGTCGAGCGCGCGATCGACACAGCGCGCAGAAGAGACACGGCGAGCGAAGGTTCGGTGTACGATTTCCTGAGCCGCGTGCTGCTTCCAACACATGCCGATGACGACACGCGCGCCCGCTACGTCGAGTTCGCGATGAAGTTCCAGCAGCTCACCGCACCGATCACCGCCAAGGGCGTCGAGGACACCGCGTTCTACCGCTCGTTACGGCTCGTCGCGCTCAACGAGGTCGGCGGCGACCCGGGCCGTTTCGGGACGTCGGTCGAGGAGTTCCACCGCCAGAACGCGAGCCGCGCCGCGCATCATCCGCACGCGATGATCACCACCGCGACACACGACATGAAGCGTGGCGAAGACGTGCGCGCGCGCTTGGCGGTCCTCTCCGAAGCGCCCGACCGCTGGCGCGGCGCGCTCGCGCGCTGGTCGCGCCTCAATCGGAAGTATCGCGGGCCGGTCTCGGCGCTCGCGGAGTACCTCGTGTATCAGACGATCTTGGGCGCATGGCCGATCGAGCTGCTCACCGACGAACTCGACGCGGACGCGCTCGCGCACTTCACCGACCGCATCTGCGCCTATCTGATCAAGGCCGCGCGCGAAGCGAAGCTGCGCACCAACTGGACGCGACCTGACGAGGAGTACGAGCGCGCACTCGAGGGATTCGCGCGCAGCATCCTCGATCCCGAGCGCGCTCCCGATTTTCTGAGCTCGCTCCGCGCCGGCGCGCGTCAGATGGCAGCGGTAGGCTCGATCAACGGGCTTTCGCAGATCGTGCTCAAGCTGACCGCACCCGGCGTTCCCGACACGTACCAAGGCACCGAACTGTGGGATCTGAGCCTCGTCGATCCCGACAATCGCCGCCCGGTCGACTTTGCCGCGCGCGATACGGCGCTGCGCATGTTCGACAAGCTCGTCGCCGACGGGATGCCGCGCGACGAGCTCGCCGCCGATCTGCTCGCTGCATGGCCGAACGGCAACATCAAGCTGTACGTCGTCGCGACGCTGTTGCGGCACCGTGCGACCGCCGGCTGGCCCGCCGACGGCTACGACGCACTCGACGCCGTCGGCGACCAAGCCGAGCACGTGGTGGCCTTCGCGCGCGACGGCGCGATCGTCGCCGTTCCGCGCTTGCCCTGGACCCTCGCGCACGACGCTCCACCGCTCGGCAAGGTCTGGACCGAGACGGCGATTCCGCTCGGCGAGACGCGACCACGCACCTACCGCGACGTTCTCACCGGGCGCACCGTCGACGCGACGATCCGTGACGGTCGTCCGCTCCTCGCGCTCGCCGACGTCTTCGCGGTCCTTCCCGTCGCGGTGCTCGAACCCGTGTTCCCCTAGTGGATCGCAAGCGATCCACTAGTCGTCGGGCGGAGCCCGACGATTGGAGTGATCCACTTTCTCGTTCGTCGGGCAAAGCCCGGCGAACGGCC
>CAZABL010000002.1:114629-124289 GCA_964483365.1 uncultured bacterium
GCGAGCTTGACCTCGATCGACCGCGCGGGCTCGAACCGCGGCGGGGGGGCGGCCCCCGTGGGTTGGTGTCACCCACTTGCGCGTGGGTGGGCAACCCCCGGCACCACGGCCGCGACCATCCCCGTTCCGGGGATGGTCGCGGCGTGGAGCGAAGCAGGACGCGAAACCGCACGCATTCGGGGGAGGGTCGTACCGAGCGGCCCTCCTCCCGCGCGTTATAAGGAGAACCTTTCTCAGCCATGGCTTCATTCAATGTCGACGCGATCGTCATCGGCGCCGGCCCCGGCGGCTACCACGCCGCGATTCGGCTCGGGCAGCTCGGCAAGAAAGTCGTCTGCTTCGACCGCGACGAAGTCGGCGGCGTCTGCCTGAACTGGGGCTGCATCCCGACGAAGGCACTGCTGCACGTCGGCGAGATCTCGCGTCAGATCGCGCACGCCGGGGAGATCGGCCTGAAGGTTCCGGCCGCCGAGGTCGACCGTGAGGGCGTCGCCGCATTCGCCGACAAGGTCGTCAAGGCCAACGTCGGCGGCGTCAATCAGCTCTTCAAGGCCAACAACGTGCAGTTCGCCTACGGCGACGCATCGTTCGTCAACAAGAACACCGTCGCGCTCAAGAAGAAAGACGGCAGCGGGACGGACGAGTACACCGCGGCCGCGATCGTGATCGCGACCGGCTCGGCGCCGATCGACGTCGGTGCGTGGCCGCACGACGGCGACACGATCATCAACTCCGATGACGCGGTGCGCATGAAGCGCATCCCCAAGAACCTGCTCGTCGTCGGCGGCGGCGTGATCGGGCTGGAGTTCGCGACCGTCTTCGTGCGCGTCGGTTCGAAGGTCACCGTCGTCGAGGCGTTGCCGAACCTGCTCACCGGAACCGATCTGGAGATCTCCAAGACGCTCGGCCGCATCCTCAAGAAGCAGGGCGTCGAGATCTTGACCAGCACCAAGGTCGAGAAGATCGAAAAGACGGGTCCGCAGGCCGTCAAGGCGACGATCCAGGGCGAAGGCACGAGCAACAAGCCCGAAGTGCGCGAGTTCGACCAAGTTCTCGTCGCGGTTGGCCGCAAGCCGGTCAGCGACACGCTCAACCTCGCGGCAGCGGGTCTGAAGACGACCGAGCGCGGCTTCCTCGAAGTCGACGCACAGCGGCGCACGAAGGTCGACGGGATCTACGCGATCGGCGACATCACCGGTGCGCCGATGCTCGCGCACAAGGCGATGAAGGAAGGCGTCGTCGCCGCCGAGGTGATCTCGGGCGACCGCAGCTCCGCGTTCGATCCGGTCGCGATCCCGAACTGCGTCTACACCGATCCCGAGGTCGCCACCGTCGGACTCTCCGAGGAAGAGGCGAAGGCCGCCGGCTACGAGATCCGCATCGGCAAGATGAACCTGATCGCGTCGGGTCGCGCGCGCACGATGAACGAGACCGACGGGATCATCAAGCTCGTCGCCGACGCGAAGACCGATCTGCTCCTCGGGATGCACATCGTCGCACCGCAAGCAGAGTCGCTGATCGGTGAGGGCGTGATCGCGCTCGAGATGGGCGCGACCGCCGAAGACATCGGGCTGTCGATCCACCCGCATCCGACGCTCACCGAGTCGATCATGGACGCGGCGGAGTACATCCACGGCAAGGCGATCCACATCGTCAATGCCAAGCCGGCGAAGCAGCCCGCGGCAGTTTAAAGGGCTGATGGCGAACCGAGCGCGGCTGCTGGATCTCGGGCGGCGGGACTATCGTTCCGTCCTCGCGCTCCAGCGCGCGCTCCACGCCGACGTTGCTGCGGGGCGCGAACCCGAGACGTGGATCGTCGTCGAGCACGAGCCGGTGATCACGCTCGGCCGCCGCGCGCAAGCGACGAATCTCTTGCTGAGCCGCGAGCTCCTCGCGGCGCGCGGCGTCGACGTCGTCGAAGTCGAGCGCGGCGGCGACGTCACCTACCACGGCCCCGGGCAAGTCGTCGTCTATCCGATCCGTAAGCTCGCGCGCTTCCGTGAAGTCGTCCCGTTCGTGAACGCGATCGAGACGGCCGTGATCACGACGCTGCGCCGTTTCGGGATCGAGGCGCAACGCCGCGGCGAGCATCGCGGCGTGTACGTCGGCCGCGACGCGATCTGCGCGGTCGGGCTCGCGATTCATAATGGCACGTCGATGCACGGGCTCGCGCTCAACGCGAACACCGCCCTCGACTACGATCGCCTCATCACGCCGTGCGGCACGCCGGAGTTCGGGATCACCTCGATCGCGGCGCAGCTCGGCCGCGACGTCTCGTGGGCTGAGGCGCGCGACGTTCTCCTCGACGATCTCGAAGGCGCCTTCGGCGTCGAGTTCGAGCGCGTTCATCAGTTGGAAACCGTCGGATAACCGATGAGGCACACGCTGCGATGGTGACCGACGAGCAGATCCTGGCGGGGTTCTCGAATCTCTTCCAGGTGATTACCACGGGCTTCGACGAGGTGCGAGCTGAGTTCGCAGCTGTCCGCGCCGAGATGGCCGCCATGCGTACCGAATTACGTGCCGAAATCTCCGGCCTCGAAAACCGCATGATGCGCCGCTTCGACCGTCTCGAGGGCCGGCTCGAAGACCACGAACGTCGAATCACGGCGCTCGAGACCAGTAGGAACCCATGACGACCATCGATCTGATTTCCGAACCGCCAAAGCGCAAGCCCGACTGGCTGAAGGTTCGCCTTCCGTCGGGTGAGGATTTCGAGCACGTTCGCAATCAGCTGCGCGCGCTGCAGCTGCACACGGTCTGCGAGGAAGCGCGCTGCCCGAATCTCGCCGAGTGCTGGGGCGCCGGGACCGCGACGATCATGATCCTGGGCGACACGTGCACGCGTGGCTGCCACTTCTGCAACGTGAAGACCGGCTCGCCGAAGGGCGAGGTCGACTGGCTCGAGCCCAAGCGCGTCGCCGAAGCGGTCGCCGAGATGGGCTGGAAGTACCTTGTGCTCACCGCGGTCGATCGCGACGATCTCGCCGACGGCGGCGCTGCGATCTTCGCCAACACCGTGCGGATGATCCACAAGAAGGTCCCCGACGCAAAGGTCGAGTGCCTCACCGGCGACTTCGCCGGCGACCTCGCCGCGCTCGAGATCGTGCTCGACGCGCAGCCCGAAGTGCTCGCGCACAATCTCGAGACCGTCGCGCGCTTGCAGTCAACGGTCCGCGACCGCCGCGCCAACTATCGGCAGTCGCTCGCTGTCCTCGAGCACGCGAAGCGTTCGGGCAAGGTAACGTACACCAAGACGTCGCTGATGCTCGGGCTCGGCGAAACCGAAGACGAGATCGCGCAGGCGATGGACGACGCGCGAGCGATCGGCGTCGATATCTTCACGATGGGCCAGTATCTGCAGCCGACGCGACGCCACCTCAAGGTCGAGGAGTTCGTCGCGCCTGAGAAGTTCGCGCGGCTCAAAGCGGTCGGCGAGTCGAAGGGATTTGTCCAAGTCGTTGCGAGCCCGCTCTCGCGCAGCTCGTACCACGCCGAGCAGGCATTCGTCTAGCGATCGAATCGTCCGACCAGCATCCTGACGGTCTGCCGATGCCGCGGCGGCGCGTCGCGTACATCGCGCTCGCGCTCGCCACGACGATGGCCGTCCTGGACACCTCGATTGCGAACACCGCGCTGCCGGCGATCGCACGCGACCTCCACGCCTCGCCGACGGCGTCGATTTGGGTCGTCAACGGTTTCCAGCTCGCGATCACCGCGACGCTGATGACGTTCGCCGCGCTCGGCGATCTGCGCGGCGCGGCACGCGTCTATCGGATCGGCGTCCTCGGCTTCATCATCGGTTCGCTGCTCTGCGCGCTCTCTCGCTCGCTGCCGGTGCTGATCGCAGCGCGTGCGCTGCAGGGGCTCGGCGCCTCAGGGATCATGGCGCTCACGCCGGCGATTCTGCGCGAGATCTTTCCGCGCGCGCAGCTCGGCCGCGCGCTCGGCATCAACTCGCTCGTCGTCGCGACGGCGTCGGCTGCGGGACCGACGGTCGGTGGTCTCTTGCTCGCGATCGCACCGTGGCCGGTGCTGTTCGCGATCAACGTCCCGTTCGGGATCGCGAACGTCGCGCTCAACCGCGCGCTGCCGGTCGAAGCGCGCCGCAGCAGCGGTGGACTCGACATCCCGAGCGTCCTTACCTCGGCGCTCGGGTTCTCGTTCACGATCTGGGGTCTCGACGGCTTCGCGCATAGCGAAGCGGGCTGGTGGATCGCGCTGCGCGTCGTCATCGGGCTCGCAAGCGCTGCGTACTTCGTGCGCCGTCAGTTCGTGCTGCCGCGTCCGCTCATCGCGCTCGACCTGTTTCGCATCCCCGCGTTCGCGACCGCGAGTGCGACGTCGTACGGCTGCTTCACGGCACAGGGCCTCGCATTCGTCGCGCTGCCGTTCTTCTTCCAGATCTCGCTCGGGCGCACGCCGCTCGAATCGGGCTTGCTGCTCACCTCATGGCCGGTCGCGACCGCGTTCGTCGCGCCGCTCGCAGGCCGGCTCTCCGATCGTTTCTCGGTCGGGATTCTCGCAACAGCCGGGGTCGGGCTGTTCGCCGTCGGCCTCGCGCTCTACGCGCTGATGCCGGCGAATCCGTCGACGCTGCAGATCGTGCTGCACGGGATCGTCTGCGGTCTGGGCTTCGGCTTCTTCCAGTCGCCGAACAACCGCGAGCTCATCGGAAGCGCGTCACGCGAGAAAACCGCGAGCGCCTCCGGAATCCTCGCCGCGATGCGCGTGAGCGGTCAGACGGTCGGCGCGGCGCTCGTCGCGATCATCTTCGGCAGCTTCGGCGCGCACGCGGTCCTCGGGGAATCAGGCGCCCGCGAAGCGGTCGCGAACGCCGTGCCGACTGCACTGTGGGCGGCCTGCGCGTGCGCCGCCCTCGCGACGATCGCGAGCGGGCTGCGGCTCGTCAGACGGTAAGCCGAACGGGGTACAGAGCGGACGATGGAGATTACCGTCGACGAATTGCGCGCGCTCGGTGAGAACGGCGCCACGATCATCAACGTCGGAGAGCACCAGGGATCGAGCGAGATCCGCGGCGCGATCCGCTATCGGCCGCACGACCTGCTCAGCCCCGAGCATCTGGCCCTGCCGATCGCGCCCGACCGGCCGGTCGTGCTCTACGACGAAGACGGCCGCGAGCATCTCACGACGCAGATCGCAGAGCGTCTGAAGCGCGAGGGCTTCGCGGACGTGCGCATCCTCGAGGGCGGCCTGCGGGAGTGGATACGAAGCGGCGGCCCGACCCAGGAGCCCTCGTTTGAGCAGGTCGTGCCGCCGTCGCGTCCCAGCGAGGTCCAGGGGCTGGACCGCCGGATCTAGCTCAGGTCGCGCTGGCCTCCGCGACGGCCGGCTTACGCCGCGCCGCAAGGTTCGCCAAGCCGCCGAGCACGCCCAGGCCGATCAGGCTCCACGTCACGGTCGGGGTCCAGAGGGCTTGCAGTCCGAGCGCCCGATCGAGGCTGTAGGCGCCGAAGCCGCTTGCAGCAAAGCCGAGCCCCACGGCGAGGTAAAGCGCGGCGGGCTCCCAGCCGCCGTTCCCGGCGAAGAATCCCTTCTGCAGGTGCTGCGGGATGGCGACGACCATCGTCGCGAGGACGAGCATCGCGGCAACCGGAGCGCCGAGGCCGAGAACCATGAGCAGGCCGGCGACGATCTCGCTGAGCGAGGCCGCGACGACGAACAGCTTGCCGGGGCGGAAGCCGATCGATTCGAAGAATCCGGCGGTTCCGGCCAGGCCGTAGCCGCCGAACCAGCCGAGAAGTTTTTGTGCGCCGTGCGCGGCGAAGCCGAGGCCGATAAGCCGCTCGACGAGTAAGATGAGGTCCATGAGGTGCTCCGTATTTTCCGTTAGTTGCCTACGAATGGTAGGCGATGACGAAAGCCTAGCACCGTGATATACTTACGTCAAGTAGGTTACCGGGAAAACAGTATGCGTTTGCGGTCGTGCCCCAACCCCGACGTCGTCCCCCACGAGGGAAACAGCCCCTTCTGCCCGCGCTTTCAGTATGCGATCGAACTGATCGGGCGCCGCTGGGTGGGCGCGATTCTGCGCGCCCTCAACCTGCGGCCATCGCGGTTCAACGAGCTCCTCAGCGTCGTGCCGGGGCTCTCCGACCGCCTGCTGACCGAGCGCTTGCGCGAGCTCGAGGCGGAGGGGCTTGTCCGGCGCACCGTTTCACCCGACCGCCCGGTCCGCGTGACCTACGAACTCACCGAGTCAGGCCGCAGTCTCGGGAGCATCATCTGCGGCGTCGGCCAATGGGCCGAACGCTGGGTCGACGCCCCCACCGATTGCGCGACGAAAGACTCCGCATGAACCGCCCCACCCCTGTCACCGGTGAACGACTAGGCGTAGACTCCGCGGAGTTGGAGCGTCTTGACGACGCGGTCGATCGCGACCATGTAGGACGCGGTGCGATACGTGATGTTGCGCCGTTGCGCCAACTCGCGCACGACGGCGAAGTTGTCGAGCAGCTGATCCTTGAGGCGTTCGTTGACCTCGCGTTCGCGCCAGAAGTAGCCTTGGCGGTCTTGCACCCACTCGAAGTACGAGACGGTCACGCCGCCGGCGTTCGCGACGATGTCGGGGATCACGACGATCCCGTTTTGCGCGAAGATGTGGTCGGCTTCGGGCGTCGTCGGGCCGTTCGCGCCCTCGACGATGATCTTCGCCTTCACGCGCGGCGCGTTGTCGGCGGTAAGTACTTTTTCGAGCGCCGCCGGCACGAGCACGTCGCACTCGAGCTCGAGCATCGCCTGATTCGAGATGCGGTCACCGCCGCGGAAACCGTCGAGCGAGCCGTGCTCTTGCGCGTACGCGATCGCGTTGTGAACGTCGATTCCCTTCGGGTTGACGTAGCCGCCGCTGACGTCGCTAATCGCGATCACGGTGCAGCCCTCGTCGGCGAACATCCGCGCCGCGATCGAACCGACGTTCCCGAAACCCTGGACGACGATACGCGCGCCCTTTGGCGAGATCCGCAAGCGTTCCATCTCGTTCAGCGCGATGATCGAGACGCCGCGCCCGGTCGCCTCGACGCGGCCGCGCGATCCGCCGATCTCGATCGGCTTGCCGGTCACGACGCCGGGAACGTTCATACGCATGTGCATCGAGTACGTGTCCATGATCCACGCCATGTGCTGCGGCGTCGTGTTGACGTCGGGGGCGGGGACGTCCTTATCGGGACCGATGACCTCGACCAGCTCGGCGGCGTAGCGCCGCGTCACCCGCTCGAGCTCGGCGCGCGTGAGCGTCGAGGGGTCGACCGTCACGCCGCCCTTCCCGCCGCCGAAGGGGAGGTCGACGACCGCGCACTTCCATGTCATCCAGAAGGCCAGCGCCGTCACCTCGTCCAGCGTGACGCCGGGGTGGAAGCGGATTCCGCCCTTGGCCGGCCCGCGCGCGAAGTTGTACTGGACGCGGTAGCCGGTGAAGACCTCGATCTGACCGTTATCGCGCTGGAACGGGATCGAGAAGATGATCTGGCGGGAGGGGTGGGTGAGGATCGCCCGCATCCCGGGGTCGAGGTTGAGCAGGGCCGCCGCTTCGTTGAAATAGGCGATCGCGTCCCCGAAGACGCTGACGTCGCGAACGGCGCTACCCGGTACGGCAGTGGACATGCGAAAAGTGGCCTCCTAGCCGTCCCGTACCTTTAGGCCATCTGTCGCAAGAACCTTGCGCCCGATACGCCATTTGGTGAACGTCGGCTCTTCTGGACAATACCCAAGGCACTAAAAGTTGGCTACGGTTCGTCGGGCAAAGCCCGACGAAACAGGCTTCGAACACTCCTCCGCGCTCGTCGGGCAAAGCCCGACGAAACAGGCTTCGAACAACTCCTCCGCGCTGTAGCGCAGCGGAAGCGCTTAGACGTTGAACCGGAACTCGACGACGTCTCCCTCGGCCATGACGTAGTCCTTGCCTTCGGAACGAAGCTTCCCGGCTGCCCGGATTGCCTCCATCGTCTTATATGTTACGTAATCGGCATACGAGACGATCTCCGCGCGGATGAATCCCCGCTCGATGTCGGAGTGGATCTTCCCGGCCGCCTGTGGCGCCTTGGTCCCCTTCTCGATCGTCCAAGCGCGCGTTTCTTTCGGCCCGGTCGTCAGGAACGTCATCAGGCCCAGCATGTCGTAGGCCTCGGTGATGAGGCGGTCGAGGCCGCCCGTCGTGATCCCGTAGTCAGCACGGAACATCTCGACGTCCTCGTCGCTCATCCCGGCGAACTCAGACTCGATCTTCCCGTTGAATGCGATCGCGCGGCTGTGCTCGGCCTTTGCGTGCTTGAAGACTGTTTGCGCAAGCGGGCCGGGCTTTGCGATCTGCGCTTCGTCGACGTTGGCGACGTAGAGGACGGGCTTCGCGGTCAGCAAGAACGACTCGCGCGCCAGCTCGGCTTCCGGCGAATCGGGCGGAAATGCGCGCGCCGGCTTTCCGTTTTCGAGCCCCGCGATCACGTTGTCGAGCGCGGCGAGCTTCGGCGCTTCTTTGGGATTCGCGCGGACCTCGCGCTGCAGCTTGTCGTGGCGGCGACTGAGCGTTGCCAGGTCGGCGAGACCCATCTCGATGTTGATGATCTCGATGTCGCGCAGCGGATCGGGGTCGCCCTCGACGTGCGTGACGTTCGGATCTTCAAAGGCGCGCACGACCATCGCGACCGCGTCGGTCTCGCGAATGTGTGACAAGAACGCGTTGCCCAGCCCTTGGCCGCTTGCGGCACCGCGCACGAGTCCGGCAATATCGACGAAACGAACGGTCGTCGGAACGATCTTCTCCGACTCGCTCAGTCCGGCGAGCACACCGAGCCGTGCGTCCGGAACGGGAACCTCGCCGACGTTCGGCTCGATCGTCGCGAACGGATAGTTTGCCGCGAGCGCCTGCGCCGACCGGGTCAGCGCGTTGAAGATCGTCGACTTGCCTACGTTGGGAAGCCCGACGATACCGCATGACAATGCCACGGAGCGCTAGCGTACGCGACACGAAAGGATTCGCCCTCGGCGAATTGGTGAGGCACTTGGTCTATCGGCGTTACGGGCGTTGCAGAGGAGTTGATGTTGGTGCCCCAGGAGTATCGGGGGATGCGGCAGATGAAGGTCGACAAGCTAGGGATCGATCTCCTCACGCACGACCCGGTTGTCATTCTCAAGGACCTCGAAGGAAAGCGTTACCTCCCGATCCTCATCGGACCGTTCGAGGCCACCGCGATCGCCCTGGCCCTCGAGGGGACCGCGGTCCCGCGGCCCCTCTCGCACGACCTCATGCGGACGCTGCTCGAGTCGCTCTCGGCGAAGCTCGAACAGATCGTCATCCACGACATCAAGGACTCGACGTTCTTCGCGAAGCTCGTCGTGCGCACGAACGGCGAGGTTCAGGAGATCGACGCACGTCCATCCGACGGGATCGCGCTGGCGCTGCGCATGCACGCGCCGATCTTCGTCAGCGACAAGATCGCACTCGAGGAAACCGTCCCCGACAAGGCGCCTTCGGAGCCCGAAGACCCGACGAAGTTCAAAAAGTTCATCGAAGAGCTCAAACCGTCGGATTTTCTAGACTAGGAGTTTTTCGTCGTCAGGGTGAGCATTTGTCCGGCTGAGCTTGTCGAAGCCCGCGTCCCGGCTGAGCTTGTCGAAGCCTCGTGAACTCACCGCGCTCGACAG
>CAZABL010000003.1:0-115154 GCA_964483365.1 uncultured bacterium
GCGCGCGGGATGGGGATCAGTGCGTTGCGCATTCTCGAAGGAGGGGCGCTTACTGACAGCGACACGTTCGTGCGTGTCGCGATGCGTTTTGCTCTTGACAACAACGACCTGTCCACCGTGCTCGTCGGCTTTTCGGATGCTAGCCAAGTGCGCGACGCGGCCGAGATCGCCACATCGTGCGCAGGCTCGCACGGATTGGATTGATGTGCCTCCGGCGGGGGCACAGTGCTTGGGCGCACTGCGCACTGTGACGGCGATCCGCACCGCGATCGCGTCTGCGGCGTAATCAGCAAGGCTTAAGGTAGCGCTGCTAGCATCCGGGACATCGACGCATTGCGAAGTCGAGGGACGAGAACGTGATCACGAGTGACAACGAGCTGACGTCGCTGGAAGCGAACATCTTGCGAGACCTCGCATACGGCTTGACAACGAGCGAGATCGCTGCAAGGCGCGGCATCAGCACGGGCTTCATCGAGGATTGTGTGAATGAGCTTTACGGGAAGCTCGGTGCGTCGAGCCGACAAAATCTCATCGTAAAAGCATTCATTCGCGGATTCATCGACGAAGCTGCATTCGACGCCGCGGTGACCGCGTCAGTCACGGACGTCGAGCTCCGCCCGATGGGCTGCTTCCCCTAGTCGCGCAACGCGCGTCAATCCGTCGGCAGCGTCGGCTCTGTGCCGGCAAAGCCGATGCTTCCATCGTCGACGCCGACGATGTCGAGCGAAGCCGGCGTTCCCGCATCCGGATCGACCTCCGCAACGTCGATGCCGAGCATGCCGGGAGGGAGCAGTCCTCCGCCGGTCAGGTCCTCCTCGAGGAGAGGGTTCTCGGGTGTCGCCGTCTTCGGTCTTCTGGGATCGTCGCGCTCGTCCACGCGTTCCTTGTATCCGCGCATCCTCGCGACAGCGCTATTAACGCACCGCCCGCTGGGCCGACGCCCTAGGGGTGTTCGCGGTCCGAGAGACAACAAGGTATCAATGAGGAAACCAAATGGGTCCGCACTCGACGCGAAGGCTGCGCAAGCAAAGCAGAAGGAACTCTTGAGCGAGCAGCTCGATCACGAGGCCAAAATCGCGTCCGAGAAGATTCGCCTGCGTTTCGACGCCGATCGGCGAGCGCTCGACCGGCGCTACGGCATCGTCCGCGCGTTTTCGAGCGAAGTAGAGAAAACCTAACCCGCGGTCGTGGGCGCGTTTTCGATTCGATACTGCGCCTCGCGCTGCCCCAGGTCGTCCGCCAAACGATCCATCAGCGTCTCGAGCATTGCCTGAGCGATGCGGTAGCCGAACAGCCGATCGAACATCGCTCCCAGGACGCCATAACGCGGACGATAGCTACCTTCCAGCGTCGCCTCGGTCATCGAGATCGAAGCGACCCGCAGTTCAAGCACGCCCCGGAAGTCCGCATACAGCTTCGATTCGCCGCTCCATTCGATCGCAAGCGCGCTGTGCCGCCGGCCGTGACGCAACACCTCGAACCGCTCGCGAAAGCGTAGCTTAACCGCAGCGCCGAGACCGGTACCGAGTGACGGCACCAGCTTCTGAATCGGTACCGCGAACGCGATATCCCGTATCGCGGCGGTGAAGAAACCCTCCGCGTACTCCTGAGCAACGGAAAACGGACAGTCGACAAGCTTCGTTGTGCCGATTCGCGACTGTGCGTTCATGGGAGCCGAAGTGTAGCACGAACGCCACTCGCACGCTACAGGCTTGGAAGGACGCTTGGAGAAGCTCCCGGCAGCCTGCCGGCTGGAGGTGTTGGTGACCGTCGACCTCCCGCTTTGGAACGCTCTGATCTCCACCGTGACGTTGATCGTCGTCGCCGCGACGGCGATCGCGGCGATCCGCCAGATCCGGCACCTCCGCGAGCAGAACACGCTCGCCGGCCTGCTCAACGTGCTCGAGGATTGGCGCGATCCGGAGTTTCAGCAGTGGCTGGCGTTCGTTCATCTCGAGCTGCCCAAGAAGCTCGATGATCCTGCGTTCATGGACGAGCTCGACGGGCCCGTCGATCGTGGGCGGCATCCCGAGCTTCACATCTGCGACTGGTACGAGCAGGTGGGATCGTTTCTCAAACACGGCTTGCTCTCCGAGCTCGTCATGATGGACGTCTCGGCAAACTCGTGCTACACCATCTGGTCCTCGATCGAGCCGGTTATCACCCGCATGCGGCGTACACGGGGCGACTCGCTCTACGAGAACTTCGAGTACATGGCTGCTCGCGGCGTACTCTTCCAGCGCGCGCATCCGCACGGATGTTATCCCAAAGACACGCCGCGTATTGCAGAACTCTAACGCGGCGCTTCTCGCTTTGGTTCTTCATTCGTACTCGCGCTCGGAATTGGGTCGCGGTATTCGATGACGAGGAACGTGACGATGTCCCATGCGTTGTGGATGCCGATGAAGATCAGCAGCACGGCGGCTGCTGCGAGCGCGAAGAGCGCCTCGACGCGAACGGTCTGCAGCAAAACCGCACCAGCCGCGACGGCGGCATAGGCTGCGAACGGGAGAACCACAAACCAGAGCCAGTCTTCGAGCCCCGCCTGGTATGTAAGCGAGAGTCTCGCGCGGGACATCATGCGTATCAGGATACGAACCACGTACACGATGCCGTAAAGGCCAGCGATCCCGAGCAGCACGGCGGCTGGCACCAGCGAACGCCATGGCGCGGTCAGGATTACCGAGACGAGCAGCGCGGCGCAGAAATGGATCACGGTCGGCGTGCTGTATACCGCGAACCCTTGGTCCATCTCTTCGGCCCGGGTCGACGCAGCCAACGTCGTGACGACAAACATCAGTCCGGTCAAGGCCGCGGCCGAGGAACCGGTGATGACGTAGAAGTTTGACCACGCGGTGAGATCAGACGACAACGCTTCGTGCATGCTTCGGTTCCCTTGGTGAACGGTGATAGCACGAGCAATTCGTGTGCGCTCTCATACCGTCCCTCACGATGGCGTCCATTCGGCCGAGCCGTTCGGCGGATGGTGCGGTTCGTGCCGACGCACTACCATTCACGCGTAATGGGTTCGCAAGCCTGATGTCGATTCACGACGCCGTTCAGTACGTCGGGCACTTCTGCGCGGTCACGACGCGACACGGCAAACTTTTCGGAGAGTTCGCCCGACATTCGGCGCTCGCTTTCTTCGTGCGACAACGATGGCCGGGCTGTTCCGAACCGGTCTTGGTCGACGTGCGAGAGATCATATCGATCGAGCCCCTTCCGGAGTCGCACCGATGATGCGCCACGGGTTGTGCTTCGCCAGCATCATCGAAGGCGAGACCGCGTCGCCGGCTCGAGAGCAGTGCGAATCCGCCCTCTTCGAGAGAATCGCTGCCGCCGCAGTAGCGATCGAGATGCTCGCCGTGAGCGACAACGGCTGCGTCTTCGTCGTCGATCACCTCGATGTGCCGCGCCTTGCCGAGGCCGCACATCACCTCAACGTCGCAATTCGTATGAGGAGCGGCTGTACACGCGTTCGCACGCGGCGCGCTGCGCGCCCAACACCCTCGCCGGCGCAGGTAATCGCGGCGCTTGCCGACGCCGGGATCGGAATCATTCACCTGTGCGCCGACCGCGAAGGTGTCTCCGTCCTGGTGGATACCGATGACGCGAAGCGCGCGGTGCACGTCATGACAGAGCTTGGAGGTAGCGGCGAGCCCAGCGAGAGGACTGGCACGACGTCGCCCACAAAGCTGGATCCGTTCGTTCGGGGAACCCGGTGTAAATCCGGGACGGTCGCGCCACTGTAAACGGGGAGCCGTTCGTTCGTCACTGCGCAAGCGGGAAGGCGGCGAACACAAGGCGAGGATCCGCGAGTCAGGATACCAAGCGAACCTTCACCGCCCTAAGCCTCGCATGAAGGTTGGCGCTCCGTGGTCGTCCCGTCTCGAGCCGATCTCCGGCCGTTTCCCCGTCTCGTCGTCGGTGCTGCGTCAAGCGATTCCGGAAAGACGACGATTGCGCTTGGCCTGATCGCAGCACTGCGCCGCCGTGGGCATGACGTCGCCGCCTGCAAGGTCGGTCCGGACTTCATCGACGTCGCGCACCTTGCGCGAGCCAGCGGACGACCTGCGCGCAACCTCGACGCTTGGCTCGCGCCCGCCGACGCTGTCCTCGCTTCCTTTGTACGCGGCAGCGCGGAGGCGGCGATCTCGATCGTCGAGGGCGTGATGGGACTGTTCGACGGGCGTCACGGGTCGGGCGAGGGGTCGACGGCGCACCTCGCGCGCATCCTTCGCGCACCGGTCGTCCTCGTGCTCGATTGCGCGAAGGCGTCTTCGACGATCGGCGCGATCGCCTACGGGCTCGCGCGCTTCGATCAACGCGTCACCGTGGCCGGCGCAATTCTCAATCGCATCGCAAGCGCTCGGCACGAGGCGACGGTCCGAGATGCGCTCCGTCAAGCGAACGTTCCGGTGCTCGGCGTCATCGCCCGGGACGAACGACTCGCACTTGCAAGCCGTCACCTCGGCCTGCGCGCTCCCGAAGGCGAAGACTGGCGCGACGCATGTGACGCAGCGGCGGACGCGGTCGAGCGCGGTGTCGATCTCGACGCACTGCTTGCCGTGGCGAACGACGTCGCGCCCCTCGCTGTGCCTCGTGCTGACCGTCGCGTCTCCGAGGCCGATGTGCGCGTCGCGATTGCGCGCGACGAGGCGTTTTGGTTCTACGACGAAGCGAGCCTCGAAGCATTCAGCGACGCCGGTGCAGAGCTCGTGCCGTACTCGCCGCTGCGCGATCCGTTTCCGGAGGTCGACGCGGCGTTCATCGGCGGCGGGTATCCGGAGCTTCACGCGCGCGAGCTGGAAGCGAACGGCGCGGCGCGAGGGGGTTTGTCGCGCGCGATCGAGGCTGGGATGCCGGCGTATGCCGAGTGCGGGGGATTGATGTACCTCTGCCGCGCGCTCGAGACGGCGGAGGGAACCTACGCGATGGTTGGCGCGGTGCCCGCAACGTCGCAGATGTCGGAGCGGCGCTCGGCACTGCGGTACGTCGAGGCGCGTGCGATCGGTGAGGGACCGCTCTTTTCCGACGGCGACCTCGTGCGGGGCCATGAGTTCCACTATTCGCGCACGCGCTACGCCGACACCGCGCCCGCGTTTGCAATCGAGAACGAACCGGAAGGTTACCGGAGCCCAAGTCTCCACGCCTCCTACGTCCACGTTCACCTCGGCGCTCGGCGCGAAGCGGCGGCGCGTTTCGTCGCGCGCGCTCGTTCGTTCGCGGGGCGCGCATGACACCGGCACTGCTCGCGGTGTTCCTGATCGGCATGCGCCACGGTGCCGATCCCGATCACCTCGCCGCGATCGACAACCTGACGCGCAACGCCACGGAGCGCATGCCGGCGACGAGCCGTCTCGTCGGCACGTTCTTCGCGATCGGCCATTCGGCGATGGTTCTTGCGATCGCGACGATGGCGGCTGCGCTCGGCTCGCGCATCGCGCATGCGTCTCCCGTGCTCGAACGCGCCGGTGCGCTCGCCAGCATCGCGGTTTTGCTGCTCATGGCATCGCTCAACATCGTCACGTTGCTGGGCGACGGAACGTCGACGCTGCGGACGCGGCTTTTGCCGAAGCTCCTGCGCGACGCGACGCACCCGCTCGTCGCGATACCGACCGGGGCGCTCTTCGGCTTCGGCTTTGAGACATCGAGCCAGCTCGTCGCGTACGGTCTCGCGTTCTCGAGTGGACACGTTACCGACGGCATCAGCCTCGGCGCCGTCTTTTGCCTGGGGATGGTCTGCACCGATACATTCGACAGCCTGTTCGTCGCGCGTGTGATCGCGACGGATCCGCGGCAAGCCGGCCGCGCTCGCCGCGCGTGGATTCTCGTCACGACGGTTGTCGCACTCGCCGTCGCGGTCGAGCGTTCGATCGAGTTCTTCGGCGCCGCGCCGCCGCTCGGCGAGCTCACGCTGAGCGCGTTGACGATCGCGGCGCTGCTCGTTACGGGACTCGCGATCGCGATCGGGCGCCGTTTGGCGCGGGCTGCCTGATGATCGCCTTCATCTCCGCCGTCGAGACGGACCTCGCCGCGGCGCGCGCGGGCGTCACATTGCTTCCTTCCGAATTTCCCGCGGTCGCGGTTCTCCGCTCGCATGACCTGGGCGACGCGGAGACGGTGAAGGCGGCGCTCGACGGCGCCGGCGTCGTCGTCGTTCGCATCCTCGGCGGGCGAGCGTATTTCGAGCACGGCTTCGCGGTGCTCGAGCTGCTCGCGCGCGAACGCGGTCTCGTCGTAGTCGCGATCTCCGGCGAAGCACAAGCCGATCCCGTGCTCGACGCACTCTCGACGGTCAGCATCGAGCACCTGCGCGACGTTTTCGCGTATGCGTTCGGCGGCGGCGCGGAGAACTACGCGCAGCTGTTCCGCTACCTTGCCGATCGTCAGCTCGGGACGGCGTTCGGGTTTTCACCGCCGCAGGAGACGCCGGATTGGGGCTTCTACCATCCGGACGCCGCCGACCGCGCGCACTGCGCGCGCCTGGATCGCGAGTCGTTCGCGATGCGGTACTGGGGCGCGCGGAGCGGCGTCATCGGGATCGTCTTCTATCGCGCGGACTGGGCGAGCGGGAACCTCGCGCACGTCGACGCGTTGGTGCGCGCGTGCGAAGCTGAAGGGCTTGACGTCCTGCCGGTCTTCGTCTACAGCCTGCGCGACTGCGAGCGGATCGGTGACGTGCCGCTCGTCTATGCGAGCGCGTTCATGCGTGACGGTGTTGCATGTGTCGACGCCGTCATCAGCATGCTCTCCTACGCCGCGAGTGATATCTCGCGCGAGGAGCGCCTCGTGCGCAGCGTCGGTCCGGGCTTGCGCGCCGATGTGCGGCTCGACGTGCCGCTGCTGCAGGCCGTGACGACGGGACAAACGATTGCGGCGTGGCGCGAGAATGAAGCGGGGCTGGGGCCGTTCGACGCCGCGACGAAGATCGTGATGCCCGAGTTCGACGGCAAGATCGATGGGCCGCTGTTCGCGTTTCGTGATCCCGAGACGTCGCTGGCGTGCGCGGAACCGGCACAAACCGCTGCGGTCGCGCGCCTCGCCGCACGCTACGTCCGCTTGCGGCGGCGCAAGAACGCCGACAAGCGACTCGCACTCGTGCTCACGAACTTTGCGAATCGCCAGGGACGCGTCGGCAGCGCCGTCGGCCTCGACACGCCGGCGTCGGTCATTGCACTCCTGCGTGCGCTGCAGGCCGACGGGTACGACGTCGGCGAGATCCCGTCAGACGGGGATGCGCTGATGCGGCAGCTTTCGGCGTGCGGTGGTTACGACACGGAGACGCTCACCGAAGAGCAGCTCGCGTACGCCGACGCCCGCTACGGTGTCGACGACTACGCGACGTGGTACGCGTCGTTTCCGCCGTCGGTGCGGGAGGAGCTTGCCGCGGCGTGGGGCGAGGCGCCGGGACGCGCATACCGCAGCGGCGACGACGTGTACGTTGCGGGCTTGCGGCTCGGCAACGTCTTCGTGATGATCCAGCCGCCGCGCGGCTTCGGCGACGATCCGCTCGCCGTCTATCATTCGGGCGGCTTGGTGCCGACGCATCATTACCTGGGCGCCTATCGCTGGCTGCGCGACGTCTTTGGGGTCGACGCGATCGTGCAGTGCGGCAAGCACGGTACCCTCGAATGGTTGCCCGGAAAGAGCCTCGGGCTTTCGCAAGCGTGTTATCCGGTGCTGGCGCAAGACGACGTTCCGCTCTTCTATCCGTTCATCGTCGACGATCCCGGTGAAGGTGCGCAAGCGAAGCGCCGCGCGCACGCGTGCATCATCGATCACCTGATCCCGCCGATGACCAAGGCCGAGACCTACGACGAGCTGGCTACATTACAACGGCTGCTCGGCGAGTACGCTGCGGCCGAACGGATCGACCCAGAGAAAGTTCCGCTGATCGCCGCGGAGATCTGGCGCACCGTCGTTGCGGCGGAACTGCAGCGCGACCTGGGTATCGAGGCGCGGCCCGACGGTCAGGCGTTCGGAGACTTCCTCCAACACGTTGACGGGTATTTGTGCGAGCTCGGCGACTTGCAGATTCGCGACGGACTCCACGTCTTGGGTGAACCGCCGAGCGGCGCGCGCCTCGTCGACCTGGCGCTTGCGCTCGTGCGGCTCGATGCGCCGGAGGGACCCGGGGCGATGCACGCGCTTGCCGACGACCTGGGCGTCGTGTACGAACGCATCGCCGATCCCGCGCACGGCGGAAACGTCTACGACCTCCCGCTGCCGCCAAGTCTCGTCGACACGTCGCTGCGGCCGGCGACGGTCCGCGAACTGCGGGACGTGCTCGACGCGCGCGCACGTGCTGTCGTCGCTGCGCTCCTCGGCGACAACGACGCGCGTACGGCAAGCGATGTTCTCGTTGCGCACGGTGTCCGTGCCGACGGCCGCTTCGCGCAAACGCTCGCGCTGATCGAACGGCGACTCATCCCCAACGTCATGCGAGCAACCGACGAGATCACGCATCTGCTCGCTGGACTGTCCGGGCGTCATGTGCCGCCCGGTCCGAGCGGCTCGCCGACGCGCGGGATGACGAACGTCTTGCCGACCGGTCGCAACTTCTACAGCGTCGACGTACGGGCGGTTCCGTCTCGCTTCGCGTGGAGCGTCGGGATGCGGCTCGGAGACGCGTTATTGCAAAGCGCGCTCGAGCGCGACGGCGCGTATCCGCGCGCGATCGGGATCACGATCTGGGGTACCGCGAACATGCGCACGCAGGGCGACGACGTCGCCGAGATCCTGTGGCTGCTCGGCGTGCGTCCCGTCTGGCACGAAGAGAACGGCCGGGTCGTCGATCTCGACCCGATCCCGCTCGCCGAGCTCGGACGTCCCCGCATCGACGTCACCGTCCGGATCTCGGGTTTCTTTCGCGACGCTTTTCCGCACGTGATCGCGCTCCTCGACCGCGCGGTCGCGCTCGTCGTAGATCTCGACGAGGGGGACTCCGACAACTTTTTGCGTGCCGCAACGCGCGCCGAGGAGCGTGCGCGTCTGGAAGCCGGCGCGTCGGCCGACGAGGCGCGCCGGCGGGCGCGCTTTCGCGTGTTCGGCGCGAAGCCGGGCGCGTACGGGACGGGGATCCTCACCCTCATCAGCGAGGGTACGTGGAACGATCAGCGCGATCTCGCCGAGGCGTACCTCGCGAGCGGCGGGTTCGCGTACGGTGCGTCCGCGTTCGGCGAACCGGCACCGGCGGAGTTTCGGCGGCGCCTCGCGGCGTCGACGATCGCGGTGCAAAACCAAGACAACCGCGAGCACGACATCTTCGACAGCGACGACTATCTCCAGCACCACGGCGGGATGGTCGCTGCGATGCGAGAGCTGCGCGGAGCGGCGCCGAGTGCGCTCTTCGGCGACTCGTCCAACCCCGAAGCGCCCAAGGTGCGTACGCTTGCCGACGAGGCGCGGCGCGTGTTTCGCGCGCGCGTCGCGAACCCGAAGTGGATCGCCGGCGCGCGGCGGCACGGCTACAAGGGCGCGCTCGAAATGGCGGCGACGGTGGACTACTTGTTCGGCTACGACGCGACGGCCGATGTCGTCGACGACTGGATGTATGAGCGCGTCGCGCGCGCGTACGTCCTGGACGACGAGAACCGCGCGTTTCTCGCGAGCTCGAACCCGTGGAGTGCGCGTGAGATGACGGAACGCTTGCTGGAAGCGGCAGAACGCGGCATGTGGGGCGCGCCGGATCCGGCGACGCTGGCGCAGCTGCGCGACGAGCTGCTCGTGATCGAGGGGACGCTGGAAGACGCCGGCGAGGTGATCGTCGATGGGCGTTAACTACCCGTTCGCAGCGCTCGTCGGCCAAGACGTGCTCAAGGATGCCTTGCTGTGGGTTGCCGTCGATCCCGGAATCGGCGGCGTCCTCGTCACGGGGACGCGTGGCACGGCAAAGTCGACGGCCGTTCGCGCGCTCGCCGATCTGCTGCCGCCGATCGAGGTCGTCCCGGGCGACGCCTTCAACCTCGCGCCTGCAGACGGCAAACCGAGCGCCCGTATCGCGACGCCGTTCGTCGAGCTTCCCGTCGGCGCGACCGAGGATCGCGTCATCGGGACGCTCGACGTCCGCTCGTTGCTCGCAGACGGGACCCGGCGCTTCGAGCCGGGTCTGCTCGCGCGCGCGAATCGCGGGATCCTGTATGTCGACGAAGTGAACCTGCTCCCCGATCATCTTGTCGATGTGCTGCTCGACGCAGCGGCGACCGGGACGAACCTGGTCGAGCGCGACGGCGCCTCGTTCAGCCACGACGCGCGTATCGTGCTGGTCGGCACGATGAATCCCGAAGAGGGCGAACTGCGTCCGCAACTGCTCGACCGCTTCGCGTTGTGCGTCCCGATCGAGAACGACGGCGACGTCGAACGGCGCATCGAGATCGTCGAGCGGCGCCTCGCGTTCGAGCGCAATCCGCTCGCGTTCCGCGCCGCGTACGCCGTCGACGCAGACACCCTGCGAAGGCGCGTCGAGCGCGCACGTGCACTGCTGCGCGACGTCACCATTGATCGTGCGGCCTTGCGTCATGCGGCGAGCCTCGCGCTTGAAGCGCGCGTCGAAGGGATGCGCGCCGACCTCACGATCGCCCGGACGGCGCGTGCGATTGCTGCGCTGGATGAGCGCACGAGCGTCACGACCGACGACGTCGAGCGCGCGGCTGGTCCGGCGCTCGCGCACCGCCGACGCGAAGCGCCGCGCTCGACACCGCCGCCTCGGCCACCCTCCCCGCCACGAGATCGCCCTCGCAGTGAAGACGGCGCATCGAGCACACAGATCTTCGAAGTGGGAGCGCCGGCCGATCTCAGTCTGCGCCGAGACGACCTGCGCGCCGCGGAGCAGCGCTCGCCCGCGGCGCTGCGGCGCATCGCAGCGCGTGGGAAGAGCGCGGCTGTTCTCCCGGCGGGAGCGGCGCATCTCGTCTCGCGTGCGACCCCGCAGCTCTCCGCGCTCGGCACGATTCGTGCCGCGGCTCGCGCGCGTCACGAGCAACACGCCGGGTCTCCACTAGAGATCAAAGCGACGCACCTGCGCTTCATCGAGCGGCGCGGACGACCGCGCCAGCTCGTCGTCTTTCTCGTCGACGCATCGGGTTCGATGGCGGCCGCGGCGCGGATGCGCGCCGCCAAGGGCGTCGTGTGCGCGCTGCTCGAGGACGCCTATCGTCGCCGCGACGAGGTCGCGTTGATCGCGTTCCGCGGCGAAGACGCCGAGGTTCTCGTCCCGCCGACGCGCAGTGCCGTACTCGCGTATCGCAGACTACGCGCGCTTGCCACCGGCGGCCGCACCCCGCTCGCTCGCGGCTTGGAACGCGTGCGTCAGTTGCTCGCCGCTCACGCGTGTCGCGACCCGGCGACGCGACCTCACCTGGTCGTTGTCAGCGATGCGCGTGCGAACTCGCCGCAGCACGGCGCATTCGAGGCGGCGCTGCAGGAGGCAGCTGCGCTGCGTAGCGCCGGTGTGCGCGCACTCTGTGTCGACACCGAGAGCGGCCGTCTCAGGCTCGGCAACGCCTCGCAGCTCGCCGTCGCGCTCGACGCGGCATACAAGCAACTCGACGACTGCACGGAACGCGCGCTCGGTGCGACCGTGCGCGAATGGATGGCAAGCGCATGACGAACGACGATACCCCCACAACGCGTCGTCCGCAAGCGTCGATCTCGACGCGACGCGGCGACGCCGGGACCACGCGGCTCGGCGGCGGCGAGCAGATCTCGAAAGCCGACGCGCGTGTCGAGGCGTACGGCGCGATCGACGAGCTCAACACGATGATCGGGCTGGCGCGCAGCCGGTGCGACGATGCGGGGATCCGCGCCGATATCCGCGCGATTCAGCGCGAGCTCTTCGCGGTCGGTTCGGCGATCTCGACCAAACCCGATTCCAAGAAGCCGATCCCCGAGATCACCAAGGAGATGGTTCATCGTCTCGACGTACTCGTCGAGCGCTGGGAAGCCGAACCGAACGTCCTGCGCGACTGGTCGATCCCCGGTGAATTCGAGGGGTCGGCCGCGTTCGACGTCGCACGCGCGATCTGTCGGCGCGCCGAACGCGCTGCCGTCCGCTACGTGAGCGGCGGCGGTGCCGTGCAGCCGACCGTGCTCGAGTACCTCAACCGTCTGAGCGACGTCCTCTGGCTGTGCGCCCGCGTGATCGAAGCGCGCAACGGCGTCGACGCGCGCTTGCGCGACGACGCACATTCCGGACCGCCGTGGTCGCGCGCGTGGTGAGCACAACAGACCGCTGCCCAGGCGTCCTGCACGCGGTGCACGCGGAAGACGGTTGGTTAATGCGCATCCGGCTCCCCGGCGGCGCGATCGAGCCGGCGCAGCTCGCCGCAGTTGCTACCGCCGCCGATGGACGGGTGCGCGCCATCGACGTGACGTCGCGCGCGGGGTTGCAACTGCGCGGGATCGCTGCGTCGGAAGTGGGTGCGGTGGCGGCGATGCTTACCGATGCCGGGCTCGTTCCTTCGGCAGCGCACGATCGGGTCCGGAACATCGTCGCGAGCCCGTTTGCCGGCTGCGATCCAGACGAGATCATCGACGTTCGCCCGCTCGTGCGCGAGCTCGATGCTCGGATGATCGCCGCCGCATCGCTTGCGCAGCTGCCGCCGAAGTTCGCCGTCGCACTCGACGGCGGTGGACGAGCGTTTCCGCTCGGCCGCGTCGACCTCGCGCTCCACGCCGCCCGAAGTGATGACAACGTCGTCTTTGCGGTCTCGGTCGACCGCGCAACGCCGCATTTCGCAATTGCGGCACACCACGCTGTCGATGCGCTCATCGCCGCCGCGCTGGCGGCGGTGGAGCTCACGCGGCACGATCCCGCCGCGCGATTGCGCTCGCCCGAAGCGCACGCGGCGATCAGCGAGGCGATGCGTCCGCACGTGCCGCTTCCGCCGACGCTCCCACATGCGGTCGATACGCTCGCAGCCCCGCTCGGCGTGCTGGCCGCGGCCGATCCGCAGGACGTGATCCTCGCGCCGTCGCTTCCGCTGGGACGACTCACCGGCGCGCAAGCGTACGCACTCGCCGACGTCACGCGCGAGACGGGAGCGTCGCTTCGGTTCACGCCGTGGCGCAGCATCCTGATCGCCGACATCCCGAAGCTCGCCGTCGCCGACGCTGCTGCGTCTCTCCTTCGTGCCGGCCTCGTGTTCGATGCGTCGGACGGCTTTGCCGGCATCGCCGCGTGCGCGGGTCTCGGCGCATGTTCCGCTGCGTTGGCCGACGTCCGCGCCGACGCTGCCGCGTTGGCGCGTCGCGTCGCGGGCGTGCCGCGGCAATGGCGCGTCAACGTCGCGGGTTGCTCGAAGGGCTGCGGGATGCGGGGCAGCGCGGACGTCGACCTCATCGCGACTGCCGGCGGTTATACGGTGCTGATCGACGGAACCGAGACAGCGCGCGACCTCGGCGTCGCTGACGCTCTCGCACTCGCGACCTGTATCACGCCCGCCTTTGCGAACGGAATCGCCCGATGACCTTCGACTACGTGAAAGACGCGGCCGCGATCTACCGTGCATCCTTCACCACAATACGCGCGGAGACGGATCTGCGCGGCGCGTCTCCCGTCATGAGCCGCGTCCTCGTGCGGATGATTCACGCGTGTGGGATGACCGATCTGCCGAGCGACGTCGCCGCTTCGCCGAACGCTGCCGAAATCGGGCGCGACACGCTGCGCGACGGTGCACCGATCCTGTGCGATTCCACGATGCTCGCAGCCGGCATCACGCGTGCACGACTCCCGGCGAACAACGACGTCGTCTGTACGCTGCGCGAGACGGGGATCGCAGAACTCGCGAAACGGCTCGGAACGACGCGTAGCGCCGCAGCAGTCGAACTCTGGCGCGAGCGGCTCGCCGGCGCCGTCGTCGCGATCGGGAACGCGCCGACTGCGCTCTTCCATCTGCTCGAGATGATCGCTGCGGGCGCGCCGCGTCCCGCGCTCATCATCGGCGTCCCTGTGGGGTTCGTCGGTGCCGCCGAGTCGAAAGCGACGCTTGCGGCGAACGCGCTCGATCTCCCCTACATTACGCTGCACGGACGACGCGGCGGGAGTGCGATCGCCGCGGCCGCCGTGAACGCGCTTTCGAGTGACGCCGAATGACGACCGGGCGGCTTTTCGGCGTTGGCGTCGGTCCCGGAGACCCGGAGCTTCTCACCCTGAAGGCAGCGCGACTCGTACGCGCCGCGGACGTCGTTGCCTACCACGCCGCACAGCACGGCCGAAGCACCGCGCGCGCGGTCGTCGCCGACGAGCTGCGGCCCGAGCAGATCGAGGTACCGTTGCTCTTTCCGGTGACGACAGAATCCGCAATGCCGGCCGGAGGGTACGATGCGGCGATGCGCGCGTTTTACGACGAGTCAGCACGCACGCTCGCGGCGCATCTCGACGCGGGGCGTGACGTCGCCGTGCTCTGCGAGGGCGACCCGCTCTTCTACGGCTCGTACATGTACCTGCACGACCGCCTCGCAGGCCGCTACCCTACGGAAGTCGTGCCCGGTGTGTGCTCGATCGTCGCCGCGACGGCGCGCCTCGGCGTATCCCTCGTCCGCCGCGATACGGAATTGTCTGTCCTTCCCGGCACGCTCTCGGAAGACGCACTTGCGCGGCGCTTCTCTGATGGCGGCGCCTACGCGGTGATGAAGCTCGGCCGCAACTTCTCGAAAGTTCGCAATGCCCTGAGGCGCGCGGGCGCGCTCGAACGCGCACTGTACATCGAGCGAGCGACGATGACGAGCGAGCGTATCGTGCCGATCACCGACGTCGATGCTGCGACCGTTCCGTACTTCTCGCTCGTCATCGTCCCGGCGAGCGATGCGCGCACTGACACCTTGCCGTCGCACGGTACGGTCACCGTCGTCGGACTCGGACCGGGCTCTCCCCAGTGGCTCTCGCCGGAAGCCGAGCGCGCACTCACGCAAGCAACGGATCTCGTCGGGTATCAGACGTACCTCGACCGTGTCCCCGTGCAGCCGCGTCAGGCGCGCCACGGATCCGATAATCGTGTCGAGCTCGAGCGCGCGCGCCATGCGCTGGCGCTCGCGCACGAAGGACGTCAGGTCTGCGTCGTGTCGTCGGGCGATCCTGGCATCTTTGCGATGGCGACGGCGGTGATGGAGGCGCTCGACGACGGCGAGCCGGCGTGGCGCGAGCTCGAGATTCGGGTCGTGCCGGGCATCTCGGCGATGCAGGCTGCGGCGGCTCGTACCGGTGCTCCCCTCGGACACGACTTCTGCGTGCTCTCGCTCTCCGACCGTCTCAAGCCCTGGGAGATCATCGCACGGCGTCTGGAAGCCGCGGCCGGCGCCGATCTCGCGATTGCGATCTATAATCCCGTCTCGTCGCAGCGCGTGTGGCAGCTGCACGAGGCGCGTGCGATCCTGCTGCGCCATCGCGACGCGCACACGCCGGTCGTGCTCGCGCGCGATCTCGGCGGGCCGGAAGAACACGTCGTCATCACCGACCTCGGCACGTTCGAAGCCGCCGCCGTCGACATGCGAACGCTCGTTTTGATCGGCGCCTCGACGACGCGTACGATCGAGGCGCCCGGCGGGCGCCGCTTCGTCTACACGCCGCGCAGCTATGCACCCCAGCACCCCTCGATCGTCGGGGCCGAACGTGAATGAATGCGCCGTCGGGTGCGGCGCTGCGCCGAGGCTGGACGACGGGCGCGTGTGCCACAGCTGCAGCAAAGGCGGCCTACGTCGCGCTCGTCTCCGGGCGGTTCCCCGATCCCGTCGAGATCGCGTTGCCACTCGGGCAAACCGTTGGGTTCGCGCTTGCGCTCCAAGAGCGCGGCGCGGACTTCGCGCGCGCCGCGGTTGTGAAAGATGCCGGTGACGATCCTGACGTCACCCACGGCGCCCTCGTCATCGCGACCGTTCGGCGCGCTCCGTCAGGTAACGGCGTCGCATTTCGTGCGGGCGAAGGTGTCGGGACGGTGACGAAGCCCGGATTGCCCGTCGCCGTCGGCGAGCCCGCGATCAATCCCGTCCCGCGCGCGATGATGCGCGACGCAATCGTCGCTGCGGCAGGCGATCTCGACGACCGCCCTGACGTCGTCGTCGAGATTGCGATTCCGAACGGCGCCGAGATCGCAAAGCACACGATGAACGGACGCTTGGGAATCGTCGGTGGTTTGTCGATCCTCGGCACGACCGGCATCGTCATCCCCTATTCGTGCTCGGCATGGATCGCCTCGATCCATGAAGGGATCGACATTGCACGCGCGCTCGAACTCACGCACATCGCCGGCGCGACGGGATCGACCTCCGAGGCCGCCGTCGCGCGCTACCACGCGCTCGAAGAGAGCGCGCTGATCGACATGGGCGACTTCGTCGGCGGGATGCTCAAGTACATCCGAATGCACCCGATACCGCGCGTGACAGTCGCGGGCGGCTTCGCGAAGCTCGCGAAGCTCGCGCAAGGCCGTCTCGACCTCCACTCGCAACGCGGACTCCTCGACCTGACCGAGCTTGCCGAGCTCGCCCGACAGTGCGGTGCACCCAACGCGCTTGCCGAGCGCATCGCGACGGCGAACACCGGGCTCGAGGCGTGGCAGCTCGCGCAGTCGGGCGGCTTTCCGCTCGCCCAGGGCGTCGCGGAACGCGCGCGCGACGTCGCACGGGATGTGCTCGACCGGCGCGACGTCGAGCTCGACGTGCTGGTCGTCGACAGGAACGGGACGGTGATCGCACATGCAGACTGAGTCTGCGTTGGTGCCCCTGACCGTCGTCGGGATCGGTGAGGACGGGTGGGATGGCCTGGGGAGCGACGCGCGCGACGCGATCGCCGCGTGCGACGTGCTGGTCGGAAGCGAGCGTCAGTTGGCGCTCGTGCCGGAGATGGCGGCGGCGCGCGTGACGTGGCCTTCGCCGATGATGCCGTTCGTCGACGAGGTCGTGCGCCGTGCGCGGACGGCGCGCGTCACCGTGCTCGCGAGCGGCGACCCTCTGCTGTACGGGATCGGCAACGTCCTCGCGCGCAAGCTTCCGTCGCACGCACTGCGCATCGTTCCGCACGTCTCGTCCCCGGCGCTCGCCTGCGCGCGCCTGTGCTGGCCGCTCGCAGACGTCGAGATCGTCTCCGTCGTCGCGCGTCCCGTCGAGCGCATCGCACGTGTGCTGCAGCCCGGCCGGCGGCTCATCGTGCTCTCCGAGAACGGCGAGACACCGCGCGGGGTCGCAGCGCTGCTCGTGGCCCGTGGCTTTGGCGCGAGCACGATGGATGTGTTCGAGCGGCTCGGCGGTCGCGACGAATCGCATCAACGCGCCGACGCGCACGGGTGGGGCGACCGGCGCTGCGCCGACCTCAACGTCATCGGCATCGTCGTCGTTGCCGATCCCGCCACCGATCCGCTCCCGCTCGTCCCCGGACTCCGTGACGACGTCTACGAAAGCGACGGCGCGCTCACAAAGCGGGAGATCCGGGCGACCGCGCTCGCGTCGCTCGCCCCACTCCCCGGACAGCTGCTGTGGGACGTCGGTGCAGGGAGCGGCTCGATCGGGATCGAGTGGATGCGCTCCGATCCCAGCTGTCGAGCGATTGCATTCGAACGCGATCCCGAGCGCGCAGCACGGATCGCTCGCAACGCGGAGGCGCTCGGTGTCCCCGAGCTACGCGTGGTAATCGGCGAGGCGCCCGCATGCCTGATCGACGCGGAGATCCCCGACGCGATCTTCATCGGCGGCGGGATGACGGTGCCTGGCCTGATCGACACGTGCTGGTCGGGGCTGCGCGCCGGTGGACGTTTGGTGATGCATGGGGTTACGCTGGAGGCGGAAGCGACGCTCGCGCAGCTTCACGCCCAGCACGGCGGATCGCTGCTGCGCATCGCGATCGCGCGAGCGGAGCCGTTGGGAGCGTTTCGAACGTGGCGCGCGCTGCTTCCCGTAACGCAATGGACGGTAACGAAGTGAAACGGCGCGCGATCGGATTCGGCAGCACGCGCAGCGCGGACGCCGACGACATCCTCGCGCTCGTGCGCGCCGCGCTCTCGTCGAATGCACCCGTGCAGATTCTCGCGACAGTCGACCGCCGGAGCGACGTCGGGACGCACGTTGCCGCGGCGCTCGGGTTGCGCTTGCAGGTCTTTTCGGCGTCGATGCTCGCCGCCGTGACCGGAACGCGAACGCGCTCCGAGCTCGCCGCCTCGGCGATCGGCACGCCGAGCGTCGCAGAGGCGGCGGCGCTGGCGGCCATCGGAAGCGGCGGCGTGCTGCTCGACGCGCGGCGTGTGGGCCGCGGCTGCACCTGCGCCGTGGCGGAGGAGCTTTGATCCACTTCATCGGCGCGGGGCCCGGCGCGCCCGACTTGCTGACGATTCGCGGTCGCGATCTCATCGCCGCGTCGCCTGTTTGTCTGTACGCGGGATCGCTCGTGCCGCGCGAGATACTCGCATATGCGCCGCCCGGCGCACGGATCGTCGACACCGCAGAGATGGACCTGGACGCGATCGTCGAGGAGATGGCGTCGGCGCACGCGCGCGGTCTCGACGTCGCGCGGCTGCATTCCGGCGATCTCTCGATCTGGAGTGCGATGGCAGAACAGCTCCGCCGGCTCGACGCACTCGAGATACCGTACGATCTTACACCTGGCGTCCCCGCGTTCGCTGCCGTCGCGGCCGCGTTGCGCAGCGAGCTGACGCTGCCGCACCAAGCGCAGACGCTCATCCTGACGCGCACATCGACGCGCTCGACGCCGATGCCGCCCGGCGAAGATCTCGCGTCGCTCGGCGCGACCGGCGCAACGCTCGCGATCCATCTTTCGCTGGGCAACATCGATCTCGTCGTCGCGGAGCTCGCGCCGCTGTACGGCGCCGACGCACCCGTCGCGGTCGTCTTCCGCGCCAGTTGGCCGGACGAGCGCGTCCTGCGCGGCACGCTCGGGGACATCGCCGCGCGCGTCCGGGAAGCGCAGCTCGACCGCAGCGCGACGATTCTGGTCGGCCGCGCACTTGCAGGCGACACGTTCGGCGAAAGCTATCTCTACTCCGCAGGGCGAGAGCGCGCGTGACGATACGTCGACTTCGCATATTACTGCTCGGCGGGACGACAGAGGGAAGGGTCCTCGCGCAGCGTCTCGCGTCGCGCGCCGACGTCACCGTCATCTCGTCGCTCGCGGGGCGCACGACGCATCCCGTGCTTCCGCACGGGAACGTCCGCGTCGGCGGCTTTTGCGGCGTAACCGGCCTCGGCCGCTACCTCGAGCACGAAGCGATCGACGCGGTGATCGACGCGACGCATCCGTTCGCCGCCACGATCAGCCGCAACGCGGTCGAGGCGACGACGCAGCGCGCGATTCCCTTGCTCGTGCTCGAGCGACCCGTGTGGTCCGAAACTCCCGACGATCGTTGGCAGCGTGCGCCGGACCTCGCTGCTGCGGCGCAGGCCGTCGCGCAGCCCCTGACGCGCGTGTTGCTGACGATCGGACGTCAAGGTGTTGGCTTTTTCGCCGCCTGCAAGGGCTGGTTTCTGATTCGCAGCGTCGAGCCGCCGGAGCCGCCGCTGCCGCGTCTGCACGAGGTACTGCTCGCGCGCGGCCCATTCACCGTTGAGGAGGAGCGCAATCTGATGCGTGAACGGAGCATCGACGTCGTCGTCTCGAAGAACAGCGGCGGCGACGCGACCTACGCGAAGCTCGTGGCGGCACGCGAGCTCGGGATCCCCGTCGTGCTGATCGATCGTCCCGCCAACGCGCAAAGCGAGACGGTCGCCGATGTCGAGGCGGCGGTGCGATGGGTCCATGCCCGTGCCCGTGCGCTCGTTCGAAGCGAGGCGGTGACGTGATGCGCGTCGACGACTTCAGCGCCGAGGAACGGGCCGCGATCTACCGGGTGATTGCGCGCCGGCGCGACGTGCGCGCGAACTTTCTCCCGGACGAGGTCCCGGAGGACGTGCTGCTGCGCGTGCTCGATGCGGCGCACAGTGCACCGTCGGTCGGACTCTCGCAGCCGTGGCGTTTCATCGTCGTCCGCAACGTTGAGACGCGCGCCGCGGTGCACAAGGCGTTCACCACGGCAAACGAGCATGCTGCAGCGATCTACGAGGGCGAACTGGCGGACCGCTATCGCGCGCTCCGCCTCGAAGGCATCCTCAGTGCGCCGCTCAACGTCTGCGTCGTCTGCGACGACCGGCCCGCGCGCGGCTTCGGCCTGGGACGGCAAACAATGCCCGAGACGGTGCGCTATTCGACGGTCTGCGCGGTGCAGAATCTTTGGCTCGCGGCGCGAGCGGAGGGGCTCGGCGTCGGCTGGGTGAGTATCGTCGATCCTGACGCGGTACGCGAATTGCTCGCGATTCCGGCCGAGATCGCGGTCGTCGCCTACCTCTGCGTCGGATACGTCAACGAGTTCGCCACCGAGCCCGACCTCGTGCGCGCGCGCTGGGAGTCGCGCCTTCCGCTCGAAGCAGTCGTCGACCGCGAACGGTATGACGCACGGTGAGCGCACGAGCGATCATGATGCTCGGCACGGCGTCGCACGTCGGCAAGTCACTGCTGACGGCCGCCCTGTGCCGCATCCTCGCCGACGATGGCTACCGTGTCGCCCCGTTCAAGGCACAAAACATGTCGCTCAACTCGGCGCCGACGCCGGACGGACGCGAGATCGGCCGCGCGCAGGCGATGCAGGCGGAGGCAGCGCGCATCGCGCCGTCGGTGGAGATGAACCCGATTCTGCTCAAGCCGACCTCGGAGAGCGGCTCGCAAGTCGTCGTCCTCGGGCGCGTGCATGCCGTCGAGCACGCAGCACAGTATCATCGTAGCCGCGTCGGCACCTATTTTCCGATCGTCGTCGACGCGTACCGGCGGCTCGCGGCGCAACACGATATCATCGTCATCGAGGGAGCGGGGTCGCCGGCAGAGATCAATTTGAAACAGACGGACATCGTCAACATGCGAGTGGCCGAAGCGACGGACGCTCGCTGCCTGCTCGTCGGCGATATCGACCGCGGCGGTGTGTTCGCCTCGCTGGTCGGCACGATGGCGCTGCTCGAGCCTGCCGAGCGCGCACGGATCGCCGCGTTTGCGATCAACAAGTTCCGTGGCGATCGCGCGCTGCTCGCGCCCGGCGTCGAGGCGATCGAGGAGCGACTGCAACGGCGGTGCGCGGGCGTCGTTCCGTGGCTGCCCGACGTCGGCTTGGACGAGGAGGACGGGGTCGCCCTCGACGAGCGACCGCGCGTCACCGCACGACAGTGGCGATCGCGCGCCGAGCATGCCGCTCGTCCGCTGCGCGTCGCCGTCGTCGCGCTACCGTATGTCAGCAACGCGACGGACTTCGATGCTCTCGCCGTCGAGGCGGACGTCGACCTCGCCTACGCGGACCGGCCACACGATCTCGAAGACGCCGACGTCGTCGTCCTGCCCGGCACGAAAGATACGCTGGGCGCATTGCGCTGGCTCGACCTGCACGGGTTCCGCGATGCGCTCTGCTCGGCTGCACAACAGCGTTTGGTCGTCGGCATCTGCGGCGGCTTTCAAATCCTCGGGACCCGAGTCGCCGATCCGCACGGCGTCGAAGGCGGCGGCGCCGGCGACGGTCTCGGACTGTTGCCGGTGACGACCGTCTTGGGCAAGGAGAAGGTGACGCAAGCTGTGCGTGTGCGGCCTCGCCCCTACGCGTGGTTCGGCGCGACGCCGGCAGCGGCGAACGAAAGCGGTGACGGCTACGAGATCCACATGGGATCGTCACACGCCGAGCGCCCCTGCGACGCGTTCGCCGACCTCGTGCGCAGCGACGGCACGCACGTCCCCGATGGTGTCGTCTCGCGCGACCGGCGTGTCATCGGTACGTACGTCCACGGTCTGTTCGGCGACGACGAACGCCGCCACGCGTTCGTGCGTGCGGCGCGGAGCGCGCGCGGACTCGAACCACCGCGCGCGCTCGTGCGCTACGGGGCGCTACGTCAGGCGCGCTTCGACCGTCTCGCCGACCACGTGCGGTCTTCGCTCGACCTTTCGTACCTGCTGCCGTGAACCGCCTCGTGCTGTGCGCGTATGCGCTCGACCTCGCAATCGGCGATCCGCAGCGTCTTCCGCATCCCGTACGGACGATCGGAGCGACGATCGTGACCGGAGAGCGCATCGTCAGATCGGTCTTTGCGGCGACACCGCGTGGAGAGCGGGTTGGTGGGGCAGTTCTAACGGCGGCGATTGTCGGCGGGACAGCGGCGCTCGCGGTGCTGACGCTGCGGAGCGCGCGTGCGATCGGACATCGTGCGGAGGCCGCAGCAGCAGTCGTAACGGCTGCCAGCGCGATCGCCACGCGAGATTTGCTCTGCGAAGCGCTCGCGGTCCTCGCTGCATTGCGAGCCGACGATCTTGCCTCCGCGCGTACGCGTGTCGCGCGCATCGTCGGCCGCGACACCGAGGCGCTCGATGCCTCCGGCGTCGCGCGGGCGACGATCGAGACGCTCGCCGAGAGCACCTGTGACGGTGTCGTCGCGCCGCTGTTCTTTCTCGCAGTCGGCGGCGCTCCGGCAGCGCTCGCCTTCAAGGCGGTCTCGACGCTCGACTCGATGATCGGACACAGAGACGCGGTGTATCGTCATTTCGGAACCGCCGCGGCTCGGCTCGACGACGTCGCGAATCTGCTGCCCGCGCGATTCACGGCGCTCACCCTCGCCTGCGCGGCGCCGCTCGTCGGCGCTTCGCTGTGCGGCGCGATGCGCGCGGTATGGCACGACGCGCGTACGCACGTGAGCCCCAATGCCGGATTTCCGGAAGCTGCGATCGCCGGCGCCCTCGGCGTCCGTCTCGGCGGCCCGTTGAGCTACGACGGCGTCCTCGTCGACGCGCCGCTGCTCCACGCCGAGGGCCGACCGCCGTGCACGGCAGACGTCGAACGAGCGATCGTCCTGTGCGGAGTCGTAACGCTGCTCGCGGCTGTCACGCTCGCGACGGTGACCGGTCGTGCGTGAAGCGCTCGCGGCGCCGGCGCACGGCGGCGACATCTCCTCCGTCGCCGGCCGATACGGAGACGGCGACTGGCTCGACTTCAGCGCCAACATCAATCCCGCGGGTCCGCCGCCCTCCGTGCTCGCCGCGCTGCGTGCCGCAGCGAACGATGCGGAACTACTCGTGCACTATCCCAGCGCGCAAGATCGTGCGCTGCGCGAAGCGCTGAGCCGGCGCTGGGGCTGGGACCCGGCGCAGGTCGTGATCGGCAACGGCGCCGCGGCGCTGATCGAGGCATTCGTCCGCGTCGTCGCGCCGCGCCGCTGCCTCGTGCCGCAGCCGGCATTCAGCGAGTACGGCCGCGCGCTTGCGGCGCAAGGCTGCGAGACCGTCGCGCTCCGACTCGACCCGCGGAACGACTTCGCACTCGACGTCGATGCGCTGATCGGCACGCTCGGCTCCGCCCACATCGACGCGTGCATCATCACCAATCCGCATAACCCCTCAGGATCGCTCACGCCGCGCGCCGACGTCATGCGGATCGTCGTCGCGGCGCGTGAGCACAGCGTCGCGCTGCTCATCGACGAAGCGTTCATCGACTACGCCCCGCACGCATCCGTCGTCCGCGACGTGCTGTCCGCGGACGACGACGTACTCGTGCTGCGCTCGCTCACGAAGTTCTACGCGATCCCCGGCTTGCGGGTCGGGTATGGCGTCGCGTCCGCACGGTTCGCGCACGCCGTCGCGACCCGCGTTCCCTCGTGGCCCGTCACCTCGCTCGCGGCTGTCGCGGCGATCGCGGCAATCGGCGACGAGGGATACGAGCACGCCAGCCGTCTGCAAAACGAAGTTGCTCGGATTCAACTCGCGCAGGAACTCGCCGCGGCGGGCGCACGGGTCCTGCCCTCCGCGGCGAACTTCTTGCTGATCGAGACGCCGATCGCGTCTGCTGCAATGACCGAGGGGCTGGCGGAGCGTCGCCGCATCATCGTGCGAGACTGCTCAACGTACCCGACCCTGGAAACGGCGGGGTTCGTGCGCGTCGCCGTGCGTTCCGACGCGGACAACGCACGCTTGACGCACGCACTCCGCCGTGAGCTCGGGTCTCGAGCCTAGACGCCGGCCATGTGCGCGACGGGTGCTTTGAAGAACTCGAGCAGGTCGGCGTTGAGCTGATCTTTGTGGGTCGAGGGCAAGCCGTGCGGCGCGCCCTTGTAGATCTTGAATTGGGCGTTCTTGACGATCTTCGAGGAGAGCATCCCCGACGCGCGGATTGGAACGATTTGATCGTCGTCGCCCTGGATGATGAGCGTCGGCACGTCGAACTTCTTGAGATCCTCGGTTTGATCGGTTTCTGAGAAGGCTTTGATGCAATCGTAGACCGCTGGCAAGCCGGCAATCATCGACTGCAGCCAGAACGAGTCGCGCAGGCCCCCAGAGACCTTCGAGCCGGGCCTGTTCGCGCCGTAGAACGGCGCGCTGAAGTCCTTCATGAACTGCGACCGGTCGGCGAGAACGCCCGCGCGCAACTGATCGAACACCTCGATCGGCGTTCCCTCCGGATTCGAAGGGGTCTTGAGCATGAGTGGAGGTATCGCACTGACCAGCACGGCGCACGCGACACGCTTGGTGCCGTAACGGGCGACATAGCGTGCCACTTCGCCGCCGCCGGTCGAGTGACCGACGTGGATCGCGTTCTGCAAGTCGAGCTTTTCGACGAGCGCGGCGAGATCGGCCGCGTAGGTATCCATGTCGTTGCCGGTCCACGGCTGACTCGACCGGCCGTGACCGCGACGGTCGTGGGCGACGCAGCGGTATCCGCGGGACGCCAAAAAGAACATTTGGTCTTCCCAGGCATCGGCGTTCAGCGGCCAGCCGTGGCTGAAGACGACGGGTTGTCCGCTGCCCCAATCCTTGTAATACAGTTCCGTGTTGTCGCGCGTCGTGATGGTCGGCATCGTCATTCTCCTCTACTAAGCACGCGACCGCCGTTGTCTCGTCGCCTCGTTGCATCCCGTGAGGTCGAGCTCGCGCCGGGAATGCATGATAGCACTCCAATTCGCCGCCGCAACAAGACGATTTTGTTTGCGGAGAGGAAACGTGCGGACGGCCGCACGTTTCGTGGTAGAGTGTGACGCATGCGGTACGTGCGCATCGTCGCGCTTCTCGCCGCGCTTCTGACGCTCACGAGCGCGCCGACATCGGCCCAGATCTTTCCGCCGCTCCCGCTCGCCTCCAGCGCCGCCGCGGGACCGAGCGGGATTCGTCAGGAGGGACGGTTTCTCACCGCCCCGGTCGTGCTCGACGGCGCGGTCCTTTTCCGGATCGCGCAGGCCTCGCCGCCGCCGCCCAACCAGCCATCACTTCTCGATCGTCTCACGACGGTGGAGACCGCGTTGCAAGACGTGGTCTCGACGACCGTCGTCAACGGCAGGGCGGTGACAGAATACTCACCGCGGAGCTTGCATGTGCTTACGCGCACGACGAACGGACAGACGGTGATCGAGCTCAGCGATGCGAAGCATCGGATCCCCAAGACCATCGTCACCGTGACCAGCGTCGACGCGCAATACTACGGTACGAGCGTGGAGACGCTCGCTGAGCGTTGGCGGACGATCCTCCAGAGCGCGCTCGTCTCAGCGCTGCTAGCACGTCAACCGGCGGTCGAACGGCGCCGTAGCGTCCTGGTCGCCGAAGTCGCAGCAGCACTCGGCATCGTCACGGTCGTCGTCGCCTTGGGGCTCGTCGTGCTGCGCCGACGTCGTGCCCGGTTGAGCCACGAGCTGCAGGAACGCACACGTACGCTGGAGTCCGACCGCGCAAGCGGAAGCGGAGCGCCGCCGGACGAGGCGAGCCGCCGCCGTCACGTCCTCGCGTTGACGCTGCGCAGCATGCGCCCGGAGGGTCGGCTGCGCGTCCTTTCGGCAGCGATTGCGGCGCTGCTGTGGTCCCTCGCCCTCGTTTGGTTCGTTGCGCTCATCTGGGCGCTCGCGCTCTTCCCGGAGACGTCGCCCTTTTCGGAGACGCTGCGCCACGAAGCGTTCGGGATCGCGCTTATCTGGATCGTGACGGGCCTCCTCAACCGGCTCGCCGACCTTGGGATCGTGCGGATCGCGAACGCCTGGGCCAACCTCGAAAGCGCTTCGACGGAGGAGCACGCGCGCGTCCACCTACGCGGCCCGACGATTGCGCGCGCTGTCTCGGGCTTCAAGACGTCCGTCCTCGTCTTTCTCGCCGTCCTGGCCACATTCGGCGAAATCGGCCTCCCGGTCGGATCGGTCATCACGATCGGCGGCATCATCACGATCGGCGTCTCGCTCGCAGCGCAAAACTTCATCCGCGACTTTCTCAACGGGTTTCTCGTTCTGTTCGAGGACCAGTACGTGGTCGGGGACTTCGTCACGATCAACGGTTTGAGCGGGAGCGTCGAGCTCTTCACGCTGCGCGTCGTCCAACTCCGCGATGCGCACGGAACGCTGATCACGATTCCGCACAGCACCGCGACGAACGTCATGAATCATTCGCGCAACTGGTCGCGCGTCGATTACCTCCTTTCGATCGACCCCGCCGCCGACGCGTTTGCGGCGCTCGAGCTCCTGCTCGCGTCGATCGAGGAGGTCGCGAAAGATCCACAGTGGAGCCGCGCCGTCCTCTCCCCCGTCGAGAAGAGCGGGATCGAAGGCTTCACCCACGACTGGACGCTGATTCGCGCAACGGTGCGAACGGCACCACTGCGTCAATTCGACCTGCGACGAGCGATCAACGCGGTCGTGCGCCGGAAATTCACGGAGGCGCACATCGGCTTCGGGCCGCAGGTCCCCGCCGACGCGATCCCATTCGCATGACGTGAGCGTACGCAGAGCGAAAGCACGCAGCGATGACGGTACGGGATCGCGCGCAAGAATTGCTGTCTCGGATCCGTGCAATCGACGGGCGGTTGAACTGCTACGTCGCGCTCGACGAAGACGCGGTGTTGCGCGAAGCCGACCGGCTCGACGCGGTCCCGGTCTCGTCGCGCGGGCCGTTGCACGGGCTGGCACTCGCGGTGAAAGACCTCATCGACGTCGCGGGTCTGCCGACCCGCGCCGGATCGTCGTTCTTCCGGCGCGATCCCGCGCACGACGCACCGGTCATCGCTGCCTTGCGTGCAGCCGGCGCGCTCGTCGTCGGGAAGACGAACACCCACGAGTTCGCCTGGGGGATCACGACGGAGAATCCCCATTTCGGCCGTAGTGCCAATCCCTGGGATCTCGCCCGCACGCCGGGCGGTTCGAGCGGCGGCTCGGGTGCGGCTGTTGCCGCCGGTCTCGCCGATATCGCTCTGGGGACCGACACACTCGGCTCGATTCGCATTCCGTCGGCGCTCGACGGGATCAGCGGTTTGCGTCCTGCGACCGGCGCGCTCCCAATCGACGATATCTTTCCGCTCGCGCTCGGGCTCGACACCGTCGGACCGTTCGCGCGTGACCTCGAAACGGTGCAGCGGGTCTACGAGGTGCTTGCCCACGCCACGCTTGCGGCCACGACGGTACGGCGCGTGTGCCGGCTCCGTGGCGGTCGCTGGGATCGCGTCGGCGCGTCGGTGAGCGCGGCCCTCGACGCGGCAGCCGCAGTGCTGCGCGCCGAGGGCATCGTCGTCGACGACGTCGCCTGGTGGGACGATGCGCTCGTGCCCGCCGTTGCCGTCGTGCAGCAGCGCGCCGCCGCACGCGTCCACGAGCCGTTCTTCCGCGAACACCGGGACGGCTACGGTGAAGACGTCGCAGGACGGGTCGCGCACGCGCTCACCGTCACCGCCGCCGACGAAGCGGCGGCACGCGCAACGATCGCACGCGCACGCTCGACGTGGTCCGGGGCAACGGAGGGCTATGACGTCGCGCTGGCCGCATCGACCGCCGGGGAAGCGCCGGTGTCGCCGGTACCTGCGAGCTTCCGCGACGAGACGATCCCGCTCGTGACGCCCGCCAGCGCGTTCGGGCTCCCGGTCGCGGCGGTCCCGATCGGCTTCGGCGAGTCCGGCCTCCCGCTCGGGATGCAGATCATCGCGCTCGACGGCGACGCGTCGCCGGCGCTCATGCTCGGCCGCACGTTCCAACGCCTGACCGATTGGCACCGCCGGAAGCCGCCGCTCGTTTCAACCGCCGCACCGACGTAGGGCCTTACGCATCGTTACGTAAACTTGCCAAAAACAAGCGGCATTCGTCAAGGCAAGGTTATGGTAGAATAGGAAGCGTGACGATGCGTGCCTACGGGCAATACTGCGGCCTCGCGCGCGGGCTGGAGCTGGTCGGCGAGCGCTGGGCGCTCCTGGTGGTCCGGGACCTTCTCGTCGGGCCCAAGCGCTTTACGGATTTGCACCGCGGGCTGCCGGGGATCCCGACCAACATTTTGACCGCCCGGCTCAAAGAGCTCGAACAGGCAGGCGTCGTGCGGCGCCGCGTGTTGCCGCGTCCGGCGGGCTCGATCGTCTACGAGCTGACCGAGTACGGGATGGAGCTCGAGGACGTCGTCATTCAGCTGGGCCGTTGGGGCGCAAAGTCGCTCGGTCTGCCACGTCCGAACGAGATCATCACGGTCGACTCGCTGATCATGGCGCTGCGCTCGACGTTCCGCCCCCAGGCGGCGCGCGGTCTGCACGCGTCGTACGAGCTGCACGTCGGCGAGATCGTGCTCCATGCGCGCATCGACGACGGGAAGCTCGAGGTGGCGGGCGGTCCGCTCCCGGAAGCCGACCTCATCATTGAAGCCGGGCCCGCGATCCGCGCGCTGATGGCCGGCGAGCTCGGTCCCGCCGACGCGATCGCCACGGGACAAGTTCACGTCACCGGAAATCGCGAGCTCCTGACGCGATTCGTCGAGGTCTTTCCGATCGGGCCGCCGCCGCGCGCGCTGTCCGCCTAGCGGCGCGACGCGAAACGCTCGGCCGCGCGGGCTTTCGCTCGCGCTGCCCACTCCTCGCGATCGCGCGGCGACGCCGTCGTGACGAGCGAGTCGATCAATCGGCGCGCGACCGCCGCAACGTCGTCGACTGCCTGATCGAAGACCGGTTCGTTGGATTGCGACGGCTTCGTGAAACCGGATAGCTTACGCACGAATTGCACGGCGGCAGCGTGAACTTCTTCGTCGGTCGCCGGCGGATCGAAGTTGAACAGCGTGCGGATGTTGCGGCACATGGGCGATCAGCTCTCCTCGCCGTCGTCGTAGTCCAGCGGCTCTGACCGGATGATGCGATGCCGGGGCAGATTTCCTTGCCGGCCCCTGTATTGACTTTCTCCATCCGCGCATGGCGTTCTAGAGAGGCAGCCCAAGCCGCTTCCCCGTCCCCTCAGAAAGTTCTCAAAAGGAGCGAGTATCGTGGCAAACCCGTTCGTCCATGTCGAGCTGAACACCACGGACGTCCCGAAGGCGAAGACGTTCTATAGCAAGCTCTTCGATTGGAAACTCGAGGACCTCCCGATGGGGCCACAGTCGTACACGATGATCGACGTCGGTGGAGACGGCACCGCCGGCGGGATGATGCAGCACCCGATGCCCGGCGCACCGTCGGCCTGGCTGGCATACGTCAACGTCGACGATGTCAATGACGCGACGAAGAAAGCGCAGTCGCTCGGTGCGACGATCATCAAAGATGTGACCGAGATTCCTGGTTACGGCGCGTTCAGCATCATCGTGGATCCGACCGGCGCCGCACTGGGGCTGTGGACGTCGTACCGTTCGTAAACACTCGAGGGTGAGTCTCCGGTAAACGGCATAACGGCGTCGTTGCTGTCTTGTTACCCTGCAACGAACGCCACCGTTGATCGGCGGAGCGTGTGATCGAGGTGGGGCCGGATGTTGCCGGCACTCTCACCTTCACACACACAACGATTCTGGAGACTCCCCCCGTGAAACGACTGAGCACCGCAGTTCTGACCGCACTTGCTGCGGTCGGAACGGGTACGGCTACGGTCGCGGCCCAACCGGTTCAGACCGCGCAGACGCCTGCCTCCACCACTCCCTCTACACCGCCTGCCGATTTCGGCTCACCACCGTCCGGCGAAGTCCCACTTCTGTTCAACGATCGGCACGTCTACGCGAACCCCGACACGTTGAAGAACAACCGTGTCCTCAGTGCGCTCGTGCGCGGCAGCAGCATCCTGGTTCCGTTGCGCTCGATGTTCGAGCAGATGGGCGCGACCGTCTCGTACGATCCTGCGACGAAGACCGCCGACGTCTCCAAGCCCGGCTCGGATGTCAAAGTCACCGTCGGACGACCCGAAGTCATCATCAACGGTGAGACGCGTCCGCTCGACGTCCCGCCCGAGATCTACAAGGGCGTCGTCGTCGTGCCGGTGCGCGTCATCTCTGAAGGGATGGGCGCATACGTGCAATGGGTGCCGGATCGCCGCATCGTCGCCGTCCGCTACGTCGCAGCCGCCGTCCCGACGCCGGTCCCGACTGCGCCGCCGACCCCCGAACCGACCGCACCGCCGACTGTCGCACCGACGCCCGCTCCGACGCCGACACCAAAACCGAAACGCCGCCAGTACGAGCACTTCATCGCCGGCGACTACATCTTCTCGCCGAAAGTCTATAACGAGTTCTCACCAGGCAACAACAAAGAAGGCCCGTCGTACTCCGGCCGCGCCGTCGTGGAGTTCCCGATCGAGAAGATTCCGTTCATGCTCGAGGTGAACGCGGAGCAGTACTCCTATCCGCACTTCACCGGACCGGTGACGACGATCGGCGGTCGCGGATCGACCACTGTTCCGTCGTTCAGCGCACGCGACCGCGATATCGACGCGCGCTTCGGGATCCAAGTCGCGTCACCGCGCATCTACATCGGTGGCAGTTACCTGTGGCGGAACACCAACTACGGGTACCCGCAGATGCACGGCCCCGGCTTCGGGATCGAGAAGCTCCCCGACCTCGATCATCCGCTCTCGGTCTTCGGTGACTACTACTACTATCCGCAAATCCAGGGCAACTTCACCGATCCGACGGGCCGGCAGTTCCAGCTGCAGTACCGCTACTCCAAGTACGAGGCAGGCTTGGCGTACAGCATCCCGATTCCCGCAACGAGCTTCGGCGTCTTCCTCGAGGCCGGCTGGCGCGGAAACTACGGCATCGCGAAGCAAAACGCCCCGATCAATATCCACGAAGAAGGGCCGTTCGCCGGCATCGGCTTCAAGTTCTGATCAGGTCGTGTGATCCCGGCCGGCATGACGCCGGCTGGGATCACCCCGCGAGCGACGATTCGCTTGCGAATACGGCCCGGTCGATGATCTCGAGGACCGACAACACCAGCTCGTCGCTCGGCTCGGCGTCGCCGGAGACGAGCATCTTTCCGACGCCTTGCACGATGACGGCTAGGCCGTTGCCGAGCACGTCGGGCTCGCGCGCGTCGATCGCCCCGGCGGCCGAGAGCGCGCGGACGTGGCCGGTGAGATTCTCCTGCATCGTCGCGCCGATCGACGCGGTGAACGCGTCACGAATCTCGGGTGACGCTTCGATCGCGCGCCGCAAGCCCTTGAAGCGCGTCGTTGCCTTCAGGAAGTCGCGCACCCCGTCGCGCAGCTTTGCGCGCTCGACGTCCCGCGCGAAGACGGGCTGCTGCGAGGGTTCTGGGCAGCGCAGTGCGTCGCGGAGCACGCTTGCGACCGCCTCGAGAATTGCCGCGTTCTTGTCAGGAAAGAACCGATAGAACGTCGAGCGTGAAACTTGCGCAGCACGCGTGATGACGTCGACCGTGAGGTGCGACACATCGCGTTTCTCGAGCAGTTGGAGGATCGCGCTCGAGATGCGCTCGCGTGCGGCGACATGCGGACGCTGGTGGGCCGCGATGACGGACTCACCGTCGACCCGCCCAAGATATGTCCACCGCTGCTTGGTTTTCTTCGTGCTCGGATCACGATAACTCGCAACGTGGTAGCGGTACTCGTGGCCTGCGATGCGTTTTGTTACCTGGTATGCCACAGGACACGAGACGTACGAGAACGCGGATCGGTTTCGTCAGTTACTCCGAACGGACTGCTTGCGCACGCGGGAGCACTTGCACGGGGGGAACGCTGTCACGCTCGGTGGCGGTTCGCTCCGAGACTTGCTGCACGATGTCGAGCAGCCGCGCAAGATTGTAGACTTGCGCGATCGTGAGCGTCACCGAGGCGTCGGAGAGTCCGGTGCGGACGATGACGTGTTCGATCACTTCCAAGCCTTCCGAATTCTTCTTGTAGACGACCTCGAAGGAGCAACGATCGTTGGACATCGGCATGGGCGCGACTTCGTGTCCGCCGGCTGGAAAAGCTTCTTCTCCACGCACGCTCGCATGCCGTGTAGAGGTGGCAACCGCTCGTGCGGCGGCCCCTATTCGCGCGTTCGCTGTTATGATGGACTCCGATACATCGCTCATCCGAAGGAGCGCCGCATGTCGCACCGACTGAAGATCATCGACCACACCGGACACACCGAACTGAAATGGGATCCCGGGACTGAGGAGATGGAAGCTGTCCGGGAACGTTTTGATGCGCTGATGCGACGCAGCTTCGTCGCCTTCGACCTCAGCACGTCGCCGGGCGAAGTGATCCGTGAGTTCCGACCGGAGGCAACCGAATTGCTCATAACGCCGAAATTCGCAGGCGGTTAGCGAGGCGGCAACGATCCGCGCTGTCGTCGCGGTCGTCATCCTCGCCGCGTTGGCCTCGGTATGGACGCTCGAGCGGCAAGAGGTCGAGTTGGCCGCAGCCGCGCTCCTCGTCTTGTGGTTCGCCGCAGTGTTCGTCGTCATCGCACTTAGCACGACGCACGAGCGCTGGCAACTGAGCGATGTGCGAGCGCAGGAGGAAGGCGCCATGGAGCGTGCCGCGCAGGCTAGGAGATTCGGCGCGCAGGAACGCGCGTGCGAGTTGCTCCGCGATCACCTCAACGACGCACAGCGTGAGGAGTTCGACCGTTCCGGAAGCTTCGTGGTCGTCGGCCAGAGCGGCAGGCGTTACCGCGTGCGATCGCAGCGAACATTCAATGTCCGTGATGAAACGGACTGCAATGATTATTGCATGCAGTTCCGCTCCGATCCGCAGTGCCGCAGCATCCCGCTCGAAGACCTGATGCTCGCGCAGAAGCTCCTGCTCGAATGCGACGAGCCGGAGTTTCTGCGCGTCGCGAACCGCCGCAGCGCAACCGAACGCCTCGAGTGAGTCAGGGAACGGCGATCACTTGTAAGACGTCATCGTCACCTTCAAGCTCTCCGCCTCGGCGTAGGTGAGCGGTTTGGGGCCTGACGGATAGCCGTTTTGCTCCAGAATGAACGCCAGAATCTGCACGTACTTGTCGTGCGACAAGCTCGCCGGCGCGTTCATCGGCATGTTCGTTGTCATGTAGCCGAAGAGCTCGCCCACCTTGAGGTTGGTCTTCGTGCCCAGGGTCGCCATGTTGGGCCCGCTCAGCGGTGGCCCGACGCCCCCTTCCAACTTCACGCCGTGACAACTCGCGCAGCTCTTCGCGAACGCAGCCGCACCGGCTTTCGCTTGTGTCGGCGTGTAGAGCGCCGGCACCGTGGGTTTCGCGGCGGGACGGCTCACGGACGGCATGAAGACCGTCGCCAGCGCGGCCGCCGCGCAGGCGAACGCGGTGGCCGCAAGGCGAAAGGGCCTCATCGAGCCAGCAGATAGGTACGCAGCTCGTCGAGGTCTTCAAGCATGTTGAGCGTGACCGCGTCGGATACTGAGGCGTCGGTCAGACCCGATGCTTGACGCATCTTCTCGGCAAGCTCGGGCGGATGCTTGTATCCGCGGATCGCGTCGTTGTGGCGCTGGATCGTCTCCGGCGAGAGCGAACCACCGTTCTGCTCGACGACCCAACGCTCGAACTCCAAGTACGTGGGCCGCTCCGCTTGGACGTAGTCGATCATCTTCTGCTTGTCCAGGTTCAGCGCCGTGACGGTCATCTGATCGAAGCCTGGGCCGCAGAAATCGTAACCCTCGGCGAGGACGCCGCCATTGCCGAGCATGAGCTTGGACCACAGACGCGGCAGGTGGATCGCGCCCAGTGGACCGGCTGTCCCTGAGCTCATCAAGGGAACCACTTGTCTCCCCAGAGCCGTCGTATTCATGATCTCATCCCTCCAATGATCGTGTGTCAGACGGGCGTCAGGCGGCGCGCGCGCCGCGACGTGAACGTGAGCTCTGCGACGCCGGACTTGTCCAGCGTATCGCCCAGACCGAGTTCGACGAGGCGGTCATACTGTGTTTTGGTCGCGGCGGCGAGCGGCAGGTCGAGATTCGCATCGCGTGCGAGCGCGAGCGCGATCCCGGAGTCCTTGGCGGCGTGCGCCGCCGAAAAATAGACCTCGTGATCGCGATTTTGCATATCGAGACCGTCCGTCTGCAACACGCGCGAGTTGGCGCCGGTTTGCGAAAACACTTCGCGCAGCATCGCGAGATCGAGTCCAAGCGCCTCGCCCAGACCTAAGCCCTCCGCGAGTCCCGCGGTGTTAATGTTCATGACCATGTTGACGAGCGCTTTGACCTGCGCCGCACGACCCGCCGCGCCGATGTAACGCAGCGAGACGCTCATGCTCTCGAGGATCGGGCGAACGCGCTCGAAGACGTCCTCGCGTCCGCCCACCATGAGATAGAGCGAGCCGTCACGGGCCTGCGGGATCGAGCTCGCCATCGTCACCTCGAGCGACGATGCACCCCGCGCTTCGGCGCGCCGCTGAATCTCTTCGTGCACGCTAGGCGTCACCGTCGCCGTATTGATGAAGATCTTCCCTTGCGCACCGTCGAGCAGTGAGTCACCCGACTCCGCAAAGATGCGGTCCATGGCAGCGTCGTCGGTGACGACGGTAATGATGACGTCGGACGCGGCGGTGACGTCTGCGAGGCGGTTTGCGGGCGTCGCACCGACCTCACGGGCTGTCGCCTCAGCCGCTTCGGGACGCACGTCGTAGATCGCGGTCACCGGGTAGCCGACGTCGTGGAGGCGTAACGCCATGTTGGCGCCCATCCGCCCCGCGCCGACCAGGCCGATTCGCGGCTTGGCGCGGTCGTTCATCGAAACACCCTCCTATCGAGGTTCGGTTTGCGGACGATACAGGCGCACGCCGTACGCCGTGAGGATCTCTTGCAGATCCGCTCGATGCCGCGTGATCACATCGTCCAAACGCGCCGTGAGCTCCTTGTCGTCCGGGCGCGTCGCCATCGCCATCGCGAAATTGTACTGTTCCGGAGAACCGAGCGCCCGGGTGTTCGGAACCGGAACGACCGCGAGACTCGGTCGTGAACGCAAGAAGTACCCAATCGACGGTTCCCACGTGACCGCGACGTTGATCGTGCCGCGCTGGACGGCATCGAGGATCGCGCTTGGTGAGAGCGAGGGATCGCCGCCGACATCGAACGGCTGCGCATGCGTGATCAACGCGCGCAGCTTGAGTCCCATCTCTGCCGGGGTATCGGTCTCGAACCCGATGCGCAGGTTGCGCAGCACCGGTGAGTCCATCGACGTCACCGCATAGTGCTTGTTGCGCGGAAAGACGAAGACGTACGAGGAGATGTAGTACGGTCGGGTGACGCTGAGATTCTCGCTCGCGTACGGTACGTTGACGACGACGTCGCAGCGGCGCGCACGCAGCGTCCGGTCGAGGAACTCCTCGAAGCCGCCGCGTCCGCGCTCGCTGTCCCACGTGAACGCCACCGTTTTGCCGAGTGCGCGCGCGACCGTGAGCGCGACCTTGTTCTCGAAGCCCTTTCCGTCACGCGTCGAGTACGGCATGTAGTCCGCGTCGGCGCAGACGCGCAGCGGGCCGCCGGTCTGCGCCGTCGCCGTCCTGCCCGACGGCAGGACGGCGAGAGCCAGCGCCAGCGCGAACGCGAAGCGCAACGTCACGTCGAGAAGATGTACAGGTCGCCGCCGAGCTTGGTGTACTTGCCGAGATCCATCGCGGCGTTCACCGCGCCAAGCCCTTCGGTGGGATTCTTGAGCCCAGCTGCCAGACCGATCGCAGCCCAACCGCCCACGCCGTCGAGCACCGCGACGTACTGCTTCCCGTTACGCTGGAACGTGATCGGGTTTCCAATGATCCCCGACGGCATCCGCTGCGACCACAGGTCCTTTCCCGTCTTGGTATCGATGGCTTTGAAATAGCCATCCATCGTGCCGTAGAAGGTCACGCCGCCCTTGGTCGTGAGCGTTCCACCCCACGCGGGGAAGCGCTCACGGTGCGTCCATTCGATCTTCCCGTTCGTGGGATTCCATGCGATGACCGCACCGCGGTTTCCGCCCGGACCGGGATACATCTTCACGATCGCGCCGACATACGGGAACCCCGCCTTGTATTTGACGGCGAACGCCTTGTAGTCCATGCAGTTGTGGTTCGTCGGAACGATGAACCAGCCGGTCGCCGGATCGTAGGACGCGGGCTGCTGATCCTTGTTGCCCATCGCCGCGGGGCAGATGTTCGACACGTTCACGCCGGCCTTCGTCTCCTTCGCCGGATTGACGATCGGGCGGCCCGTCTGCAAGTCGATGCTGGTTGCCCAGTTCACGGACGGATCGAACTTCTCGGCGAGGAGCAGATCGCCGTTGCGGCGGTCGAGCACGTAACCGAAGCCGTTGCGATCGAAGTGCACCAGCGACGGGACCGTCTGACCGTTGTGCGGCAGGTCGACGAGGATGTTCTCGTTGACGCCGTCATAGTCCCATTCATCGTGCGGCGTGAGCTGACGCGCCCAAACGGCTTCACCCGTTGACGGCCGCCGCGCGAAGATCGTCATCGACCACTTGTTGTCGCCCGGTCGCTGCGTCGGATTCCACGTGCCGGGGTTTCCCGTGCCGTAGTAGAGCAGATCGAGCTTCGGATCGTACGAGTACCAACCCCAGGTGGTTCCACCGCCGACCTTCCACTGCTCGCCCTGCCACGTGTTCACGCCCGCGTTCTTCGGCCCTTTGAACTCCGGACCGATCAGCACGTCCGAGTCGGGTCCCACGCTGTACGCGCGCCATACCAGCTTGCCGGTTGCGAGGTCGAGTCCGCTGATATAGCCGCGCACGCCGTATTCGGCGCCGGAGACGCCAGCGATAACGCGATTGCCGACGACGAGCGGTGCCGCGGTCACGGTCTGGCCCCGTTCGGGATCCGCGTTGCGGAAGACCCACTTCTGCTTTCCGGTGTTCGCGTCGAGGGCGAAGACCTGACCGTCGAGCACGGTCGCGATGATCATGCCGCCACCGTACGCGACGCCGCGGTTCACCAGATCGCAGCACGCGACGGAGACCGCGAACGGATCTTGCTTGGGCGTGAACTTCCACTTGACTTTATAGTTGTTCGCAAGATCGAGCGCGTAGATGTGGTTCGGATAAGAGGTCTCGAGGTACATCGTCGAGCCAACGACGATTGGCTGACCTTCGTGACCACGTGTCGCCCCGGTCTTCATCGAGAAGACCGGCTTGAGATTGCTCACGTTCTGCGTGGTGATCTGATCGAGCGTGCTATGCCGCGTATTTGCGTAGTTTTGCGTGGGCATGACCCATTGCGACGCATCCTCAGACACCTCCACGAGCGACGGCGCCGGCTGCTGCTCGGGGGATGCTTGCGCGATCACCGGAGCCGTCTGAGCGTGTGCACCGCTCGCCCGATAAGCGTTGAAACCGAGCGCCGTCGTCATGAGTGCAAAAGCCGCGAAGAGATACAAAGCCTGACGCTTCATGGAAGCCGACCCTTTCACTCAACGAATAAAAACTGACTATCGCCCACCCTTACGATAGGACCCGTGCGCGAGAGGCGACAAGTCAACCACTTGGTGGAGGCACGGCATAGAACGTCCGTAGCGGGCACGGTCAACGTTGCGATCGTCGCGGATCGATCGACGATACGTGACGCGCTCGCGCACGTGCTCGGCGCCGACCCGGATCTCCGCGTGCTCGGGTCGGCGGACGGCGTCGAGTCGGGCTTGCTCCTCCTCGCACGGACGCAGCCGCAGGTCGTCATCGTCAACCTCGCGCTGGGCGGTAGCGATACCCCCGGCATTCGTTTCATCGCGACGGCGAAGGCGCGATATCCGACGATCGGGATTCTCTCCCTCAAGCGACGCGTCGACGAACATCTGCTGCGGGCCGCCCTTGACGCCGGCGCCGACGCCTGTTGTCTGGCCACGACCAGCGAGAACCGCCTCCGGCAAGCAATCAAAGCGGTGGCTGAAGGCGCGACCTGGCTCGACCCGGAGATCTCGCGGATCCTGCTCCACCCCGTCAAGCCGCCGGCCCCGCATCACGACGAGCCGTGCGGCACGCTCTCACCCCGGGAGAGCGCGATCCTCAGACTGCTTACCGAAGGCTACACCAACGACGAGATCGCGGTGCACTTGTTGTGCTCCGAAGCGACCGTTAAGACCCACCTGCTGCATGTCTTCCGCAAGCTCAACGTCCACGACAGGGTAAGCGCAGCCGTCGCTGCACTGCGACGCGGGATCGTCTGAGCTCACCTGCAGCCCTGCGATCGCGTCGCGACGATCTTGGCCGTTGGGCCGACCGGCACGGTTAGGCGCACGGTCGCCGATGCCGGAGGGCCGAGTCGGTCGACGCTCGTCAAGTACTGCTGTCCCGCGGCGTTGTCGATCCCCAGCGACAGCACGATGCCGTCACGCATCGCGTAGCTCACCCGCGCTCCGATCAAGAGTGCCTGTCCCAGTGGTTGCTGCTCGATGTCGTCCGCGAACGTCGGCCCACTGTAGGTCAACAGAAGCGCACCGGTGACTGCGCCCACCGTGCGCTCCGCCTCGAGCGTCCCCGTCGCGTCCGGCACGTATGCGAGCCGCTTACCGATCTCGCCGGGCAGTCCGCTGACGACGCGCGCATGCTGCAGCGTTCCCGACGCGCGAAGCACCGTGCAGCGCAACGGCAGCTCATATTCCGCAGTGTATGAATCGGACGCGGTATGACCGATGTTCGCGCGCTGCTGCAAGGTCGGCGTCAGGGTGCGAAAACCGATCGCGTCGGTGACGCGGGTCGCCGTGTAGTCGAGCGCGAGACGTCCACGTCCGGCGGCGACGTCGACTCCGGCCTGCGCCGAGTGGCTCCGTTCGGCGACGAGGTTCGGATTGTTCTGCTCGAGGATGTTGCCGATCCGAAAGCTGCGGATGAGCTCGTTGAGGAACGGTGCACGCAGACCGGTCCCGTACGCGACGCGCAGCGCCGTCACCGGCGAGAGATCGTACCGCAGCGCGACGCGCGGCGAAAGCGCGCGCTCCTCGCGCGTCCCGACCGCATGCGTCGCGACCGTATCGTACCGGACGCCGACGACACCGCCGAGCCGCGCGTCCCACGCGTCCTGCAGAACGAATCCGTCGAGCTGCTGCGACCCCGAGACATCGGACTGCACGACGTTCGCGGGGGTGAGCTGGTCACTGCGTCCCGTCACGGCGCGATGGTCGGCGAGAACGGTGAGCGCGTTGCTCCCGGTTCCGGCGCTGTCGAGCGGGATCCGTACCGCCGCCCGCATCCCGGCATCGGACGAGGGGACGTGTTGCGTGTACAGCGGCAAGCCGGGAGCGGTCGGGTAGCGGTCGGCGAGGTTCGTCAGCGTCGTGGCGCGGGCGTACCCGAGCACGTCGAGCGTGCTGCGTCCCTGCTGCGTCCAGTGCGCATCGAGCTGGCGGATCGAGCGGGAGAACCCGTAGTTCGGGCGCCCGTCTTCCTGCGCGTCGTCGCCGTTGCGCACGTTGAGGCGCAGCGTCTCCCCGCCGTGCGCGCGGGCGAACGAGAGGATCCCGATATCCGCGGTGCTGCGGGCCGCACGGTCGACGCGCGACGCCATGCTTGGCGGAATATCGTTGTAGCTCAGGCGCCGCGTCTCGAACCGCGCGGCTGCGAACGTGTCGGGTGCAAGCGCGGTCGACATCGAAGCGTACCCGCTCCCTTTGTCGATACCGCCCGCGCTGACGTCGAACGCGATGTCGTCGGGAACCGGGCGCTGCGTGAACAGCGAGAGCGCGCCGCCGATCGCTCCCGAGCCGTAGAGTGCCGATCCGGGGCCGCGCAACAGCTCCGCGCCGACGATCTCATCCGTCGTGTAGGCGTTCCAATCGATCTGCCCGCCAAAGCCGTCCTGTGCCGGGACGCCGTCGACGAACACCGCACCACGATCGTTTCCCGCCCCCGCGAATGAGACGCGAAGCTGACCGTAGTTGGTGAACGGCGCGTTGCTGCGGTTACGGTCGAACGCCGGAAGCGCGCGCAGCGCAGCGTCGAGCGCCGGCGCAGTCGAGGCGCGCAGCGCGCGAACGTCCAGCGCCGACGCCGCCTGCGGCGCCCGGTGCAGGGTTTGCGGCGACCCGCTCACCACCGTGATGCGACCGATCGACGATAACGGTGTAGCGGAAGGCGAGGGAGACGGAGACGGGCTCGCGGCGACGATCGTCGCGAGCAGCGCAGCGATGAAGAAAGCGCCCTACCTCTGCATCGGAATCATGAGGTGGGCATACGGCGTGCCGCCCCACATCACGTACGGCTTGGTGACGTCCGGATCCGTGCTCGTCTGATACCCCGGATTGTTCGCGACCAACGGACCGACGATCATGATGTGCGGTCCGGTTTGGATCCAGTGGTTCCCCGCTGCCTGCGCCGTCGCGTACGGATCGGTATTACTTGCGCCGGTGTCACCGGCGAGCATGTACATGAAACCGACCTTGTTGGGCGGCGTGCCATGCGTCATCCACGCGTGGGCCCACTCCATTGCATTCGCGTCCAGACACATCGGGTCAGGTCCAAGCATACACGTAAAGCCGTTCGTTCCGCTGCGAACGGTTCGCATGCTGCCGTCCTTTCCCATCGCGACGATCGTCGCGCCCTGCGCGACCGGTTGCGGCGCAGCGGTCATCGATTTGGCGATGATCTGCGCGTCCGTCATGGGAGGACTCGGCGTTTGTTGAGCGCCGGCGCGTGCGGTCCCCGACACGACGAACACACCCGCGACCAAGGGTGCTATCACGATCTTCAAGCGCATTCTCGATGCCTTTCATTGACAACGGTGCTCTCGAGACAGCTTGACGCTACGCCCTGACCTCGCCGTCGTCAAGTCGCATCACGCCTCCTCGCCTGAGGGATGAGCAAGCGCTCGTGGTCGCGTATCCGCGTGGCGGGAGCGGACTAGCGGGCTGAGGACTCGTTCAACGCGACGGCCTCGTGGATGAGCGCTTCGAACGCCGTCTCGTCGATCTGATCGCCTTCGTGCAGGTCGATGGCACGTCGGACATTGCCCTCAAGACTGGAGTTGAACAGCCGCTTTGGGTCCTTGAGCCGCGCACCCTTGGCGAAGGTCAGCTTGACGACGCTCTTGTAGGTCTCGCCCGTGCAGATCAGTCCATCGTGAGACCAGACGGGCACACCTCTCCACTTCCACTCCTCGACGGCATTCGGGTCCGCTTGCTTGATGAGTCTGCGGATCTTTGAGAGTGTCTCGCCCCGCCAATCGCCCAGCTCCTTGATTCGCGCGTCGATGAGCTGAGCGGGAGACTCACCGTTTTTCGCGTTGTTGGTCTTCTTCACTCGGACCCCTTACTGGCGGATTTTTCGCCCTTCGGCCTCAAGAATATCCCTTAGCCCTTCGGCGGTTGTCGTAACCCGACGATCGCGCCGTTGGGATCCTTCACGCTGGCGACCAGCAGTCCGTAGGCGACGTCGGTAATCTCTTGCACCACCACGCCGCCGGCGGCCACGAGCGCTTTCACGCTCGCCGCGATGTCGCTCACCGTCCAGTAGGCGAGCGCGCCCGGTTCACGTGTATCTCCGTTCGGAACGAGCCCGATTTCCACGTCGCCGCTCTTGTAGCCGACGTACCCGGGTGAATCGACATAGGGGTCAGCACCGATGAGCTCGCCAAAGAATCGCTTGGCTTGGGTCAGGTCGGCAACGGTATAGGTGATAAGGGAGACGTCCTTCAAGATTTCATACTCCTTCTATCTCTATGACGGATCGAGCGCGGTGAAACGTGACGGGCACCCCGGGGGAGAGGATGCATTGGAGGATGCGAATTGGCTCGCGGGACGTTTTGAGGCGGCTCGCCCCCGCTTGCAGCGCATTGCGCAACGGATACTGGGATCGGCTGGGGAATCCGACGACGCGCTGCAGGAAAGCTGGCTGCGCATCAGCCGGGCGGACATCGCGCGCGTTGCGAATCTCGAAGGCTGGCTCACGACCGTTGTTGCGCGCGTCTGCCTCGATGCGCTGAAACGGCGCGAAAGCCGGCGCGAGCAGTTGACGCCGGATGATCCGCGTCGCGACGTTGCAACAATCGCTCCCGGCGAACGGCCTGAGGAAGAAGCGATGCTCGCCGATTCGATCGGCGTGGCCCTGCTCATCCTGCTCGATGCGCTGCCGCCGGCAGAGCGCGTTGCATTTGTTCTGCACGACATGTTCGACGTGCCCTTCGACGACATCGGCACGATCGTCGGAAGAACGCCGGAGGCGGCGCGGCAGCTCGCAAGCCGCGCGCGGCGCCGCGTGCGCGGCGCATCCGGCGGCCATGATGGCGTGACACAGCGGCAGGACGAACTCGTGCGGGCATTTCTCCAAGCCTCGCGGTCGGGAAATTTCTCCGCACTGCTCGCGCTGCTCGATCCGGGAGCAACGCTTCACGCGGATGCGGCGGTGGTGGCGATGGGCGGCGCGGCGTACTGGCAGAATGATCGTCTGCAGGATGGTATCGAAGGCGCGGATGCCGTTGCACGGACGTTCTTCGGACGTGCGCTTGCTGCGCAACCCGTATTCATCGACGGCGAACCCGGAGCGGTGTGGATGCAGGCAGGCGAGGTGCGCGTTGCGTTCCGCTTTCGGATAATGGATGATCGCATCACTGCGATCGATCTCGTCGCCGATCCCACTGCGCTCGCGCAAACGGTCATCGAGCGTTAGCGAGAAGTTCCGCGTAGCTAGAAGCGATACCGCAAGCGGAATTGGATCGTGCGCGCGGCGGGATACGCCGCCGCGACATAGCCGTCGCGCCCGTAGCTCCACGGGAGTGCGGGATTCACCCCGTCACTGGTCGGAACGCCGTTCCCCAGGACATACGGCGCCGCAAATCCGCCTGCCCGCTGGTACGCGATCGCGTAGGACGGGTTGCCGCCGAGATAGCCGGGTGGTCCGATCAGATACGGATTCCCTTGCAGTTGGATCGGCGCAGCGGTCGCCAGCAGGTTCACGACGTCGAGGACCAAGGTGAGGCGCGGCGTGACGTCGTGTTCGGCGTGGAGCGACACGATCGCTCGTGGGGTCGTGCGCAGCGTGTTCGGGTCGGAACCTTCCGGCGTCCCCATCGATCCGATGTACGGATTGCTCGTCGCGTTGTACGGACGCGCAGGGTCTTGCAGAAAGTAGTAGTTGAAGCCCGGGTTGACGTGGTTGTCGTTGGGGACCTGGACGGGCCCGTTCGTGACCGGATCGAAGATCCACACCGACCGGCCGTTTCCGTACGGGTATCCGCTCTCATAGGAGAGCGACGGCGTGATGCGCAGCTTGCGACCCGCGTGGATCTCATAGGAAAGCGTCGCCGTGAAGTCCGGTAGGTAGCCGACCGGGAAGAGATGGCCGGCCGCGACCGCCGCGGCATTGAGGCTGTTGTAGGCGAACTGAGACGCGCTCGACGAGAACGCGCGGACCGCGTTCGCATCGAGCGTCAAGCCGCCGCGCCGGACCCACAGCTCGACACCGTGCGCGCGCAACTCGCCGGCGTTGGTCGGAATTCCAACGCCGTTGGGCGTCTGTCCCGCAGCGACCGCCGTGCGAAAGTTGGCGGGCAGGACGTCGATGCGGTTCTTCTCGTGTTGCGAGTAATAGGTTGCGCGAAACTGGGTGCGGCCTCCGCCCTCGAGCGAGTACGTGAACGTATCTGCCGTCTCGGGAGCGAGCGCGACGAACGGGGCGGGATTGGCACTGTTGACGCGCTCGACCTCGAGCGGCTTGGGCGCGACGGTCGAATGATCGAAGGTCGCACGAGCGACGAGATCGGCGCCGATGCGATGCGCGAGCGCGAGATGCGGATCGATCGCTGCGACCGTGTACGCCGAACCCTCGCGCGGGACGATGCGCGTCGTCGAAAGGCGAGCCGCACCCGTCACGTTCAACGAAGGCGACGGACTCCAGGTATCGCCGGCGTATCCGAGCGCCGCGCGCAGGAGCGGGTGCGAGGTGACGATCTCGTCGGCGGTCGGCACGACCTCATCCAAGAAGGTGTCGTTGATGCGGTACTCCGCACCGTAGCGCACATGATGGCGCTCGCTCGCGACGGCGTCGACGTCGAGGCCGAGACCCTGGAGCCGGCCGCCCTGCTGCGAGAAGAGCGAGATCGGGCCGTCCGGGAACGACAGATCGTCCCAGAACGGGCCGCCGGCGGTCGAGCCGAACTGCGAGCGGTAGAGCTGGACGCGCGTGAGCGCACGTGCGCCCGTATGCAGCCACTGCGCCTTGAAGATGTCGTACGTGCCATGGATGCGCGACGGAAACGTGACGGCGGCGTTTGGATCGGTCGCTCCTGGATAGCTCGTACGCGCGCCGTCGAACGCACCGAACGTCTCGCCGGGATAGGGTGTCGCGTACTGATCGTAGTTCGCCTCGCCGACCAGGAGTGTGAACGAAAGATCGTCCTTTGCGTCGCGCTGATAGTGCACGTTTGCCGCCGTCGACGCCTGCGCGCGCCGTTGGAGCGCGATGCCGTACGTTCCAGCCTCGGCCGGATAGAACGTGTGCCCGTCACCGTACGCAAAGTCTTCGCTCCCCAGCGTCGTCGCGAACGCATAGCGCCAGCGTGCGTCCGACGTCGCCCACAGGCGCGTGTACGCCACGTGTTCGTAGCGCACGCCCACTCCGGTCCCAAGCTCGAGCGTCTGGGTCGCGGGAGAGGTGCCGACGGCGGGGATCAGGTTGACGACGCCGCCGAGCGCGTTGTCGCTCTGTGCCTCGTAGCCTGCCAATGTCACGGTCGCCGTCGCGAGCCCGGTCGTGGGAAGCTGCGCGCCGACCACGTTACCGCCCGGCTCGGCGATCAGCCCCTGCGGGACCGGGACCGAGTCGTATTCGAACACGGCGTCATCGACCTTGCCGCCGCGCACGATCGCGTTGGCGAACGGATCGAGGTTCACGCCCGGGACCGCGGCGATCGCTCCTTGCGCCGAGCCGGCAAGGTACGTAGCAAGTCCTGACGATGATGCGACCGGCGACGTCGCACGCGCCGCATCACCGCTGACCGCGAACGAGTCGGCGGTCGAACCGAGCGCGAACGGATGCGTCGTACGCACGCTCCCGATCGATTGCAGTTGCGCGCTCATCTGAAACGCGACGCGTTCCGTTTGTCCGGGGAGGACCGTCACGCCGCCGTCGGTCGCAGTCTTGAGTCCAGTCGCGCGAACGGTGAGGAGATACGTGTCTGCCGCGACACCGACGATCGTGAAGCGCCCGCGTGCATCGGTTTTCCCGGAGTACGTTCCGGAACGCGACGCAGCGGTGATCAGCGCGCCGGCGACCGGCCGGCCGTCAACATCGGTGACGACTCCGACGATTGCCCCCGTCGTCACCTCAGCGGCAAAGACTCGGCCGGTCAAGCTGCCGAGCAAGAGCATGTCGAGGATCGCAATCGCGAGCGCACGCCACAACCGCACGATGGGCGTCCTTCTTCGATCAATGATCTCCAGACTTTCTCCAATTTGGAGAGCATCATGAAGAGCGGGGATGCGGATGGCGCGGAATTCGTCGACCCATTCCGCCACATCCGCCTCCCCGGCCCGGGCTCTGCGTGCGCTTTACGTCACGCGCTAGGATTGCTGTTTGACAATTTCGAGCGCCGTCCTCAAGGACATACAGCGTCGCCGGCTCCTGCGGAGAGGCGCTGTTCCGCCGTCTCGTTGGCTTCGGTTACTCGGCCCCGCCTTCGTGGTCAGTATCGGCTATATCGATCCCGGAAATTGGGCGACCGATCTTGCCGCGGGCGCGTACGGCTACCAGCTCTTGTGGGTCGTCCTCGTCGCAAACGCGATCGCGATCGTCCTCCAAATCGCCGTTTCCGAGGTGACGATTGCGACGGGCGAAGATCTCGGCACGTCGATCGCGCGACGCTGGCCACGTGCATCGAAGGCGCTCTGGACGCTCTTCCAAGGCGCGGCGGTCGCAACCGACGTCTCCGAGTTCAGCGGAATCGTCCTGGGCGTACAGCTGCTCTTCCACTGCTCACTGCTGGCGAGCGTGCTCGCCGGACTCGCGATCGTCAGCGCGATCCTTGCGCTCACTGACCGTACGTCGAAAGGCTTGGAGTATACGCTGATCGGCGCGGTCGCGATCATCGCGCTTTGCTGCCTGTACCAAATCCCGATGTTGCACCCGTCATGGGGAGCGGTCGCGCAGGGAGCAACGGTGCCGAGGGTTCCCGACGCAGGCGCGCTGGTGATCGTCGTCGGCATCATCGGTGCGACCGTTATGCCCCATAATCTCTTCCTTCACTCGTCACTCGTGCTCAAGAACTGCGCGACGTCGACGAGCGAGGAACGCAAGAAGCATGGCAGATTCTTCGCACGCGAGACCCTCGTAGCACTCAACGCCGCGGCCGTTATCAACGCGGCGATTCTCGTCGTCGGCGCTGGGCTGCGCGGGGCAAACGGTTCGTTCCAGCAAGCAGTGACAATGCTCGTTCCCGTCGGCTCCGGCGCGGCGGTGATCTTCAGCGCCGCGTTGCTCGTCTCGGGGATCGCGGCTTCGACGACGGCGACGGTCTCGGGCGACTACATTTTCGCGGCGTTCTCGCCGCTGCCGATCTCTCCACTCGTGCGGCGTGCGGTCACGATCATCCCCGCCGCCTTCATCATCGCAGCTGGGGCGAGCATCCCCAGCCTGTTGATCTGGTCGCAGGTCGCGCTAGCCCTCGTCCTGCCGATCGTCCTCGTCCCACTTGTTCTCATCATGCTCGAACGCCGCGGTTCGGTCCGGCTCTGCGGAGCCAGGCTGATCGCGTCGACCATCGCGATGGCGACCGTCTGTGTCGTCTTCGACGCCGTGATGCTCGTGCAAACCGTGCACGGGTGATCGCAAGCAACCCCGCCCGCGGCTAGCGCGGACAAAATAGGAGAACCGAATCACATGCAAGACCAAACCACCGGCACGAGCGCAACGCGAGGAAAGTTCCTCGGAACTGCCGCGTTGGCTGCAGCAACGACAGCGCTGTCCGCAGCGCCGGCCGCTGCGGCAGAGCCTGGGATCGTGCTCAAAGCATCGAACACGGACAAGTTTCCGCCGCTCGGTGCATTCACGTTCAACCTGAACAACAGCAGCGCGGGCTGGCACGGTCCCGCGGGCTGGGCGAAGGAAGTCAACGTCAGCAACTTCCCGATCTCCGAGAGCATCGCGGGCGTCCACATGCACCTGAACAAGGGTTCGGTTCGCGAGTTGCATTGGCACGCCATCGCGGCCGAATGGGCGTACATCCTCAACGGCCACGTCCTGACGACGGTGATCTCGCCGGACGGGACGGTCGAGGAAAACGAGTTCGCGGAAGGCGACATCTGGTATTTCCCCAAGGGTCACGGTCACGCGCTGCAGGGCCTCACCGACGCGGACTTTCTCCTGGGTTTCGACAACGGTCACTTCTCCGAGTTCGGGACCTTCAGCATCACCGACTGGATTGCGCGGACACCGCCCGAGGTCGCCGCACGGAACCTCGGTGTATCGGTCGAGGTCATCAAGTCGTTCCCCCAGGGCGAAGCGTATATCGTCCCGGGTAAGGCGCCTGAGTATCCCGCGCCGATGCGCAGTACGTCGATGAAGACGAGCGCGCTGACGCACAAGCACCATCTGCGCGGAGCGACGCCCAAGGAGTTCAAGGGCGGCGCAGAGCGCATCGTGAGCCAGACCGAGTTCCCGGTGCAGTCGACGCTCACCAGCGTCCTGATGAACCTCAATCCCGGCTCTCTGCGCGAGATGCACTGGCATCCCAACGCCGACGAGTGGCAGTACATCAACAAGGGCGCAGCCCGTGTCGGAATCTTCGGCGCGCACGGACGCTTCGAGGTCAAGGAAGTCAGTCAGGGCGACGTCGTGTTCATCCCGCAGGGGTTCGGCCACTTCGTCGAGCAGCGCGGCAGCACGCCGACCGAGCTCATCATCCTCTTCAGCAACCCGCACTATCAGGAGATCTCGATCTCCGAGTGGCTCGCCGGCAATCCGGCCGAAGTGCTGACCGCGAACTTCGGCATCACGCGTGATCTCGCCAACAAGATGCCCAAGGGCGCGTTCGGCATCCTCGCATAGCACGTCTTCTTCGATCCCGAATCACAGGGGGGCTTACGCCCCCCTTTTTTCGTGCTCCGGGTGCGCCGCTCGTACTAGTGCGTCGCCCCCGCCGGGACCGGCAGACTTTTGCCGTTCGTGCTCGGCACGTGGTCGTCGTCGTGTCTCGTCACCTTGACCCACTTGGGCGCAAGGATCATGTACATGATCGGGACGAGCACGAGCGTGAGGACCAGCGAACTGGTGACACCGCCGATGATGACGATCCCCAGGCTGCTGCGCACGTTCGAGCCGGGCTCGAGCGCGAGCGCGAGCGGCAAGTTTCCGGCGACCATCGCGAGACTGGTCATGACGATCGGCCGGAAGCGGGTGTGTGCGCTCTCCATGATCGCCGCCCGCATCTCATAGCCACGTGAGCGAAGCGTGTTCGCGTAGTCGACGAGCAGGATCCCGTTCTTCGTCGCAATTCCGACCAACAAGATCGTTCCGATCAACGAGAACAGGTTCAGCGTCGCGTGCGTGAGCCACAACGCCCCCAGCGCGCCGCACGCAGCGACCGGCACCGAGAACAAGATGATCAGCGGTGAGCGATAGCTGTTGTAAAGCGCGACCATCAGCAAGAAGACGAGCACGACCGAGAGGACGAGCGAGCTTCCCAGCCCGATCAGCGCTTGGTTCATGAGGTCTTGCTGACCGAGCGGCGCCGGACGGACTTGGATCGCGCCGGGCAGATGGAGCGCCGCGACGCGCTGCATGAACGCCGCCTGCACGCCGGAAAGTGAGTACCCGTTCCCGACGTTGGCGTCGATGTGGATCACGCTGCGGCGGTTCGTGCGCGTGATGAGCGGCGGGGTCGGCGCGTTGTGGAACGTCGCGATGTCGCTGAGATGGACGATCCCGCCGGTCGTTGCCCGAATCGGGATCGCGCCGAGCGCGGCGATCTCGTGCTGGAACGCGATCGGATAGATGACTTGGACCTGCTCGAGGCCGTAGGGCGTCGTGAACTGCGTCGCAACGGCACCGCCGAACGCGGCGCCGGCGGCGATCGCCGCGGTGCCGACGTCGACGTTCAACGCCTGTGCCTTGGTGCGGTTGAAGTTGACCTCGATCTGCGGTGCCAGCGCCGCGCCGGAGCTGTTCACGTTCACGGCACCCGGAGTCGCGAGCATCGCCTGGTAGACTTTTTGCGCTGCCGCGGTCGGATCGCCGCCGGTGACATCAGTCACCAGCTCGTCGATCGGCTGTGCGTTTCCACCCTGCTGCCCGGTTGCCGGGACGACGGTGATCAGCGCGTCGGGAGCCGCCTTTTCCGCGATCCGGCGGAGGATCGGAACCCAGGACGACGTCGCCTGCTTGCGATCGTCTTTGAGAAAAACATTGAGCTGCCCCATGTTGCCCTGGATCACCAGCCCGCCGAACGCCGCGGAGTACGCGCCCGCGAGGGTGGTCGCGGCCTGGACGTCCGATTGCTGATCGACTTGTCGTTCGATCGCGAACGCGCCGTTACGCACCGTGGTCAGCGGCGTGCCGACCGGATACTGCAGCTGGATGAAGATCTGACCGCGATCGGTCGGCGGGATGAACTCCTCGCCGACGATCCCAAGCGGAACGAGCAGCATCGCGCCGACGAACGACGCCAGGCAGATGCCGATCACGAGCTTGGGGTGCGCCATCGCGCGGGGGAGGATGTTGTGCGCGTACCAATCACGCACGCGATCGAAGCCTTCACCGAACGCGTCGATGATACGCGGCGGCTTCCACTTCGACTTGAGAGCCCACAGACCCGACAGCGTCGGAGTGACGGTAAATGAGACGAAGAGCGAGGTCAGCGTCGAGATGACGACGACGATCCCGAACTCGGCGAGATTGCGGCCGACCTGGCTCTGGATGAACGCGATCGGCAGGAAGACGACGACGTCGACGAGCGTGATGACGACAGCGGCCGAGCCGATCTCGCTGCGCCCGATCACCGCGGCGTCCTCGGGACTGCGGCCGAGATGGAAGTGGCGTTCGATGTTCTCGAGCACGACCGTCGAGTCGTCGACGAGAATCCCGATGACCAGCGTCATCCCGAGTAGCGAGATCGTGTCGAGCGTCAGGTTCATCACCTTCATGAAGAACAAGGCGATCGCCAGCGACGTCGGGATCGACACGCAGACGACGACGGCGTTGCGCCACGAGCGCAGGAAGAACACCATCACCAGCGCGGTGAGGACGATCCCTTCGCCCAGCGTGCGGATGACGCCGTCGATCTGCTGCTGCGTGAAGATCGACTGCGTGTGCGTCACGCTGAAGTTCACGTTGGGGAACTGTTTGCGCAGCGTCGGCAGCGCGGCGATGACTGCGTCGGATGAGGTGACCTCGCTGGCGTCCGAGGTCTTCTGGACGTCCATGATCACCGCGCTCTGCCCGCTGACCTGCGCGTACTCGCGCCGCGGCTCGTTCCCCGCCACGACGTCGGCGACGTCGCCGATGCGCGTCACCGAATTGCTCGCCGTCCAATCGTTGACCGTGCCGGGAAGGCCGCTCAGACCGGGCGCGTAATCGACGCCGCTCGACGACGTGCTCGAGCTCGAGCTCGGCGGAATGATCCGCAGGTTGAAGATCGACTCCGGCGTTTGAATGTCGCCGCGCACGTCGATCGTCGTCTCACGATTGGGCTCGTAGGCGATACCGCCCGGGACGCGCTGATTATTGCCGGAGACCGTGTTGATGACGTCGTTCAAGGTCAGGCCCGACGACGCCAAGCGCATCGGGTTGACGTTGACCTCGAAAGCGGGCGTGACGTCCCCGCTGATCGAGACGAACGAGACGCCGGGAATCTGCTGAATCTGCGGCCCGATGACGTTGAAAGCCAGGAGCGAGAGCTGTCCCGGCGTGAGCTTCGTCGACTTGAGCGCGAGCGTCACGACGACCGACTCGCTCGGATCGTTCAGCACGATGTTCGGCGGCGTCAGGTTGCTCGGCAACTGCCGCAGCGACGCCTGCACGGCCTTCTGCACGTTCACCAAGTCGGTCGACTGGTCCGAGGTGATCGCGAAGACGGCCGAGATGACCGCGCGTCCCGCTTGGATCGACGAGTTGATGTTCGAGAGGTTCTCGGCGCCGGCAAGGTTGTTCTCGATCGGCGAAACGATGTTGTCGCGCATCTCGGTCGTCGAGGCGCCGTTGTAGGTCACGGTGATGCGGACGGTCGGCTGGCTGACGTTCGGAAACAGCTGCTGGACCAGGCTCGTCGCGGCCATGATGCCGGCGATCGACATCAGCGCGATGATGACGAAGACGAGCGTCGGGCGCTGGATGAAGAGGCGGGTCAGATTCATCGCGTGGCAACCTGCTGGCCGTCGGAGAGCCCGGCTTGGCCGTCGGCGATCACCCGCGTTCCGGGTGTGAGGCCCTGCACCACCGAGTACGAGTCGTCGCTTCCGACCTCGCTCACCTTGGCGGTCGCGACCGTCCCGTTGCGGACGATCATCACCGCGCTGTGCGTGTCGTCGGTAAACGCCGTGGTCGGGATACGAATCCCGCGCAACGACGGCATCACGACGGCCGCCTGGACCGCCATCCCCGAACGGATCTGTCCGGCGGGATTGTGCAAGAGAACCTTGACGATGAAGTTCGTCGAGCCGGGATTGATCTGGTTGAGAATCGCAGCGACCGTCCCGTGAACCGGTCGCGAGCCGAGATCGCTCACGACGACGTCGGCAGGGCTGCCGATTCGCATCTTTGCGATCTGCTGCCCGGAGCCGCGTACGACCGCGAAGACCGGATCGGTTTGCTGCACCGTGAAGAGTTGCCGCGCGCCAGGATATTCGCCCGGATTGAGCGCGCGGTTGACGATCACGCCGTCGACCGGCGAAACGATCGACGCCTTGGCGATCTGCACGCGCACCTGCTCCGCTTGAGAAAGCGCGATCTGCTGCGTCGCCTGCGACTGCTGCACAGAGGTCGACTGCAGACCCGGCGCGCTCATCGTACCGTTCGCCTGCACCAGCGACTTCGCGCTGCCCAGGGCCGCCTGGTCGCTGCGCACCGTTTGCTCGTCGTTTGCGACGAGCGTCTGTTGTTGTTGCAGCGTCTGCTGCGGAACGAAGCCGTTCGAATACAGCGCTTGATACCGCTGCAAGTTCGCGCGGTCGTTGGCGAGCGTTTTGAGCGCCTGCGTGAGCGTCGACTGCACCGAGCTCACCCCGTTGACGCCTTGCGTGATCGCGAGCGAACCGGCGTAGTGCAAATGCGCCGTATTCGCCGCGTCGCTGGACGCGGTTGCGAGAAACGCCTGCAAGTTCGCTCGGAGGTCAGCGGTGTCGAGCTGCGCGATGACCTGGCCACGACGGACGTGGTCCCCTTCTTGTACCGAGACCGAGTCGGCCGGCTCCGTGAGCGTCGACTGAATCGCAACATTTTGATAGGGTGCGATGATCCCGGGCAGCGTTTGCGTCGGGGTGACCGAGCCGGCTACGGCGATCGACGTCTTGACGGCAGGCCGCGGCGTGGCGGCCGGCGCCGGGGGACGCCGGGCACAGCCGCTCAGCACCACCGCGAGGGAAGCGCCGAAACAAACAAGGCTGGTTACCAAGCTCCGATATTGCATGGGCCCGGCAAGTGTCGCACCGGGATCGGAGGAGAGGCGGAGAGTCTCGCGCTTCGCTCTCTAGCCGCTTTCTGAGCGGCCTTGTACACTAGGCGTATGGCAACCCAGCGGGACGACGGGGGTCCTACAGCGCGCCTCTTGGTCGTCGACGACGAGCGCCCGATCCGTGAAATGCTCGAACTCGGGCTGAAGAACCGCGGTTTCGACGTGCGCAGCGTTCCTGATGGCCCGGCAGCAATCCCGCTCATCCGGGATTGGAAGCCGGAACTGATCCTGCTCGACGTGATGCTCCCGAAAGTCGACGGCATCGAGATGCTGCCGGTCTTGCGGCGGCTCACCGAGGCACCGATCCTCATGCTCAGCGCGAAAGGCGAAGTCGAGGACCGCGTCCAGGGTCTCGACCACGGCGCCGACGACTACGTCGCCAAACCGTTCGAGATGTCGGAGCTCGTCGCGCGCCTGCGCTCGGCGTTGCGACGGCCGCGTCTCGAGCACGTCGAGGCGATCAACTACGCCGACGTCGAGGTCGAGCTGGGCACGCGCACCGTGCGCCGGGGCGGACGCAGACTCGATCTCTCTCCGCTCGAATACGAGCTCCTCGTCACCCTTTTACGTCATCCGCGGCGCGTGTTCACGCGCGAACAGCTTCTCGACCTCGTCTGGGGCCCCGACTCAGACGTCGGTCCCGGTAACGTCGAACGCTACATCTCGTACGTCCGGGCGAAAGTCGACGAGGGCGCACCCACGCGCCTGATCCATACGATTCGCGGCGTCGGCTATTCGCTTCACGACGGCTAAGGTCTCTTTGCGGTCGTTTGCGAACCGCCTCACCCTCGCGTACGTCGTCGCAGCAATCGGCCTTTTGCTGTTGATCGGGTTCACCTCGACCCTGTTTACGTTTGACCTGTACGCGCGCACCTCGAACGAGATCATCACCCAAGCGACGCGCAGGGTGCAGCAACAGGTCGCGACGTATCACGGCGCGCGCGTTCCGCTCAAACAAGTCGGACGCGACGTCGCGAGCCTCGCCCAGCCGCGCATCAAGATCGCGGTCTTTGACCAAAACCACCGGCTCGTCAGCGGCCGCGAGGATCCGATCGGCGTCCCCGGACTCGTCGGGGCGATCGCGTCCCTCATGTCATTGCAGCGCTCGCAGATCCCCGTCACCGGCGGACTGATCGTCGTCAGTGCCGATCTGTGGCAGCTCGACTATACGCTGCGCAGATACTGGACCTTCATGCTCCCGATCGCCGCGCTGTCGATCGCGCTCGCCTGGCTGGCGGGACGCATCATCACGCATCAGGCGCTCGCACCGCTCGCGCAGATCTCGGCGGCGATGCGACGCTTTGCGAGCGGGGACTTCCGTCCCGAACCGATTCGCTCGACCGGGGACGATGAGATCGGCGAGTTGGCGGTCTCGTACAACGGCGCGCTCCACCACGTGCGTTCGGCGCTCGCGGAGCGCGACCGCAGTGAGGCGGAGATTCGCCAGTTCATCGCCGACGCCGGCCACGAGTTGCGCACGCCCCTCACCGTGATCATGGGTTATCTCGACGTGCTCGAAGAGGGCGGCGCCGATTCGCCGGGGATCCGCGAGCGCGTGTTCGGGACGCTGCGGCAAGAGAGCCGGCGGATGCGTACGCTGATCGAGAAGCTGATCTATCTCGCGCGTCTGGAGCGTGGAGAGTCGACGCCGCGCCACGTCGTCGACGTCTCGGCGATCGTCTCACGCGTAGCGAAGTCGATGGGACCGCTCGACCGGATCCCGCCGATCGAGATCACGGCAGCGCCGGACGCGAAGGTGCTCGCCGACGAAACCGACATCGCCGAAGCAGTTCGCAATTTACTCGACAACGCGGTCAAGTATGCGCCGGGCGCGCCGGTGAGCGTCAGCACCGCAGTCGATAAGAGCGACGTCGTGCTCACGGTGCGCGACCGCGGTCCCGGGATGTCGGAACAGGACCAGGCGCACGCCTTCGACCGCTTCTATCGGGGACGCGAGAACGGCGACGTCGACGGCTCGGGTCTCGGCCTTGCGATCGTGAAACGCGCCGTCCTACGCAGCGAAGGGACGATCGAGCTGCAAAGCGCCGAAGGACGCGGCACGCAGTTCACGATCCGCCTCCCGCGCGCCGCCGTCTAAGCCGTCCCGCCTCTCAGCGGGGCGGCGCGTAGTCCTTTCCGACGATGACGTGGATCGCGCGATCGCCGGGCGCGGGCGTGCTTGGGTCGGACGTGACGGACGCAGCGGCGAGTCCGATGTCCGCACGGATGCGAGCAGCTTGGTCGAGCGCGTCGGGCGACGTACGAATCTGCGTGGTGTCGTACGTGAACGACGACGCGTCGCCGACGGCGTCGACGATGTAGCCGCGCGTCTTCAAGATGGTCGCCAAGCCGGTCGCGGCGCCACGCACGCCGCTGCCGTTCTCGACGACGACGTGCACGGTAGACGGGGCGACGGCCGCAACGGTGCGGTGCGACGGCGCCGGCGCGACCGTTTGGTACGGGCCCAAGAGGTCCGCGACGAGCTGCGCCTTCTGGCGCTCGTCCGGGATGACCGTCTCACCGTCGAGCGTTTGCTTCGTGTCGACGTAGCCGATCGTGTCGGCGTGGCCAAGATCCGCCGCGTTCGCGTCCTTGAACGACCACGCCAGCGCTTTGAGCTCGTCTGTACTCAGGTTCGTCTCGACGTCCTTGCGAAACACGCCGACGAGCTGCGCGACATGGGTGAGGTCGTTGAGACGATCGCGCTTGAGCTTGTCGATGATGATCCGCACGACTTGCTGCTGGCGCTTGGTGCGGCACGGGTCGCTGCACGCATCGTGGCGGAAGCGCGCGTACGCTTGCGCCTGCTCGCCGTCCATATGCGTGAGACCCGGCTTGAAGTGGATGTGCAGGTGGCCCCAGCTGTCGTCGTAGTTCATCGTCGCGGTGACCGGGACGTCGATCCCGCCGATCGCATTGACGAAGTCCTTGAGCGCATTGACGCGGATGACGACGTAGCGGTCGAAGTGGCGCCCGTTCGGCGCGAACGGCATCCCCAAGAAGTCGCCGATGACGGAATCGGCAAGCCGCACGCCGCCTTCCGCATAGGCGGCGTTGATCTTCGTCTCCCGGCCGTTCACGGTCGTGTCGCTGTCACGCAGGACCGAGACCAGTCGCGTGCTTTTCGTCGGGAAGTCGAGACCGGCGACCATGATCGTGTCGCTGCGCGAGTGGGACGAGAACGGCTGGTCCTTGCTGTCGTAGTCGTAGTCGATCCCGAGCGCGAGCACGTAAAGGCGGTCGCGGTGGAACACCTCTTGCGGCGTCGGGACGTTGACGATCTGCCGGACGACGGCGTCCGAGAAGGTCTCGCCCCGCGTGACCATCCGATGGGCGATCACGCCGAGGAACGAGCCGCACGCGATAAGAACGCACGCGACCGCGTACGGGACCGCGCGGCGCCAGAATGTCATAAACGGCAGTCTACGCCTTGCCCCTGTGAAGACTCCTTGGGCCAAAAGTTGCTGTGCCCGCCAGGGCAAGACGCGTTGCCCCCGCCCCGGAGGGCGTGGTCCGTTCGTCGACGTGGAGGGGGCGGACGTCGCGCAGACGCCAGGGGTGGCGCCGGGTGTCGGCCGTGGCGGAGATGTCCATCCCGCGGCGGAGGAAGCGCAAGGATTGACCCGGGATCGTGCAACGCTCGTCGGCGGGTTCAGCGGTCTCGAGCATCCCGTGGTGAAGCACGATCGTGCCATTCGCGCGGTCGACCGAGACGACGCGACCGACGACGGTGACGAGGTACCCTGGCTGATCGGCGCCCACTGGCGCGCCGGTCGCGAAGGCGAGCGCGAAAAGGGACAGTGCCAAGCCGAGCCTCACCGTGTACCTCCCGCGAAGAGATGCTGGTGGTTTCGCACCCCGCAGTGGCCACCCTGTACCGCAAGCGGATCTTCCCGAAGCGCGAGACCGCTTGGTAGCCGTAACCGTCCCCGTCACGGGTACGCTGACACGACCATGAACGCTGAGCGGATGACGCAGCGCGTTCAAGAAGCGCTCAACGAGGCGTATCAACGAGCGCTACGCGAACACAACACGCAGACGACGGTAGAGCATCTGCTCGCCGCGCTCCTGGCTCAGGAGAACGGGATCGTCCCCGCCATCTTGGAACGCGCCGGAGCCGATCCGCGCGAGATCGCGCGCCGCGTCGACGAGGAACTACGGCGCCAGCCGCGTCTCTCGGGCGCCGCCGCCGATCAGGCGAGCGTCACCGTCGCGCCGCAGCTCTCTCGCCTGCTCACGAAGGCCGACGACGAGGCAAAGCAGCTCAAAGACGACTACGTCTCGGTCGAACATCTGCTGCTCGCGATGGTGGAGGGGAACGACGGAGCGGCGCACATCCTGCGCGACGCGGGGCTCACGCGCGCCACGTTGATGACGGCGTTGCGCGAGGTGCGAGGGAATCAGCGTGTGACCAGCCAGAACCCGGAAGAGACCTACCAGTCGCTCGAGCGGTACGGGACCGATCTCACGAAAGCGGCCGAGCAAGGGAAGCTCGATCCCGTCATCGGGCGTGACGAGGAGATTCGCCGCGTCATCCAAGTCCTCTCGCGGCGCACCAAGAACAACCCGGTGCTGATCGGCGAACCCGGCGTCGGCAAGACCGCGATCGTCGAGGGGCTCGCGCAGCGCATCGTGCGCGGCGACGTCCCCGAGGGTCTCAAGGACAAGCGGGTGATCTCGCTCGACATGGGCGCGCTGATCGCGGGCGCGAAGTATCGCGGCGAGTTCGAAGAGCGTCTCAAAGCCGTGCTCAAGGAGGTCACCAGTTCCGAAGGGCGCGTCTTGCTGTTCATCGACGAGGTGCACAACGTCGTCGGTGCGGGCCGGACCGAAGGCTCGATGGATGCGAGCAACCTCCTCAAGCCGATGCTCGCACGCGGCGAGCTGCATCTGATCGGTGCGACGACGCTCGACGAGTATCGCAAGTACATCGAAAAGGACGCGGCGCTCGAACGCCGCTTCCAACCGGTCTTCGTCGACCAACCCAGCGTCGAGGACACGATCTCGATCCTGCGCGGTCTGCGCGAACGGTACGAAGTCCATCACGGCGTGCGCATCAAAGACGCCGCCCTCGTCGCCGCAGCCGTGCTCTCGAACCGCTACATCACCGATCGCTTCCTCCCGGACAAGGCGATCGACCTCGTCGACGAGGCTGCGGCGAAGCTCCGCACCGAGATCGACTCGATGCCAACCGAGCTCGACGATCTCCAACGGCGTATCATGCAGCTCGAGATCGAGCGCGAAGCGCTGCGCAAAGAGAACGATCCTGCGTCCAAGGAGCGTCTCGATCGTATCGAGCGCGAGCTGGCCGAGTTGCGCGAACAAGCCGACGGACTCAAAGCGCGCTGGGAGACCGAAAAGCAGCAGATCCAACGCGTCCGGGAGCTGCGCGCGCAGATCGATCAGGTGAAGGTCGAGATCGAGCAGGCGGAGCGTCAGTACGACCTCAACCGTGTCGCGGAGCTGCGCTACGGAAAGCTTGCGGAACTCGAGCGACAGCTTCGCGCGCTCGAGAGCGCGGCCGACCACAACGGCAAAACGGACCGCCTCGTCAAGGAAGAAGTCGACGAAGAAGACATCGCCCAGGTCGTGAGCCGCTGGACAGGGATCCCCGTCTCCAAACTGCTCGAAGGCGAGAAACAGAAGCTGCTGCACCTCGCTGAAGAGCTCCACAAGCGGGTGATCGGGCAAGACGAGGCCGTCGACGCGGTGAGCGAAGCGGTGTTGCGCGCGCGCGCCGGTTTGTCGGATCCGAACCGCCCGCTCGGCTCGTTCATCTTCTTGGGTCCGACCGGCGTCGGTAAGACGGAGCTCGCGCGTGCGCTGGCCGCATATCTGTTCGACGACGAACGCGCGTTGATCCGCATCGACATGTCGGAGTACGGCGAGCGGCACTCGGTCGCGCGTCTGATCGGTGCACCGCCGGGCTACGTCGGGTATGAAGAGGGCGGCCAACTCACCGAAGCGGTGCGGCGGCATCCGTTCTCGGTCGTGCTGTTCGACGAGATCGAGAAAGCGGCGCAAGAGGTCTTCAACGTCTTCTTGCAGATCCTCGACGACGGCCGGCTGACCGACGGTCAGGGGCGCACGGTCGATTTTCGCAACGTCATCATCATCATGACGTCGAACATCGGGAGCGAGCGCATCCTGGGCTTCCGCGGCTCGTCCGACGCCGAGTACACGATCATGCGCGCGACCGTGCTCGAGGAATTACGCGGCCACTTCCGACCCGAGTTCCTCAACCGCGTCGACGAGCTGGTCGTGTTCCGCGCGCTGAGCGAAGAGCAACTCGGGCAGATCGTCGAGATCCAGCTCAACCAGCTGCGCCAACGTCTCGCCGAACGTCACATTGTCATCGAGCTCACCGAGCGGGCGCGCCGGCACCTCGTTGCGACCGGGTACGATCCGGTCTACGGAGCGCGCCCGCTCAAGCGCACGATTCAACGCGAGCTCGGGAACCCGCTGGCGCGCCAAATCATCGCCGGCGAGCTCCACGACGGCGAACGCGTCGTCGCCGATTACGACGAACGCAGCGACACGTTGACGCTCACCGCGCAACCGGCTGAGCCGGCAACTGCGTCCGTCTAGAATCTCACGTTTCGCAGACAAGGGCACACGTAATGGCAGGTAAAGTCGTTGGCATCGACCTGGGCACGACGAACTCCGTAATCGCGGTGATGGAGGGCGGTCAGCCCGTCGTCATCCCCAACGCTGAGGGTAGCCGGACCACGCCGTCGGTCGTCGCCTTCACGAAGACCGGCGAACGACTCGTCGGCCAGCTCGCAAAGCGTCAGGCGATCGTCAATCCCGATCGCACGATCTCCTCGATCAAGCGCTACATGGGGACCGATTTTCGCGTCAAGATCGACGGCAAGGAATACACGCCGCAAGAGATCTCGGCGATGATCCTTCAGAAGCTCGTCAACGACGCGTCAACCTACCTTGGCGAGAAAGTCACCCGGGCCGTGATCACGACTCCGGCCTACTTCAACGACGCGCAGCGTCAAGCGACGAAAGACGCCGGACGGATCGCCGGGCTGGACGTACTGCGCATCATCAACGAGCCGACGGCGGCGGCGCTCGCATACGGACTCGACAAGAAGGGCAACGAGACGATCCTGGTCTGGGACCTCGGCGGCGGGACGTTCGACGTCTCGATCCTCGAGGTCGGCGACGGCGTCTTCGAGGTGAAGGCGACCAACGGCGACACGCACTTGGGCGGCGACGACTACGACCAGCGGATCGTGGAGTGGCTCGTCGGGGAGTTCCGTAAGGACCAGGGAATCGACCTGAGCAAGGATCGCCAGGCATTGCAGCGCCTCACCGAGGCAGCCGAGAAAGCAAAGATCGAGCTCTCGAGCGTCGTCCAGACGACGATCAACCTGCCGTTCATCACCGCCGATCAGAACGGACCCAAGCACCTCGAGTACACGCTGACACGAGCGAAGTTCGAGGAACTGACCCACGATCTCACCGAGCGCTGCATCGGGCCCTTCAAGAACGCGATTGCCGACGCGAAGCTCGACGTCAGCCAGATCGGCGACGTCGTGCTCGTCGGCGGCGCGACCCGCATGCCGGCGGTCCAGCGCCTCGTCCGCGAGCTGACGGGGAAAGAACCCAACCAGTCCGTCAACCCCGACGAAGTCGTGGCGGTCGGCGCCGCGATCCAGGCCGGTGTCCTCGCCGGCGAGGTGAAGGACGTCGTGCTGCTCGACGTCACCCCGCTCTCGCTCGGAATCGAAACGCTCGGCGGAGTCACGCACAAGCTGATCGAGCGCAACACGACGATCCCTACCCGCCGTTCGGAGATCTTTACGACCGCCGACGACGGACAAACGGCGGTCGACGTGCACGTCGTCCAGGGCGAACGCGAGATGGCGGCCGATAACAAGACGATGGCGCGCTTTCGGCTCGAGGGGATCCCCCCGGCGCCGCGCGGCGTCCCGCAGATCGAAGTCGCCTTCGACATCGACGCGAACGGCATCGTGAACGTCAGCGCGAAAGATCTCGGCACCGGAAAAGAACAGAAGATCGAGATCACCGCGACGACCAACCTTTCGAAGGACGACGTCGAGCGGATGGTGCGCGAAGCGCAAGCGCACGCGGAAGAGGACCGTCGAAAGAAAGAGGCGGCGGAGATCCGCAACGAGGCGTCGAGCCTCATCTACTCGACCGAGAAAACGCTGCAGGAAGCCGGCGACAAGGTCGACTCCGCGGTGCGCGGCGAGGTCGAAGCGGCGGTCGCCGATCTCAAGCGACTCGTCGACGGCGCCGGTGGATCGCCGACGGAGATACGCGCGGGGATCGAACGGGTCGCGAAGGCCGCGTACAAGATGAGCGAAGCGCTGTACAAGCCGGCGGGCGACGGACAGGCCGGCGCCGAGACGAAGGGCGGGGGAACGGTCCAGAGCGTCAAGGGCGAAGACGTGATCGACGCCGAGTTCAAAGAGACACCGTCATAAATCGCGTGGACGTGCAAAGCGAAGGCGACGGCGAACGCGCGGTCGACGAACGCCAGAGCGACGAAAGCGCAGCGCCCGACGAGGACTTTCGTTCCAAGTACCTCTATGCGCTCGCCGAGCTCGAAAACACGAAGAAGCGCCTGCAGCGGCGCGGGGAGGAGACGGCGGATGCGCTCAAGCGCCGCCTGCTCCTCAAGTTCTTACCGGTGCTCGACAACCTCGAACGTTCGCTCACATATCGTGATTCCGAGGGATTGCGTTCCGGTCTCGCCGCGACGGTGCGCAGCTTCGAGTCGGCGCTCGAAAGCGAGGGGGTGACCCCGATCTTGACGACCGGCACGCGTTTCGATCCCAAGCTCGCCGAGGCGATCGGGACGCAGCGCGCCGAGGGCATCCCCGACGAGACCGTGCTCGCCGAGGCGCAGCGCGGGTATCTCGTCGACGATCGCGTCTTGCGTCCGGCGCACGTCGTGGTCGCAAAGAACGAATAGCGACAGCTCGACCCGATGCCAGTCAGCTACAAGGACTACTATCAGATTCTTGGCGTCGCCAAGGATGCGGACGAAAAACAGATCAAAGCAGCCTATCGCAAGCTGGCGCGCAAGTGGCATCCCGACCAGAATCCCGACAATCAAGCGGCGGCGGAAGAGAAGTTCAAGGAGATCCAGGAAGCCTACGAGGTGCTCAGCGATCCCGAGAAGCGCCGCAAGTACGACGCGCTCGGAAGCGATTGGGAGCAGGCCGCGCGGCAGGCGGAGTACGAGTACCAGTACCGTCCACGCCGTGACTTCGGCGAGGATGAGGGCTTTTCGGACTTCTTCGAGGCGTTCTTCTCCGGGCTGGGACGCCGCACGACCGCACCGACGAACGTTCCGCGGCGTGGCGAGGACCGCGAAGCAGCGATCGAGCTGAGCCTCCGCGACGCATACGCCGGCGGCACCAAGCAGATCTCGCTGCAGATCGACGACGTGTGCCCGCAATGCGGAGGGACGGGACTGCTGCGGCGAGGCATCTGCCCCACCTGTCGCGGCACGGGACGCGTGGTCACGACGAAGAACTTGTCGGTGCGCATCCCGGCGGGAGTGCGCGAGGGTCAGCGCATCAGGCTTCTGGGACAAGGCGGTACGGGGATCAACGGCGGTCCCGCCGGCGATCTCTATCTGGTCGTGCACATCGCGCCCGACGACACGTTCGAGCTCGATGGCGACGACCTGTTCGTCGAGCTCCCCGTGCGCGCGTACGATCTCATCCTCGGCGGCACCGTGCGTGTCCCGACGATGACAGGGGAGGTGCAGATGACGATCCCACCCGAGACACAAAACGAGCAGCTGATGCGCCTCGCCGGAAAGGGCATGCCGCGACAAGACGGCAGTTCCGGCGACGAGTACGTGCGGCTCGTCGCACGGCTCCCCCAAGGGTTGAATGAGCGTGAGCGCGAGCTGGTGCGAGAGCTCGCCACGATCCGTCGCAGTTGAGCGCGGCGATGCCGCCGCGTCACACGGACGTCAACCGCGCGCTCGCGCGGTATTTGGAATGGGCGCAAGATGCGATCGCCAGCGCGCTGGCGGTCGTCTTGCTCGTCATCATGGTGCAGGCGGTCGTGACGCTCTGGCGTCTCGCGCTGGCCGAGGGCCGCGAGCCGTTCATCGTCTTGCCGCAGATCCTCTTGCTGCTGATCCAGATCGAGTTGTTCCGGACGCTGCTGTACTACTTACGCGAGCATCGCGTCGCGGTGAGCATGATGATCGAAGTCGCGCTCGTCAGCGTCCTGCGCGAGCTGCTGATCAGCCAGCCCGGCACATCGACGGCCGATGCAACAGCGATCAGCGCCTTACTGCTGGTGCTGGGCGCGCTACTCGTCGGCGAGCGCCTGACGCGCACGAAGGACGTTCCACAACCCGAGGACGAGACGTCGTGACGGTTAGTGCGTTGCCGTCGTGACGCCGGGTGCCGTATACGCCTTGCGAAGCTCGCCGACGCGCGCAAGCAGCGGCGGCATGTCGCTCGGCTCGACGAGCTCGTGCGTCTCCATCCGCGCGAACGCGCCGCTCCCGATCGCGACGAGACTGACGGCGCTCGCCTCCATCGCGCCGGGAACCTCGATGATCGCAAACCCATCGAAGGGGCCTTGCATCCAGTAGTACGATTCGAGCGAGCCCCCGGCGCTGCTCACGAGTCGGCGAAAGGCGTCCACCCGGTCGGACGGATGCGCGATCATGGCCTCGATCGTCTCCGGCTTGAACGCGAAGAACGCGATGAACTTCGCCATTGCAATCCCTTACTCGACGAGCTCCGGGTAGATTAGCATAGGCGCGCGGCGCGAGCGGGTCAATGTAAGCACGCGCGTACGCCAGCACGCTCATCTCGGTGACCGACTAGCCGTACCACTCCGCTTCGATCATCAAGCGGAGCCACTCGCGGTGCTCAGCGTTGAGGATCTCTTCAGCGTTCCAGAGATCGCGGAGCACGAGCGCAGGGTCGTGCCCGGCGCCCAGCCGCTCGCCGATCATCATCAGTACCATCCGCTTTCCGTGAAAGCGCAACGCGTTGCGTGAGAACTCATGCGCGCTACGGTACAGACGAACCGCGCCGGCCAGCGCCGGCGCGACGGCGGCAACGACGATGAACGACGCGCTCAGCGACTCGCCGCCGCCGGCCAGCCGGATCGCCGCGGCCGGGATGATCGCGCCGACGCTCACGAAGAACAGCGCAGGGATGATCTGGCGCGTGCGTTCGTCGGACGCTGCGTTACGGCGCGCCTTCTCGTCGAAATACGCAGCCTGCGGCTTCAGACGCCGCTCACGATAATAGGCAGCCAGCTCGCGCACGAGTTCGGCAGCCGGCTCACTGCCGGAACGGGGCGGCGTGGGTTCGACCACGTTGTCCTCGCCCAGCCAGCGATGCATCGCACGCTCGTCGTCCCGTTCGATGTGACTGAGCGCGTCGCGCAGCGCGCGCTCCCACACTGCGGCGTCGCACCATCCGTCGGTGACGAACGCGAAGAGCGCACGATACTCGAGCATCTGCATCTGTTCGGCCTTGTGGCGCTCGAGCAGCCAGCGGCGTTGCCGCCGCGACCACAATCCCAGCACGACGGCGACGAGCGCAACGAATGCCGAGAAGACTTCGACCCAACGGACGACCGCTTCGTCGAGCAGATGCGTGAGCGGGGCGATCCCTGCTAAGACGGCAAGCGTCGCGCAGATCGCGACGACGTCGACGATGCGCCGGTGCCAGCGCTGGTGACGGAGCGCGGCGCCGTCGGCGCGTGCGTACGGCTGGTCGAGGAGAGCGCGACAACGAGCGAGCGCGTCGCGCAGCGGTGGTGAGAGCGGGGAGCGCGCATCAGCGACGCTCATCGGCGCTCGATGCGATACCCCATCGCGAGGAGCACTTTGAGCACCTCGGTCACGAGCGCGCAGTCGTACTCGCGCTCGTCGTCCGGCAACTCGTCGTACGGGACCAAACTCGGATGACGTTTGGCGGCGTCCTCGCGCTGCGGTCCGTAGCTCCAGCCTTCGGCGGCGCGCCGTGCTGCCCACACCTCGTGCGCGTTCTCCGCGAGCGTCGTCGTGAGGCGAGCGAGTTCAGCAGGCAAGACGACCCCCGACGTATCGATCGGCTTGGCCTCGTACGATCCGTCCCCCACCACGACGACCCCGTTCTCGCCGCACGCGCTGGCAACCCTGGCGTAATGCGCGCCAGGGAGCGCTTCGTGGATGCCACGAACCAGGCCCGGTGCAGTACGTGTACTCGATGCATCGGGTCGGCAAGCTGGTGCCGCCGAAGCGTCAGATCCTCAAGGACATCTCGCTCAGCTTCTTCCCGGGCGCCAAGATCGGCGTCTTGGGCCTCAACGGCGCCGGAAAGTCGTCGCTGCTGCGGATCATGGCAGGCATCGACACCGAGTACGACGGCGAAGCGAAACCGATGCCGGGGATCAGCGTCGGCTATCTGCCGCAAGAGCCAAAGCTCGATCCCGACAAGACGGTGCGCGAGATCGTCGAGGAAGGGCTCACCGAACTGATGGAAGCGCGCAAGCGGCTCGACGAAGTCTATGCCGCGTACGGCGAGCCCGACGCCGATTTCGAGAAACTCGCCGAGGAGCAAGCGAAGCTCGAAGCGATCATCTTCGCGCAAGGCGGCGACGATCTCGAGCAGCAGTTCGAGGTCGCCGCCGACGCGTTGCGGCTGCCGCCGTGGGATGCGAACATCGGTCCGCTCTCGGGCGGCGAGAAACGGCGCGTCGCGCTCTGCCGGCTGCTGCTCGCCAAGCCCGACATGCTGCTGCTCGACGAGCCGACGAACCATCTCGACGCCGAGAGCGTCGAGTGGCTCGAGCAGTTCTTGCAGCGCTTCTCCGGTACCGTCGTCGCGGTGACGCACGACCGCTACTTCCTCGACAACGCGGCGGAGTGGATCCTCGAGCTCGATCGCGGCCAAGGGATTCCGTGGAAGGGCAACTACAGCTCGTGGCTCGACCAGAAGCAGGAGCGTCTGGCGCAGGAAGAAGCGGCAGAGTCGGCGCGGCAAAAGGCGCTCAAACGCGAGCTCGCGTGGGTGCGTTCAGGGACGAAAGGACGACAGGCGAAATCGAAGAGCCGCCTCTCGCGTTTCGACGAGCTCTCGTCGTACGAGTACCAAAAGCGCAACGAGACGCAAGAGATCTTCATCCCGGTCGCCGACCGGCTCGGCGAGCAGGTGATCGCATTCGAGAACGTGCGCAAGGCGTACGGCGATCGTCTGTTGATGGAGGACGTGAGCTTCCGCGTTCCGGCCGGCGCGATCGTCGGGATCATCGGCCCCAACGGCGCCGGCAAGTCGACGCTCTTCCGCATGATCGCGGGGAAAGAGCAGCCTGATGCGGGGACGATCGCGCTCGGCCAGTCGGTCAAGCTCGGCGTCGTCGACCAGAGCCGCGAGGAGCTCGACGACGGCAAGAGCGTGTTCGACGACTTGAGCGGCGGGCTCGACCTCATCAAGGTCGGACGCTTCGAGATGCCGGCGCGCGCCTATCTCGGTCGCTTCAACTTCAAAGGCGCCGATCAGCAGAAGATCGTCGGCTCACTCTCGGGCGGCGAGCGCGCGCGCCTGCACCTCGCACGGACGTTGCTGACCGGTGCGAACGTCCTGCTCCTCGACGAACCGTCGAACGACCTCGACGTCGAGACGTTGCGGGCGCTCGAGGACGCGCTCAGCGAGTTCGCCGGGACGGTGATGGTCGTCAGTCACGACCGCTGGTTCCTCGACCGTATCGCCACGCATATCCTCGCGTTCGAGGGCGACTCGCGCGTCTTCTTCTTCGAGGGCAACTATCAAGAGTACGAAGCGGACAAGAAGCAGCGCCTCGGTGAAGAGGCGGCGCGTCCGCACCGCATCCGCTATCGGCCGCTTACTATCTGAACGCTTCCGCTGCGCTACAGCTCAACGCTTCCGCTGCGCTACAGCGTGGAGGAAGGTTATCTGACTGTCGCGCTTTGCGCGACGAGTTGGGGGAACTTGTCGTGTAGGGCTTTTACTTTTGGCACGTCGTTGTAGACGATGTACGGCGCGTCCGGATGGCGGTCGTAGTAGTGCTGGTGGTAGGCTTCGGCCGCGTAGAAGCCGCGAAGCGGCACGACCTGCGTCACGATCGGCGCGCTGAATGTGTGTGATGCGGTCAGCCGTGCGATCGCGGCGCGCGCAACGCGTTCTTGCGCGGGGCTTGCAAAGAAGATCGCGGAGCGATACTGCGTCCCTTCGTCGGGGCCTTGGCGGTTGAGCTCGGTCGGGTCGTGGGCGACGGTGAAATAGACGTCGAGCAGCTGCGCGTACGAGATCTGCGACGGATCGTAGGTGATCTCGACCGACTCGGCATGTCCGGTCATCCCGGTACCCACGAGCTCGTAGTGTGCGGTCGGTGCTGCACCGCCGCTGAATCCCGCGACGACGTTCTTCACACCGCGCAGCCGTTCGAAGACCGCTTCCATCCCCCAAAAGCAACCGCCGGCCAGCACGGCCGTTTCGGTTTGCGCCGCGGCGGCTGGTCGCGGCAGACCGGCGATCAAGGTCAGCGCGGCGAGAACGGCAAGCAACGATCTCATAACAAAATAACGATACCGCACTTCGGGCGGATCAGCGGTAAGGGCGCTTACGCCTCAGGCCACGGCGGCCAAAAACCGCGCTGTTTGGTCCAGTACCAGCTCGCGCTGATCGCGGTGCGGGCTATGGCCGCACCGCGGCAGCAGCACGGTCTCGACCTGAGGGGCCGCCGCTGCGATCGCGTCGAGCTGGGCCGGCGTCCCGTACTCGTCGTCCTCGCCTTGGAGCACGAGCAGCGGCGCGCGCACCCGCCCGAGGTACTCGCGGATTTCCCAGTCGCGAAAGCGCGGATCGAGCCAGATGTCGTTCCAGCCCCGGAACGTGCGCTCGGCGTCGGCGTGATGGCGCGAGAGCTTCGCGCCCAAATCGCTGATCGCGTAGAGCTCGCGCACGCCGGCGATCGTTTCGACGGTCAGCTCTTCGACAAAGACGTGCGGAGCCTCGAGTACGAGCGCCGCCGGCGTGCGCGCTGCCGAACCCGCGTAGATGAGCGCGATCGACGCGCCGTCGCTGTGGCCGAAGAGCACCGGTGACGCGATGCCGAGCGCGTCGAGCAACGCCGGCAGCACGACCTCGCCCTCGTGATGCATGTAGTCGGGCTCGCGCGCTTCGGCGAGTGGTTCCGACGCGCCGTACCCGTAGCGTGAGTATGCGATGGTGCGGCGTCCCGTCCGCACGGCGAGCGCGTGCGGGAAGTCGCGCCACATCGTGACGGAGCCGAGGCCCTCGTGCAATAACACGATCGGCGCGCGCGCCGGATCGCCGGGGATCGTCGAGAGCTCGAGCCGCCGTCCGTCGACGACGAGCTCGGTCACGTGCGCTTCGCAGCCTCGCGGGCGCGCAACACGTGTCGCTGGATCTTCCCCGTCGGCGTCTTCGGCAACTCGGTGACGAACTCGATCCAGCGCGGATACTTGTAGGGCGCGAGACGGCTCTTCACGTGCGCCTTGAGGACGTCGACGAGCTCGTCGCGCACCGCGACACCGGGCTTGAGCACGACGAACGCTTTCGGCTTGATCAAGTCCTGATCGTCCTCGATCCCGATCACGGCGCACTCGAGCACGTCCTCGTGCGCAACGAGCGCCGACTCGACCTCCGTCGGCGAAACCCAGATCCCGCTGACCTTGAGCATGTCGTCGGCGCGCCCGCAGTGCACGTAGTCGCCGTGCGCGTCGAGCCGGAACTTGTCGCCGGTGCGGGTCCACTCGCCGGCGAACGTGCGCCGCGTCTTCTCGCGATTGTTCCAGTACGCCGCCGCGGCGGTCGGCCCGTTCACCTCGAGCTCACCGATCTCGCCGGGCGCCGCTTCGACGCCGTTTTCATCGATGAGGCGCACGCGATAGCCGGGCACCGGCGTCCCGGTCGTACCATAGCGCACGGCGCCGGGACGGTTCGAGACGAAAATGTGCAGCATCTCCGTCGAGCCGATCCCGTCGATGATCTCGACGCCGGTGCGGTCGTTGAACGTACGGCCGATCTCTTCGGGCAAGAGCTCGCCGGCCGACGTGCAGAGCCGCAGCGAGTGCGTGCCACGCGCCGGCAAGCGCGCGTGGACGTTCAGTGCGCCGAACAACGTGGGGACGCCGCAGAAGATCGTCGGCTGGTGCTGTTCGAGCACGTCGAAGACGACGTCTGGTGTCACGCGTCCGGAGCGCAGGATACTTGTTGCCCCAACGGAGAGCGGAAACGAGAGCGCGTTCCCCAAGCCGTACGCGAAGAAGAGCTTCGCCGCGGAGAAGACGCGATCGCTCGACGTGAAGCCGAGCACGCCTTGCGCGAAGAGCTCTGCGGTTTGGATCATGCTCGTCTGTACGTGCACGGTCCCCTTCGGCTTGCCGGTCGAACCCGACGAGTACAGCCAAAAGCACGCGTCGTCGGGACGCGACGCGAACGCTTCGGTCAGCGGCGTCGCGCGCGCGAGCAACTCGTCGAACCGCAACACCGCGCGCGTCTCGTCGTCCGCGACGTGGCGACGGCCGGGGTCGGAGACGACGAACGTCCCCGTCCAGCTCGCGAGTCGCGCGGCCTGGACGAACGTCGGCAGCAACTCGGTCGAGACGATCGCGACCTTCGCGCGGCTGTCGGCGAGGACGAACGCATAGTCGACCGCTTGGAACAGCGTGTTGATCGGGATCGGGACGATCCCGGCTTTGATCGCGCCGAGGAACGCGGTCGGGAAATCGATGGTGTCGAGCAGGCCGAGCACGACGCGGTTCTCCGGTTCGAGCCCGAGCGCGCGCAATGCGCCGCCGGCTCGATCGACGCGTGCCGCGAGCGCGCCGTACGTGTACGTCCCGAACTCGTCGATGAACGCTGCTGTGTCGACACGCGCAGGGAGGTTCCGTTCGAGCAGGTCGGCGGCGGCGTTGTAGAACGCGCTGCGCTGCTGCGGCTGCGGCGGCATGGTCGTCGTCATCCGATCCTCCCGGGGCGCTGGACGGTCGTTCGTGGGAGCATTATACTGCATCCATCATGGGGCGCAAGGCGTGATAGTGCATGAGGCGGACGACGACCGATTCCTGCGTACGCTCGGCGAGCGGGTCAGGGAGCTGCGTGCGCGCCGCGGAATGACCCGGCGGATCCTCGCCAAGGACTCGGGTGTCTCCGAGCGCTATCTCGCCCAGCTGGAAACCGGGCAGGGGAATGCATCCGTGCTCCTGGTCCGGGCGGTCGCCCGCGCGCTCGGGGTCTCGATCGAGACCCTCGTCGCCGAGAGCGACGGGGAGGCGCCCGGGATCTCGGCTCCCGACAAGCGTGCCGAGCGGATCGCGCTGATCGGGCTGCGCGGCGCGGGCAAGTCGACGCTCGGGCGTGCGCTCGCCGAGCGTCGCGGGGTCCCGTTCATCGAGCTCGACCGCGAGGTCGAGCGCGCCGCGGGCGTCCCGCTCGCTACGATCTTCGATATTTACGGACAGCCCGGGTTTCGGCGCCTGGAGCGCGATGCGCTCGAGCGACTCCTGGCCGAGCAAGGCGCGTTCGTCCTGGCGACCGGCGGCAGTTTGGTCTCCGAGCCGGCCACATACGAGCGGCTGCGCGCGACGTGCTTCACGGTGTGGCTGAGCGCGGCGCCGGTCGAGCACATGGAGCGGGTCGTGGCGCAAGGCGATATGCGGCCGATGGCCGACAACGACGAGTCGATGGCGGACCTCAAGCGGATTCTCGCCGCCCGCGAGCCGCTCTACCGCCGGGCCGACGTCGAGGTCTCGACCGCCGGCCGCACCCCGGCTGAGAGCCTGAGCGCGCTCCTCGAGGCGGTTCCGCCGGAGTCCCCCTAGGAATGTGCATCATACTGCTTGCGCTCTCGCGCAGTATGCACTAAAATACCGACACCCGCCGCCGCACCCGCCCTGGAGGCCGCATGGTCACCCTCGACGCGGAGATCGCTTCCGAACTCGTCACCTTCGACACGGCACCTGACCGTTATCGCCATTGGCGCCTCGCGGTCGACGGTCGCATCGCGACCCTGACGCTCGACGTCGACGAGGACGCCGGGCTGCGCCCCGGCTACAAGCTCAAGCTCAACTCGTACGACCTCGGCGTCGACATCGAGCTCCATGACGCGCTGCAGCGGATCCGCTTCGAGCACCCGCAGGTCGCGACCGTCGTGCTGACGAGCGGGAAAGACCGCTCGTTCTGCGCCGGCGCGAACATCTACATGCTCGGCACCAGCTCGCATCGCTGGAAAGTGAACTTCTGCAAGTTCACCAACGAGACGCGCGACGGGATGGAAGACTCGAGCCGTCACGACGGCTTGCGCTTCGTCGCTGCCGTCAACGGTGCGTGCGCCGGCGGCGGTTACGAGATCGCGCTCGCGTGCGACGAGATCGTGATGGTCGACGATCGTTCGACGGCCGTCAGCTTGCCGGAGGTCCCGCTGCTCGGCGTGCTGCCGGGGACCGGCGGTCTCACGCGCTTGGTCGACAAACGCGGCGTGCGCCGCGACCGCGCCGACCTCTTCTGCACCAACGCCGACGGCGTGCGCGCTGCACGCGCGCAGGCATGGCGGCTCGTCGACCACATCGCCGCACCGTCAGGCTTTGCGGCCCTCGTGCGCGAGCGCGCCGAGGCGCTCGCCGCGACATCGCCACGCGGCGCCGACGCGCGCGGTATCGTCTTGCGTCCGCTCGCGCGCACGATCGACGATCACGGTTACCATTATCGCCACGTCGACGTCGCGCTCGATCGCGATCGTCGCATCGCGACGCTGACGGTGCGCGCACCACGCGAGGCGCAGCCGAGTGATCCCGCCTCGATCGTCGCGGCCGGTGACGCGTGGTGGCCACTCGCGTTCGCGCGCGAGCTCGACGACGCGATCTTGATGCTGCGCACGAACGAACCGACGCTCGGCCTGCTCGTGCTGCGCACGGAAGGCGACCCGGATGCCGTGCTCGCGGTCGACGCCGTCCTCGACGCGCAGCGCGATCACTGGCTGGTGCGCGAGACGCTCGGCCTTTTGCGCCGCACGTTCGCGCGGCTCGACGTCACCTCGCGCTCGCTGTTCGCAACCATCGATCGCGGCTCGTGCTTCGCGGGGACGCTCTTCGAGCTCGTGCTCGCCGCCGACCGCAGCTACATGCTGCTCGTCGACGAAGCGGCTCCGGCAGTCGCGCTGAGCGCGATGAACTTCGGTGCCTATCCGACCGTCGCCGGATGCACGCGCCTCGAAACGCGCTTTCACGCCGAACCCGAGCGGCTCGAAACGCTGCACGCCGAGCTCGGGCGCGCGTACGAGGCCGAAGACGCGGAGAACGCGGGCCTCGTGACGATCGCATCGGATGAGCTCGACTGGGACGACGAGCTGCGCGTCGCGCTCGAGGAGCGCGCGTCGCTCTCGCCCGACGCACTGAGCGGGATGGAGGCGAACCTCCGCTTCCCCGGCGCCGAGACGATGGAGACGAAGATCTTCGGACGTCTCTCGGCATGGCAGAACTGGGTCTTCGTCCGTCCGAACGCGACCGGCGAGCGCGGTGCGCTCAAGGTCTTCGGCGGCGGCTCGAAACCGTCTTTCGATTGGGAGCGCGTCTGATGCCGATCGACTACGCCGAGCGAATCCCCAACAACGTCGAGCTGCACGCGAACCGCACGCTGCAGCGCGCGCTCGAGCAATGGCAGCCCGAGTTCCTCGACTGGTGGAAAGATCTCGGACCAACCGACTTCCAGGCCGCCGACGTCTACCTGCGCACCGCCATCTCGGTCGACAGCAAGGGCTGGGCGAACTACGACTACGTGCGGATGCCCGAGTACCGCTGGGGGATCTTCCTCGCCGAACCCGAGCAGAACCGCACGATCGGCTTCGGCGATGAGTTCGGCAAGGCGGTGTGGCAACAGGTCCCGGGCGAGCATCGCAGCACGCTGCGGCGTCTCATCGTCACGCAAGGCGATACCGAGCCGGCATCGGTCGAGCAGCAACGGATGCTCGGCCACACCGCGCCGTCGCTTTACGATCTGCGCAATTTGTTCCAGGTCAACGTCGAGGAAGGCCGTCACCTGTGGGCGATGGTCTACTTGCTGCACGCGTACTTCGGCCGCGACGGCCGCGAAGAGGCCGAGGCACTCCTCACGCGTCACTCCGGCTCGGGCGACAACCCGCGCATTCTCAGCACGTTCAACGAGCCGATCGAGGACTGGCTGTCGTTCTTCATGTTCACGTTCTTCACCGACCGTGACGGGAAGTTCCAGCTCAAGTCGTTCGCCGAATCCGCGTTCGACCCGCTCGCGCGCACCTGCCGCTTCATGCTCACCGAAGAAGCGCACCACATGTTCGTCGGCGACACCGGCATCCAACGCGTGGTGCGCCGCACGCTCGAGGTGATGAACGAGCTGGGCAGCGACGATCCCGAGACGATCCGCCGCGCCGGCGCGATCGACTTGCCGACGATCCAGCGTTATTTGAACTTCTGGTTCTCGTCATCGCTCGATCTGTTCGGCGCCGACGCCTCGAGCAACGCCGCAGCATACTTCGCCACAGGTCTCAAAGGTCGCCCTGACGAGGAGAAGTACTCCGACCACCTCGTCACCGCGACGACGCTCGACCTCGAAGTCCCCGACGCACGCGGGGGGACGCGCATCGAGCGCATCCCCTACCGCAACGCGATGAACGAAGTCGTGCGCGGCTCGTACATCGAGGACTGCGAGAAAGGGCTCGCGCGTTGGAACAAGTGGATCGAGCGCTCCGGTCACGCATTCCGCCTGCGCCTGCCGAGCCCGCGCTTCCGCCGTTCGATCGGGAGCTGGGCGAACGTGCCGACCGATCCGGCCGGCACGCCGATCACGCAAGCCGAGTACGACGCGAAGCTTCCCTCGTGGCTTCCCAGCGCCGACGATCGCGCCTTCATCGGGAGCGTGATGCACGCGGTCCGCGAACCGGGGAAGATGGCCGCATGGATCGCGCCCCCGGAAAAGGGCATCAAAGAGAAATCCCTCGACTACGAATACGTCCGCTTCGTCTGAGACGTTGTCACCCTGAGCCTGTCGAAGGGCACACCCCCGCTGGCGATGCCGCGCGACCCTTCGACAAGCTCAGGGTGACATGACGTTAGGAGCCTTTGAATCCGGCTGGTTCGCGTGGAAATGGAAACAACGTCCGCGAGCTGCCGAGCTGACCTTGGGCGTTGTATTGCAGAACGACGAGTGAGTCCGGCGCGACGCCGCGATCGACCCAGTTCGAGATCACCGCAAGTGGGTCATAGAACTGGGGTGGATTCGGCTCGATCGTCGTCGGGGCGCCATGATACATCCCCGGCGTCATGAAGAGTCTGACGAACGACGACGTGTTTGCCGTACCGCCGAAGAGCGCGACGATCGCGTTATAGAAATTGACGGTCGTCTTCGGGAGCACGAGCTCGTCGGCCCAACCGGCGGTGATCAGCAGCTTCCCGCCGTGCGCCTTGAATCCACGCAAGTCGGGATTGGCGCCGTCGTAGATCGGATACCACTTTGCGATCTTCGCCAGATCGGTGTCGTAGTTGAAAGAACGCGGGTTGTAGTCCGGACCCGGCGACGGATCGAGGATCAGGAAGCGCAACGAATTCGAGCTGATGATCGGAGAGAACGGGATCGAGCCGGGCGTCGCCGGCACGTAGACGCCGATCCATGCCAACTCCGAGCCGTACTCCTGACCCGGAAAGATCGCCGTACCAGTTGAGGTGTGGGCGCCTTGGTAGATATTACGCAGGCTGACGACCTGTCGTGCCGAGAGACACCAAGACGAATTGGTACTCGTTCCGCACTGGAGCTTCCCGACGTCGAAGTGGCACTTTTCCGGATCGTCGATGATCCCGTCGGTCGTTCCGTCGAGCGCATCGCACGCGGCTTCGACGGCGCTGTGGATGTTCTGCACGTCGGTGATGCTGAACACCGGATCTTGCCCGTTGAAGAACCAATCGTCCGCCCAATTCCACGCCAGAACCGCGAAACCGGCGGTGTTCAACGTCGGCTGCTGCGCGACGATGCCGTCGAAGTCGTTCGGGAAACGCTCGGCTTCGATCACCGCTTGTCCACCGCCGCTCGATTCGCCGACGAAATACGATCGACGCGGAGCACTCCCGTAATAGGCGGTGGTGACCGCCTTTGCCGACATCGTCACTTTGTGGACGGCAAGATAGGCGTAGTTGATACGCGCCTTCAGATCGTGCCAGCCCCACAATCCATCGGCAGCGGTGCCGGGGTGACCCATGTCGGTCGAGACGGAGGCGTAGCCTTCTGCGATTCCGCGCAGCCCGCCGCCCAGGCCGATTGCGTCGCCGACGAGTCCGCCGCAATACCCGCCGCAGCCGTCGAAGAACAAGTTCCCGTTCCAACTCCCGCCGACCGGCAGCTGGAGCTCCCATTTGATCGAATCGTCGGTGTAGCCGATGACGTCGCAGTACGAGGGCAACCCCGTGGCAGCCGGCACCACCTGTGCGCTGATACCTTGCGCCGCCCCTTCGTTGCCGGGACCGACGTCGAAGAAATTGGTCTGCGGCAACGCTGCACAGTTCCCGACGACGCTCGTCGGTGGATAGGCGAAGACTTGAGCCTCAACGCGCGCGCTGGCAATCGCAACGAGGAAGCTCAGCGCGATAACGCCTGTCGCTACAGAGCGCAGGCGTCGGACCAGATTCGGGCGCATGTGTCCCTCCTCAATCAAAACGAGAACAGACACGCGCGGAGGTACGCTGCAGCGAGCGGTGTTTCGCTCGAGCCACATCCGAGTACGTTCGACCGCACGTACGAGGTGTTGAAACACCTCCGTTCTGTCATCGAAACGCAGCGGTAACGAAAAGTCTTGCTTTTCGCCGCCGATGAATTCTAGCCGTATCGCGAGGAATACGCAACAAGCGCCGACTACTTTGCGCGAATGGCATTCGATCCGTCACTGTTGCTGTTCGTCCCCGCCGATCGTCCCGAGCGGTACGCGAAGGCGCTCGCGTCGCAGGCGAGCGGCGTGATCCTCGATCTCGAAGACGCCGTCGCGCCCAGCGCCAAGGCACAGGCGCGCGACGCGGCGCGCGCGTTTCTTGACGCGCACGCCGATCTTGCGCGCGTCGCGGTGCGCATCAATCCGCCCGACACGCCGGACGGTGCCGCCGACCTCGCGATGCTCGCCGGCGCGCGGCGCGGCGCGGCGATCGTCGTCCCGAAGGTCGGGGCAGTTGCGGATCTCGGTCGTGTCTCGGACGTGCTCGGCGCTCTGCCGCAGATCGTGTTGATCGAATCGGCGCGCGGCGTCGCGCACTGCGAAGCGATCGCCGCCGCACCACACGTCCTCGCGCTCGCGTTCGGCCCCTACGATCTCGCCGCCGAGCTCGGCGCGGAGAACAGTGCGGAGGTCATGCTCCCGCACCGCGCGCGCATGCTCATTGCCGCGCGCGCCGCCGAGCGCTGGGCGATCGACGGTCCGTCGGCGGAGTACGCCGATCCCGCGATCCCCGCCCGTGATGCTACGCTCGCGCGGCGTCTGGGCTATGACGGGAAGCTGTTGATCCATCCGGCGCAGATCGAGCCGGTCCGCAGCGCGTTCGCGCCGTCGCCCAGCCAGATCGCCCACGCCGAGCGCGTGGTCGCGGCCGCTGCGCTCTCGTCGCCGGCGGTCCTCGACGGGACGATGATCGATACGCCGATCGTCACCGCCGCAGAGCGCGTGCTGCGCCGCGCCGGCCGGCCGGTTTAGAGCCTGGTTCGCGTCATCGTCGGCGTGGCGGCTCGTACGCGCGTCGTGCCGATGAGGACGGCGCGCGCGTGGCTGCCGGCAGTCGAGCGGCGTTCGATCGAGAACTCGTCGGCGAACGCCTTGACGAGAAACAGGCCGCGGCCTTGTTCGGCGTACAGCTCCGGGAGGCGGGGCCGGAACTCGAAGCCGTTTCCGCCATCGAGGACGTGGAGAACGGGCGCGCCGCCCGAGATGTCGAGGATCACGTCGACGAGTCCACCGGCGTAACGAAACACGTTGCCGATCAGCTCCCCGAACACGAGCTCCGCGCCGGCCAGCTCCTTGGCGCCGAACCCTGCGTCCTGCAAGCGCTCGAGGAACTGATAGCGGACGGTGTGAGCGCGTATGCCGTCGTTGGCATCGAAGAGCCACCGGCTCGCCCGACGCTCGTCGTCGACGTCGCTCAGCGCTCCACGATACGCAACCGTGAGGATCGCGATGTCGTCGCGCGGCGGACGACCACCGGCGATGCTCGCGAAAATCTCTCCGGCTGGATCGTCGCTATCGCACCGCCGGACCGCGTCGAGCAGCTTCGCGTAGCCGCCGACGGGGTCGCGCTCAAGTTCCGTGAGACCGTCGGTGTATGCGACGAGCAACGATCCGGGCTCGACCGAGATGACACCGGATCGTGCGGAGTCGCGTTGGCGCAGGCCGAGCGGCAGCTCGCCGTGCCCAAGCTCGACGAGCTCACCGCTGGGCCGTCGCAGCAACGCCGGGGGATGCCCCGCGTTGGCGAAGGTCAGCTCGCCGCAGACCGGGTCCAGGACGCAAACGAACGCGGTCACAAAGCGGTCCGGTCGCATCGCGCGCACGATTCGATCGACCGCTTCCACCACCGCGCTCGGATCGGGATTGATGAGGACCGCCGTGCGGATGCTTTGGCGAACGCTTCCCATCGTCACGGCCGCGTCGAGTCCGCTCCCCGCGACATCGCCGACCGAGATGACGATGCGTCCGTCCGGGAGGCGGAACGCGTCGTACCAGTCGCCGCCGATACTTGCATCGGCATGCGCAGCCTGATAGAGCGCCGAGAATCGGACACCCGGGACGTCCGGGAGATCGGGCCCCAATGCAGCACGCTGAAACGTCATTGCGACGCGGTGCTCGCGCTCGTACGCGTTCGCGTTCGCGAGCGCGACGCCCAGGCGGACGGCCAGCTCGGGGACGAGCGCACGCACGTCGTCGACGACGTCGCAACAGATCAGCCAACCCAAGACCGACTCGCCAACGCGCACGGGGAGGACGCTCAGGTCGCGCGTGAGCACGGTGGCGCCGGCGCGCCGCGCGCGCGCGACGCGCGCGACCTCCTCGTGTCCATACGCTTTGGGATCCCCGCTCGAGGCGGCGCGACGGAGCACGTTGAGCTCATCGTACAGTTGCACCTCGCAGTAGGCTGCTTCGCGGGGCGCAACGAGAGCGGCGAGCGTCGACGCGGTCTCGACCGGATCGAGCGACGAACCCAGGGCCTGCGTCACCTCGGCTACCACCGCGAGGATTCGCTCGGCTTCCTTCTGGTCTTGGATGTCCGTGCACGAGCCAAACCACCTCACTGTCGCGCCGCGCGCGTCACGCACGGGCAGCGCGAGCACGACGTGCCAGCGGTACGCGCCGTCCGCCCGCCGGAGCCGCACCTCAGTGCGATACGGCACTTCGCCGTCGAGCGCGTCGCGCCATAACGCCATCGCCTCCGTGCGGTCGCTCGGATGCATCATCGCTTCCCATCGCTCACACACCGCCTGCGGCCCAAGCCCGGTGTATTGGGAGAAGCGCCCGTTACAATAGTCGACGGTGCCGTCCGCCCGTGCCGTCCACATCAAGTTCGGGACCGATTCAGCAAAGAACCGACGCCGCTGCTCCTCGCGCCGGCGGCGACGTACCGATCGCATCGCGTCGCTCGGAGGGCATCCCACTGCTGCGCTCTTTCCCCGGATGCGCCCGGTTGCACCATGTACTCGCGCGCTACGGGTAAAGGCATCGCCATGACGCCGACAACGCGCGCGAGTCTCGAACGCGACAGCGAAGGCCATCTCGTTCAGTTCTACGACGGTGGTGTCGAGGCACTGATTGGGAGCGTCGCCGATTACATCGAGGAGGCGCTTCGCGCCGGCGACGCCGCTCTGATCGTTGCAACCCCGGAACACATCGACGCCTTCTTGACCGCGTTGCCGCGGGCTGACGACTCCGAGCCGCGCTCGCGCGCGCTCGTCTGCCTTGACGCCCAGTCGACGATCGAGCGCTACATGATCGACGAACGACCGGATTGGCGCCGCTTCGAGCAGACGGTCGGCGCGGCAGTGCGCGCAGCGCGCCGGAGCGTCCGCAGCCGCGGCGTTCGCGTCTACGGCGAAATGGTCGGCCTCTTGTGGCAAGTGGGTCAGGTCGAGGCAGCAGCGCACGTCGAGAGTTTCTGGAACCGTCTGCTCGCGGACGACGGCTTCACGCTCTTTTGCGGCTACCCGATCGATGTGTTCGGCACGCACTTCCGCATGCGCGAGGTCGAAGCGCTCTTGCGCTCACATAACCACGTCCTTCCCGCAGGCGCAGCAGTTGACATGGGGAACGCGCTGGACCGCGCGATGGACGATGTCCTGGGTTCACAGATGCTGCTCGTGCGCAAACGGATCGATGCGGAGCCCTGCTCGTCGACACACAATACGCCGCGCGTCGAAGCGACGATCTTGTGGCTGCGCGAGTGGTTACCCGAATGCGCGGAAGCGATCGTCTCACGTGCGCGGAGCCACTATCGCGCCCAGTCAGGTCGAGCGCGGCATCCCGAGCGCGGCGCGAGCGAGGTACGCGAGGATCAAGTTGTTTGAGAGCGGGGCGACGGTGTAGAGCCGCGTCTCGCGGGCGATCCGCTCGACGTCGTAGTCGGCGGCGAACCCGTTCCCACCGAGCGCGTCGATCGCGGCGTTCGCCGCTTGCCATGACGCCTCGCTCGCGAGCAGCTTCGCCGCGGCTGCCTGCGGCCCACACGGCTCGTCGCGGGCAAAGCGGTCCGCTGCGTCCCGCACGACGAGATCGGCCGCGTCGAGCGCGACGTGCGCACGTGCGATCGGAAACGCGATCGACTGGTTCGCGCCGAGCGGCTTGCCGAAGACTTCGCGCTCGGTGACATAGCGGGCCGCACGTGCGACCAGGAAGCGTCCATGACCGACGCATTCCGCCGCGATCAGGATGCGCTCCGCGTTCCATCCGTCGACGATCGCGCGAAAGCCCTCGCCCTCACGGCCGACCAGGTTCTGCGCCGGGACGACGAGGTCGCGCAACACGACCTCGTTCGTCTCATTGTTCATCCAGGTGCGGATCGGCGTCGGCACGACGCTTCCCGGTGCCGCGTCGCGCAGGTCGACCAAGAGGACGGAGAGCCCAGCTCCCCGGTCGTCCTCGCGCGGCGCAGTCCGCGCGAGCAGCAGCATCGCGTCGGCGTGCTGCAGTCGTGAGGTCCAGCGCTTACGGCCGTTGACGACGTAGACGTCGCCCTCACGCCGTGCCGTCGTCGTGATACGGGTCGTGTCGCTCCCCGCTTCCGGTTCGGTCACGCCGAATGCTTGCAGGCGGATCTCGCCCGCCGCGATGCGCGGAAGCCACGCGCGCCGCTGCTCCTCGCTGCCGTGACGCAGAACGGTCCCCATCGTGTACATCTGCGCGTGCGCCGTGCCCGCGTTGCCGCCGGCGCGATTGATCTCCTCGACGATCGCGCAGGCGTCGCCGAGATCGGCGCCGAGCCCGCCGTAGCGCTCGGGGATCAGCGCGGCGAGCAGCCGTTCGCGGCCGAAGGCGTCGGCGAACGCTTGCGGATACTCACGCCGCTCATCGAGCGCGCGCCAATACGCCGCGTCGTATCTCTCCATGAGCGCGCGCGTCCGCGCGCGAAGCGTCTCGCGCGCCTCGCTCACGCGAGCGTGTCGCGCGGGTCCTTGCCGCGCTTGTACACCATGAACGTACGCTGGTACGAGATCACCGTCTCGTCGCGCTGATTGGTCGCGCTCGTGCGCGCGGTGACGATCCCGACGTCGGCGCGCGAGGACGACTCGCGCTTCTCGAGGACCTCGCTGCGCGCGTAGATCGTATCACCGACGAAGACGGGGCTGGGAAGCTTGATGTCGTTCCAACCGAGATTCGCCATCACGTGCTCGCTCAGATCACTGACCGAGAGTCCGACGGCGAGCGAGAGCGTGAAGCACGAGTTCACCAGGATCTTCCCGAACGGCGTCTTCGCGGCCAGATTCGCATCGAAGTGGATCGGGTTCGTGTTGAGCGTGAGCATCGTGAAGAGCGTGTTGTCGGTCTCCGTCACCGTGCGTCCGAGGCGGTGACGGTAGATGTCACCGGGCTCGAAATCCTCGTAATAGCGCCCACGCCATCCCTCTTTGATCATCGTGCGCGCCGCTTGCGTCAGGATCTCCCAGGGACCTGCCGCCGATCACGCAGCCAGCGATCAAACGCATCGGCGGGCATCGGATGCGCGTACGCGTAGCCTTGCGCGAGCGCGCAGCCGGCGCGCGCGAGGAACGCGACCTGCGAGCGCTTCTCGACGCCCTCCGCGAGCGTGGTGAACCCGTAGCTGGCGCCGATCGAGATCACGGCTTCGACGATCGCGAGATCCTGGGCGTCGCCGGGGATCCCCGCGATGAAGACGTGGTCGATCTTGACGACGTCGATCGGCAGGCGCTTGAGGTGCGCGAGCGACGAGTAGCCGGTTCCGAAATCGTCGAGCGCGATACGCAGACCCGCGGCGCGCAACGCGGCGATCGCCCGCGTCGTCTCGTGGACGTTGCGCATCGCCGCCGTCTCCGTGATCTCGACGCCGACGCCGTGCAGCGACTCGTCGAGCTCGACGAGACGCTCGAGGAGCGTCTCGTCGGTGAGCTCGACCGGCGAGAGGTTGAACCAGGCGGTGAAGTTGGGATCCGCACGCCGCCAGTCTCGCGAGAGGTGCACCGTCTCGCGCATCACCCATGCGCCGATCCCCCCGATGAGCCCGTGCTCCTCGGCGAACGGGATGAACTCCGCGGGTCGCAGCAGCCCGCGCTCCGGGTGGTTCCAGCGGATCAGCGCCTCGGCGCCGACGACGCGACCGCTCGCGATCTCGATGTGCGGCTGAAAGTGGAGATCGAACTCGTTTCGCTCGAGCGCGCGGGCGAGATCGCTTTGCAGGCGGCGCGAGCGGGTGAACGCGTCGGCGAGACGGCGGTCGAAGAACGTCAACCGCGCCGGTCCGTTTTGCTTTGAAGCGAAGGCGGCTGCTTCGGCACGAGCGAGCACCTGCTCGAAGGCGAGCCCGTCGTCGGGAGAGATCGCGACGCCGGCGGTTGCGGTGAGCGAGACGGTCGCGGCCTCGCCACGATCGCCGATGAGGAACGGCTCGGCGAAGCAGGCGTGAAACGCCGTGACCCGTTGCTCGATCTCCCCACGCGTCCCCGCCTGCGGGACGAGAATACCGAACGTGTCGCCGCCCAGGCGCGCGACGAGGTCGCCGTGCTGCGTGGCGCGCTCGAGCCGTCGCGCGACGTCAACGAGCACCACGTCGCCGGCGTGGGGTCCGTGCGCTTCGTTCACTTCGCGGAAGCGATCGACGCTGAGGACGACGACCGCAGCACGCATCGGGTCGCGCAATGCGTCGTGTCCGCGCACCCGCAACGCCGTACGGTTGAGCAGGCCGGTAAGCGCGTCATGGTCGGCTTGGTAGCGGAGCCGCTCTCCCTGCGCGCGCTGGTGAAGCCGCGAGGCGCACAGCGATGCGAGGGTCTCGATATAGGCGTGGTCGAGCGGGCTGAAAGGCTCCTCGAACGCTTCGGGCGCGACGAAGCCGATGACGTAGACCGTTTTGCCGACGCGGAACGGCGTCGCAATCGCGCCGCGGGTGGTGATCGTCTGAAGATGGCTCACCCGCGCGAACCGAAGATCGCGCTTCACGTCGAGCGTCGAGATCGTTTTCCCCTCGCGCAAGACGACGCCGAGCAGACTGTCGTCGACGAAGAACCGATCGCCCATTTTCAGCGGCGTTTGTTCTGGTCCGTGGACGATGTCGAGCACCATCTCGTCGTCCTCACGCCGCGCGATCGAACCATGGAAGCGCACGCCGTCGCGCAAGACATTGGCTCCCTCGGCGAGCAGCGCGCGCAGGTAGCTCTCGTCGTCGGCGGTCGGATTGGCGCCCAGCTTCCAGAGCGTCTCGAGCCGGCGCCCGTGACGCTCGGCGCGCTGCGACGCGCCGGTCAGAGCGTCCTGGAGCGAAAGCGCGCGTTCTCGCCACCGCAGCAAGTCGCGAAGCGCCGCGACGAGGACGAACGACGCGGAAAGCAGCGCGAGCAGGCGCCCCGCATACCAACTGACGATGAATCGCCGGTCGTCGATCAGATGGAGAAAGATGGTGAGAAGCGAGGCGAACGCGGCGAGCAGCAGCGCTTCCTCGATCTCGCTGCGACGGCGCAGCCTCAGGAGCGCTCCGGTGGCGAGGACCGCCAGGACGAGGGCCGCGGGCCCGGCGCCCCCCACACGGAACATCGAACCCGCGGTCGATCCGAAGATCACCGGGAGTCCGTCGTTGGCGCGTGTGACGAGCACGTAAGCGGCAACGCCGACGATCGGCCCGCCTAGAAACCAGAACGGAAGCTCGCGGCGCGCCCGTTCGGGAGAGAGGATGTCATCCGGGCGGATGCGGAGCATGACATAGACGAGGATCGCGCCGAGGAAGCCGGCGCGAGCAGTGTAGGACAGCCAAGCCGCCAGCTGTGGATTCGCCGGGAACATCCCGGAGCGACCCGGCGCCAACGGGACGAACCAAGCAGCGCTGAACGCAAGGAACGCGAGTGCGAGATACGTCGTCGCGAGCATCGCTGCGGAGCGATGCTGATCACGGCGGAACCGTGCGAACAGGATGATGCCGGTCAGCAGCTCGGCGATTGCACCCAGCACGAGGGTGATCGGGACGAAGAGTTCAGGTCCGGAGACGGCGACGGAGGCAAAGGGGATGCTGGTGCCCGCGATCACGACGAGCGCCACGAACCACCGAATGGTGCCGTCCTTTCCAAGCAAGCTCGTCACCCGTAGCCTCACGTTTGGTAAACGGAAGACTTCGCCTTCAGTGGGTGCCCCCGGTCACGGAAAAAACTCCGGACGCAACCGTAGGAGTCAGCGGTGCGGTTTGTGAACGTGAACGCCACAATCCGGCTCTTGCAGGCGCGCGAGCGCCTCGAACCGGCCTCTCGCCCCGTCGAGGAGCGACGGAGTGCACCCCCTCCCAAAGGCGCAATGGAAGTAGAAGAAGCGGCGCCGGTCGTTTCACCGCGATCGCGACGCCGCCCAGCGCTCAGCACCGTCCCGGTCAAGCCGCGCGCGCCCCACCTTCGACCGTATCAGGTCGAAGCACAACAAGCGATCCTCGAGCATCGTGCGCGAGGCGTGCGCAGCCAGCTCGTCTCGCTGGCGACCGGTCTGGGCAAGACCGTCATCATCGCGACGCTCCCGAAGCTGCTCTCGCTGCGCCCGGGCGACGTCACCCTCGTCGTCGCGCATCGCGACGAGCTGATCGAGCAGATCGTCGACAAGATGCGGATCGAGAACCCCGAGGCGCTGATCGGGGTGGAGAAAGCGGAGCGGCGCGCGTCGGACGAGTGTTCGATCGTCGTCGCGACCGTACAGACCCTCGCCGAGAAACGGCTCGAGGAGTTCGTCAAGCGTTTCCATCGTCGCATCTCGCTCTTCGTTATCGATGAAGCGCATCACGCTGCGGCGCCCTCGTACCGCGCGATCGTCGACGCGGTGCTCGCGCAACGACCCGAGGCGATGGTCTTGGGCTTCACCGCGACCCCGAATCGCGGCGACGGCGTCCGGCTCGTCGACGTCTTCGAGAAGATCGTCTACACGATGGACGCGCGCAAGGCGATCGACGCGGGATACCTTGTCCCGGTCAAGTCCTACGCCGTCGCGACCTCGACGAACCTCGACGACATCGCCTCGCGCGGCGGCGATTTCGTGATCGGCCAGCTCGCCGCCGCCGTCAACACCGTCGATCGCAACAAACGGATCGTCGCGTCCTACAAGCAGCACACCGCCGGCCTCAAGGCGCTCGTCTTCACCGCCTCCGTCGAGCACGCGCGTGACGTCGCCGAAGAGTTCGTCGAGCACGGCGTACGCGCGGAATGGGCCTCCGGCGAAACGCCGCGCGACGAACGCGAGCGCATCGTGCGCGAGTTCCGCGGTGACGGGATCGACGTGCTCGTCAACTGCGGCCTCTATCTCGAGGGCTTCGACGTCCCCTCGGTTCAGGTGATCCTCAACGCGCGTCCGACCAAGTCGACGACGCTCTACACGCAGATCACCGGCCGCGCGCTGCGGCCCGTCGACGAGATCGCGCACGCGCTCTCCAACACGAACTCCGGGCTCGAGCGGCGCGAGCTGATCGAAAAGTCGCCGAAGCCTGCCGCGATCGTGATCGACCTCGTCGATCAGGCGCATCGCCATCAGCTCGTGACGGTCCCCTCGCTGTACGGGCTCCCCCCGCACATCGACGCGCAGGGCCACATGACCGCGCAGGTCGCGGACAAGTTCGAAGAATTGCTGCGCCGCGATCCCAAACGTGCAGCGAAGGTGCGCAGCGCCGAAGAGATCGAGACCGCGCTGGTCGAGATCGACGCGTTCGCGCAGCCGAAGGAAATCAAGCCGACCTGGCAGGCGATCGACCCGGTCGATCACTGGCGTCTCGAGCTTCCGCCGCAGCGCGTCGGCCTCGATCGCAAGGGGCGTCCGATCCCCGACTTCGCGCGCAAGTGGGACCAGTGGGTCACCGAAGCGCGCCGCGTCGCGCCGCACGAGGATGCCGAACGCTTTGCGAACCGGATGCTGAACGTCGATCCGCGCAGCGTGAAGTGGGAGAAGCGCCGCATCGACGTCAAGCGCGACGGCGAAAAGTACGTCACGCTCTACTCGACCGAAGAACTCCCCGAGCGCGTGATCGAGATCAGTTCTTCGCTTCCCGGTGCGCTCGGCAGCGCGTACCAGCGCGTCGACGAGATGCTCTCCGGCTACGCCCAGATCCCCGCCCATGCTGCTGGCGCGCGCCCGGCTGCGAACAACGGCGACGGGGCCGGAAACCGGCGCAAGCGGAACCGCCGGCACCGCAACAACCGCCGCTAGCGTCGCAGCAGCACGGCAGCATGTCGGTCGTACGCCGCGCCGCCGGTCTCGCCGCATTGCTCGCGCTGCTCTCGTCAGGGACGCAAGCCGCGGCGCGCGCGCCATGGACGCAGCCCGGACACCTCCGCATCGGCGTCGTCCGCGACATCGACAACATCAACCCGTTGCTCTCGACGCAGCTCGCCGCGACCGACGTCGCGCAGCTCATCTTCAGCGGACTGATCCGCTACGACGCCGACGGGAATGCGATCCCCGACGCCGCCGAAACCGTCCCGACGCGACAGAACGGCGGGATCAGCGCCGACGGCAAAACGATCACGTATCACTTGCGACCAAACGCGGCCTTCAGTGACGGGACGCCGCTAACGGCTGCGGACGTCATCTTCACCTGGCACGCCGTCCTCGACCCCAACAACAACGTCCCGAACCACTTTCCGTACGATCTCGCGCAGAGTGTCACGGCGAAAGATCCGCACACCGTCGTCGTGCAGTTGCGCGAACCGAGCGCGCCGTTCGTCGCGCTCTTCTTCCGCTGCGGAATTCAAGGCGTCATCCTCCCTGCGCATCTGCTCGCCGGCAAGCACGATCTCAATCGCAACCCGTACAATCTCAAGCCGATCGGGAGCGGCCCGTTCGTCGTCGAGCGCTACACGCCGGGCTCGGGACTCGAGCTCGTGCGCAATCCACGCTGGTGGGGTCCCAAGCAGCCGTCGCTCGAGCGCATCAGCTACCGGATCATCCCCAACGAGAATACGCTGTTCGTCTCGCTGCGCACGCACGAGCTCGACCTCTACCAGTATGCTCCTGAGCAGCAATACAAAGAGCTGCAGGGGATCGACGGCGTCAAGGTGCTCACCCGCCCGACCACGTCCGATGAGCAGGTGGCGTTCAACACGCGGCGCGCGCCGTTCGACGACGTGCGCGTGCGTCGCGCCGCCGCCTACACGATCGACTGGGACGCCTTGCGGCGCAACGTGTACCTCAATGTCGACCTCGCCGGCTCGACCGATGTCTTCCCCCTTTCGTGGGCGTACGACCCGGGGGTCAAACCGTATCCGCACGATCTCGACGCGGCACGCCGGCTGCTTGATGCGGCGGGCTGGAAGGTCGGCGCGGACGGCGTGCGCACGCGCGGAACGACACGCTTGCAGATCACGCTGCGCACCGTCACCGGCGTGATTCCACGCCAGAACGCGGAGGTGCTGATCCAACAAGACCTGCACGCCGTTGGCTTCGACGTGCAAATTCTCAACGTGCCCGCGAATCTGTTGTTCGCTTCGCTCGGCGCAGGCGGTCTGCTCGCAAAGGGTGATTTCGACGCGGCGATCTACGGCTGGACGCAAGCACCCGACCCAGGCGACAACGAGCAGACGCTCGGGCCCAAGCGCCTGCCGCCGTACGGCGTCAACTTCACCGGCCTGCAAGACGCGCAGATCGGGCGGTTGCAACAACAGGGAGCGCACGTCTACGAGCGCGCCGAACGCAAGCCGTTCTATGTCCAGATGCAGCACCGCGAGCACGAGCTCGTGCCGTTCCAGACGATCGTGTGGCGCGCGAACATCGAGGCGCTCAACAGCGACGTCGAAGGCTTTCGTCCGGCGGTCGCGGTGAGCGATTTCTGGAATGCGTGGGAATGGTCGATTCGATGAACGACCGCAGCTGGATCGCGCGCAGCGACGCGTTCGCCGAACCCGTCGTCGAGCTGTACGCGTTGACGATGCCGGAGGGAGCGTCGTCGCTCGGCCTCACCCAAGCCGACGCGCGCACGACGGACCGCCGCGAAGGGTGGCGCGACCGGATCCGCGAGACCGGCCAGCGCGCCGTCGCGACGCTCGAGGACGCGCGCCGCGCTGAGCGCGATCCGCGCGTGCGCGAGGATCTGGGGATCTTGCTCGACGCGTGCGAGCGTGTGTTGCGCGGCCTCGCCGTCGAAGAGGCGCATCTGGTCAGCTTCATCGACGTCGCACGGCTCGCGTTCGGCGGCGTGCGCGTGTTGCTCGACGATCAGAACCCGCCCGAACGCAAGGCGCTCGCGCTGGTGCGGCTGCGCCGCTACGCCGGGCTCGACGGGAACGAGCCGCTCGCCGAAGCCGCCGAACGCGAGACACGCGAACGCCTCGCGCTTCCCGGTTTGGCACCACCGTACGAGGTCGAGCTGAGCACCGCGATCGCCCTCGCGCCGGTCCTCCTCGAGGGGATCGGCCAACTCTTCCGCGCCGCGCCGCTCGACGACTGGGAGCCGGCGTTCGAGACCTTCCGGGCGCAAGCGATGCTCTACATCTCGTTCGTCGAAGGCGAACTGCTGCCGCGTGCGCGCAGCGATCATCGGCTCCCCGCCGAGGTCTACGCGTTCGCGCTGCGCCAAGTCGGCGTCGACGTCGCTCCCGCCGAGCTCGCGGCACGCGCGCATGCCGCGTTCGACACGATCGCCGCGGAGATGACCGCGCTCGCTCCGAAAGTCGCCGCCGCCAAGGGCTTCGCGTCAAGCGACTACCGCGACGTGATCCGCGAGCTCAAGCGCACGCAGATCACCGGCTCCGCCGACACGATCCTGGGCTTCTACCGCCGTCGCCTGGTCGAGATCGAGGAGATCTGCCGGCGCGAACGCCTCGTGACGCTTCCCGAGCGTCCCGCGCGCATCCGCATCGCCTCGCTCGCCGAGAGCGCGGAGCTGCCGGCGGCGCACATGAATCCGCCACCGCTCGTCAACAACACCGGTCAGGTCGGCGAGTTCGTCCTGCCGCTCGACGTCCCACCCGCGCCGGGTGCCCGTACTCCCGAACGCTCGGACGACTTCACCTACGACGCGGTGACCTGGACGCTCATCGCGCACGAAGCGCGTCCGGGCCACGAGCTGCAGTTCGACCGCATGCTCGAAAACGGGCTTTCACTCGCGCGCGCTGTGTTCGCGTTCAACTCGGTCAACGTCGAGGGCTGGGCGCTCTACACGGAAGCGATCATGCTGCGCTTCATGCCGCTCGAAGGCCAGCTGTGCTCGTTGCACATGCGCCTCCACCGCGCGGCGCGCGCGTTTCTCGATCCCGAGCTGCAGAGCGGCGCGCGCACGCCGGCCGACGTGCAAGCGTTTCTCGAGCGCGAGATCGTGTACTCTGCGCCGTTCGCACGCAGCGAGGTCGAGCGCTACACCTTCCGCGCTCCCGGCCAGGCAACGTCGTACTTTTACGGTTACTCGAAGCTCAGTGCGCTGCGCGCCGAGGTCGAAGCCGCACTCGGTGGGCGTTTCTCGCCGCAACCGTTCCACGACTTCATCGTCGACCAAGGCCTCCTACCCCCCGACGCGCTGCGCACCGCAGTGATGGAACGCTTCGTTCCTACCGTCTCCGTGTCACCCTGAGCTTGTCGAAGGGCCTAAAGTCCCTTGTCGTGCAGCCACTTGAGGAGGAACTGCGCGACCTGCTCACTGTTGCGTTCGCTGTTCATCAAGTGCCCGTTGCCGTGAATGCCGTTGGCGCCCAAATCGGCGTAGGTGTTCGGCACGCCGGCCTGGGTCAGATATTGTGACGTGCAAATCTGCGTCTGGATCGCGAACGACGATTCCGCGGCCATCACCATCGTTGGAATCCCCGCCAGCGTCGGCAGCGTATGAACCGGAGCGCCCTGCTTCCAGCATGTCGCGAGATCCGGTCCGGCCGGTGCTGAATTGACGACCTTGACGAGCTGTGCCGGGCTCGTGACCGCCGGCGAATAGGTGATCGGTGTGTTGACGATGCCCCAGCTCGGCGTGAGATTCGTTGGGGTCACGCCGGACAGGTTGCAGATGTAACAGTTCAGTGCCGGTGCACCGCCCTCGATGTCGATCATCCCCTTCACCATCCCTGGCCGCACGTCGGCGTACAGGAACGGATAGTAGCCCGACTGCGAACGGCCCAAGACGATCGCCGGACCGATTCGATCCAGGAGCGCGCCACCCGCCGCGCGGTTCAACAGATCGGCTTCGGTCCCGTTCGACAACGCGTTGCTCGCCAGACGCATGTAGTTATCGAAAATGGGATCGCCCTGGGTACCCTTGTTGGGCGCATTGCTGGGCCACTGCGTGTGGAGATGCGCTTGCGGCCACAGATTGAAGAGCTCGGTCGCGGTGAAGAGCTGTTCCGATGCCAACACGGTGAAATTGCCGATCGGTCCGTCGAGGTTCGCGTTGTACGGCGCCCGACCGCGCGCCGGCTGATCGACGACGTACACGACAAAGCCCTGCCGCACGAAGAACTGCGCCCAGCCTTCGCGCCCGTCCGGCGTGCTGGTCCACGTCCCTCCGGTCCCGACTCCGCCGTGGATCAGCACGAGTGGGAAGGGGTGCGTGACGGTGTTCGGACGCCAGAACTGCACGTACATCCCGCCGTCCAAGACCGTTCCAACGTCGCGGATATTGGCGTACTGACCGCCGACGGAAAAACTCCCTTGGACCGCGTTGAGCGGGCCCGGATTGGACTGCGCGATACCCGGACCGGTACTTGCTGCAACCAGACTTGCCGTTGCAAACGCAGCAGCGAGGACACGACGCAACGGCAGCAACGATCTCAACGTCATCATTTCGAGACTCCCGCTCACAGCCCGCGCGCCGCGAGCCAACTCACGAGCAACGCAGCAATCTGATCGCTGTTCGCCTCACTGTTCATCAGATGGCCGTTGCCGTGAATGCCGTTGTTCTCCAGCCGCACCAAGTCGTTCTTGACACCTGCCTGCGACAGATACTTCGACACGCAGTGCTGATTTTGTGCTGCGGAGCCGGCTTCGGAGACCATCACCATCGTCGGGATTCCGGCGAGCGTCGGCAACGTGTGCACCGGCGTGCCTTGCATCCAGCACAGGGCCAGGTTGGGCCCGTCCGGGACCGTTTGCAGCACTTTCACCAGCTGTCCCGGATCGGTCACCGCGGGTGAGTAGGTGATCGGGGTGCTCGTGATTCCCCAAAGCGGCGTCAACGGCGACGGCGCCGGCGTGCCGACTGGGACGGACGGAGCGCCTCCCTCGATGAAGATGATGCCCTTGACCATCCCGGGTCGCGCGTCCGCGTACAGGAACGGGAACGGTGCGCCCTGCGAACGGCCAAGGACGATTGCTGGGCCGATGCGATCGAGTAATGCAGCGCCGTCGGCACGATTGAGCAGCGCGGCCTCCGTCCCGTTGGCAAGCGAACCGCCCGCGCCTCTCATGAACGCGTCGAAGACGGGATCACCCTGCTGCCCCTTGCACCCGAGTGCGACCGTGGTGCAGGCGGGTGCAGTGCTCGGCCACTGCGTGTGCAAGTGCGCTTGGGGCCAGGCGTTGAACACTTCGACCGCGGTGAAAGCTTGCTCGATTCCGAGCACGGTATTCTGCCCGATCGTCCCGTCGACGACAGGGATCAGCGGCGACCGTCCGCGCGCAGGCTGATCGATTGCGTACACGCTGAAACCGCGTCGCGTGAAAAACTGCGCCCACCCGTCACGACCGTCGGGTGTGCGACTCCACGTCGTTCCGCTCCCCACGCCGCCGTGGATCAGCACGATCGGATAGCGATGCGTGACCGTGTCGGGGATCCAGAACTGCACGTACATCGCGCCGTCCATGACGGTCCCGATGTTGGGGACCTCGACGTACTGACCGCCAATGAAAAACGAGCCTTGCGTGGCATGCAGCGGCTCGGCTGCGCTCACGGGACCGACGGTCGCCGCGAGCAGGCAAACTGAAGCGACGACACCCGATAAAAGACGGGGCCACCGCGAGAACGATCCGAAGCGCATGGCGTACAACCCTCATGACGAGAGTGCCGGCGATGCAACATCGGCCGGCACCCCGCCCTTCTCAACGGTAACGAATCGCCGAGAGCCCTTGGAGGGACCGCCGTTCCTAGTACTGCGAGTACTAGGCAACGCGTTGGCTACGAGCTAGAGGCCTTTGCGCTGCAGCCACCCCAGCAGAAACGCTGCGATCTGCTCGCTGTTCCGCTCGCTGTTCATCAAGTGACCGTTGCCGAAGATTCCAACGTTCTCGAGACGCACGTGATCCAGGCTGACGCCGGCCTGCATCAGGTACTTCGCCGTACAGTGATCGTACGGAGCATGGTACGACGCTTGCGTCGTGATGATGATCGTGGGACGCCCCTGTAGCGTCGGCAGCGTGTGAACCGGCGCTCCCTGCATCCAACACTTCACGAGATTGGGCTGATCCGGAGCCGTCTGCTGAACCCGCACCAGCTGCGAGGGCTCGGTTACGGCCGGCGAATAGGTGATCGGCGTTGCGGTGATCCCAAAGGGCCGTCCGAGCGTACCGTCGGCAAAGAACGTCGGCGGCCCGAGGAACGTCACGTTGAAGAACGGCGGGCCACTTGGTTCCAGCGAGATCATCGCTTTGACGAGATTGGGACGCGCGTCGGCGTAGATCCACGGGAACGGTCCCGACTGCGAGCGGCCCAGGACGATCGCCGGACCGATCCGGTCGAGCAGCGCGGCACCCGCGGCGCGATTCAATCGCTCGTTGAGAGCGCCGTCGGAGATCGAGTTGAGCGCACCGCGCATGAAGTTGTCGAAGATCGGATCACCCTGCTGGCCCTTGCAGCCGAGCGCGACCGTCGTGCAGTTCGGTGCATTGCTCGGCCATTGTGTGTGCAAATGCGCTTGGGGCCAAAGATTGAATGCTTCGGGCGCGGTAAACATCTGCTCGTTCGACAACACCGTCCCCTGACCGATTGCGCCGTCCGTCGCCGGATTGTACACGGATCTCCCGCGCGCAGGTTGGTCGACGGCGTAGACGACGTAACCGCGGCGGACGAAGAACTGGGCCCAACCCTCACGGCCGTCGGGCGTCCCCGTCCACGTGCCGCCGGCGCCGACGCCGCCATGGATCAACACGATGGGAAACGGATGCGTCACGTTGTTCGGGATGAACGATTGCACGTACATTGCGCCGTCCATCACCGTGCCGACGTTCGGTACGGTAATGTACTGCCCGCCAACGTAGAAGCTGCCCTGCGTCGCGGGAAGCGGCGGAGGCGTCTGTTGCGCCGCGCTCGGGATCGCCACAGTCATCGAGAGGATCGCTGCGGCAACGGCGACCGGCACGAAACGACGCAGTTCGAATACTGAGCCAAACTGCATAGCGTATTGTCCTCATGATCGCGCGCGAACGGCGACGAGCGTCATGCGCTGACGACAATCGTGCAGACGATTAGCCGCCGTTCCAGCGAACGAGCGCCCGCGTCCGATCTCGCTTCCAGGTACGCCTCACACGGTAGCGAAGATCAGCCACACTTTTACAGGGATTGGCTTTCCTAGGACTGAGGCGGCTCGATGGTTTTGCACGAGCACCTGGTTGGCTTGAGAGCATTCCTGAAAACGCATCGGGAACGCGTCCGTCCTTCCGATGTGGGCTTTCCCGCTGGCACGCGCCGGCGCGTCAAAGGTCTGCGCCGCGAAGAGGTCGCCGAACTTGCGGGGATCAGCGCCTGCTACTACACCTGGATCGAGCAGGGCCGCCGGCTGAACGTCTCCGCCGCGGTGCTTGCACGCATCGCGCACGCGCTGCAGCTCGATCCCGCAGAGACGTGGTACCTCTCGATGATGCTGCGGATTGCGCGACGCAGCGGGACGATGTTGCGCGGCGACGGTCCGAACCCGGCGCTGGTCTACGCGGTCGCGAACATGACGAACGTGGTCGCGATCGTCTTCGATGACGAGTTCGACGTCTTGTGCTGCAACGGGACCGCCGAACGCCTCATCGCGGGTCAGAGCGCCGGCTGGCTCATCTTCGGCGACGTCTCACCCGAAGTGACGATCGATCACCCGGTCCAGGGCCGGCTGACGCTGACGCGCGGCGCATTGGTTGTGCCGGACCGTCCCGATCTGCTGCTCGTCATCCTGACGCCTGCCGACGAAGCATCGGCACAACGGCTGCACGCGCTCGGCTCGTGAGCGAGTGCGACGTCACGCCGCTCATCGAGCGGCGCAACGCCACCTAACGACCTGGTTACAGCGGCTTGAGGTAGCCGCGAATTTCGCCTGCGGGGAAGTTCATCGTGTGCACGTTGGCATACGCATAGCCGGTTGCCATCGCGCGAAGCATGTCGGCGAGGTTTCCGGCGGCGATGTTTTGCGCAGGGACGGCGAGCACGTCAGCGCGCGTGATCGTTCCAACGACGGTGCCGGAGTTGGGACATGCCGGCTTTCCTCCACCACCACACAGGAAGATGACGACCGCGCCGTTGACCGGTCGTTGCGCCAAATGAATGTGTGCGAACAGGACGGGACTCGTCAAGCCCGAGAACGTCAGGCGAAAAGAGAGCTGATCCGGACTGATCAGCGTCGCCTCGAACGTCCCGGAGCCGTTGGCAAGGATTGACGGGACCTCCTCGAGCGCGGTTAGCGTCGTCGTGAACCCCACCGGTCGCGGGATTTGCCCCCAGGCACTCGACGCGGTGAGCGCGCAGACAAAAGCAAACACGACGGCGACTGTCAGAAGCGCCCTGGGTCGAATTGGATTCATCGTTTCGAACCTCCTGAAGAACCAGGATTGCGGCGGTCCGCTAACCGCGCGTCACGTTCGCTGCATCCATTCCCTTCGTGACGATGTGTGGTGTCACGATGATGTAGAGGTTCGTATTCCTTGCCGTGCTGTGACGGACGCGGAAAAAGCCGCCGATGAGGGGCAGGTCACCCAGCCCCGGGATCTTTGCAAGATTGTTGATCTCGTTCTGCTCGAGCAGACCGCCGATGATGAACGAGTCACCGTCTTTGACGGTCGCCGTCGTCTGCGCCTGACGCTGGCTGATCTGCGGATAGGTTTGCGTATACCCGGTGACGCTCGAAACCGTCGAGAAGATGTGCGCCGTGACGTAACCGTCCGAGGAGATCCGCGGCTGGATCTGCAGATTCACGCCGACGTTCACGTACTGCACCTGCTGCTGCACCGCGTTGACGCCGGAGACGACGATCGAGGTGATGATCGGCAGCGCGTCGCCGGTCAGGATCGACGCCGGTGTGCCGTCGAGCGCGAGGACGCGCGGCGTAGCGATCAGACGGCCGTTCCCGCTTTGCGTCTCCGCGTAGACGGCGGCCTGGAGACTGAGTTGCGCCTGGCCCACCTGCAGCGTCTTCGATTGGAGCGTTCCGGACGCGACCTGCCCGGCGCCGTTGGTGAAGTCGATCCCCAAGTCCTTGGCGGCCGAGTCGGTGAGCTCGGCGATCTGGGTCTCCAGCATCACGCTGCCCAGCGGGATGTCGATCTTGTTGATCAGGTCGCGGTAGCTGGTGACTTGCTGCGGCGTGCCGGTCAAGATGATCGCGTTGAGGCGGCGATCGATCGCAACGTTGTCGTTGAGGCGTTGGCCGATCGAATTTTGCCCGCCGCCGCCGACGGCGAACTGCGGCGAGTAGCCCTGCGCGTTCGAGCCAAAGCTCGGGATGCCACTGACGCCGCCGGCGCCGATCGACGACGGTGCACCGAAGTTCCCCGCTTGTTGCGGCTGGAAGTTGTCGTTCGGGGCAACCGTGGCGCCGGGAACGAGAATCCCCGCAATCTCGCTGAGGTCGGCGTACTTGAGCGGCACGATCTCGACGATCGTCCCGGGTGATCCGAACGCCGGCGCGGGTGGCGGTGCGACGACTCCCGGCGGCACGCCGGGGATCGCGCCGGGGTAGATCGTCGTCGGCGCAGCGCTCGCCGCCGGTGAAGCGCCGGCAGCAAACGACGGCGGAACGTCGATGTTGAGCGCCTGACCCTGGCCCGGACCAATGCGCACCGTTGCAGGACTACTGAGATGGAGCGCGATCGTCAATGAATCGCCCGCGCCGGAGATCGATCCGCCGGCGATCGGACCGGCCGTATCGATATTGCCGCGCGCATTCTGCGCGAGCGTCGTCCCGATCAAGAGGATACTGATCTCGTTCGTGCCGTTTCCGAAGACGCGGTACTGCGGGAGACCGCCGGTGAACGTGACGGTGACTCTCGCACCGCCGTCGGGCGCCGCCGCTGCTCGGCTCGACGTGACGACGGTCTGCGCGAGTGCGGGCGCGCTGCTCCACCACAGCACGATCGCGAAAAAAAAGCACAACGCAGGGAGGCCGCAGCGTGTGTGGCGATGGGACCTTCGGAGCGTCGAGGCAACGCGAAGACCCAAGTGAGGACGCCTCCAGGCGACGATGCAGACTTGTGCTTACGGAGCGGTGGCACCTACCGCCGCCGCCCCGTAATGCTCGTCGTCTTGTCTACTTAGCAACCATGGAGCTTGGCCGCCAAACCTTCCCCGACGCGAGTTTCACTTGCGCAGGGACGATCTCGACGGTCCGTACGTGCGGACCGAACCGATTGGTCATTCTCCAGCACTTCCAGTTCTGGTCCGCTACGGTTCGCGCGCCGGACGCGGTCGTCGGATGACGATCGGGTCGATGCGTCGTGCTGTCATCGACCGTATCATCGCCCAGCCGCCGTCCGGTCGCGTCGAAATACGTTCGCTTGAAGCGTATCGCCGCAATCGAGTCCTCGGCGGTGTTGCTGAAGCGAAGGCATGACGTGTTCACGACATCGTGCTCGCCGTGGGGCCCGTTATACAACGCGACGTAGCCGTAGTTGATGCGAACCGGCGCGTGCGGCGTCTGCGGGAACGAGACGATCCGCATCGGCTGCTCGTATGAGGCGGGCGGCGGCTTGTCGTCGGCAAGCGCAACGGAGAGCGTGCCGATGACGAGCACGGTGGTCAGGCGTACGACGACATGAAGAGACACGGTTTAACGGTAACCCTTAGAACGATGCCGGGACGAGCTTTTGAATCCGCTTCCCGGTATCGACCTCGCCGGTGAAGAGATTGCCCATCGAGTCGACACCGAACTTGTGGTTCCAGTGGAAATAGCCGGCATTTCGTCCGTTGTGTCCGAACTGTCCGACGATCGCCCCGGTCTGCGGGTTGGTGAGGCGGTACACCATGTTCGTGCCGTCATCGTGCATCAAGTACGTTTCGAGACCAAGCGGGTAGAACCGCAGGTCCCACTCAGAACCAGGGCCGCGCGTTGCCGGCACATAGATGAACTCTTTCACGAACACGCCGGCCTTGGTGAATACCTGGACGCGATCGTTGGGACGATCGCAAACGTAAACGAGCCCGTCCACCTTTCCGAGGATGACGCAGTGGACCGGATTGGAGAAATTGCGCGATGGCGGTTTCCCGGGATCGTACGTCACGGCCGGGATCGTTGGCGGCGGCGTGAGGCCGTACGCGCCCCACAAGCGCTTGAACGCGCCCGTCGTCGCGTTGAAGACGATGATGCGATTGTTCCCGTAGCCGTCCGCGACGTAGACCTCGTTCGCTGGTGTGTCGACGTACATGTCGGCGGGCTGGCCGAGATTCTGCGTGTCGGCGTTCGAGTGCGTTGCCCCCGGCGTGCCGATCTGCATTACGAATCCGCCGGTCTGCGTGAACTTCAAGATCATGCGATCGGTGGCGCCGTTTCCGCCGATCCACACAAAGCCGTTGTCATCGACGAAGATTCCGTGCTCGCTGGTCGGCCAGTTGAAGCCGGTCGACGGACCACCCCAGGCGTTGAGCAAGTTCCCGTCTTCATCGAACTCCAGGACCGGCGGAGCCGGGATGCAGCAAATCGCGATTGGTGGTATTTGCGCTAACCCCGCTTCATCGGCCGTGATCGTGCCGGGGCGATGGAGCACCCAAATGTGATTTGCCTTGTCGACGTACATGCCGCCGACTTGACCGATGATCCAGTTGTTCGGGAGTAGCTTCGGCCATCGTGCGTCGACGGCGAATTTTACCGGGCCGAACGAACTCGGCTCCGGAACGAGCGCATTCGCGGCGAGGGTCTGAACGCGCACGGCGACCTGTGCGATACCGGTCGTCGCACTCACAAACGCCACGAGCGAGACGATCGCAAGCGTGGCGCTGAACGTAACGAGAAAGGAGCGGGAACCGAACGCCGCACCAATGCGGCGTGCCGCTCGAGAAATTCTTCCCATATCCCCTCCGAAGACGCGTCGTCCGGAGACGGTACACATGAGAATGATCCGCGCCGGAGGACGACGCGCCGAGCCCAGACGTTCGTGTGGGGCGCGCTTGTCCCGCCCAGTAGATCGAGAGCTAGGACGACGCTGGTACCGCCGAACGTGTGGTTGTCGTCGCGCTCTACGACTCAGCGCAGGGGACGCGGCACGACCCGCACGCCGGCGTGATAGACGCCGACGCGCGGGAACGTTGCGCGCGGAAAACGGTTTTGGAAGCGGCGCCGCAAGGGCGCTGCGAAAACGAGCGGTGTCGCGTACGGAGCGAAGAAATACCCTTGGACGAGCGGCGCGTCGTACGGGAAGTCCGGCGGGATGATGAAGTACGTGTAGAAATGCCCGGGCGCGACGCGCACGAAGTCAAAGACTCCAGTCAATCCGCTGATCGTCGCATATCCATAACCATCGGGAACACCATAGAGGTCGAGACGCAGCGTGTTCCCGCCCACCGGCGACATCACGTACTGAGGACTGCCGGCGTACATCTGCGCCGTCGCGGGAAGCATCGCGGCCGCGACGAGAAGAACCGTTGCAACGATCGTCCGCCTCACCATAGGCGTCCTCCGCAACGGAACGTTTCGGGATCGTCGCGCCCCGGCCCCGTGCGCCACGCGATCCTCACGAGCACGTGAGCTACCGAGCGTACACACGCCTGCTGAACGAACGCCCCGCCGTGGACCGGTGTGCCTAATTTTCGCTACCTTAGGACGATCTTTGTACGTCGAAAGGCGCGGTATCGACCCGACGGAAGTGAGCGATTGTGGTCACAAACAATGGGGCTCAAGTACTCGCCCTCCCGGAAGAAGCACTGGACCACGCGCGTGCTGCGTGGGAGGCGGGCGAGTACGAAACCGTCCTTGACGTACTCGAGCAGGCGTCATTCGCGCACCGTGACGATCGCGTCGATGCGATCCTCTTACGTGTGCGGACGCTTTTGCTCATGCGACGATTCGCCGAAATTCCCGCGCTCCTCGACATGGTACGCGACGAGATCGACGAACCGGAAGACGCGCTGCGGGTGCGCGCGTGGCGAACGTTTGCATCGTTACAAGTGGGCGACGGCACTCTTGGCGAGGCCGAGCTCGACGCGGTGATCGCCGAGGCGAAGCTCCGCACGCCCACACTCTATCCTGAGCTCGCGTATTTCGCAGCTCAGCAACGCTGGGCTGGACAGCGCCTTCACGAGGCGTCGGCGATCGTCGAAGACGCTCTGCCGAACGCAACCGGGGCAGCGCGTTCACGCCTCCTGCAAATCCACGGCTGGATCGCGTTGCGTCGCGAGGATCACGAGCAGGTCGTGCGCTCGTTCACCGAAGCGCTCGAGCTCCTCGAAGAGTCCGGCGAGACGGATATCCTCGCGCACGCGACGATCGTCGTGGTCCTCGCCGCGATGATGGTCGAAACGCTCGACTTGCAACTCGGTGCGCGCGTGCGGCGCGAATACTCGACGCTGCGTTGGAGCAGCTTCGTGCAGCCGCAGCGATTCGAGACACTCCACTGGCTTGCGTGGCTCTCGCTCCTCGAGGGTGACGTCGACCGTGCGTGGGACGAGCGCCAGCAAGCACTCACGATCTCCCCCGAAAGCGGGCTGCACGCGAAGGCGCTCATCCACGCCGCGCATATCGCCGACGTGGTCGGTGACCGCTACTCGCGCCGACGGCAGCTCGATCTCGCCGCCTCGCTGCTCTTACGCGGCGAACAGCTCGAGCTCGACGTCGAGCGAAGGATGACGCTGCTCGCATACGCGAGCAACGCCGATGCGGCGCATCTCGAACAGGCAGAACGCGGCCTCACGCTGTACAGCCACGCCAGCTCGCAGCTCGACGACGGGCTCGCACTCGACGGCGACCGCCGCATCGAAGCCTTCGAGCAGTTCGCGCGCGGAACGGTACTCGCGCTCCAGGGCGAGCCATCGGCGATCACGGCGTTCACCTCCGCGCTCGAAAACTTCGAGCGGATCGGCTACCGCTTTCGCGCGGCGCTCTCCGCGATCGAGCTCTACCACCTCACCGGCGAAGCCGAATACGCGGAAGCGGCACGCGGCGCACTCGAGGACGCACCGCACGCGTGGCTCCACGGCGTGCTCGAGTCCGGGGTCCCGGACCGCAACCCCTACCATCAACTCACCGCCGCGGAGCGGCGCGTCTTGAGCGAGCTCTGCAAAGGGAAGAAGGCCCGCGAGATCGCCGAGACGTTCCGTCGCAGCTTCAACACGGTCAACAACCACACGCGGCGGATCTTCTCGGTATTCAACGTCCACAGCCGCTCCGCGCTGGTCGCGGAATGCGCGCGGCTGGGGATCATGGAGACGTTGCACGAGCGCGAGCGCGAGGCGCGCTATGCGGTTCGCGAGAGGTAGTAGCGAAGCGCGATCTCGGCGTGGGTTCCGTCGACGGTGAGGATCGCGTACGAATAGCGCGGGTTGAGGCGTTTGTCGGTCGGCGAGCCGGGATTGGCGACGAGCCAACCGCCAACCCGCGCGATGTGTGGGCGGTGACTGTGTCCGTAGAGGACCACGTCGACCTTCTCGCCGGCAAACGCGTCGAGCGCGCGGTCGAAGGTCGTGCCGCGCTTCCCGTCGCCGTGCACCATCCCGATCCGCACCCCTTCGACGAGCAGAATCTTGCGCCGGTCGAAACGCTCGCGAATTTCCGGGCCGTCGTTATTCCCGGCGACCGCATCGAACGGCGCGATCGCCTCGAATAACGCGACCGCGAGCAGATCGGTCAGGTCGCCGCAATGCAGGATACGGTCGACGCGGGCCGCACGCAGCCCGCGTTCGAGCGCGCGCGGAAGCACGTGCCCGAAGCGCGGGAAGTGCGTGTCGCTGACGACGCCGATCACGGTCATCGCTTGATCGTCCCTCGCAGTACGGGTCTTTGCCGAGCCCGCATGCCCTCGTCGTCGAGCGCGACGGCAACGACGGCGGCGAGCGCAGCCAAGCGGTAGACCAGTGCTGCGAGAGAGCGGCGCAGGCGGAGTCGGCGCGCGAGTTGGGCGTCGCGCAGCATGGCGCGACGACGGTCCTCGGCGAGAACAGCCAGCACGAGCTGGGTCATAACACGAAAAAACCTCCGTGGTGACGGAGGTTCATCAAGCGCCGACGCGTCGAGAGACGGTCAGGTCACTGCGATGCAACCTCCGAGAGTGCGAGAATCCAACGCGAACCGAGACGACCGACGGTCGCCGTGCGTCCATTGGGCATGTGCATGAATCGTTGCATCGTCTCTCCTTTCTCCGCGCTGCGCGATCGTCGCGCAGGAAACAGACTCCGACGGTAGCACGCCCGTCGGCGGTTCGTCAACTCAGTGCGCGGACCAAGCACCGTCGATCGCAATCGGTGCACCGCTGATCGACACGGCGTAATCGCTGCACAGGTACGCGCACAACGAACCGACCTCCACGGGATCGATGAAGCGCCTGGTCGGCATCGCCTCCAGGAACGCGCGCTCGAGCGCCTCTTCCTCGCTGATCCCGCCGCCGTACGATTGCACGAGCTGCGCGGCCTGATTGCGCACGAGATCGGTCATCACCGCACCGGGGCAAATCGCGTTGACGGTGATGTTGAACGGCGCCCCCTCGACGGCTGCGGCGCGGGTGAGCCCGACGACGCCGTGCTTGGATGCGATGTACGCGGCCTTGTACGGTGACGCCACCAGACCGTGAACGCTGGCGATATTGACGATCCGTCCCGCGCCGCGCGCGACCAGATGCCGCCACACGGCGCGCGTGGTGTAGAAGACGCCGTCGAGGTCGACGCTGCGCACGAGCTCGTATTTGTCTTGCGGAAACTCGCCGATCGGCGAGACGAACTGGACGCCGGCATTGTTGACGACGTGATCGAGGCCGCCGAATTCGCGCGCTGCGACGTCGACCGTCGCCTGCACGGAGTCCGGCTGACGCACGTCGCAGCCGTACCCGCGGGCGACGACACCGTACTTGTCCGCGATCTCCCGCGCGGTCTGGGCTGCCCCCTCGCCGTCGAGGTCGACCAGGGCGATCTGCGCGCCCGCTTGCGCGAGCGCTTCGGCACAGGCGCGCCCGATGCCGCGGGCGCCCCCGGTGATGAAGCTGACGCGGCCGGCGAGATCGATCGAAAGCATGGCGCCGGTCTACGCCGCGCGAAGGACGGGACCTCGTGGGAACCCTCGTCCTCTCCGGCGTCGCACGTTCTTTCGGCGACGTTGTCGCCGTGCGCGACGTCTCGTTCACGGTTCCGGCCGGCAGCACGTTTGGTTTGCTGGGGCCCAACGGCGCCGGAAAGACGACGACGATGCGGATGATCTTGGGGATACTCGTTCCCGATCGCGGCAGCGTGACGTGGGACGGCGCACCGATCGACGGCGCGACGCGCCGCCGATTCGGCTATCTCCCTGAAGAACGCGGTCTGTACGGCAAGCTCAAGGTGCGCGATCAGATTGCATACTTCGGGCGATTGCACGGTGTGCGAGCCCCCGATGACGTCGCGCGCGCAAATCGCTGGATCGAACGCCTCGGTCTCGGCACGTATGCGGACCGGCCGTGTTCGGAGCTCTCGAAGGGCAATCAACAGAAGGTGCAGATGGCGTGCGCGGCCCTGCACGATCCCGAGCTGCTCGTCCTGGACGAACCGTTCTCGGGTCTGGACCCGGTCAACGCGGAGACGCTGCTCGCGACGCTGAGCGAACTGCAGGCGCGCGGGACGACGCTGATCCTCTCCTCGCATCAGATGTGGCAAGTCGAAGAGCTGTGCACGTCGGTGTGCGTGATCGCCGGCGGCGCGGTGAAGGCGTCGGGAACGCTCGCCGAGCTGCGCGCGGACTGGCCGACGCGCGTCGTCGAAGTCGAGCCTGCAAGCGACGCGCTGCGCGCCGTGCTCGACGCGACGGCCGGCGCGCGCGGCCTCGCGCGCACGAACGGAACGCTCGCGTACGAGCTGCCGGCCTCTGCCGATCCCGCGGCGCTGCTGCGGCGGCTCGTCGACGCGGGTGACGTCGTACGCTTCGAACGCCTCGAACCCAGCCTGCGCGACATCTACGTGCGCGCGACGGAGACCGCATGAACGAGCTCGGCGTCGTCATCTCCGCGGAGTTCGTGCGGCGCATCCGTTCGCGCGCGTACATCCTCGCGACGCTGCTCGGTGCGATCAGCATCATCGCAGTCGTTGCGCTCCCGCGCTATCTGTCCGGCTCGCTCGGCGGCAACAGCCATCGCCTCGTGCTCACCGGAGATGCCGCACTGACCACTGCGGCCGCGCCGCTTCTCGCCGACGATCTCGACGTCGCGGCGCGCGTCCCGCCCTTGACCTCACGGCCGACCCTCGCGTTTTTGAACAGCTACAAGGTGGGCGGGGTCGCGCTGCTCGAGCGCACGCCGCGCGGTTCGCTGAAGGTCACGGTCTACGCGCGCGATCCGTCGCTGTATCACACGACGCTTGCACGCGATTTGGGACCGTTGCAGTTCTCGCTCGAGAGCGGGGTTCCGGTCGACGCGGTGCGCAAGCGCTTGAACGTCGCCGTCGACGTGCGCGACGTCGCCGGGCGTTTCGCCGATGCTTCCGAAGCAACGGCGGCAAAAGGCGTCGCGTACCTGTTCGTGTTTCTGCTCTACCTCTCGATCTTGCTGAACGCGCAGGGGATCTTGGCCTCCGTTGCCGAGGAGAAGACCAGTCGCATCGCAGAGCTCCTCGTCGCGACGATCGATCCGTCGCGGCTGCTCGCCGGGAAGGTCCTCGCCTCGACGGCGACCGGCTTCATCCAGCTCGCGATCTGGATCGCAGCCGGCGCCTTCACGGGGCAAGCCGTCACGGGGCTCTTCGCCGACACGACGTCGACGTCGGCCGCCGTCATCGGTCCCGTCGCGCTGCCGCCGGGTGAAGTGCTCGCGCTGCTGGCGTTCTTTCTCGTCGGCTTCGTCCAGTACGCGGTGCTGTACGCTGCAGCGGCGTCGCTCATCAATCGTACCGAAGATCTGGGCAGCGTCGCCGGTCCGGTCGTCCTTCCGGTCGTGCTCGGGTTCGTCTTCGCGCAGTTCGGCTTGCAGTCGCCCAGCAGCAACGTCTCGCTGGTCGCCTCGCAGCTCCCGCTGCTCGCGCCGTTCGTGATGTTCACCCGGATCGCGGTCTCCGACGTTCCGCTCTGGCAGATCGTGCTGTCGCTGGCGATCAACCTCGCCGCTGCGATCGCGTTCGCCTTCATCGCGGGCCGGATCTATCGCGTCGGACTGCTGATGTACGGTCGCGCACCGTCGCTGCGACAGGTCCTCACGACGTTGCGCTCGTCGTCCTGAAGTCGAAGGACCACGCGACCCCGCTCACGCGGAACATCTTGAGCACCTCCGGCGCGGCGTCGAGAATACGAATCGACGCCGTCTCACCGATGCGCCGCTTGAAGCGCAACAGCTCGGCCAAGCACGTCGCATCGATCTGCGAGACCGCGCCGAGATCGAGCACGATCGCGCCGGCGACGCGCGCGGCGTCGGCCCGCGCGAGGAGCGACGCGGCCAGGCGAACGTGATTCTCCGCCACGAGTGGATACTCGAAGCGAAGGCGTGGTACAACACCCATGACGCGAGTCTAGTCGCCGGCGCGCGCCCGCACATCCGTCGAACGTCCGTTGTTACTGGGGCAGCGACGCGGGCTCGTCGTGGAGCGCGAGACTCAGCTCGCGCAAGAAGGATGACGCGTCCATCACGATCCCCAGCGTCTGGTGCGAGCCGCGATCGGTCAGCTTCGTCACCGACGACGGGTTGATGTCGACCGAGACGGTCTTCACCGTCGCCGGGAGCAGATTCCCGACCGCGATCGAGTGCAGGAGCGTACAGACCATCAGCGCCATCCCGATCTCCGGGACGTGCGCGCGCATCGCCCGCTGACATTCGACGACGTCGGTGATCACGTCCGGAAGCGGTCCGTCGTCGCGGATCGAGCCGCACAGCACGACGGGAATGTTTTTTGTATACGCTTCGTACATGATGCCGCTGCGCAACAGACCGGCCTCGATCGCCGGGCGGATCCCACCAGCCGCACGGATGCGATTGACCGTTCGCAGATGGTGGACATGTCCTTCCTCGGCGGGGAAGGCATCGTGCAAATTGACGCCGAGCGAGGTGCCGAAGAACTGCGACTCGATGTCGTGCACGGCGAGCGCGTTGCCGGCGTACAGCGCGTTGATGAAACCGTCGCGTATCAGCTGGGCCAGGTACGGACCGGCACCGGTGTGCACGATCGCGGGCCCGCCGACCAACAGCACGCGCTTGCCGGCACGCAGCACCCCGCGCAGCTCGCGCGCGAGCTCGCCGAGCAGCGCGTGCCGCGGCTTCTCGCTCGAGACGGCGCTGGCCATGAACTCGAACACGGCGCGTTTGCGCGCGCGCGGCGGGACGACGACCTTGACGCCTTCGTGGCCGACGACGACCGCGTCACCGGCGCGCACGTCGGACGGCGCGACGGTGATTGCGCCGCCGTCGTCGATCACGATCGCGCAGTCCATCTCGGGATTCTCGACCGGCACCCAGACGCCGCCGGTGCGAACCTGCGTCTCGTAGTTCGTGGTGGCGTAGAAATCGTCGGGGAGGATCCCGTCGGCCGGCGCGGGCTCCGTGACGCAGTCGCCCTCGTCGAGGACCTCGGCGCCGAGCTCGCGGAGCTTTTCGATCAGCTCGTCCAGCTCGGCGACGTCGTTCGATTCGACCGCGAGGCGGGCGTAGGATGGTTCGGTGAGCGTCTGACCCGAGTCGAACTCTTCGATCACGTACGCTGAGCGTTCGTGGTCGGTCAGGATCCCGAGCACACGGCTGAAGATCCCGGAGTCGATGATGTGGCCGCGCAACTCGATGCGCCGGACCACGGTGGGGGACGGCGAAGGCGTCGCCATGGGGCTCGTGTTCGTACCGACGCCTTTAGGCAACCTTCGCGACATCACGTTGCGCGCGCTCGACACCCTGCGCGACGCGCCGCTCGTGGTCGCCGAGGACTCACGGGTCGCTCGCCGGCTCCTGAACGCACTCGAGCTCGGTTCCAAAGAGATCTGGACCTACCACGAGCACAACGCGCGCGCGACGACGCCGGCGATCCTCGACCGCGCGCGCGAGGAAACGGTCGCGATCGTGACCGACGCGGGGACGCCGGGGATCAGCGATCCCGGCAGCGCCCTGGTCGCCGCCGCGCGTGAAGCCGGAGTGGCGGTCGAGGTGCTGCCGGGTCCGGCGGCGTTCGTCTGCACGGCTGTCCTCTCCGGATTCGATCTGCGTCGGTTTGTCTTCGCCGGCTTTCCGCCCCGCAGCGGCGGACAACGACGCGCGGCGTTTCGCGCCTCGCTCCCGACGACGACGGTGTGGTATGAAGCCCCGCACCGCATCCGCGCGTCGCTTGCCGACCTCGCCGCGGTCGCGCCCGACCGGCGCGTCTTCCTCGTCCGCGAGCTCACCAAGCTGCACGAGCAGCAGCTGCTCGGTACGCCCGCGGAGGTCGCCGCGGCGCTCGAAGAGCCGGTGCGCGGCGAGATCGCGTTCGTCGTCGAGGGCGGCGAAGCGGGCGAGGACGCCGCACCTGCACCCGACGGCGCGCAAGAGGGGCTTGACGTCACGATCGACGCGCTGATCGCGGACGGCCTGACGACGTCGGCGATCGCGAAGCGGCTCGCCGACGAGGGGCGCGGCGAACGCCGCCACCTCTACGCGCGCGTGAGCGAGCGGCGAAGGCCGTAGACCGCCCGCGCGACGAACCTCTCGGGTTCCGTGTCCCAGTCCGCCTTTTACGTTACGACCCCGATCTATTACATCAGCGGGACCCCGCATATCGGCCACGCCTACACGACGATCGCGGCCGACATCTTGGTTCGCACCGCGCGCGCGCACGGACCGGCGCGTTCGCTGACCGGTCTGGACGAGCACGGACAGAAGGTTGCCAACGCTGCCGCCGAGGCCGGGATGTCGCCGCAGGAATACGTCGACGCGCTCGCGCCGCGCTGGCGTGCGCTCTTGGCGGCGTACGATACGCAGTTCGACGACTTCATCCGCACGACCGAGCCGCGTCACGCGAAGGCGTGTCTGGCGCTCTTCGAACGGATGCGCGCGGCCGGTGACGTCTACGAAGGCGTGTACGAGGGCTGGTACTGCACGAACGACGAGACGTTCTGGCCGGAGAACAAGCTGGTCGACGGTCGCTGCCCGAATCCGGAATGCCAGCGTCCGGTGCAGTGGCTGTCCGAGAAGAACTGGTTCTTCCGCCTCTCGAAGTATCGCGATCGGCTCATCGAGCATTTCCGCGCGAACCCGGAGTTCGTGCGCCCGCAATCGCGTTACAACGAGATGATGGCGGTGCTCGAGGGCGGACTCGAGGATCTTTCGATCTCACGCTCGTCGTTCGACTGGGGGATCCCGCTGCCGGGCGGCGGCGTGCTGTACGTGTGGTTCGACGCGCTGATCAACTACGTCAGCGCGCTCGACTGGCCCGACGATCGCGAGGGCCTCTTCGCGCAATTCTGGCCGGGGATGCACCTGATCGGCAAGGAGATCGCGCGCTTTCACACGCTGATCTGGCCGGCGATGCTGTGGTCGGCGGGATTGCCCGAGCCCGAGCGCGTGTTCGCGCACGGCTGGATCCTCGTCGAAGGCGAGAAAATGTCGAAATCGATCGGCAACGTGATCGAGCCGTTCGCGCTCGCCGAACAGTTCGGCGCCGATGCGGTGCGCTATTTTCTGTTCCGCGAAGCGCCGTTCGGAAGCGACTTCTCGATCTCGCTCGAGAAACTGCGGCAGCGGCATAACAGCGATCTCGGCAACGACTTGGGGAACCTGTTGCGGCGCTCGCTCGCGATGCTGCAGAAGTATCGCAACGGGCTCGTTCCCGAGCCGACGGAGAGCGCGATCGAGGAACGCGTCGCCGATCTCCCACGGCTCGTGCGCGAGCACGTGATGGCGCTGCGTTTCCGCGAAGCGCTCGACGAGATATGGAACCTCGTCACCGCGCTCAACCGCGAGATCGACGACAAGAAGCCGTGGGATCTGCACAAGCAAGGCCGCGGCAACGAGCTCGACGCGTTGCTCTACGACCTCTGCGAAGGCCTGCGCTGGATCGCGATCCTGCTGTTCCCGTTCATGCCGTCAAAAACAACCGAGATGTGGCGACAGCTCGGGCTCGACGGAACGCCGGAAGTCCTCTGGCCCGACGCGCTGCAGTGGGGACTGCTCGCAGCAAACACGCCGACACGGCCGGGTGAGCCGCTCTTCCCGCGGCTAGAAGCGCCGGCCGCCGTGTAGCGTGTCACGCTGACATTACGGTGGGGCGCCGTAGAGGTTGGCGGTGCCGGAGGCTTGCTCGCTGCTGATGACGGCGTCGCATTCTTTGCGGTAGAACGAACAGACGGCGCGTGAGAGCGCGAACGGGTGGGGGAGCGAGAAGCCGTCGGGCGGGCCTTGTTTGGCGAAGGTGTCGCCGGGACGCGGCTCGCGGCCGCGCGGAAAGCGGAACGGCCACGGGAACGAGACGTTCTCGGTGTAGCGGTCGCTGTAGACGATCGAGCACTGGTAGTAGACGTACGTCGTCGGACCCAAGTCTTGCGTCTGCAGCGGACGACAGTAGCCTTGCGCGTCGAGGACGTCTTCCGGCTTGCCGTTCATGATCAGCGAATAGCGCTTCGTCGTCGACGGCGGCTTGGTTTGACGCGGCGTGTCGGTCAGCGACTGTTGCGCTTGTTGGATCGTCTGGCTGAACTGCGCGTTGAGCGCGGCGACCTGCTCGGGTGAGAACGCGCCGGTCGCCGCTTTGCGCTCGGTTTGCGGCTGGCTGTGGGTGATGCTGTGCTGCGCCGCCGCGCCGCTCATGGCGATGTGGACCGGGTTGCCGCGATGGATCTTCGCACGGCGCGGCGGCGCGCTCGGCGCGGCGGTCGCGACCGTCGTGGGCGCGGACGTCGGGGCGGACGTCGGGGCGATCGTCGGGATCGGCGCAAGCGTCGGAACGGGGATCGCGCGCTCGACCGGACGCTGCGCGACCGATTGCGGGCTGCGGTGCGCCGGCCTCGTCGCCGGTTGGCGATGGACCTCGCGTGGAACCGGCCGCTTTTCGATTGTGATCACGTCGCTCGTCGCAGCCAGTTGCTCGGGCGTCGGTTTCGGATGGGGCAGCATGCGCGCCGCGACCTCTGCGATCCGATGACCCCAGAACGTAAACACGCCCCCGGTGATCAGGTGGATCAGGATCGAAAGCACGAGCGCGACCACCAGCAGTCGCCGGTCGTCGCGCGGACGTTCGGGGGAAGAGAGCACAGGAGGTCCTAAGGGTTCACCATGATCGACACGCACGCCCACGTGCAGGACCGTCGGTTCGACGAAGACCGTGAGGCGCTGCTTGCCCGGGCGCGCGAGGCAGGTGTCGAGACCATCGTTACGGTTGGCTGTGACGTCGAAGATAGCCGCCGCGCCTGCGAGGTCGCTGAGGCCTACGATCTCGCGGCGACGATCGGCGTCCACCCCCACGAGGCGCAGGCCGCACCAAACGATCTCCCTGCCCTCTTCGACGCCCTGCTCGAGCAATACCGCGGACGAATCGTCGCAATCGGCGAGACCGGTCTCGATTATTACTACGACCACAGCCCGCGGGATGTCCAGCGCGCTGTCCTCGCGAGGCAGCTCGCCTACGCGCGCGAGCGCCGGCTGCCGCTGATCTTTCATACACGTGACGCGCACGACGACTTCGTCGCGGCACTGCGCGAAGGGTTCGACCCGGCGACCCAGCGGGGGATCGTCCACTGCTTCACCGGCAACGCCGAGCAGGCGCGCACCTTCACCGGCGAGTTCGCGATGGTGCTCGGGATCGGCGGCGTCGTCACCTTCAAGACGGCGGAACCGGTGCGCGAGGCGGTACGCGCCGTCGGGCTCGACGCGATCGTGCTCGAGACCGACTGCCCCTATCTGGCGCCGGTTCCCCACCGGGGGAAGCGCAACGAACCGGCGTTCGTCGCCGACACCGCGCGGGTCGTCGCCGAGGTTCTCGGCGTCGATGTTGCGACGGTCGTCGCTCGCACCGACGCGAACGCGCGGCGGGTCCTGGACCTCCAGTCCGTCGTGCCTGGATCCTTTGGTATGAGGGCAGGCCTCGCCGCTCGTCTAACATGATCGGGATGGTGAGGGATCCCGCCGGGAAGGGTGCGTTCGTGCGCGAGATGTTCGCAACGATCGCGCCGCGATACGACCGCACGAACCGGCTGATGACAGCCGGTGTCGACGAGGCCTGGCGGCGCCGTGCCGTCGCGGAGCTCGCCGCCCCCGCCGGCAGCCACGTCGTCGATCTCTGCTGCGGGACCGGCGATCTCGTCTTTCACCTGCTCCGCTCCGACCCGACGCTGCGGGTCACCGGCGTCGATTTCACCGCCGCGATGCTCGACGGCGCGCGCCGGCGTGCCGCGAAGGCCGACCCGCAAGGACGCGCGACGTGGCTCGAGGGCGACGTCACCGCCCTGCCCTTCGAGGCTGCGACTTTCGCCGGCGCGACGATGGGCTTTTCGATGCGCAATGTCGTCGATATCGTCGGGTGCTTGCGCGAAGTGCGACGCATCCTGCGGCCCGGTGCGCGGTTCGTGAATCTCGACGTGACCAAGCCGCCTCACCCGCTCGTGCGCCGCCTCTTCGGGGCCTACTTCTACGGGTTGGTTCCGCTCATCGGCGGACTCGCGGGAGGCTCGAAGACCGCGTATCGCTACCTGCCGAACTCGCTCACGAATTTCCCCGATGCCGACGGCCTCGCCGAACGGATGCGCAGCGCCGGCTTCGACGACGTGCGCTATGTGCGCTTGGGAATGGGCGCGATCGCGGTCCACGTAGGGACCGCATGATCCTCCGCAACGCCACGAACGCGCGCGATCTCTACGCGATGGTCGAGACCTTCTTTCGCTCCGAGTTCTCGACCGATAACGCGCTGATCACCGAAGCGGTGCGCCGGATGCTCGCCGCCGGGGGCAAACGACTGCGTCCGCGCTTCACGCTGCTCGCCGCCGAAGCGGTCGGCGGGTCGGCGCAGGATCATCTGCGACTGGCCGCGTTCATGGAGCTCATCCACGTCGCGACGCTCATCCACGACGACGTCGTCGACAACGCCGAGACGCGCCGCGGCGTGAACGCCACCGCGGTCGACTACGGCAACCGCGTCAGCGTACTCGCCGGTGACTATCTGTTCGCGTGGATCTTCAAGAACGTCACCGCCGACTACGTGCACCCGATCCCGCACATACTGAGCGCGACGCTCGCCGACATCACCGACGGCGAGGTGCTGCAGCTGCGCGCGCTTGCCGATCTCGACACGACGGTCGACGACTACGTCGAGATCGCCGCGAAGAAGACGGCCTCGCTGTTCGCCGCGTCGGCCGAATGCGGCGCGCTCGCGGGCCGCGGCTCGCCGTTCGCCGTCAAGGCGCTGCGCGATTTCGGCACCGCATACGGGGTCGCGTTCCAGATGCGCGACGACCTGCTCGACCTGACGGCAGACGAAGCGACCCTGGGCAAGCCTGTCGGCAACGATCTGCGCGAGCGGAAGATGACGATTCCTCTCGTGCTCGCGCTGCGCGCCGGAGATCGGGATTTTCGGGCCGACGTCGAACGTTTCTTCACCGAGGCGGACGACACGACGGGCCGGATCGAGAGTATCGTCTCGGGGATCGAGGCCCAGGGCGGGCTCGCCGAGACGGAAGCCGCGTTGGCCGAGTACGTCGAACGGGCGAAGCAGTCGCTCACGGCGCTCGGAAACGCCCCCGCCCGTACCGAACTCGTCGCGCTCGCCGACGCTTTGCTCACGTAAGGGAACCAATTTATGCTCGGAACTACGGAAATCGCGCTCCTCGTCGGCGCGGCCGTCCTACTCTTCGGCGTCGACAAGCTGCCCAAGCTTGCCCGCAGCGCGGGGCAGGCGAAGAAAGAGTTCATGGTCGGACAGGCCGAGGCCGACATCGCCGCGGAGAAGGCGCGCGCCGAAGCACGTCGTCAGAGCGAGATGCAGGCAACCGCTTCGTCAGGCTCAGCAGAACCGAGCGGTGTCGGTCAGCCCGCCGCGACGCCCGATCCGCAGACCGGTTCGACCCCGCCCACGACAGTAGCACCGCCTCGCGCATAAACACTCCGTGCTCGCAGACGGCGAGCGCAGCGAGGTGAACTGGGACCAGAAAGAGATGCCGTTCACGGAGCACCTGCGGGAGCTCCGGAACCGGCTGGCAATCTGCGTCGCGACGATCCTGGGCCTTGCGGTGCTCCTCATCTACCCCGCGCAGAAAGCGATCCGCCCGCTGACGCGCTTGTATTTCGGCGACCAGATCACGCTGCACGCCTTCGGTCCCGCCGACGCCGTGTGGGCGATCTTCAAGTTTGCGATCTACGGCGCGATCGTGCTCGGGTTGCCGGTCATCCTATATCAGATCTGGATGTTCGTCGTCCCTGCGGTCCACCCGCGCACGCGCAAGGCCGTCTACAGCTACGTCGCGCCCTCGTTTTTCCTCGCGCTGGCCGGGATCGCGTTCGCGCACTTCTTCGTGATGCCGCGCGTCATCAAGGCGCTGCTCTCGATCACCGACTCGATCGCAACGCCGACGTTCGGGATCGAGGCGACGATTAACCTGATCCTACTGCTGTTCTTCGCGTTCGCGCTCGTGTTCCAGACGCCGGTCGTCATGCTGCTGCTCGCACGCATCGGCCTGGTGAACAGCACGATGCTGCGCAAATATCGCAAATACATCGTTTTCGGGATGTACACCGCGGCGGCTGTCCTCGCGCCCGATGGCAGTCCGATCACGATGCTGCTCATCGGCACGCCGATGTACGTCCTCTTTGAAGCCTCGATCTGGCTGATCGTGTTGATGGAGCGCTCGTGGAAGCGACAAGAGGCGCTCGGTACGTAGCGCCGTTCCGGGAGAGCTGGGACGACCTCGTTCGGCTCTTCGCGAACGTCACGTTCGGCGTCTCGCTGCTCGCGGTGTGGGCGCTGCTCACGCTGATCGGCGTCGTGATCGAGCAGGGCAAAGACCCGTCGTTCTACGCGTCCAACTACGCGCCGCCGCTGGCGCGCATGATCTTGCGGCTGGACGTCAACAATATCTATCACAGTCCGGCCTATCTGTTGAACGTCGGATTGATCTTGTGCTCGATGGGCGCGGCGACGTTCACCAAGGTGATCCCGCGCCGCATCCCGCGCCTGGCGCCCGTCAAGATCGACGCCATCCCCCTGCACGCCAAGATCGTGATCGAAGACGACGTCGAGAGCGTGCGCACGCGCATCGCCGCGTTCTTCGCCGCGCGCGGCTGGCAGGTCCGTAAGCGCGAGTTCGGCGGCGACGAGTGGACGTTCGCCGACAAGAACAACTGGGCGCGTCGCGGCGTCCTCGTTGCGCACGTCGGCTTTCTGCTCATCGCGATCGGGACGACGATCTACTGGGCGAAGGGATACAGCGGCGACTTCGCGGTGCTCAGCGGCGACACGGCAACGATCCCGCAGAGCGGCGCGCGGATCGCGCTCAAGCGGTTCGCCTACCGGATCGACCCGATCCGCACCAAGTCCGGCGTCGTCTATCAGCCGATCGACTACGTCTCCGATGCGACCGTCACCGGACGCGACGGCGTCGCGCGTGACGCGATCATCCGCGTCAATCACCCCTACGACGTCGACGGCACGCTCGTCTATCAATCGACGTACGGGTTCGCCATCGACTTCCGTCTGACGAAGGACGGTCGCCCGGTCGCCGGACCGGACCATCCGCTCAAGGAAGGCGAAGGCTTCCTCATCGACGGCACGTCGCGCGCGATTCAGTATGCGCGCTTCGTCGGAACGGTCGACAGAACGACAGGACAACCGTCCGCCGATCCGCGTCCGAACGATCCGGCCGTCGTCGTGCAAGCGTTCGATGGCGATCAGCCCGCCGGAAATGCGATGGTGCCGCTCGGCAGCTCGCTCGACTTGGGTGCCGGCTATGCGCTTACTCCGGCGAAATACGTGCTCTACTCCGGATTTCAGTATCGCTACGACCCAGGGATTCCGGTCGTCGGACTCGGAGCATTCGTCCTGCTCGCCGGATTGTGCATCTCGTTCTACTTCTTGCCGGCACGGCTGTTCGTACTTGCGCGTGCTGTTCCGGCGGGGACGGAAGTAGGTCTCGCCGCGACGACGGTGCGCGGCTACGATGTGTTCGAGGACCGTTTCCGGGAGCTGGTCGCGGCGCTGCGCCGCGATGAGTCGCCGACGCAGCCGAAGTCCGCATAAGGAGAAGTATGGATCCGACCAGACAGATGATCGATCAGGCGTTGCTCGTCCTGGGGATCGCGGCGTACGTGACGGGTGCACTCGTCCTGTTCGGCTTCTTCCTCACCCGCAAGCCGGTGCTGCGTACGATCGGCTTGCCGCTCGCGATCGCCGGCTGCACCGCGCAATTCGCCGAGCTCGGCACGCGCTGGTGGATGACCGGCGTGTGGCCGCTGACCAACTTGTACGGCTCGCTCTCGCTGTTCAGCGCGGTCGCCGTGCTCGTCTTCCTGATCTTCGCGTACAAATACGATCTCTCGTTCTTGGGCGGCCCGGTGCTCGCCATCGCGGCGATCTCACTGGGCTACGCGACGACATGGAACGAAGGCTACATGCCGGCGGTCCCCGCGCTGCAGTCGTACTGGATCAAGATCCATGTCCCGATCGTGATCAGCGCGTACGCGTCGTTCATGGTCGCGTTCTGCGTCTCGCTGCTCTATCTGCTCAAGGCTGGCGCCGAGCAGCGCTTCTCGCTCAAGAAGTCGGCGGTGCGCGGCGTCGCGGCGTCGGCGGGCGGTCCGCAGATCGATCTCTTGATCGACGCCTACGCGGGGAACGCGACCAGTGCGATCGCGCGCACCGACACGCCCGCACTCGCACAGGCTGCCGCCGCGAACGATCCGTTCGCCGTGTGGCTGATGGGACTACCGTCGCTCGCGCGCCTCGACGTTCTGCAGTACCGCATCATCGCGGTCGGCCTTCCGCTCCTCTCGCTCGGGATCATCACCGGCGCGATGTGGGCGAAAGAAGCGTGGGGCGCGTACTGGCAGTGGGACCCCAAGGAGACCGCGGCGCTCGTCTCGTGGATCATCTACGCCGCGTACATGCATCTGCACACGCGCAGCCAATGGCGCGGAGTGCGCTGCGCCTGGGTCAGCGTGATCGGCTTCGTCTCGATCGTGTTCTGCTACCTGGGCGTGAACATCTGGATCAGCGGCTTACACTCCTACAAGATGTAGGACTCCTGTCATGCTGACCCTTCGACAAGCTCAGGGGTCGAAGCACGGGTCCGGGCTGAGCTGTCGAAGCCGTCGTGCCGTGATCGCTTCGACAAGCTCAGCGCGGACGCGCCCTTCGACAAGCTCAGGGTGACAACAACTATCGTGTCATGCTGAGCTTGGCGAAGCATCTCGCGGGCTGAGCTTGGCGAAGCGCGCTGGCTGAGCTCGTCGAAGCCGTCGTGCCGTGATCGCTTCGACAAGCTCAGCGTGGACGCGCCCTTCGACAAGCTCAGGGTGACAAGTATCTCGCTACCGTCATGCTGA
>CAZABL010000004.1:0-26549 GCA_964483365.1 uncultured bacterium
AAACGCTTCGATCGTCAAGCCGCGAAAATCCGGCAGTGCAGCTGCGAGCCGTTCGTGCGGCCAATCCCACCACGCGACGCGCAGGAGGCGCTCGATGATCGGAGATTCGAACCGGTACCGCAAGACCTTCGCCGGTACACCGACCGCGATCGCGAAGGGCGGGATGTCCTTGCTCGCGACCGCACCTGCACCGAGCACAGCACCCGAACCGATCGTGATCCCTGGGAGCACGACCGCGCCGTGGCCGATCCAGACGTCGTTGCCCAACACGACCTGATGATCGCGGCGCCACTGGAAGAAGTCGGTGTCGTCGTCGCCGAGATCGTACGAGGCGCTGCGGTAGGTAAAATGATGCAGCGCGGCGCGCTCGAGCGGATGGTTCCCGGGATTCAGCCGGCTCGCCGCCGCGATCGAGCAGAACTTTCCGATGCGGCTATAGATGATGCTGCAGTCACTGACGGCGTACGAATAGTCGCCGAGCGTCGACTCGGCGATCGAGGTCCGCGCGCCGACCGCGGTCCAGGCTCCGAGCGTCGAATCCCGAATCGACGCCGTCGGGTCGACGCGCGGCTCGCCCTGCGCGGTCATCCGGCGGCGAGAACCGCGCGCGCGTCGTGCGCAGCGAATTGCAGCCGGCCGCCGACCCACGTGCGCGTCACGTCGGCGTAGCCGTCGCGGGGATGGAACGCAACCAGATCGGCCAACTTGCCGACTTCGATGCTGCCGAGATCGGCGTCGAGGCCGAGATGTCGCGCCGGATTGAGCGCCAGCAGCTCGGCGACGCGCGTCGGCGACTCCCCGCTCGCAAACATCAGGACGGCACTCGCCAGCAGCGAGGGGAAGTGATAGTCGCTGCACAGCATGTCGACGAGATCCTCGGCGAATGCCTCGTGCGCTGCGAGGTTCCCGCAGTGCGAACCGCCGCGTACGTAGTTCGGCGCGCCCATGCACACGAGCATCCCCAGCTCTTTCGCGCGACGGGCTGCTTCGATCGTCACCGGCATCTCGCACAGCCGCGCACCGAGCGCGAACGCTTCGTCGACGTGCTCGACCGTCGTGTCGTCGTGACTGCCGAGCGGAAACCGGCCGCCGAGCGCACGCGCCGTCGCCGCGCGGTTGTCGACCGCGAGCGCCGCGCGGATCTTCTCCTCCATCAGCTCGCGTGACGCTTCGATCGAGACATTCAGCGTGAGCGCCTGCTTGCGAATCAAGGCGTCCATGTCGCGGTACTGCCGCACCCCCGGCAGGCTGTCGTTGAAGACGACGTTGCCGATCCCTTCGAGTGAGCACAACTCGGCGATGTCGTCGTCGACCGGCATGTACCGGGTGTCCCAGCGTATGTGCACGCGATGCCGGGCGCGCGTCCGCGGCGCAAGCCGCTGCATCTCACGGGCGAGGCGCAAGCCGTCGCCATGCCAGCTTCCCGCACTCCCCGTCCGTTCGGGCGACACGCGGGCAGCGCTGAGCACCGTCGTCAATCCGCATGCGAGCGCACGAAGGTCCATCACGTGCAAGGCCATCTCGAGCGAGACTTCCGCACCCGGTCGCGGGTTGATCTCCTTCTCGATGTAGTCGGTGTGTGCGTCGATGACACCCGGCATCAGGAGGGCGCCGTTGATGTCGACTGCGTCAGCGTACCGTCGCGCGCTGACCTCGATGATGCGGCCTTCCTCGAACGCGACCGATCCGTCGACGACACCACGGGGAGTCACGACGCGCGCGTTTGTCACGACCGTGGTTTCGCTCATACGCCGACCTTCAGCGCCGCCGTACGCGCAAACGGAAACCGAGCGAGTTGCCGGAACGGCTCGTCGGCACTCGGCTGCTCGAAGAGCACGACCGCATCGACGCGCAGCACGTCGTCGACGAACGGCGCGACGAGCGGTTCGAGCTCTTTGCGCACGGCCGTGCGCTCGGCGTCGTCGAGCCGTTCGGTCAGCGTCAGATGGAAACGCCAGCAGTCCAACACGTACGGATAACCCCAAGTCTCTACCAGCTCGCGCTCGCGCTCGTTCAGTCCGGGATGCAGCCGGCGTGCGAGATCGTCGGCGGTCGGCCTCGCGCGAAAGCGCTCGAATGCGCGCACCGCGTCGTCAGCCAACGCTGCGAACGGAGCCGACCGTGTGCGCAAGACGAACGCCAGAAAGCCGCCGATCTCCGCGAGCTGGAGCCCCGGAACGTCGAACGGCGGGCGCGACGCAGCGAAGGCAGCTGCGGCCGCGCGCAGCTCGTCGACGGTGCGCTCCGCTGCGAGCGCGAACGGCGGCTTCAACGTCGCGTGAAAGCCGTACCGTCGCGGTGCCGCCGTGATCTCGCGGCGCCGCTCCGGCGTGAGGCTCGTGAACGGAAACGGCGCGACGGGGCCATCGCGCGCGGGATCGCGCTCCAACCAGGCCGTGCCGAAAGCGTGGAGCGGCGTGCCGGGCGCGGGCGCGTAGTAGATGGCGAAGCGTCTCATGCCAAACCCGCGAACGCGCGTGCAGACGCGCGATCGTGCGCGGCGACCACTTCGAGGCAGCGTGCGGCGTCGGGGACGAGGACGGGACGCGCGCCTTCGCGATCGACCACGCTGCCGCCGGCTTCTTCGATGATGATCATCGCGGCGGCAAGATCGTGGACGTGCACGACCGGACGGTCGAGCGCGAAGAAGACCGCGAGAGAACCATCGGCAACCCGGCACAAGTCGCTCGCGGTACTGCCGCTGATGCGCACGCGCTTGATGCCGGGGAGTTCGCGCACGGGGCGCGCTCCGGGAAGCGGGCTCGGCAACGCACCGAGCGGACCGTGCCGCGTACGGATCGGCGCTCCGTCGCGCATCGCTCCGCGACCCAGCTGCGCGGACCAACGGTGACCGCCCGCCAAGTCGACGACGAGCCCCGCGATCGGCCGACCGGCTTGCACCAGGCCGATCGAGACCGCATAGAGAGGATAGCCGGCGACGAAATTGCGGCTGCCGTCGAGCGGGTCGAGCGAGATCCACGGCTGCTGCGGGTCGATCGTACTGGCGCCGACGAGTCCGGACTCCTCGCTCATGACCGGTACGCCGAGCGGCAGCAGCGCGTCGAGCGCCGCCCGTTCGGCGGCGGCGTCCGCATCTTCCGTCGGCGCGCCGTCGGCGCCGATCCCGACCGACGCAGCCGACGCGCGTCCCGCGATCGCGTGCGCGATGTGCGTCGCCGCTCGCGCGGCAGCCGCGAGAAAGCGATCGGCCAGCGTCTCCGCCGGCACGTCGATCATCCGTTCGAAGCGCAGCGCAGGACGCGCCTCGGCAAAGCCTCGCGCGCGATAGAACGCGTGCGCGCGGTCGCGCATCGTCGAGGCCTCGAGCACGATCGAGGCGCAGCCCAGCGCTTGCGCCTCGCGTTCTGCGGACGCCAGCAGTTGTGCGCCGACGCCCGTGGAGCGCACATCCGGCGCGACTGCGAGCACCCCGAGCCACGCCTCGCGCCGGTCGGTCAGGAGCGACAGACGAGCCTGCAGGCTCGTCACGCCGACGACCGCGCCGTCGCGCTCCGCGACGAGCACCCGTGCGTCGGGCGCGGCGCACATGGTCGCAAACGTTTCCAGAAATGCGCCGTACTCGGCGATGTCGTCGTGTCCGCCCATCGCGGCGATCAGCTGCACGACCGCGGCACAGTCGTCCGGGCGTGCCAAGCGGGTGTGCCCGCTTGCGACGGCAGCCTCACTCATTGACGTGTTCCAGGTCGATGCCGAGCGTCGAGACCATGTCCCGGATGCCGTCGTACGCCGAATCTTTTACGATGACGTAGCGCGTGCCGGACAAGACGCGTTTGGGGTCTGCGACGGTGTGCAGATCGAGCGACGTCACCGCATCGCGGACGCGCGCCTTGAACGCGGCGGGCAGGTCGCCACGAATCGTCATCGGCGATCCCGGCAACGGACCCGACCGCCAAAGCGTGACGAAGTCGTTCGGGTTATAGGATCCGGCGGCGGTTGAGATGCGGATCAACTGCGAGTTCAGCTCGCCTGCATCGACCTTGTGGTTGCGCAATGCCTCGAACGATGCGCTGTGACTCCCCGCGAAGAATGCCCGCACACCCGTGTTCGGGTCGATGCCGACTTTGCGCAGCGCATACGCCGGCATGAGGTGCCCCGACGTGGAAGCCGGATCGGAGAAGGCAAACGAGTGGCCGGCGACGTCGCGCAAGGTGGTGATGCCGGTTACCTTCGGTGTGACGATCGTCGCCTCGTACGTGATCGCCGTGCCGTCGTCGTGACCTTGCACGACCATCGCTTCGGCAGCAGCGACCTTGTGCGCGAGCACGTAACTGAGCGGGCCGAACGTCGCGATGTCGAGCTTCTTCTGCCGCATCGCTTCGATGACCGCGGTGTAGCTGGTGGCGATCGAGAGATCGACGGGACAGCCCAGCCGCCGGCTCAGGGCTTCGGAGATCGGCTTGTACACGCTCATCATCGTCGGGGTGTCCTCGCCGGGGATGAGTCCCATGCGGACGACGCCGTCGCCTGGACAGTCCGTGGCGCCGACGGCAGGTACGGGTGCGCCGCTGCCCACGACGAGGGCGGCGCACGCGAACAGAATCGTGAGGAACGCGGGATATCTCATGCGACGCGTACTCCATTCGAGACCACACCGGCAATGCGCACGTACGGCTCGCTAGCGTCCACGAACACCAGATCGGCGCGCTTTCCGATTTCGATGCTGCCTCGATCGTGCAGCAGACCGATCGCGGCCGCCGGTGTGCTCGTCACCGTTCGCATCGTTTCGTGCAGCGGCCGTCCCGTTGCGGCGGCGACGGCGAACGGTCCGTGGATCAAGCTCTGCGGCACGTAGTCTGATGAGAAGATGTCGACCAAGCCGGCCAGGGCGAGGTCCATCGCGCCGATGTTCCCCGACTGCGAACCGCCGAGCATCACGTTGGGCGTCCCCATCAGCACGTGGAGGCCGGCCTCGTGCGATGCACGCGCCGCCTCCAACGTCGTCGGAAACTCCGCGAGGACCGCGCCCTCGTCGATCGCCTGCGCGACGTGCTCGAGCGTCGCGTCGTCGTGCGTCGCGAGCGGAATCGACCGCTCCCGCGCCAGCGCGACGACGGCGGCACGGTTTGCGGGTACGCGCTCCTCTTGGTTCGCTTGCCAATCCGCGATCAATTCACGCACACGAGCCGGCTCGAGCTTGTACTTGCCGGTGTAGTACTGCTCGAACTTTTCGAGGCTGGCGAACTGGCGCTGACCCGGCGTGTGATCCATGAGCGAGATGAGTACGGTCAGCGGGTTGTCGACGAAGCGCGAGACGACCGCGACGAGCTCGTCGTAGGCGAGCTCACACCGCAGATGAACCAGATGGTCGGCGGTGAACCGGTTGCGCGCCCGCCCCGCCTCGATCTGCTCGATCACGGGGACCAAGAAGTCGAGCCGCGACGCTCCCGACAGCGTGTCGCCGATCGAGATCGCGTCGCAGACGGTCGTGATCCCCGCCGCGGTGACGAGCCGGTCGTGATAGAGCAGCGCAGATTCAAACGGCCAGCGAACGCCCGGACGCGGCCGCAGCACGGTCTCGACATTATCGGTGTGCAGCTCGATCAGGCCCGGCATCAGCACCGCGCCCCCGCCGTCGATCCCGCCGCGCACGGTGCCTTCCGCAATGTCGACGATGCGGCCGCCGTCGACGACGAGCGAGCCGATGAACGCGCGATCCGGCAACTGCAGCGCGAAGTTGGTGTAGGTCGTGCGGGCCGTCGCCGGCCCCGCGTGGACCGCGATCATCTCAGTCTCCGTCTCCAAACGTGATCGACCGATCGGCCAGCTGCGCACGGACCTCGTCGTCGTGAAAGATCCCAACCATCGCCGCGCCCGCGGCCTTGCGCTCGAGCAGCAGATCGACGACGCGTTCGCGGCTCCGCGCATCGAGCGCCGAAGTCGGCTCGTCGAGCAGCAGAATCGGGTACGGGACGGCGAGGGTACGCGCGATGTTCACGCGCTGCTTCTCACCGCCGGAGAACGTCGTCGGCGAGAGCTGCCATAACCGCTCGGGGATATCGAGGCGCGTCAGCAGCGCCGCGGCGACGTCGCGGGCGGCGTCGCGGGCGACGCCCGTCGCGGTCAGCGGTTCCAGCACGATCTCGAGCGCCGGAACGCGTGGGATAACGCGCAAGAATTGACTGACGTACCCGATCGTGCGCAAACGGACGGCGGCGAGCTCGTGCGGCGAGAGGTTCGCGAGATCGACCACGTCGTCACCGTCGCGGACCTGGATCGAGCCGCCGTCCACGCCGTAATTGCCGTAGAGCGCGCGCATGAACGTCGATTTTCCGCTGCCGGAGACCCCGACGAGCGCAACGCACTCGCCGGCGTGCACCTCGAGCGACCGGCCATCGAGAACCGGCAGCTGGACGCCGCCCTGCAAGTGCAGCGTGAACGTCTTGGAGATGCGCTCGGCACGCAGCAGCGCCGTCACGGAACGAGCGCCGCGCTGACGAGCAGTTGCGTGTACGGATGCTGCGGATCGTCGAGCACGCGATCGGCGATCCCCGTTTCGACGATCCGTCCGTCGCGCATCACGAGCACCTGATCAGCGATCAGCCGCACGACGCCGATGTCGTGCGTCACCACGATCACGCTCAGAGCCAGATCGCGCACCAGCCGGCGGATCAGATCGAGCAGCCGCGCCTGGACCGAGAGATCGAGACCGCCCGTCGGTTCGTCCATCAGCACGAGGCGCGGATGCGTGACCAGCACGCGCGCCAGCTGCAGCCGTTGCTGCATCCCGCCGGAGAACACGCTCGGGCGCTCGTCGACCCGGCTCCCGTCGATCTCGACCTCGGCGAGCCACGACAGAACCGTCTGCCGGACGTTGCCGTAGTGGCGGGCGCCGCCGTCGAAGAGCCGTTCCGCGACGTTGGCTCCGGCGCTGTAGCTCATGCGCAATCCGTCACGCGGATTCTGGTGGACGATCCCCCATTCGGTGCGCATCAAGTTTCGACGACGCGGCTCCGCGAGCTGGCCGATACGCAATTCCTCTCCGGCGGCGGTCGTGTAGACCACCTCGCCGGCATCGATCGGCGTCTCGCCGAGCAGCGCGCGCAGCAGCGTCGACTTCCCGGAGCCGGATTCGCCGACCAAACCCAGGACTTGTCCGGGATAAAGGTCGAGCGAAACATCGTCGCACGCCGCGATCGCGCCGAAGCGCTTGGTCACGCCCCGTACGCGTAAAACCGGCGTCATTGCCGCTCCCGCTGCTGCGCGCAGAAGTCGGTATCCGAACACATCCAAAGGCGCTCGCCGCGGTCACCCACCACGACTTCGTCCAGATAGCTCGTCCGCGAGCCGCAGAACTCGCACACCCGGTCCCAGCTCTCGCGCACGAACGGATAATCCTCGAACGCAAGGCTCACGACGTCGGTATAGGGCGGAACGGCGTAGAGCCGCTTCTCCCGCCCCGCCCCGAAGAGCTGCAGGGCGGGATTGCGATGCATCTTCGGGTTGTCGAAGCGTGGGATCGGACTCGGGCTCATCACGTAACGGCCGTGCACGAGGACCGGGTAGTTGTACGCCGTGGCGACGCGGCCGTACCGCGCGATGTCCTCGTACAGCCGCAGATACATCGCGCCGTACTCGGAAAGCGCGTGCATCTTGCGTGTCTTCGCTTCGGACGGCTCGATGCCGCGCAGCGGTTCCGGTCCCGGCACCTGATAGACGAGAATCTGCTCTTCGGCGAGCGGCGTCTCGGGGATGCGATGCCGCGTTTGAATGATCGTGGCGTCGACCGTGCGCGTCGTCGTCGCGACCCCAGGACACGTCTTGGCGAAAAAGCGCCGAATGTTGACCGCGTTCGTCGTGTCGTCGGCGCCTTGGTCGATCACTTTGAGCGTATCGCTCAACCCGATCAGCGACGAGGTGAGCTGGATGCCGCCCGTACCCCAGCCGTACGACATCGGCATCTCGCGCGAGCGGAACGGGATCTGATGCCCGGGGATCGCGACCGCTTTGAGCAGGTTGCGCCGGATCGACCGTTTCGTGTGTTCGTCCAGATAGGCGAAGTTGAATCCGGCCAGCGTGGCCGGCGCATCACTGGGCGTACTCAGTGCAGGTGCGATCATTCGTCCTTCGTCGCAGCTTGATCGGCGCGTAGACCCCGAATCAAGTGCAGCTCCGCTTGAAAATCGACGTAGTGCGGCAGCTTGAGGTGTTGCACGAACCCCTGCGCTTCCACGTTGTCGCTGTGAGAGACGACGAACTCCGCGTCTTGCGCCGGACCACGCTTGCGTTCACCGTATTCGTCGGCGCGTAGCGAACGGTCGACGAGCGCCATCGACATCGCTTTGCGCTCGTTGTAGCCGAGCGTCAGCCCATATCCGCGGGTGAATTGTGCCGGTGTCGTCGCGTTCCCCACGAACTGATTGACCATCTGCACTTCGGTCATCACGATCTCGCCGACGATGACCTCGAATCCCAGTTCCTCGTCGAACACGGCGACCTCGACGGTACCGACGCGAATCTCGCCGGCGAAAGGATGGTTGCTGCCGTATCCGCGCTGCGTCGAATAGGCAAGCCCGAGCAGGAAGCCTTCGTCGCCGCGCGCCAGCGCCTGGAGCCACGTCGCGCGCTGCACCGGAAAGCGGACAGGCTCGCGCGTCAAATCGGCTGCCGGCGCCGCATCCCGCGTGTCCTCGTCTTGGAGCACACCTTCGGCGTGCAGCAACGAGATTACGCCGGGGACCGGCTCGACGCTCGCTTCGGCCTGCGGCGCCGTCGCGTGTCCGTTACCGGCAAGCAGCGTGAAGTCGAGTAGTCGCTGCGTGTAGTCGAAGCTGGGCCCGATGATTTGTCCGCCCGGCACGTCTTTGAAGATCGCCGAGATGCGGCGGGCAAGGTCCATCGCGCTCGTGTCGATGGGGACGCTGTCGTAGAAGCGCGGCAGCGTCGTGCGGAAGGCGCGCGCGAGGAACGCCGCCTCGACCAGATCGCCCCACGACTGTTTGACCGCCAACGCCGCTAGTGGCCGGTCGTAGAGGCTGCCCTCGGCCATCACGCGGTCGACGGCAAGACCGAGCTGACTTTCGATTTGCTCGATCGCTAGGTCGGGCATCCCGGTGTCGCCGCGCCGCAACGCGTGCAGAAGCCGCTCTGCGTTGCGAATTGCGGGCTCGCCGCCTTTGACCGCAACGTACGTCATGCCGGGCGCCCCTTCACCGTACGCGGAAGCCCCGCGACCGCATGGGCGTCGAAGAAAAAGCAATCGACACCGAGCGGAAACCGCACCGTGTTCTGTGACCACGTCGCCCAGAAGTGCGGCGGAACGCCGCGCGGCGCGAAAACGATCTCCCCGTCGATCCCGGGTCCGCGCAAGACGACCGGTGCGCCTCCGCTCAGCGCGTCGACATGCACGAACACCGTCGCCGACGTTTCCGGGTCCTCGGCAGTCCCGCTCGAAAACTCGGCGAGTACGCCGACGTCGGCGGCGTCTCGCAGGACGGCGAATTGCGCCAAGCGCGGATCGTCGACGATGCGCGCACCCGTCGATTCCGTCAACCATGCCGCGGCAACGGGATCGCACGGTGCACCGAGCCACACCGTCACGTCGCGATCGAACAACGTCTGCGCTGCGGCAGCCGATGCCGGCGAAAACGGGAACGGCGCGCCCGGGAACGGATCTGCAACCGCGGCGAGTCGGCCGGGATAGGCCAACGCGTGCAGCAGCGTGCGAAAGGTCCGTTGTGCGGCGTGGACGCCGTCGTTCAGCGCAATCATGACTCCCCCGATCGAACGACCGTGACGAACTCGGCCTTCGTCGCCGCGCGGCGACGAGCGTTTCGTTCGCGCGTCTCCGCGAGCGCGCGCTCAGCCGGCATCAGAACGCGTGCGACGACCGTGTCGTGCCAGCGCGGCGACTGGAGGAGCGCATCGCAGACGGCGATCAACTCAGCGTGTCGCGGCGAACGGCCGGCGACGCAGGCGAATCCGGTTCGCCGTTCGTCCTCAGCGGTCATCACGCGAACGCGACAGCGCGTGACCGTCATCTCGCCGACGTTGAACGGCGCGCCGTCACCACCGGTACGGCCGCGTACCATCGCAAGGCCGATCTCCGGTTCGCGCACGTACTCGAACGCAGGCAACGGCGCGAGATCGCCGACGAGACGCGCGAGGTCCGCAAACGGCGCAAGCGCGAGCACGCGCAGCCACGCTGGTCGGTCGAATGTCGTCACCCGCGCTCCAATTCGAAAACAACGCGAAAGATATCGGCGCGCAGCCACGACCGCGTGATCTCGATCGGCCGCTTCCAGCGCATCGAGTCGGTGTGACCGTCGAGACGGAACGTCATCGGACGCCCGTCGATCCCGAGCTTGGCCGCAACGCCGGCCGGTGCAACGACGAACTCCGCGCGCGTCCCGGCCCGCTGCGGATGCAAGGCGTACGTCGTAAGGAACGCACCGTAGAGCGATCCTTCGCCGGAGAGCGCAACGTCGAGATCCGGCACCAGATCGGCGGCGAGCCACGTTTCCGCGTACGCAGCGGGCTCGTCGTTGACGTAGCGTCGCCGCGCCAAGAAGATCGCCGGCACTTCGCGTTCCAAGCAAAGAACTTGGCGAATCCGTTCCGGCGGGACGCGGCGCCGCAGCGCGATCGTCTCCGAGCGCGGTTCACCACCGCCCGCGCGAACGGTACGCGTCCAACTGGGCGCGTCGGCCGGACCGACGCGATAGTCGATGCGTTGCGCGACGAACGCGCGCCGCCCCTGACTGCGCCTCACCAGGTACCGCCGCTGCAACTCCTCGAGGACCGCACGCGCCGTGAGGCGGCTGATGTCGTACGCGTGCGCGAGCTCGTTCTCCGACGGGAGAGGCGTACCGGGCTTGCGGCCGGCGACGTCGCGCGCGAGCACATCCGCGACGCGCAGGTAGAGCGGCTGCGCGGACATCGCCACCTTCACAGGATCGCACGCCGCAGCGCGGCGGAGATCCGTTCGACGGCGACGACCAGAGCGAACGTGAGGAGCAAGTACAGCGACACATCGCGATATTGAAACAAATTCATCGCCGACAAGATCTGAAAGCCGATCCCGCCAGCACCGACGAAACCGAGCACGAGCGACGCGCGCACGTTCTCATCGAGGCGGTAGAGCGCGATTCCGAGCAGCGACGGCGCAACGCCGGGCACGACCGCGTGCGTGAAGACTTGGAGCCGCGAAGCGCCCGTCAACGTGAGCGACTCGACGGGGCCCATATCGATGTCCTCGATCACCTCGGCGAAGAGCCGCCCGAGCATGCCGATCGAATGGACCGCCAGCGCAAGCGCGCCTGGAAACGGTCCAAGGCCGACTGCCGTGACGAACAGCAGCGCCCAGATCAAATCGGGAACCGCCCGCGTCAGCCCGATTCCGCCTCGCGCGATCCCGTAGAGCACGCGCGACGGCGTCACGTTGCGTGCGGCGAGGATCGCCAGCGGCAACGCGATCACCATCCCGACGACGGTCCCGAAAATCGCCGCGTCCAACGTCTCGAGCGTCGGCCAAATCACCGAGCCGAGCAGCGAGAAGTTCGGCGGGGTCGCGCGGCGCAGCAGATCGGCCATCCCGCTGATCCCGGTGACCAGATCCTGCGGCCGCGCCTTGACCACCACGAGCGCCTGGACGAAGAGCGCGACGCACACGAGCACGACGAGAGCCGCACGCCACACATGCCCGTCGGCGCGCGTGGCGACCCCGCCGTTGAAGGCGGCGCGCTCGGCCACGAGCTTCACGCAGCGTCGGCTGCGTACAGCGAGTTGATCATCGCCGAAGAGACCGCCTCAGAAGCGAGGTCGAATGCGACCGAGCCGGCGCGAATACCGATCACACGATCGGCAAACTGGATCGCAAGGTCGGGTTGATGCAGCACGCAGAGCACGGCGAGTCCGTCGTGCGCGAGCGAACGCAACAGCGACAGGACGTCGACGGCAGCCTCCGGGTCGAGGCTCGCGACCGGTTCGTCGGCGAGCAGCACGCGCGGTTTTTGTGCGAGCGCGCGCGCGATCGCGACCCGCTGCGCCTGCCCGCCGGAGAGCCGGCCTGCGCGCTGTTCCGCCTTGTCGGTCAACCCGACGACGCGAAGCTGCTCGTAGGCGAACGGCAGCGCCGCGGCGGGCAAGAGCCCGAGTGACGTCGCCAACGACTCGTGCCGGCCGAGCGTCCCGGTCGCAACGTTCGCCAAGACGCTGCGGCGCCGCACGAGATTCGCCTGCTGTGACACGAACGCGACGGTGCAGCGCGCGCGTCGCAGCGCGCTCCCGGAGAGCCGAGAGAGATCCTGGCCTTCGACTTCGATGCTGCCTGCGGTCGGGTCGAGCAAGCGCGAGACGCAGCGCAGCAGGGTCGACTTGCCGCTTCCGTTGCTCCCGAGAATCACGGCGAACTCACCGGCCCGGATCGAGAGCGTCACGCCGCGCAGCGCTTCGAAGCCGTTCGGAAAGCGCATCGACAGATCGCGAACGTCCAGCAACGGCGCGGACGACGACACGGCGAGCGCGGTCATGAGACCTTCGTGAGATCGATGTGCAGTGTCTTCACGAGATCGCGAATCACGTCATAGGCACTGTCCGTCATCGGCACGAACCCGGTCGTCCCCTTGGACGGGAAGACTTTGACGACGTCGGGAGGGAGCTGCGAGAACGGCAGGCTCATCAGCACGCTGACGAAGCGCTTCTTGAAGGCCTCGGGCAGATCGCGACGCACGGCGATCGCGTCGTTCGGGATCGGCTGCGACTTCCACAGCGTCACGTAGTCCGACGGCGTATACTCGCCCGCTTGCGTCGCGCTCTCGATCAGAACGCTGTTGAGCTCGGCTGCGTCCACCTTGTGGTTGCGCAGCGCCTCGAACGACGCGCTATGGCTGCCGGCGTAAAAGGGATGGATGCCCTTATCCGGATCGATCCCCGCTTTGGTCAGCGCAAGCGCCGGAAACAGATGACCGGACGTCGATGCGGGATCGGAATAGGCGAATGAGTGATTGGCGACGTCTTTGAGCGACTTGATGCCGCTCGCGGGCGAGGTCACGATCGAGGCGTAGTACACGCTCGGGCCGCCCTTCGCATCGCCGAACGTCGCAACGGCGTCGGCGCGCGCGACCTCGCGGGCGAGGACGTATCCAAGCGGCCCGAACTCGCCTGCGTCGAGCTTGCCGGCGCGCATCGCCTCGATCTCCGCGTTGTAGCTGATCGGGATCGTGAGCTCGACCTTGCAGCCGAGCTTTTCGCTCATCAATCTCGCCAGCGCATCGTAGGCGGGAACCAAACGCGTCGCCGCTTCAAACGGTTCGACTCCGAAGCGGACGACGCCGCCGTTCGGACAATCCGTCGCGTCGGCGGCATGGACAGGCGCCGACGCGGCGGCACCCAACGACAAGGCAAGGATCGCTCCGAGTACAGCGAGCTTCATCACAAGACGGCCCCTTGTCTAGACAAGTTCGATGCGCACAGTCTGCGCGAGCCGTCTTAAGCCAACGTTATTTTCAGTTCAAGGTTTTGCGTAGCTCTCGGTCTCGAACATCGCGCGGGTTGAGCGGCCGGTGGAGGGAGCCGAGCCGACGAGACTCGTGAAGACGGAAGTGAAGTGGCTCTGACTGGAAAACCCGACGCGCGCCGCGATCGCGCCGATCGTGTCGTTGGTCGTACGTAATAACGTCTGCGCGCGCCGGATGCGGCGCTGCGAGACATACCGATGCGGAGAGACGCCGTGTGACGTCTTGAACGCGTGCGAGAAATGCGTGACGCTGAGACCGACGAGTGACGCAAGCTCGCTCAGGCCGATGTCCCGATCCAAATGCTGTTCGATGAAGTCCAGCACGACTTTGAATCGCGTCGATCCGACGCCCGCGGTGAGCTCGGCAGGGATCGGCTTGGTCGCGCAGGCGCGAAACAACTCGACGACCAGCATCGACGCCAACGACTCCGCATAGACGAGGGGAAAGGCGTCGGGAGTTCGGCAGAGCGTTTCGAGCCGCTCGCAGAGGCCAGGGCTTATCGGACTCGGACCAACATGGGGCCGAAGATCGAACGTGCCGATTTTGTCACCAAGCACCTGCGTAAATGCCGAGTGTTCGAGCTCGCAGATGACGTACCGCCACGTAACGCAGTCTCCGTGCTTCGCGACCAAACGGTGCGCCTTCGGCACGAGAAGCGACGTCGGCCCGTAGGCGCTCCTTGCGGCGCATCGTCCGCCATCCAAAAACCACTCGACAACACCGTGCGACCCGCCGACCAGCTCGGCAAAGACGTGTCGCGGCGAGATCAGTTCACATTCAGTGCTCGCGCCCTGCCCACACACTCCGACGGCGAACGTCACGCCGCCAACCGCGAAGGTCCCCTCCGGCCAATTCAGCGTCGCGCCCGCAACGGAATCAGCGCCGGCCTCCGGATGACGCACCGACTCGGACTCGGCATGCCACTCCATACCAAATACTATGTGCGCTTGATGACTAAAGTCAATGGGTGACTTTAGTCTTTGAGAGAATAACCTCGTCGATGAACGAGCGTGCCGGCGGGCACCGGGAACGCAAAAAGCAACGAATCAAGGCGCAGCTCACTGAGGCAGCACTCAACTTGTTCTCTGAGCGCGGATTCGAGCAAACCACGATCGACGACATCGCATCGGCGGTCGATCTCGTGCCGCGGACCTTCTTCCGCTACTTCCGCTGCAAGGACGACGCGTTGCTCAGCTGGTTCCAAGTGATGGGAGATCACGCGCGCGCGGCTCTGCTCGCCCGCCCGCCCGGTGAGGGAGCACTCCGCGCTCTCATCGAGTCAGGACGAGAGGTGCTGGAGGCACACCGCGCTCAGGAGCGCGTCGTCCTGATCCTTCATCGACTCGATGCGACGTCGCCCGATCTTCATGCGCGGCAGTCCGCATCGCGGTATGACATTCAGCATCGAACGGCGCAAACGCTCGCGACCAGGTTGGAGCCGTCGGCCGCGCTCATCGCGGAGATGCTAGCGGCGATTACGAGCGCAGCGTGGTGGTTCGCCGTCGATCGCTGGGCCTCGGAAAACGCGACGCGGCCGCTCCTCGAGTATTCCGATCCCATCTTCGCAAAAGAGTTGAAGCTCTTTCACGCGATCGACGAACGCTACGTGCTGCGTTAGGCGCGCAGAATCGCTTTGACGGTCTCCGGGCGCAATGGTACGGTGCGCGCCGCTTTCCCCGTCGCATCGAAGAACGCCGCAACAACGGCAGGCGGCACGAGCGCGTTGGAGGCTTCGCCCGCGCCGGCAGGCGTTGCGGCATCCTGCCGGCTCATCAAGACGACGTTGATCTCCGGCATATCGGCCATCGTTGCGATGGGATAGCTCCTCCAATCGTCACTGGTGATCTCCGACTCGTCGAACGACGCCGCCTCGTGGAGCACTTGGCTGATCCCCATGATCGAGCCACCCTGCGTGATACGCTTGAGCTGACGGGGATTGATGATGATCCCGGGTTCGAGCGCGACCGTGTAGTGGTCGACCTTCACCTTGCCGCTGCTCGGGAGAACGGTGACCTTGGCGACGCTCGCCCAAACCGTTCCCTCGCGCAGCAGCATACACATCCCTTGCCCGCTGACCGGTTCCGAACCGCTCGCACGTGCGGTGCGGCGCGGTGACGGCCGTGTCTCCCAACCCGATTCCTCGCGAAGCCTGTTCAGCACCGCGATGACGCGCTTATCGCTCGTGTGCCGGATGCGATACTCGATCGGGTCGACGCCCGCGGCAGCCGCGGCTTCGTTGATCGCCGACTCGAGGCTGAAGTTCTGCTGCATTTGCCATGGCGTGCGCATACTGTGCGCGCGTAGGCCGACGTCCAACGGAGAATTGCGTTGCCCGATCTGATACGTTCCGTGTCCGGACTCCAGAACGTTCGGTATCTTGTCGTAGCGCCATACCGTCGCCGGCGGATACGCTGTGTTCGCAAGCATATCCAGCGAGGTGATCTTGTTTGCGGGCGCAGGCGCGGGCTCGACCGGAAGACCCGCTAAAATAGCGCCGAGCAGACGATCGTCCTGCATCGCCGTCGAATGGTAGTCGGCGCGAAGCGCGACGATGTTTCCGTTCGCGTCGAGCCCCGTCTGTATGTCGGTCAGCTCCGGTCCGGCTTGCGTCGACCAGCGAAAGTCTTCTTGACGCATCCACTGCACGCGCACGGGCCGTCCGACCGCCTGCGAGAGGACGACCGCCTCGCCTTCGACGCCCTCGGCGCCGCCGTTCGAACGGCCATAGTGGCCCGTGCCGTCGAGGATGCGGACGACGACGTTCTCGGGCGACGTCCGCAGCATGCGCGCGATCTTGCGGCGCAGCACTTGCGGGTTCTGGTTGTGAACCCAGAGCTGAGCGGTGCCGTTTGCGCGCACGTCGGCAAGCGCGATCGCAGGTCCGATCGGCGCGTGCTTCATGTATGGAAACTCGTACGTCGCCGAAAGCTTCTTGACTGCCTGCCTCATCCCGACCGCAACGTCGCCGACCGTTCTTCCACCGGAAGCCGCCTCGGGAGCCGCGGCGCTCTCATGGTTCGGCGGCTTGCCGACGACGACGGGCGTCGACGACCAATCTGCCGACCGGAACGTTTGGAAGAATCGCTCGCTGGTCGGAAGTCCTTTCCAGTCGCTCCACTTCGTGCCGGCTGCGACCGCTTGTGAAGCGAGAATCGCCTCCCACTCGTCGGGTGCGACGACCGCAACGAGATTCTTTCTGCGCACGACGCGCGCATGCGGAAACTTCGTCTGGTCGAGTTTACCGACGGAGACGAGCGTCGACCCGAGCGTCTTGGGATGGATCATTCGTGCGTGCAGCATCCCCGGAAGCTGCATATCGCCCACCCACATCGCTTCGCCGGTCACCTTCGCGCGCGTGCCGGGCATCGGATACGAGCGGCCCATCACCGTGTATTCGCTCGTCGGCTTGAGCGGGGGCTCTCCGGTGACTTGCAAGCCGATGAAGTCTAAAATGTCTCCCGAGACAGGGATCGTGAGCTTCAACTGCCGGCCTTGCACGAGCCGACCGTACGTGATGCTGCGCCCAGCGCCGGTGATGACCCCGTCCTTCGCAGTGAGCTTCGCACGCGGAACGCCGAGTTGCTCGGACGCGAGCGTCAGGAGCGCCTGGTAGGTGTACGCCGCGGCCTTCCGCGTGTTGTCGAGCAAGAGAAAGCCTGCGGAGGCGCCGCCGTCCGGTGTCTGATCGGTGTCGCCGGTCACCACCCTGGTGATCTGATCGAAGCGAACGTACAGCTGCTCCGCCGCGATCTGCGGCAACGCAACGCTCGCGCTGCCTTGACCGAACTCCACCTTGCCGGTGCGCATGAGGATCGTATTGTCGGCATGGATCTCGAACCACGAGCTTGGCAGGTGGGGATCGAGCGTCGTCCGTGAACCGCTCGCCTTCGCCGCGGTCGCCGCCGCGCTTGTCCCGCCGAGCGCCGTTGTCGCGCTGACCGTGACCACCAGCGCGCCGGCCGACTTGACGAACTCGCCTCGCGACAGCTTCGCGCCGAAAACGTCGAGGCTCACGCCATCTCCTTCGCGGCACGCTGAACGGCATCGATGATCGCGGCGTACGTCCCGCACCGGCATAGGTGTGGCGAAGGGGGCGTATTGGTAAAGTGGTCCTTGATCTGCTGCACCGTCGGCTTCGCGTTCGTCGAAAGCAGATCGACGGCCGCGATCATCATCCCCGACTGGCAGTAGCCGCACTGGGGCACCTGCTCGTCGATCCACGCCTGCTGCACCGGATGCAGCGTGTCTTTCGTTGGGCGACCGTTGTGCCGTTGCGCCCACAGTTCGGGCAGACCCTCGACCGTCGTCACGGTCTTGCCCGCGACGGCGCCAACCGGGGTGACGCACGACCGAACCTCGCGCCCGTCAACCAAGACGGCGCATGACCCGCACTGCGCGAGCCCGCAACCGAAACGAGGACTCCGCAGCCGCAGCTCGTTCCGCAACGTGTACAACAGCGGCGTGTCAGGTGATGCGCGCACCACGTGTTTGACGCCGTTGACGGTGACAACTACGCTCAATCCCTGGGCCCTCCTCGCGCATGGTACACGCCGCGCAGCGATGCCGCTACAGCGCTTCTGTCGCGCACGTGCGGACTTCTGCTGCCGCCCTGCGCAGACAGCAAGAATCCGACAAGGGACAGCAGTTTTGCTGCAGCTTGACGGCTAATGCTTCGATGAGAGAGGAGGACGCATGACGAGTACCGCTTCTCGTGGCGACCGGTCGAACCGGTGGCTGCGCCTGGTGACGATCGTCTTCATCACCTACAGCCTTGCCTACCTCGACCGCGTCAACTACGGCTTCGGCGCGGCGGCGGGACTTGCGCAGTCGCTCGGCATCAGCCCCAACATCGCGGCGCTCTTGGGCGCGACGTTCTTCTTGGGATACTTCCTGTTCCAAATCCCCGGCGGACACTACGCCGAGTCGCGCAGCGCGAAACGTCTCATCTTCTGGGGCTTGCTGCTGTGGGGATTCTTCGCGTCCGCGACCGGGCTCATCACGAACATCCCGCTGCTCTTTGCCGATCGCTTCCTCTTAGGCGTCGTCGAGAGCGCGGTGCTGCCGGGCTTGATCGTCTTCTTGTCGCACTGGTTCACACGCAGCGAGCGTTCGCGCGCCAACACGTTCCTGATCTTGGGCAACCCGATCACGGTGATGTGGGCGTCGGTGGTCTCCGGCTACTTGATCAAGCTCTTCGACTGGCGCTGGATGTTCATCATCGAAGGGATCCCGGCGATCATCTGGGCGTTCGTGTGGCGCGCGGTCGTCGCGGATTACCCGAGCGAAGCGCGCTGGCTCTCGGGCGCCGAGCGCGAGGTGCTCGAGGCGAAGCTCGCCCAGGAGCAGGTCGAGATTCCCAAGGTCGGTTCCGTCTGGGATGCGCTGCGGGACCGTAACGTCGTTATTCTGTCGGCCCAGTATCTCTTCTGGAGCCTGGGCATCTACGGCTTCGTGCTCTGGCTGCCGTCGATCATCAAAGCCGCGTCGCAGCAGGGGATCGTCGCGACGGGCTGGTTGACGGCAATTCCGTACGGCGTTGCGGCGATCGCGATGGTCTTGGTCTCGCAGTACTCCGATCGCACGCTCAACCGCAAAGGCGTCGTGGTGATCTCGATGTTCGTCGGAGCGCTCGCCTTCGCGGTTTCCGTCGCGCTGGGCTCGTCGAACTTTACGCTCTCGCTGCTCGCGCTCATCGTCGCCGGCGCGGCGATGTACGCGCCCTACGGACCGTTCTTCGCGATGATCTCCGAGTTCATGCCCAAGAACGTGGCGGGCTCGGCGACGGCGATGATCAACTCGTTCGGCGCACTCGGCGGCTTCGTCGGCGCGTATCTCGTCGGTTTCCTCAACGGCGTCACGGGCAGTCCGAACGCCTCGTACGCGCTCATGGCGGGTTCGCTCGTAATCGCCGGTGTGCTGATCCTCATGACGCGAATCGCGCGTTAGAAACGGTCGCCGGGCGCGAATTGCGAGAGCACGAGTTGGCACTTGTGGTGGAGGTGCTCGCGCAGGATCGTCGCGAGGGCCTGCGCGTCGCGCGCGTGCAGCGCGGCGAGGATCTGCTCGTGCTCCTCGACGGCGGCGGCCCAGCGTTCCTCTGACGTGTTCGCTGCGTAACGGGCACGCCGGATCCGCGCGTTCAGACCGTGATAGACCTCTTGCAGCACGGGGTTCCCGCTCGCCGCGATGATCCGTTCGTGGATCGCCTGATTCTGATCGAAGTACGTCGGCAGATCGCGCCGCCGGTATGCGTCGACCATCGCCGCGTGGTACCCGTCGATCTCGGCGAGCTGCTCGTCGCTGATGCGCGCCGCGGCGAGCTCGCCGGAGAGCGACTCGAGCGAGGCCATCACCTCGAACAGGTTTTGGATGTCCGCACGCGTGAGGCTCGCGACCCGGGCGCCGCGATGCGGCAGGAGCTCGACCAAGCCTTCAGCCGCAAGCACCTTGAGTGCCTCGCGCAGCGGCGTACGAGAGATTGCGAAGCGTTCGCACAACTCGCGCTCGCCGAGCCGCTCGTTCGGGCGCAGCTCGCCACGCACGATGAGGTCACGCAAGCGTGCGATCGCCTCGTCGTGGAGAGAAAGACGGACTATCGGTGTGGCGGCGGTCATTCTCGCTCCTGAAGGCGGAAGAGAATTTGCGCGGGACGGGAGGATTCTCATGCGTCGGGGCTGCATAGCACGGCACTCATCGCATATTGCATACAATATGCCCGGCACCGCTCGCAAAAGCGGCGCGCAAAGGAGAGTGCAGTGTACCGAAGCGGACCACACTTCCTGCAGATCCCCGGTCCCACCAACGTCCCGGACCGCGTGTTGCGGGCGATGGACGCGAAGACCATGGACCATCGCGGCCCGGCGTTCGCGCTGTTGGCCACCGAGGTGCTCCAAGGGCTGCGGACGATTTTCCAGACCGAAGAGCCGGTCGTCGTTTTTCCATCCTCGGGCACGGGGGCATGGGAAGCGGCGCTCGTCAACACCCTGTCGCCGGGCGACCGCGTCTTGATGTACGAGACGGGCTGGTTCGCGTCGCTCTGGCGAGCGATGGCGGCGAAGCTCGGGCTCGAGGTCGAGTTCATCCCCGGCGACTGGCGTCATGGCGTCGATCCGGCCGCCCTCGAGGCGCGGCTGAGCGACGATCGCGCGCACACGATCAAAGCGGTATGCGCCGTGCACAACGAGACGTCGACCGGCGTTACGAGCCGCATCCCGGAGCTTCGCAGAGCGATCGATCGCGCGAAACACCCGGCGCTGTTCCTCGTCGACACGATCTCCTCGCTGGCGTCGATCGACTACCGCCACCAAGAGTGGGGCGTCGACGTAACCGTCGGCGGATCGCAGAAGGGCCTGATGCTTCCGCCAGGTCTGGGCTTCAACGCCGTCTCGTCGAAGGCGCTCGCGGCCGCAAAGCATGCGCGTCTGCCGAAATCGTATTGGGACTGGGCGGATATGCTCGACGCGAACCGCACCGGCTTCTTTCCGTACACCCCCGGAACGAATATGCTCTACGGTTTGCGCGAAGCGATCGAGATGCTCCACGAAGAGGGACTCGACAACGTTTTCGCGCGACATGCACGTCACGGCGAGGCGACCCGCGCCGCTGTGCGCGCGTGGGGACTCGATATTGTCGCCGTCGATGCGCGCGAGTACTCCAACTCGCTGACCGCGATCTACGTCCCCGAGGGATTCGACGCCGACGCGCTCCGCGAGACGATTCTCCAGCGTTTCGACATGTCACTCGGCACCGGGCTCGGACGCCTCAAAGGACGCGTCTTCCGCATCGGGCATCTGGGCGATTTCAACGACCTGATGCTCGTCGCGACGCTCGGCGGCGTCCAGATGGGACTTGCAATGGCAGGGATCCCGCACGGTGACGGTGTTTCCGTCGCTCTCACGCAGCTCGCAGAGGCGACCACGCCGTCAGCGCTGCCCGTGGCGGTCTAGCTCAGCTAGCTCGCCCCCCTAGGAAAGAAAGTTCTTCGCGCTCACTCATCGCTTCGAGGTGCTATGTCCCTCACTAAAGTCGCCGCCGTCTCCGGCGTTGCACGCGCGACGAAAACGCGCTACGTCGTCCTGGGCATCCTGTGCCTGCTGTACTTCATCTCGTATCTTGATCGCGTCACGATCTCGGTAACGGCGCCGAAGATCATCGAGGAGTTCCACTTCTCGAAGACCATCATGGGCTCGATCTTCTCGGCCTTCGCGATCACCTACACGATCTTCCAGGTTCCGGGCGGCACGCTCGGCGATCGCTTCGGTCCGCGTTCGGTCCTCACCGGGCTGATGGCGTGGTGGTCAGCCTTCACGATCCTCACCGGAACCGCCGCAAGCTACGGCTCCTTCTTCTTGATGCGGCTCATGTTCGGGATCGGCGAGGCAGGCGGCTTCCCCGTCGCGACGCGTGCGCTCGCGACGTGGTTCCCACCGTCGATGCGCGGCTTCTTGCAAGGCGTGACGCACGCGGCGTCGCGTGCCGGCGCGGCCTTCGCGCCGCCAATCGTCGTCGCGATCGTCGCGTACACGGGCGGCTGGCGCGACCCGTTCTACATCCTCGGCGCGATCGGCTTCTTCTGGGCGATCGGCTTCTATCTGTTCTATCGCAACTCGCCGTCGCAGTCGAAGTTCGTCAACCAGCTCGAGATCGATGCGATCGGGAAGCAGACGGCGGTCGCCACGACCGGCGAAAAGCGCGCGATCCCCTGGCGCAAGATCTTCTCCAACAAAGACGTCTGGATGCTCACGCTGAGCTACTTCGCCTACGGCTACACGCTCTGGATCTACCTGACCTGGCTTCCGACATACCTGAAAGAGGGACGCCACTTCAGCTTCGCGCAGCTCGGCTTCCTCGCCAGCGTCCCGCTGATCGGCGCGATCCTCGGCGACCTCTTCGGTGGCTGGGCGTCGGACGCACTGTGGCGCAAAACCGGTAACCTCAACCTCGCGCGGCGCAGCGTGATCGTCGCGTCGTTCATCGGTGCCGCAGCGTTCACGATCCCCGCCGTCTTCGTCGCGAACCCGTACCTCTCGGTCGCCCTGCAAACCGGCGCGCTGTTCATGCTCGAATGCGCCGTGTCGAACTGCTGGGCCGTCTCGATGGATCTCGGCGGTCGCTATTACTGCGGCACGACGTCCGGGATCATGAACATGGCGTCCGGACTTGCGGCGATCGTCTCGCCGTTCGTGTTCGGCGTCCTCGTCGACCGCACGGGATCGTGGTCGACCGGATTCGTGATCGGCTCGATCATCCTCGTGCTTGGCGCTATAACGATCTTGTTCACCGACGCGACCAACACGGTAGACGAACCCGTCGCCGTCACGTTGTAATCGGAAGCGCTATCAGATGCCCGCGGACGTGCGGCCGACGCGAACGAGTGCTTTTGCCCAGCCGTTGGCCGTACGCGCGCGGACGATGAGAAAACCTTCGGAGTCCGGGAACGGCGACTCGAGCATGTATCCGGCGCGCAGTGCGTGTTGCAGGCTCGGGAAGATTTGAATGCCCATTGCTGTGCTGACACAATCTCATAAGCTGAGCAAGAAGTCTGCCAACACTCACTTGACAACATGATATGAAAGGCGGCACGAGCGAGGACGATCTGTCGAAGCGCGGGAGAGCGAGCGTCGGTCGCGTCGGACGACAAGACGTGTGAACCCGAAGCGCACGATCACCGATTACCATCTCAAGATGCGATGGTGCGGCTTGTTGCTCGTGCTCGTTGTGCTGTTCTCACCGCTCGAGGCAAAGGGTGCAAGCGGCGACTTTGCCTCCGCCGGTGAACAGGCGACGACGACCCTCCTCACGCTGCTCTACGGCGGGGACGGAACCTGGCGCGTGTGCAACGCGACCGATTGCGCTCGCGCGACGAGCGATTGGGGCGTGGACGCACAAACGTACGCGCTCTCGCTCCGCTGGCGAACGACCGGCGACGCGACGATTCCCGCTGTGCTCAAGGCGCTCTCCGCGCGCGCGCCCCGCTACGGCCCGCCGTGCGCCGCGGCCCCGGGCTGCCAAGCGTGGAGCGACACGCCTTCGTGGGACGCGATCGCGTTGGCGCGCGAGTACGAGGCGACCGGCGACCGCGGAGCGCTCGCCGGCGCCGCCGCGGCGGTCGACTACGTCGCGCGCTCTGCCGCCTTCCAGGGCGGCGCTTGCCCCTCGATCCTCTACCAGATGCCGCACACCGGCAAGAGCGACGTGAAGTCACTCGAGACCGAGGCCAATCTCATCAAGGCGGAGATCTTGCTCTATCGCGCGACCGCGGACCGGGCGTACCTACGCGCCGCCAAGACGCAGTATGCGAATGCGCGCGCGCTGTACCTCGATCCGCAGGTTCCGCTCTACACGGTACACGTCATCGACGACGGCACGCGCTGCGCGCCCGTCGCGCACCGCTTCTTCGCCTCGGTCAACGGTGACATGATCTGGAGCGGCTTGGCGCTTGCCAATGAAACAGGCGAGCCGTCGTTCGCCGCCGACGCCCTCGCCACCGCGCACGCCGTCAACGACAATCTCAGCGACGGTCGCGGCGTTTTCGTCGACGTCGCCGGCGAGAACGACGTCGCCGAACCGCTTGTCGAGGCGATGCTGAACGTCGCCCACCGACCCGACGGCGCGTTTGCGCGCGCGTGGATTCTGCGCAACGCCGCAGCCGCGCTCTCCGCACGGGCCGCCGACGGAACCTTCGCGCGCTTCTTCGACGGCCCGGCGCAGACGACGACATCAGCCTGGCAGTCCAACGGAGCGCTCGCGCTCGAGATCGCAGCCGCCGCACTCGCGCCGAACGAAGAGGCCGACGGCGGTGACGACTGGGCCGCGGCGCAGCTCGTCGGACCGCAGTTGTCGACGGTGCCCGCGACGATTACGTTCAACGGAAGCGGGATCGCCTTGGTCGGGACGCTGAGCCGCAGCTGCGAACACGCGCACGTGCGCATTTTCGTCGACGGCGCGGAGACATTCGATCGCACCGGGCTCTGGAAGAATAGCTCGATGCCGGGCAGCGACGCACCGTCGGTCGTCTTCGCATGGCGCTGGCCGACGTCCGGACCGCACACGCTGCAGCTCGCGGCAAAGGGCGCCGAGACGCGCGACGTCCGACTCCAGGCCTACGCGCTCCCCTGACGGTCTCCGCGCCGGTCACTCACTGTCGGGTGGAACGTTGGAGGGTGGCATCGCGAGGAACTCCGCGGCGCTCGTCGCCGTCGCGATGGGGACGTACGGCTGCGGCGCCTGCGTGAAGTCGAAGCAATCGTTCAAGTCGTCGGCGCGCGCATCCGTCGTCCCCAAGCTCGGCAGACCGAAGACCTCTTCGGCGAACTTGAGGAGGCTGCCGAACTCGTGTTGGACGTGCGACACGTACGCGTGTTTCGCATAGGGAGAGACGACGATCATCGGGACGCGAAAGCCCAGCCCCATCGCGTCGAGCTGCGGCGGGCGGACGTGATCGTACCATCCGCCCCAGTCGTCCCAAATCACGATAACGACGGTGTTTTCCCACAAGCGGCTGCGTCCGATCGCGTTGACGACCGTTGCGACCCACTCCGGTCCGAGATCCGTTCGTTCCGCCTGGCGGTGTCCGCCGATCCCGTACGTCTCGTGATCTGAACTGCGGAAGTCCGGTGTCACCCAGCTCACCGCCGGCAACGCATCGGCGGAGATATCGGTAAGGACACGTGTCTGCGGGGTGATGACCTTTTCGTTCCAGTCCGGGCCGTAGCGGATGTGATGCACCGCGTCGAACGCCGACCAAATCGAACCCAGATCGTTCGCGGTCGGTGCGTACGAACGCCACGACACCTGATGCTCGTCCAGCACGTCGGCGAACGTCCGATAGTCGAAGCACGGAAAGACGCGCGGGCCGTCGGCTCGTCCGTCACGTCCGATCTCGCGCACCCACGTCCCCGACGGAGAATCGCAGCCCCACCAAAAGATGTCCGCCGCGGTTTGGTTGGGATTGTCGATCGCCGAACCCGACGTACCGGCGATGAGGTACTGGTGGGCCGGAAAGCTGGGACCACCGACGGATGCGAACGTCCGGTCTGCCAACGTGAATTCGTGCGCGAGCGCCCAGTACGGTTTGGTCTCGCTTTGCGGCACGTACGCGTAGGGAAAATCCCCCGTCCCCTGCGGCGGCACCGTGCCGATCAGGTCAAAGCCGTTCATCCGCCCGCCGTTGTACGAGTTCAAGAAGGTCTGACGCGCATGATCGACGTCGACCGGCACGTTGAGGCTGGTCGGATGCAACGAGATCACGGAGTTGTCGTGCCGCCGCCCGTACGTGACCGTGTCCGCGCCGGGAAAGCCGTTGAACAAATTATCGAGGCTGCGGTTTTCCTGAATGACGAAGACGACGTGCTTGATGAGGTCGCGAGGCGGCGCGGCGTCGGCACCTTCTGGACACACGACGACCAACACGCCGAGGATGCCGGCGACGACGACGCTTCGCAGAACGGCCATCGTTTGTACCCCCGGCGCAAATCTTACGTCGCGCCGCTCCGATCAGCCAGCCAAGCTCCCGCTGAGCGCGAGCGCCGATTCCTCGGCGGAGACAGCGCCGGTGTCTGCGGCCTCGGCGAGGCGGAACTGCTCGACCAGCGCATCGAGGGTCTCGGCCTGCTCGCGCAACGCGCGCGAGGTCGCCTCGATCTCCTGGACCCCCGCGGCAAGCTCGCTCGTCGACGCCGCGGCATGCGTCGACGCGGTGGACTGATTCTCGGCAGTTGCGGCGACCGGAGTCATCACCTGGGTCACGCTCTGGGTCGTCATTTGCATCTGATTCGCAGCTGATGCGTTCTCACGAATCGCCGCCGCAACGCTGCCGATATTTTCCGTAAGCGTCGTCGACGCGGTGCGCATCGCACCGGCACGGCGCGCAACGTCGTCCGCCACCTGCGTCGTCGTGCGGATCGCTTCTGCGACTGCCGTCAGTGCGGTTGCGCCGCGTTCCGCGACGCTGATTCCCTCGGCCATCGACGCGCCGGAGCCGCGCATCGCCTCGGCTGCAGTGAGCGTCTCGCGGCGAATCGCCGAAAGGATCGTCGAGATCTCTTTCGTCGCCATCGTGCTACGCTCAGCGAG
>CAZABL010000004.1:26649-48022 GCA_964483365.1 uncultured bacterium
GTTGAGTGCGAGCAGATTCGTCTGATCCGCGATCTCTTCGATGGTAGAGACGATTGCGCTGACGTCGCTCGAGCGCCCTTCGAGTGCGAGCATCGCGGTTGCCGCCTTCTGCGAAACGTCACCGAGCTCGCGCATCGCGCGCTGCGTCGCTTCGACGGCCTGCTCGCCGGCGGCCGCTTCGCCCGCAGCGCCTCGTGCGGCCTCGGCGAGCGACTCGCCGGTCTGCGAGAGAACGGTGATCTCACCGTCGAGCGACTCGATTGCCGTTGCCGCTTCCTGAATCGCGTTCGACTGCGCGTTCGCTCCCTCGGCGATCGCCGTGGCGGCGCGCGCGAGCTCTTCGATCGCGGCGCTCGCCTGTGCGATCTTTCCGGCTTGGTCGCGCGAGCCGTCGGCGACCCGATCGACGCTCTGCGCGATCGATTCGACCGCCACCGATGCCTGAGCCGCCGAGGACGACGTCTGATCGCTCGCAATCGCGACGCTGCGCGAGGCGCGTGCGACGCGTCCGATCGCGTCGCTGAGCCGTTCCGCGGCGAGCGTGAGCCGTTCGCCGATCGCCGCGAGGCCGTCCACCAATGCATCGTGCGACTGCACGACCGCCGCGATCTCGTCGCGCCGTGCGTCCCGCATCGCCTCGCGTTCGGAGTGGAAGGCGATCTGCAGATCGCCTTCGGCGAGGCGGTCTAGCGCGGCGGCGAGACGCCCGAAATCGTCGCGCACGATCGCGTCGAGCCGCTTGGCGACCTCGCCGAGGCGGCGGCGAATGCCGCGCACCAGGCCGAACGCATAGATCGCCGAGAGGACGAGCGCGGCGACGGCGATCGCGACGACGATGAGCTCGCTCGTGCGCATCCGCTGGTCGAAGCTTGCGTCGGAGACGGTCGCCGCGTCGTTCGTCGCTTTGAGCAGCGTCTGAATCGCCGCGTCGATCTGCGCTTCGTCGGAAGCGTTCTGCGCGAGAAGCTGCTGAACCGGCGCGGCGGCGCCCGACGTGACGCCCGCGTATGCATCGAGGACGGCTTTGCGTTGTCGGGTCGCAGCGCTGACGATGAGCGCATCGCGATGCTGGATCGCGCCGCTCATCCCTGAGAGCGTAGCGGCGGCGTCCTTCGCGCCCGCCACGGTTGCAGCACGATCGACGATGTACACGAGATCGTCGTCGGACGTCTGGCTGGCATCGTGATACTCGGTCATCGCGTTCGATCGCTGCGTCAGCGCGTACCGTGCAACGGCCTCTCGCATGCGCGTCGACTGGACGCTCACGTCGCGGGCGCGAAGACGTAGCTCCGCCTTCGTACGCGCGTCCTCTTTACCGGATTTCATTGCAGCGAATCCGACGACGACCGCGACGACGGCGATCGCCAGAGCGACGACCGGCACGGCAAAGCCTGCCGCAACCTGTGCCCCGATACTTCTGGTGACCGTCATGTACAAGGAAGGGTCGGCTTACTCGAGGTGGAGATTTAGCGGCACCAAAGGTTCCGGTCGAGTGCTGTGAAAAGCATCGGGCTCTTGAAGTGCAGGAGTCGGAGTGATTCTCTCCCACCTTGCTAGAGACGGCTCAGCGTGGCCCGGAATCGGCGCCTTCCTGAAAAGCCGGCGGCAGGCAATCGATCGGAGCGCGAAGGCGCTTGGGCCCGTTCTTCGCTTTTCTCATCGCGTCGGCAAGGCCGTGACGCAGGAAGAGATGGCCGAGGCGCTCGAGGTGAGCCGTCAGTGGTACGCCTCCCTCGAAGCCGATGCTGCACACGCTTCGGTTGCCCTCATCAACCGGATCAGCGGCGTCCTTTCCCTGAGTCGCGAGGAGCACATCGAGCTTCTGCGGCTCGCCGTTCCCGCGCTCGCCGCTGCCGTTCCACGCGACCATAGCGAGCCCCACGTTCTCGAATCCCCGTCGCTACCGAGCGTCACCGGGCTCGAGCTCATCATCAGCTCAACAACGGAAATCGAAACGACTGCTCGGCGCCTGCATCGTTTACGCGAGCAGTTTCTCACCAGCGACGCGGTGACGTCCGATCTCCCGCGCGCGAGAATTCTCCGTTCGTGGACACGCAGCCAAGCGGCACACGTCGACCCGGCGCGCCGGGCGGCCCCGTTCGCAATCAACCGGGACGTCGAGCTCTTCGAACTGCGTGAGAGAAACGAGACGCTGTTGCGTGCCGCGCAGCCGGTACTCAGCTATCTTGCACACGAGCTCGCCGGCTCCGGCTATGCTGTGATCGTCACGGATAGGGACGGCTGCATCCTGCAACTCGAGGGCGACCTCGATATCCGCCGGCGCCTCGCGAAGGTCGAGCTCCAACCCGGCGGACACTGGAGCGAGGCCGCCGCAGGGACGAACGCGATCGGAACGGCGCTCTCCGACGGCCGTCCGATTCAACTGATGGCGGCCGAGCATTTTTGTGAAGGCTGGCAAGGGCTCACGTGCACGGCAGCGCCGATACGTGACCCGCAGACCTTCGAGATCGTCGGCGCCTTGGACATCACCGGCAGCTATAAACTCATCCGCGCGCATTTGCTCGCGTTGATCATGCAATGCGCTCTCGAAATCGAGGAAGTCCTCGCGCTCATCGCGGGGAAGGCGCCTTCGTTCATCGCCAGCACCTAACGAACCTATTCTCCGCCGCTCTTTGGCGGGCAGGAGCGTCCACCGAAGATTACCTTTGAGAACCCGGGCTCGTTGGTCGTTGGGAACGGCTGCTTTGAGGCGTGCACGGGCGTGACGCAATCGTACGCGAGCAGGAAGGCCATGATGTCCGCGTACTGGTCCGGTTTCAACGAGCCTGGCGCCGCGAGCGGCATCTGCGTCGTGACGATCGACCGGACTTGACTGAGGTTCAGGTGCGAGTTCGCAAAGCTCGTGCCGGTGAGCGCGGGCGCCGACACGCCCTGGAGGTTCGCCCCGTGGCAGCTCGCGCACTGTTGCGCATAGAGCGCTGCGCCGGCCTTCACCTGCGCCGCACTGTACGGCGCGCTGCCGATCGACGGCGGCGCTTTCGCGTTCGCTTCGCTCGTCCCCGCGACCACCTTCTGCCCCGCGGTGGTGTTTGCGATCGGCGACGCGACGGGACCGAGACGATACGCCGTGAGGACGCTCATCTTCGCAACCGGTGCGTTCGGCGTCTGTTGCGAACCCGCCGAACCGCTCAGCACCGCGACGTACTCGTTTCCCCCGGCGCGATAGACGCTGATCGGCGCAATGATCGAAGCACCGGTTTTCGTCTGCCACAGCACCTTCCCGGTCTTCGCGTCGAGCGCGTACAGGTTGTCGAGGTCGCTCGTAAACGCGAGGCCGCTGCGCGTGATCGAGACTCCGCCTTCCGCAGAATACGGGACGGCACGAACCCACGCGGTCTTCCCGGTCGCGATGTCGATCGCGGTGACTTGCCCCGTCGACTTCTGACGCTTGGGTAGTGGACCGCCGGTGTACGGCTGGCCGGGGATATATTTTGGATCGGTCGTGATGACCTTCCACACCGCGCACTCTTGCGTGCTCGGCACCAAGAAATAATTCGTCGTCGGATCGTACGAGCCGCCAAGCCACTCGATCCCGCCGCCGTGATTGGGACAGGCAAAACTTCCCTTGAGCGACGGCTTCGATGTGAGGAGTCCAGTCTGCTTGTCGACGGCCATACGATAGACGACCTTGCCGTTCGTGCGGTCCAGAACGACAAAATCTCCGCCCTTATCACCGATCGCAAGCAGTTGTCGTGTCGTGCCGCCGACCTTCGCGTCGAAGAGGACCGGCGGCATCGCGGGATCTGCGTCGTGCGTGTCGTCCGGGATGATCTTGTAATACCAGCGCAGCTTGGGCTTCGCGCCCGAAATATCGAGGGCGACGACCGAGTTCGTGTACAGATTCAGACCCTTCCGCTTCGTGTCGATCAGGTCGGGTCCGGGGTTCCCAACCGGGATGTAGAGCGTCTTCGTTGCCGGCTCAACTGACAGCCCGCCCCACGTGTCGCCTCCACCGTGCTGCCACGAGTTCCCGGGCCACGTTTCGTGCCCGGGTTGTCCGGGCCCGGGAATATTCTGCCAATCCCAGAGTTTGTGTCCGTCCTGGGTGCTGAAGCCCATCACGTGGCCGATGTTTCCGTCGTCGCCGCCGCCCGTGCCGAGGATGATCTGATCGCCGTAGACGTACGACGCCATGGAAAACAACGAGTTGGCGGTCGACGCGTACTTGTCGTTCGGACACCCGCTGACGTTGAACGCCCGCTCCCCGCTATTCGCGTCGATAGCGACGACATGACAGTCGAGCGTCGCGATAAAGATCTTCCCGCTCGACATTCCGACGCCGCGGTTCACGGTGTACACGAGTGAGTACGCCGGGTTGTACGGGAACTGCCACTTCAGCTTCCCGGTCGTCGCGTCGACCGCAAGCACATTGTCGTGCGGCGTCGCGAAATACATCGTGCCGTTCCAAATCAGCAGCGCCGACTCTTGTTGGCCGTTGTCGGCGATCTCGGTAGACCACGCTTTCGCAAGCGTGTGCACGTTCTGTGGCGTGATCTGGTCGAGCCCCGTATAGCGGTTGTTGTGGAGCGTCTTGCCGGGGAGGAACCAGTTGTCGTCGTCGGTCCCCGCGTTCGCGATCGCAGTCGCGTCGGGGAACGCCGGCTGCGCACCTACCGACCCAGACGAGCCGCCACAAGCGGCGAGCGAGACGACGAGCGCAACGTTTGTTGCTACGACGGCAAACGGACGAAGTCGCACGGCATACTCCTGACACGCGGCTGGAGTCTGACCTACTCGGTTTTCCCCACATTCCAGCCGGCCAGCGTCGCAGCACCGTCGTATGTGCTTCGAAAGAAGGCGCGAAGGAGCTCCCGCGGATCGTCGGACGCGCGCACAGCCTCATACGGCAACACCTGCAATCCCATCGTCGCACTCCAGAAGGCGGACGACGGAGCAATCGACGCCTGTTCGAAGCCGTCCGGCTTCGGATAGGCGTAACACCAGAACGCCGGTTCCGGGAAGCGGTCGTCGCCGGGCCAGAAGCCCGCACAGATCTCTTCAGCGTCCATTGCGACGCGCATGATGGGATCGTCGGAGGGCGGGACTGCGGGTCGCCCGGAGAAGCGCGCGTACGCGAGATCGAACGTGCCCCAGAAGAACTGGACGACCGTGTGACGTCCGCGAAACGGCGCGCGATGCTCGCGCAATGCCTCGTCGGCACGAAGCAGCACCTGAAAGAACCGGCCAACCGCTTCCCGATCGTAGGACGCGTGTCGCGTGTCTTCTTTGAACGGGATCGGCGCGGGGATCTCGACCGGCACCGGCCAGATCCGCACCGCGATCCTCATCGACTCGAGCAGCTCGAAGACGTCGCCATAGAAGTCCGCGACGCTGCGCGGACGCAGCGGCAGCGTACGGGGCTCGCCATCGGATGGGGAAACGCGTAGCACGTGCTCGACAAAGTCGAAGTCGATCGCAAAGACGCGCGTCCCGGACCGCATCGGGCCGGTCGTCAGCCCGCGCGCTGTGACGTACAGGGGAACGTGGGCCCACTCCGGCTCCGGCGGTGCGAGCGCGAGCCGAATCTTCCCCACGATCTGCGTGTAGAGGTGGAGGGTGTCACACGTTTCACGCCACTCGGCCAACGGCAGCGCGGGCCACAGCTCCTCGGATGTCCGCATCATGGCCTCCTCGTTCACCGACAGTCGTGGCGCCGCCCGCGAAGCGTTGCGGCGTCGCTTTCGGCCAGTCGCAGCTCGGGTGTTGTTCGTCGGAGAGTCACCGCCCGCGGGTGGTTCCTTTTTTTATGCTGCCGATTCCGGACTCTACCGCGCCACGCGCGACGCGTTCTCGCTGGCGCTTGATTGCGTCCGGCCCGAGTCCTTTCTGACCACCTTCGCCGCGATGGGCTGTTATCTCGAAGATCTGTGTCTTGATCCCATCAACCATCTTACCGATCACCGCGACGGGAGCTGGCAGCAACGCGTACGAGCGCGGCGCGACGGGGAACGCCGTCTCGCGGAAACGCTTGCCGAGTTGCAACCGCAAGTCGTCGTCGTTCTGCTCAAGGGTATCGCAGCGAACGTCGCGCGCGCGGCGGCGTTGGCCGGTTGTTCGGACCTGGAGTGCCATACTGTCACGTATCCCAGCCGGTGGCATCAACACCGCGACGCCTACCGCCGTGAGATGAGCGCCCTCGTGCGTGACTTCGCGCTGCGCGGATTGCTGGAGCTACGACCTTAGCAGCAAACGCTGCGCAGGTGCCGATTGCCGGGGGCGAACAGCTGCTCGACCGGAACGATCGCCGTCTCGCGCGCGTGAAGTACGTCGAGGGCGACGGGCTGAGCGCGCTGACCGTGATACCAAATCTCGCGAATCTTTCGTGTGTTGCGAATGTCGGCGAGTGGGTCGGCATTGAGCACAATGAAGTTCGCCAGCTTTCCCGGCGCGAGCGCGCCGAGCTCTCCGCCGCGGGGGCCCATCGCCGTCGCGCTGAGGGCGGTCCCAGCGTGGATCGCTTGCAGTGGCGTAAGGCCGACGCCGACCATGAGCTCGAGCTCGCGATGCGGATCGGAGCCGATGATTCGCTCCACCGCCGCACCGGCGTCCGTTCCCAGCGCGACCGGCACACCGCTGCGGAACACGATTCCGGCATTGCGTTTTGACATATCCGCGGCGGCTCGCCACTTCGGCGTATCCGCGTCGCCGAGGACCTTGTCGCGATACGCGTCGGAGCGCAGGTAGTCGTACACCGGCGGCGCCATCGCGCGCTGGAAGAACGGATCGTTCATCCACGCGGGGCGGTCGGCGAAGATGAAGTGCGACTCGTCGATCGTCATCGTCGGAACGTAGATCGTCCCACGCGCCTTCATCGCCGCGATGAGCTCGGCATCGACGGGCCGGTCACGCACGCTGTGTCCGATGACGTCGACGCCTGACGTCACCAGACGCTTCGCGTCGTCGAGATAGAAGACGTGCGCGGCGACCCGCAGTCCTTGCGCGTGCGATTCGTCGATGATCGCCTTCTCGATCTCGACGGCAAGTCGCGGTGCGCGGCCGAAATTGTCGTCAACCCACAGCTTGACGAGGTCGGGCTTCTTTGCCGCGAGCTCGCGCAGGTTTGCCCGCGCTTCCCCGACGCTCCCGGGACGATAGGCAAACTTCCCGACGTTCTGCGGCGGCCAGCCGCCGCCCGGCGCGCCGAAACCGTGGCCAGCCGTGAGGATGCGCGCTTCGCCGATGCGCGTCTCGCCGTCTTGGTTACGGCGAATATCGTAGATGAGATCGTTGTCGGTTCCCAGGGCTTGCACCGCGTACACGCCGTACGCCGCGAAGCGGGCCAAGTGCGCGTGCACGTTTTCGGCCGTGTAGTTGTCGGTCGACACGGTATTGCCGCTGAGTACACCGACATGCGCGTGTGCGTCGAGCAACGCCGGCATTACCGTGGCCCCGGCGAGTGGGACGACGGTCGCACCGGCCGGGATCGCCAGCGATGCCCGCGGACCGACCGCAACGATGTAGCCGCTCTGGTCGACGATGAGCATCGCGTCCGCGACGGCGGGCGCCCCGGTACCGTCGATCAAGCGCAGTCCGGTGAAGACGGTGACGCGGGCCTGTCCCAAGCTCGGTGCGCGCAATCCCAGGACCGCGGCCCCCGAGCCCAGCGACGCCGACAAGAACTTCCATCGCGGCCAACCGCCGGCTAGGCGCGGCATCTTTCGCATGAGCGTCGCCTCCGTTTGCGTGGACCACATCCTAGCATGGCACGCGAGAGCTGGGAAAGATACGGTCGGAGGTCAGGATGGCGTCTCGGTCAGCGGCAGAGTTCTTCCCGCCACGCATGACGCTCAAGAGTGTGCGCGAGGCAGCAGCGCACTGTCGCGGCTGCGATCTGTACAAAGATGCGACGCAAACGGTGTTCGGCGAGGGTCCGGCGCACGCGCGCGTGATGTTCGTCGGCGAACAACCCGGCGACAGCGAAGATCGCGAAGGGCATCCGTTCGTCGGCCCGGCGGGAAAGCTGTTGCGACGAGCGATGGTCGAGGCGGGGATCGAGCCGCGCGAAGCCTACATCACCAACGCGGTGAAGCATTTCAAGTTCATTTGGCGCGGCAAGCGCAGGATCCACAACAAGCCGAAGGTGACGGAGATACGCGCCTGCCGGCCGTGGTTGGAAGCGGAGATCAAGCTCGTTCGTCCGGAGATCGTCGTCGCGCTCGGCGCCACAGCGGCGCAAGCGCTGCTCGGATCGTCGTTCCGTTTGACGGCGCATCGCGGTGAGGTCGTCTCCTCCGACCTCGCTCCGCGCGTGATCGCAACCGTGCACCCGTCGTCGATCTTGCGCGCACCCGACGACGAGGCACGCCACGTCGAGATGGTCGAGTTCATCGGAGACTTGAAACGTGTTGCGAGCGCACTGGAGAGCGCCGAGCCCGCGCGCGCTTAGTACCAGCCGTCAGCGAGCCGCACAAGTTGGTGGAGCGTCTTCTCCCGCTCCGCGGTGTTCACGTCGGGGTGCGCGCCGAGCGCCGTGTCGAGCGTTCTCTTCAGTGCGGCCTCGAACGCGTCGCGGCGGGCGCGTTTGGCGGCGATCAGGGCCTCGATCTGCGCGGGGTCGAGCCGTTTCGCAACGTCCTCGTTGACGGCAGCGCGCAGCGTATCGACCTCCGACCGCGCGCTGTCGGCGATCGTCGCGACGCGCGTTCCGTCGGCGTGCGACAACCCGACCGTCGGCGGAACGTACGGATCGAGCGGATCGAACGAGCCGTACGAGCGATCGTAGCGCCGATAGAGGTCGCCGATCTCGCGCCGCGTCTGCTCGCGGATGTGGTGCACGCGTTCGCGGAACGCCGCCATCGCCGAGAGGATCGCTTCGGCGCGATCGCGCGACAACGTCGCCTGAATCGTACGACGATATGCGCGGTCGGCTTCGTCCAGCGCGGCAACCGCCGACACGAACGTGCCGGCGAACGCGCTCTCATCGTCCTCGAGACGGAGCCAGGAGGCGGCTGCGGCGGCGAGAGCGAGCGCGAGAGACGGAAGGCCTCTCTCCCGCGTCGGCATTTGACAGGACATACCCTTGGATGGTACAGATTGCCCTACGCATGTTCCCTGCCTCGATCGCCATTCGCATCAGCATTACCGCGGCTCTTCCGAGCCGACGAGTTGCTTTGGCGTAGCCGATCGAGGTCGACACGCATGAGCCCCTCGCCGGACCGGCGAGGGGCTTTTCGTTTTTGCCCCGCTAGCCAGGAGTTCTCAACGCCGTGATGACCGCCGACGTCTCAGCCGCCGCTGTCCGCGCTGCAGCCGAGCGAATCCGTTCCGGGATCGTCCGCACCCCGACGACACGCTCGCGCACGCTCTCCGCTGCGATCGGCGCGGAAGTGTGGCTCAAAGCCGAGACGCGTCAGACGACCGGCTCGTACAAAGAACGCGGCGCGCTCAACGCGATGCTCGTGCTCAGCGCCGAGCAGCAGGCGCGCGGGATCGTCACGATGTCGGCCGGCAATCACGGTCAGGCGGTTGCGTACCACGGAGCACGGTTGGGACTGCGGACGATCGTCGTCATGCCGGAGACGACGCCGTTCTTGAAGGTACGCCGCACGCGTGACTTCGGTGCCGAGGTCGTGCTCGTCGGCGAAACGTTCGACGACGCGGCCGACTATGCGCGCGAGCTCGCGGCACAGAGCGGGGCGACGATCGTCCACCCCTACGACGATCCCCACGTGATCGCCGGGCAGGCGACGGCGACGCTGGAGCTGCTCGAAGACGCCGGCGATCTCGACGCCGTCCTCGTCCCCGTCGGCGGCGGCGGTCTGATCTCCGGCGCGACGCTCGCGGTCGCGGCGGCAGGCTCGCGCGCCGAGGTGGTCGGCGTGCAATCCGCGTTTTATCCGAGCGTCGCGGCCGCACTCGCGGAATCGGCGGTTACGCCGGGTGGTCCGACGATCGCCGAAGGGATCGCGGTGAAGCGCATCGGGAGCCTTCCCGAGACGCTGCTACGCAGTGCGCTGCGCGACGTGATCCTCGTCTCCGAGCCCGCGATCGAAACCGCGATCGCATACCTGCTCGAAGAAGAGAAGCTGGTCGTCGAAGGTGCCGGCGCCGCGGGCGTCGCGGCGCTGCAGAGCGATCCCGCCCGCTACGCCGGCAAACGTGTCGGGACGCTGCTGTGCGGCGGCAACATCGATCTCGGGATGCTCGCCTCGGTGATCGTGCGCCACCGCATGCGCTCGGGTCGCGTCGTGCGGATTCGCGTGCGCATGGTCGACAAACCGGGCGAGCTCGCCGCGGTCGCGTCGGCGATCAGCGAGGCGCGCGCGAACGTCCTCGACGTCGCGCACCACCGCGTCTTCGGCAGCCTCTCCGCCAAGCACGCCGAGCTCGACGTGACGGTCGAAGTCGAACGGCCCGACGATCTTCCGGCGATCATGGCGCGCATCGAGTCACGCGGGTTCGACGCGGAACTCGTGCGCGAGTGATCTACGGCGTCGACGACGGTGCAGGCGCGGCCGGTGCAGGCGATCTCTTCCAAACCGGGATCGACGCGGTCGCCGGATCCTCACCGTTGAACGAGAACGTGGCGATGTACTTGCCCGCGACCTTCTGACCGTTCTTGACCTCCGGTGCGTAGGTCGACGAGACGGCCGTCTCGATCGCTGCGGCGGTGAGCGCCGGGTTGGTGATCTTGACGATCTGCGCCTGTTCCGGTCTCCCGTCCGCGGAGACCATCACCCGCACCATCGCCGTCCCGGTTTGTCCGACGCCGAGCCGGGAAGACCCGCGCGCGAGCAAACGCGGTGGCGAGTCGGCAGATTGTTGCGGCTGCGCCTGCGCTTGCGGTTGCGCTTGCTGCGATGAGGAGCCGCGGAGGCCGGCGATCGCGACGGCTTCGTCGCTGCGGAGCTCTTGCGGCGACATCGGCGGAGCCCCCGGCGGCGCCGTCTTCGTCGACGAACCGGCACCGGCGATCGTGTTCTTGCCGCTTACCGCGGTGTAGTGATAGGTGAACGAGGCGCCGCTGCGCTGTCCGGCCGACGCAACTGTTGCGATCGTCGCGACCCCCGCGGGATCGAGGATATAGTGCCGAGTGAGCGCTCCGCAGCCAAAGTCGACGTTCTTGCAATCACTGATCGCTCCGTCGGTGATCGTCACGACCTGATTTCCGGTGTTGCGAACCCGGACGAACGTGAAGAGCCCTTCGTTCTGCACCCAATCGACAACGCGGGCGAGCGCTGCGCGCGTGGCCCTGGGACTTGGCGTCGGTGAAGCGGTCGGGGCCGGCGTCGGCGAGGCGGTCGGTGCGGGCGTCGGCGTCGGGGCTTGGGCAACGATCCTGCGGCTCTGCCGCGCGTGCGTCTGCGACGGCGACGGGGTCGCGCGCGAGACGGTCGTCGCGCCGCTCGCGTGATTGATCGCGGCCGCGACTTGGTCGACGACGCGCGCGTCCTCGGCGGGCAACACGGCGGCCGGTAGCTTCTCGCTCCCGCAGTCCGCGACGCGGCCGGGCTTGAGGTGGATAACCAGGAACAGCCCGGTCGGCGTGCGCGTCGTGGTCGCTGTTTGCACGTCGCTCAGCATCGCACGGCATGACGAGATGACGGTCTGCCGGTTCCCGATCGGCGCCGTGTACGAGACGCTCACGTCGTTCCCCGAGAGCACGACCGTCGACTGGGCCGTGATCGGCGCATGGTTGGCTACGTGCGCGACGTACTGCCACTGCCACGTTTGCGCGTCTCCCGTCCCTGCGGTCACGACCATCATCGCGACGAGCACGGTGAAACTGAGAGCTATGCGATGCATCGCACTTCGCTACTTGGCGCACCGGCGTGGTTCGTCCATGTCTAGCGGCTGCTTACCCGTTGAAGGGCACAGCGCGTGCCTGGCTTTAGCCTAGGAGAATCACCGACTGGTCGCGTTGGGGTGTGCGGAAGGGCGGGAACGTCAGGCGAAAGGTTGTCCAGCCCGGGTCGTGCGACTCGAGGGTCACCGTCCCGCGCGAGCGTTCTGCAGCGCGCGCCACGATCGCCAGGCCCAGTCCTGAGCCTTCGATGCCGTTCGCGGCCTCGCCGCGGAAGAAGCGCTCGAAGAGCCGCGCCCGATCGGCTTCCGTAATACCGGGGCCGTGATCGGTGACCCGGACCGTTGTACCGTTTTCGTCGCCGTCGATCACGACATCGACCGGGCTCCCAGCGCCGTACTTGAGCGCGTTGTCGATGAGGTTGATGATCGCTTCGTAGACTTCCGTCGGCTCGGCGAAGACGACGTGATCGCCGTCGGCATGCAGGCGAACGGTTCCCCCGCGCGCAGCCGTCGTCTCGGCGATCGCGTCCTGGGCGGTTACGACGACGTCGACAATCTCGGCGTGGCCACGGTGGTCGCCCTCCAGGCGGGCGAGCGTCATGAGTCGCTCGACGAGTGCGCGCAGCCGTCGTGTCTCGACCCGCATCGTCGGCAGCGCGAGCAGACGGACGTTCGGCGAATCGTACCCGCCGCGTTCGAGGACGTCCAGATAGCCGCTGATGACGGTGAGCGGCGTGCGCATCTCGTGGCCCGCCTCGCCGAGAAAGCGCCGCATGTGCTGCTCAACGCGCGCCCGCTCCTCGAACGCCGCCGCAACCTGCGCGGCAGCCCCGTTGTATGCGGTCACGAGGTCGCCGATCTCGCTGCGGTCACGCGCCGCCAGGACGCGTGGTGTAAAGTCGCCCGCCGCGAACCGGCGCATCTCGCCGGCGATCGCGATCAGCGGTGCAACGGCCTGCGCGGCGATCCAGCGCCCGATCGCCCACGCCGCAAAAAGCGTCAGCACCAACGCGATCGGAAACGACCAACCCACCAGGGTGAGGATCGCAGCGACTTGACGCAGATCCGGTGCGATGAACGCGTCGTACCCGGGCGCGAGCGCAATGACATGCGGCCGCATCCACAGCGCCGCGAGACGCAAGTCGATCCCAGGCCGCGGGCCCGTACCGTAGACGTGAAACCCTCGGCCGACCGGACGCTGAAGTCCAGGGGCATCGGTCTCTTTCGGAATACGGAAGAGGACGTCGAACGGTCGTCGTTCCACATGGAGCAACGGCCCGTACCCGAAACGGACGATCGCGCCGGGCGGCTCCGTCACCCGCACGATGACACCGCTCGGAACGTTGAGGCGACGCACGTCGGCGGCGACGGCGTCGGGCGAGAGCTTACGGTCCTCGTCAACGACGCGTTGAATGCGTTCGGCGGTCCGCTCGACGCCGGCCGCGATCGGCCGCGTGCTCAGGAATGTCACGCATCCGACGAGCACCGCGGTGACGAACGTCAGCAAGACCGCGGCGAAGATCGTATACGAGAGCGTGAGCCGCGCTCGGAACGACATCACGTTCGCAAAGCGTACCCGACACCGCGGACCGTGTGAATCAACTTGGCCCGGCTCGCGCCGTCGATTTTACTGCGCAGGTACGAAATATAGGTCTCGACGGTCGCCGGCGAGACGTCGCGATCTCGCCCCCAGACCAGGTCGAGCAACTCATCGCGCGTGAAGACGCGCTTCGGACGGCGCGCGAGCACCGCGAGCAAGTCGAACTCGCGGGCTGACAGCGAGACGTCTTGCTCGCCGCGGCGGACGGTGCGACCGCCCAGGTCGACTTCCAAGTCGGCGAAACGCAGGTGCTCGACTTGGCGCAGCATCGGTCGACGAAGCGCACTCTGGACGCGCGCCGCGAGCTCCTCGACGTCGAACGGCTTGGCCAAGTAGTCGTCGGCGCCCGCCTTGAGTCCGTCGACGCGGTCACGCACGTCGCCGCGCGCGGTGAGCAAGATGATCGGGACCTCGGTAAAGCGACGCAGCGTCGGGATGAGCGAGAGGCCGTCGACCTTCGGCATCATGATGTCAAGGAGCACGCACTCGGGCTCCCAATCGCGCACCACGTCCAGGCCGGCGAGCCCGTCGGGGGCCGAACGAACGGTAAAACCCTCGCGTTCAAGCGCGAGGGTGACGAGGTCTCGGATCGACCGTTCATCGTCGATCACGAGCACGCGGGCCGGGCGCTCTTCTTCCACGGGGACAATTCTCGCTCGGAATCCTGGGAACTCGCACTGGGCCGGAGGTGGTAGCTCCGGACACCAGAGGCGGCATGCAACCTTGATGGGTCCCCGCATCGGTGCGATTATGGGTCGGCTACCTTTTGCCGACGAGAACGAGCAGAGACGAACCAATGAACAAATCCGACACACAGCTTCATGCCGACGTCGTCCAAGAACTCGCAGACGATCCCAGCATCGACTCATCGAAGGTCGCGGTCGCCGTGCACGACGGGATCGTCACGTTGACCGGCTCGGTCCCCAGCTATTGGCAAAAAGTCGAAGTGGAGAACGCCGTCAAGCGGGTCACCGGCGTACGCGGAGTCGCGAACGATCTCCAAGTCGACATCCCCGCCTTCCATCGTCGCGATGACACCGACATCGCTCGAGCCGCAGCGGACGCGCTCGCATGGCACAGCGAGCTCCCCAAAGATATCAAGGTCAGCGTCAGCAACGGCTGGGTCACGCTGTCCGGCGAAGTCCAGTGGCGATTCCAAAAAGAAGAGGCCGAACGCGCGGTCAAATACTTGAGCGGCGTCAGGGGCGTCATCAACAACATCACGATCAAGGCCGCGCCGAAGCCCGAAGAGGTGCGTGAACGCATCAAAAAGGAGCTCGAGCGCACCGTCGACATGGAGGCGAACCGCATCCAGATCTCGACGACCAACGGCCACGTCACGCTCAGCGGAACCGTACATTCATGGGTGGAGCGTGACGCTGCGAAACGCGCGGCGTGGTCCGTGCCGGGCGTCATGGACGTCGAGGAACACCTCGCCGTCGTCCCCTGATTCTCAGGCCTTCACCGCGACGTGCTCGAATCGTCCGAGCACGCCTGCGGTGGAGACGACGTGACGATCGAGACGGAGTTCCCGCGGGCTCATGCCGAAGGCCAAGCCCAACAATTGCGGCAGGTGCAGAATCGGCGCATCGATCCGTCGTCGCAGCACAGCCGCTGCTTGCGGCTGCATCGCGTCGAGGTTGAGATGACACTGCGGGCACGGCGTCACCAGGACGTCCGCGCCCTTCTCCTTGGCCTCGAGTAGATGGCCCCCGCCCATCGCGAGCGAGCGTTCCTTGTTGAACGTCACCATCGGGAACCCGCAACATTTGCTCTTGCCGTGATACTCGACCGGCTCGGCGCCGAGCAGCGCGATCAGCTTTTCGAGGTAGGTCTTGCGCTCCGGATGGTCGCGGATTCCCAGGGCGTCCTCGGGGCGCAGGATCTGGCAACCGTAGAACGGCGCGACCTTGAGACCGGTCAACGGACGGACGATCAACGCGCCGATCGCGTCCAGACCGATCTCCTCGACGAGGATCCACAACAGATGCTTGACGCTCGTCGTGCCGCTATACTGAAGGCCGTCGGGCGCGAGCACGGCGTTCGCGCGCGCGAGCCGCTCCGCGTCTTGTGCGAACGCGTAGTTGTGGCGGCTGATCGTGCCCTGGCAGACACTGCAGATCGTCATCAGGTCGGCGCCCTCGCGTTCCGCCATCGCGAGCATCATCGCGTTGAGCGAGTCGGCGAGCGCGGGGTTCTGTTCACTCAGCACGCCCGATCCGCAGCACGGCGCCTCGGTGAGCTCGGTGAGCTCCAGTCCCAAGAGCGGCGCGATCTTCTGCGTCGAGACATAGAGCTCGGGGCACGCGCCCTTGGAGACGCAGCCCGGCCAGAATGCAACCTTCATCCCAAGATCATCTCCGTCGTCAGAGCCGGTGGAACGGACGGTCGTACGTGTCGACGCCGCGCACGCGCGCGAAGACATTGCGGACGCGCTTGATCCCCGGGATCACGCGGTGCAGCATCGAGAAAAGCTTCCCGGTTCGCAGCAGATTCCACGCGCCGGGCAATTCGCCCAGCTGTGCGCGAATATTGAACAACCCGTGCGACTTCGGAACGAGGGTGAGCTCGTCAAGACGTCCGGCATGTCGAACGGAATCTGCGAACGCCTCGGCGTGGCGCGCACCGTTGTTGTCGGTGAAGCCGGCCTGGACGGCCATCCGGCGCAGCTTGAGGATCTGCTCGAGCGGCGCGACACCCTTGGGACACTGGTTCACGCACTCGTAGCAGTGCGTGCAGTCCCACACGCCGCCCGGCTTGCTGTAGTCCTCGAGGCGTTCGCGAAGCTTCGCATCGCGCGGATCGTCCGCGTACCGGTATGCCTTTGCGAGCGCGTGCGGCCCGAGAAACTCGGGGTTGACCGCGAACGACTCGCAGTCCATCAAACAGCAGCCGCACGAGATGCAGCTCACCTCTTGGATGAGATTCTCCATCGTGGCATTCGGGACGACGTATTCCTGATTGGGCGGGGGGATCGGCGCGCGGTTTTCGAGCCACGGGACGACGGCGCGATGCTTGTCCCAGAACGCGCTCTGATCCCAGACCAGATCTCGTACGACCGGCATCGACGGCGGAGCCTCTACCGTCACCGCACCGTCGTCGGTAAAACGGTCCAGCCGGCTCTTGCAGGCGAGACGGGCGTGACCGTTGATCCACATCGCGCAAGATCCGCAGATCGCGCTGCGGCACGCGCAGCGCACCGCCAAGCTCTCGTCGTGATACTCGCGGATCGCGATCAACGCGTCGAGGACGACGGCGTAATCGGGCAGATCGACGGTGAAGCGTTGATAGGTCTTGCGAACCGCGCGTTCGTACGGCGGCGGCCACGGCGCCCCCGGCTCGCCCTGCTCCACACGGTGTTCCGGGTCGTAACGACCGACGACGATCGTCCACTCCATCACGTCCTCCCGTACGCGTCAGTAGGCGCGCACCTCCGGCTGCCAGCGCGTGATCGTCACCGGAAGGAACTCCGGTTCAGACGTCCCTGCAGAGATCAGGACATGCTTGAGCCAGCGCTCGTCGTCACGGCGCGGAAAGTCCTCGCGAAAATGGGCGCCGCGGCTCTCCGTGCGCGTGAGCGCACTGCGTACGGTCGCCTCGGCGCAGTCGAGCATGAACCCGAGCTCGAGCACGAACGTGAGCGCTTGGTTGTAGACGCGTCCCTTGTCGCCGACCCACACGCGGTCGTAGCGAGCGCGCAGCTCGGCGAGCTTTTCGCGCGCCGTATCGAGTCCGCGTTCGTCGCGTAGGACCGCGACGTACGTGTCCATCGTTTTCCCGAGCTCGAGGCGCAAACGCGCGTGCGTCTCGCCGACGGACGGTCGTTCGAGGAGCGCGGCAAGCCGCCCGCGTTCCGCGTCGAGCAGCGTCTCACCGCCGCTGCTCTGCGGCGTCTCGCGCGCGTAGGTTGCCGCGTCACGGCCGGAGTGGCGGCCGAAGACCAGCGTATCGAGGAGCGAGTTTGCGCCGAGCCGGTTCCCGCCGTGGAGGCTCACGCACGCGCACTCGCCTGCGGCGTAGAGCCCGGGCACGCGCGTTCGCCCCTCGACGTCGGTCTTGATCCCGCCCATGATGTAGTGCATCCCGGGACGGATCGGGACCGGATCGACGATCATGTCGACGCCCGCGAAGTCGAGCGCGAGCTCGTGAATCTGCGGGAGCTTGCGCAGAATCACATCGCGGCCCAGGTGGCGGCAGTCGAGGAACACGCAGTCGTCGATCCCGCGGCCCTCGGCGATCTCGCGCGTCTCGGCGAGGGAGACGACATCGCGCGACGCGAGCTCCATCTTGTTTGGCGCGTAGCGCTGCATGAACCGCTCGCCGTCGGCGTTCAAGAGGTAGGCACCCTCGCCGCGTGCCGCCTCGGAGATGAGAAAGCCGCTTCCTTTGAGCGTGGTCGGATGGTATTGCACCATCTCCATGTCCATCAGCGGCGCGCCGGCGCGGAAGGCGAGCGACATTCCGTCGCCGGTGCAGATCAGCGCGTTCGTGCTCGGCTCGTAGACCCGCCCCATCCCGCCGGTGCAGACGATGACCGCCTTCGCGCGCAGCAGGTGCAGCTCGCCGTGCAGCATGTCGAGCGCCACCAAACCGCGGCACGCGCCGTCTTCGACGAAGAGCGTGGTGGCAAACCACTCCTCGTACACCGGCACGCCGGCTTTGAGGATCTGATCGTAGAGCGTATAGAGGAGCGCCTGTCCCGTAATATCGCCGACGAAGTACGTACGCGCCTTCGAGGCGCCGCCGAACGCACGCGTGCCGAGCTTTCCGTCGTCGCCACGGTAGAACACGACGCCCAAGTGCTCGAGCTCGATGATGTCGGTCGGCGCTTCCCGGCAGAGCACCTCGACTGCGTCCTGATCGGCGAGATAGTCGGAGCCCTTGACCGTATCGAAGGCGTGCAGCTCCCACGAGTCACCCTCGCCGATCGCCGCGTTGATTCCGCCTTGCGCCGCGTTCGAGTGACTGCGCACGGGATGCACCTTCGAGACGAGGGCGACGTTCGCGCCGGCACGCGACGCTTCGAGCGCGGCTCGCATCCCGGCAAGCCCCGCGCCGAGCACGAGCACGTCGTGATCGCGCACGTTCGCCATCGCGGCGACCGCGCTAACGCACCGTCAGCGGCTGACCGCTGTTGTCGTCCCCGTCGATCGGATCGAGACGGATCGTCCCCGCGATCTCTTCGCGTACGACGGGTGAGACTTGCCGCTCCTCGGTCAAGTCGTCCTGATAGAGGTCACGGCGCTCGGTGGCGAGATCGCGCTCGTCATAGCGGAGTGTCCGGTCGGTCTCACGCGCCTCGTAACGCGCCGGCTCTTGGCGGCGTATCGGCGAGAGCTGCCCAGCGACTTCCCGGTAGAGATCGCGGGCCGCTTCGGTCAGGAGTCCTGTGATGCGGAAAACACCGTCGCCCGACAGGTGCAGACCCGTCCATGGCATGCCGGCATGGCGTTGGACCAGCAGATAGGTGTCGGTCCCGCACGCATAAATCGCAAACTGGTTCGATTCGGCGATCATCTTCACGCCGGTGAGGTCGCTCGGTGCGATGTCGGTGATGAATTCCATGTCGGCTGCCTCTTCCACAGCATACCACGGTTCACGCATGCCGGCCGAGGAAGCAAATGAGCGTTCGCACGACCGGCACGCGTACAAGGACCCATTTAAGGCCGATCAGTCAAGAGGCATCCGTTCGACGCTTTCCGCGCTGGCTGCCGCAGCCCGGCCGTTGCCTCCGCCGTCGAGCACGAACGAGATCTTCGCGTCGATGCGATACTGGACGATCCGGTTTCCCTCCACCTTCGCCGTGAAATTGTCGACGTAGACCGATTTGATGCCGTGAATCGTCTCCGACGCGCGATTGACGGCGTTGAGGACGGCGTCCTCCCAGCTCTTCTCCGACTCGGACATGACTTCGACGACCTTCACCACGTTCGCCATACGTTAGCCTCCGTGACGTCCGTAGATTCGGATGCTTTCTCAACGTCACCGACTCATGATAGTCGACCCTTGATGCGTCCGTCACCTCGGCACATGTGCGCGGGGTGACGGGCGCTCGATCTCTCGCGCCGGGGCGCGACCGGGAACAAGGTGGACGGGAACACACGTGATCGCAGTAGGAGACGCTATGGCGACGTATGCAATTCTCAGCCGGCTCTCACATCAAGCGGTGAGCGACCCGAAAGACTTCAAGAACCTCGCGCAGACTGTCGCGGCAGAGATCAAGCGGCAGTGTCCGCAGGTTACCTGGAGACAGAGCTTCGCGACGCTGGGCCGCTACGACGTCCTCGACATCGTGGAGAGCGACGACCTCAAGCAGCTCGAGCGTGCGGCGATGATCATCCGCGGATACGGCCACGCCTCAACAGAGACGCTGCTGTGTACGCCATGGGAGGAGTTTCTCGCCTCACTCTGACCGCACGCACGCTCACGACGCGGCGCGCAACGCGGCGCCGACGCGTTCGGGCGTGAACGGTACGGTCCGTAACCGCGTGCCCGTCTGCGCGAAGATCGCGTTCCCGATCGCTGGTGCGACGACGGTCGTCGTCGCTTCACCGGCGCCCAGGATCGGATCGTTCGGACGGTCGAGCAGCTCGACCGAGACCTCCGGCAGATCGCGAAAGCGCAGGATCGGATACGTTTGCCAGTCGACGCTCGTCACGCCGTCGGGTCCGAAGTGCACTTCCTCGAAGAGGGCACGGCTCGCGGCCTGCACGACGTTTCCTTCGATTTGGTTTCGCAGTCCGTCCGGGTTCACGATCAACCCGCAATCGTGCGCGATCCACACCTCATTTACGCGGACGGCACCGCTGCTGCGGTCGACGCTGACATCGGCGAGCGCTCCAACATACGCGCCGGTGTTCTCATAGCGCACGAACGCGACGCCTCGTCCCTGGCGATAATTTTTGCGCAGAGCTTCGAGGACGGCGCGCGCGCGTTCGTCGCCAAGATGTGCGAGCCGAAAGTCGAGCGGGTTCGCGGCGGCCAGGTGCGCCAGCTCGTCGACGAACGACTCGTTCGCGAACGTGTTCGCGGTGCCGCCGAGTCCGCGCAGCGCGGAGTAGCGTATCAGCGAGGTCGGCTGATCGTAGACCGTCACGCGCTGGACCGACAGCGTGTAGTTCGTCTTGGCGTTGCGATCGCCGCCGACGTACCCCGTCGCGTTGCCGAACGATGCGCCGTCGAGGACCGCGGGAAGCATCCGGCTCGCTTTGCCGTCAGGGCGACCGCTGTGCGACGGTGTCCGCACCGCGTACTCCCACGCCGCGATCTTCCCGCTGCCGTCGATCGCGCCGGCGAGATCCATCACCATCGCCGGTCCCTTGGGATCCCACCGCGTTTCGTCAGCGCGCGAGTACTGCACGCGGACGGGTGCGCCGACGGCTTGGGAAAGGAGCGCCGCCGCCGCGCTCGCGTCGTCGGCACCGTTGTGACCGTAGCAGCCGGCGCCCTCAATGTATGTGACGCGCACGCTCGAATCGGGAACGCCGAGCAGTCCGGCGATCGCACCGCGCAGCGGATAGACGCCTTGCGTCGCCGACCAGACCGTCGTTTCGGACGGACGAACGTCGGCGATCGCGCACGACGGACCGATCGAGCCGTGCGATTGGAACGGCCAGCTGTAAGAGGCGCGCACGTTGCGTCCGCCCCGCAACGCGGTCTCGACGTCGCCGGCCTGCGCGACGACGCGCGGCGTTCCCGGGATACGCCGCACCGTTTCTGCGAGCGCGCTCATCGCCGGCAGCGTGTCGCCCCCGCTCCACTGGACGGCGAGCATCTGCGCGGCGCGCATCGCGTGCCACTCCTTCGCGGCGACGACGCCGAGAAAGTTGCCTTTGCGCACGACGCGAACGCGTTCGGGCAAGGCGTGAAGCGACGCCTCATCGACGCGTACGAGCTTGGCACCGACACGCGGCGGTAAGATCACCCGGCCGTGCAGCATCCCTGGGACGCGCAAATCGTGGACGTAGCGAAACGTCCCGACCACCTTCCCGGGCAGATCGACGCGCG
>CAZABL010000004.1:48122-50241 GCA_964483365.1 uncultured bacterium
GAAAACGGCACGTCGAGGTCGTCGCTGACGAGTTGCGCGACGGCGGTCTTGACGCCCGTACCGAGCTCGGCCTTTCCGAAGAAGATCGTCACGGTTCCGTCGCGCTCGATCGCGAGCCACGACTGGACGTCGGGATATTGCGGTGTTCCTTGCGTCTGCGCCTCACGTTGTCCGCTCCCCGGCGCGCTCTGTTGCTGCTGCGCGCTCACCACGTCGGGCCAAGCGAACGCGACGACGAGCATCCCGCCGCGGGCGAGGAAGGTCCCGCGATCGATCGTCCCGCTCATGCCGTCGTCCCCGCTGCGCGTTGAATCGCACGCACGATGCGCACATGCGTTCCGCAGCGACACAAGTTTCCGTCGAGCGCGGTCTTGATCTGGTCGACGGTGGGGTGCGGTGTCTTGCGCAACAGCGCGCTCGCGGCGACGACCATCCCGGGGATGCAATAGCCGCACTGGGCCGCTTGTTCAGCGATGAATGCCTTCTGCACCGGACTGGGATGCTGTTCGTCGCCGAGACCTTCGACCGTTGTCACCGCTGCCGCGCGGACTTGTGAGACCGGGGTGACGCAGGAGCGCCGGGGCTGCCCGTCCAGCAGCACCGTGCATGCGCCGCACTGCGCGAGTCCGCAACCGAACTTCGGACCGCTCAGACCGAGATCGTCACGCAGGACCGTCAGCAAAGGGGTATCGGGGTCGACCGTGACCTCGTGGGACCGGCCGTTGACTACAAGACGCATCAGCAACCTTCACATCAAATGCTGAAGACTTTCTGGATAGTTTCGCCTTCCCGCCTCAGACATTTTTCAAAGCTTGCGCAGAGCGTAGGTTGCAACGCACTCCTACTGCACCGTGCCTTTGAAAGGACCAGCGATGAGATTCTTCGCTCTGGGACTCGCGGTCGCATTGGTGGCGACAGCGGGCTGCGGCGGCGGGGGACCGGGTAAATCGGCGGCAGTTCCACCCGCAGGAACTGGGCCGGGCTCGACCACGACCGTACCGCAGACGACGACCTTTGCGCTCTCCAGCGGCGCAGCGACGCACGCACTTCCCTCCGCCGGCGGATTCGGCGGCTCGATGGACCTCGCCGTCGCGTCGGCACCAGCTGGCGCGACGCTCAGTATTGACGCCAGCACCTCTGCGCCGGCCGGGATGAATCTGCCCCAATCGGCGCTACGCCGGCCGTCGAGTACGGGCGGCGTCTCGCTCCTCTTCTTCATGACGTTCACCGCGTCGGCGAACGTCACGTTCTCGGGCTTTCCGAGTTTCACGATCACGACGCCGACCGCGCTCGCGGCGGGGCAGTTCTTCCTCGCACTCTCCGACCCCACGAAGACGAACGTACTCGCGCAATTTCGCACCGCTGGGCCGGCGGCCGTGAACCGCGCGACGCTCAGCTTCGCCGGCGACACCGACAATCTGACGTTCCAAGCCGGTACGCGGTACGTGATCGCGCTGTACGTCGTCGAGGAAGAGACGCGCCCGGCCGGCGCGTTCTACACGCTCTACACCGGTGAGAAGCGTGCCTCATTGGATCCGATTCAAGCAACCGGCGAATACACCGCCGCGACCGATACGTTCACCTTGAGCGCATTGATGGCGGGGCCGATCCTCGACGGACACGCCAACAGCTACATCTTCGGCATCAATCGCGGCGGCGCGACGAACGCACCGTTCGCGCAAGAAACGAACGTCAAGTTCAACGCGGTCGTTTCCGTCCGCATCGCAGCGACGGGCGCCGTGACCGCAGCTGTCAGCCTCATCCCCGGCGCCAGCACGCCGCTGGTGAGCGCAGCGGTGCAGATCGACGGCGGGAAGGTCATGGTCAGCGTTCCCGGATCGCTTCTCCCCTCCACCGGACTCGGCCCGGCCGGTTATCTTTGGAACCTGTGGCCGCTCAACGCCGACGGCACCGCGGCGCTGCTCGCAAAGTTCATCCCGGAGAACGCGTTGGCACCGTTCCTCCCCGGAAATCAAGCAGCGGCTCCCGGCGCCGGCGTTCCATCGCCAGGTCCAAGCGCGACGAGCACACCGTCTTCAGCGCCGACAACGGCGCCTTCCGGTGGCCCGACAACCGCGCCAACATCAGGGCCGACGACCGCCCCAACTACGGCGCCGAC
>CAZABL010000004.1:50341-77749 GCA_964483365.1 uncultured bacterium
ACTACGGCGCCGACCACTGCACCAACGACCGCGCCAACCACGGCGCCGACCACCGCACCAACGACCGCGCCGACGCCGACACCGACCACTGCACCAACGACCGCACCGACCACTGCACCGACGCCGACTCCTTCGATGCAAACGGTCCACGTCGGCTTCGAGTTGGAGGACATCACCGATCCGACGTTCGGACAGGTCGCGTACTACGCGCTGCAGCCGGGTAGCTCGGCACAGATCATTCGGGTCGCCGCCGGTTCGCAGATCGTGTTCGTCAACGATGATCCCAGCGGCAATCCGCATACCGCGTCCGGTTTCGGAACCGGCGGGTTCCCGGCGAGCTTCAACAACACGAGTGGTCCGACCCAATCCGGCGCGTCGATCGACGGCGGATTGACCTGGTCGACCGGAACGCTCACGCAGGGTCAGCGCTCGCAAGTGTTCACGATCCCCACGCCCGGGACGTACTACTTCGGTTGCGCGTTCCACTACGGAAGCAACCAGATGCGCGACGTCGTCGTCGCGACCTGACCACACGCTGGGGCCGTCGCCACCGGGCGGCGACGGCCTCAGTGCTCGCCGTCGAAACGAAAAATCTCGTCGAGGTCGAAGTTCGTGCTTCACCAGAAATGGCCGACGACTCCAAGCTGCACTCGCATGTTGCTTCCTTCCCCGCTTGGGCGCGCCGTCTGCCCGCCCTTGCGCTCGGCGCGGCGCTCGCGCTGACGCAGCTCGCGGCCGCGGACTCGCGAGCGACGTTGCGCCAGCTCGGCGACGACGCGACGCATACGCTCGCCACCGCATTCTATGCCGGCGGCGGGCACTGGCGCATGTGTCTGGGCACGAACTGCGGCACCAGCAACGTCGATTGGGCCGCCGACAGCTTGACGGGTGCGCTCTTCCTGCGCCAACGAGCCGCGCACGACGAGTCGTTCCTTACGATCTTCCGCGCGCTCGAGGCGACGGAGCCGCACTACGGACCATGTCACGCACCGCAGTGCACGGGATGGAGCGATGTCCCGATGTGGGACGCCGTTGCTGCGCTGCGCACCTACGACGTCACACATGACGCTGTCGCGCTGCGCAACGCACAGGACGCCTACGACGCGGTCGCGCAGTCCGACGTCTATGCGCGCGGCGCATGCCCGTCGATCGACTACCAGCGGCCGCACGCGGAGAGCGGCGGACTCAAGACGCTCGAGACCGACGCCAACGCGATCCTCGCCGGAGTGTTGCTCGCCGAGCGAACGCATCGTCCCGACGCGCTCGCGGCGGCGCAGCGACGCTACGAGGCCGTCCGCGCCTTCTTCCTCGATCCGCAGCTCCCACTCTACTCCGTGTACGTGTTCGATGACGGCCGCACGTGCACGCAGCTCCCGCACCGGTTCTTCGCGTCGGTGAACGGGCTCATGATCGAGGCCGGAGTCGAGCTCGCGCGCGCGACGCACCGCGACCACTATGCACGCGAAGCGCGCGCGACCGCGCACGCACTCCGTGCACTCGACGACGACCGCGGCATCTTCACCGACCTGCAGGCGGAGAACGACGTCGTCGAACCGCTCGTCGTCGCGATGTTCGCGCTCGCGAGCGACGGCGATCGATTCGCGCGCGATTGGATCGTCCGCAACGCCGCAGCGGCGGTGCACGCGCGGCGCGGCGACGGCGCCTACGGGCGTTTCTTCGACGGCCCGCCACCGCCGGGAGTCGTCACCGCCTGGCAATCGAACGGCGGACTCGCACTCGCGATCGCCGCCGCGATCCTTGCGCCCGAAACACGCGTCGAACCCGACGATCCGTGGCCGTCCGCCCAGCGCAGCCGCGTCGCGCTCGCGACGGTACCGTCGACGTTCCGCTTCACCGGGTCTGCGATCGCGCTGTTCGGGACGCTCGGCGAGCACTGCTGCGAATCCGGCCACGCGCGCTTGGAGATCGACGGCCGCGAAACGGTCAGCCGCGTCGGCGTGTGGCAAAACAAGTCCAGCGCCGGTCAGCCGATCCCCGACACGGTGCTGTTCGCGTGGCGATGGCCGGCGAGCGGAACGCACGAGCTTCGGTTCCTGCCCGGCGACGTGAACGCGAAAGAGGGCGGGACGTTTCTCGACATCCGTGACGCCGCGGTCGTGCCATAGCGTCGCAAACACTCTGGGGACGTGCGGTTTGTTGGAGGCATCGTGAGCGATCTGTTGACGCAGGCCGGCGGCGAGGTCTACGGTCCCCGATCGGTCGCCTTGACGCCCGACCTCTCGGTCCTTCGCGTGTTGCCGCAACGCGCACGGCGCTTGGTCGGCGCATGGTGCTTTCTCGATCACGCACGCGCCGACGCCAACGATGCGGAGCCGGTGATGCGCGTGGGACCGCATCCGCACATGGGCCTCCAGACGGTGACGTGGCTGTTCGACGGTGCGGTGCGCCATCAAGACTCACTCGGAAGCGACGAGATCGTGCAACCCGGCGAGCTGAACATCATGACCGCCGGGAACGGCATCTCACACGCCGAGACGAGCCTGGGCGCGCGTGCGCTCCATGCGCTCCAGCTGTGGATCGCGCTCCCTGACGCGACGCGCGAGACCCCGCCTGCGTTCGAGCATCACGCGACGCTCCCGGTCGTCGATTTCGGCGGCGCGCGCGGTCGTGTGCTCGTCGGCGAGGTCAACGGCTTTCGCTCACCCGCGCGCACGTTCAGCCCCGTCGTCGGGCTCGAGCTCACCGCGACGCGAACCGGTGAGGTCACGATCCCGCTCGACGCGCGCTTCGAACACGCGGTCGTCTCGATCGACGGCGAGATCGCGGTGGGATCGACGCCGGTCGGCGAAGTGAACCTCGCGTACCTGGGCACCGGCAGGACCACGATCGATGTCGCGATGCGCGAAGGAAGCCACGCGTTCGTGTTCGGCGGCGAGCCGCTCGGCGAAGACGTGTTGATCTGGTGGAACTTCGTCGGCCGCACGCACGACGAGATCGCCGCGGCACGCGAGGCCTGGGAGAACCAGTCCCGCTTCGGCGTGGTCCCCGGCTTCGGCGACGAGCGGATCGCTGCACCGCCGATTACGATGCAGTTGCGCCCGCCGCGCTAAGCAGTGAGCCCCGCGGTACTCGCGGAAGCTCGTCGCCGTGGCAACCGGCGGTGAAGTTCTCGTTCGCACCTTGCGCGCGAACGCTGTCGATCGCGTCTTCTGCGTCCCCGGCGAGAGCTATCTCCCGGTGCTCGACGCACTCTACGACGTTCCCGCGATCCAGGTCGTGACATGCCGCCACGAGGCGAGCGCCGCGAACATGGCCGACGCCGACGGCAAGCTTACCGGACGTCCGGGGATCTGCTTCGTCACCCGCGGACCGGGCGCGACGCACGCGAGCACCGGAGTCCACACGGCTCGGCAAGACTCGACCCCGATGATCCTGTTCGTCGGTCAGGTCGCGACCGCGGTACGTGGCCGCGAAGCATTCCAAGAGGTCGATCACGCGCAGTTCTTCGCGCCGCTCGCGAAGTGGGCGGCAGAGATCGACGACGCGCGTCGCATCCCCGAGTTCGTGACGCGGGCGTTCCACGTCGCGCTCTCGGGTCGCCCGGGACCAGTCGTCCTCGCACTCCCCGAAGACGTGTTGCGCGAAAACGTCAACGTTCCCGATCTCCCTGCGGCGACGCCGGCGGGCGCACAGCCCAACGACGACGATCTCGCGCGGCTTCGCGCGCTGCTCGCTGCTGCCGAGCGTCCGCTCGTGATCGTCGGTGGGAGCGGTTGGGATGAAGAGAGTTGCGCAGCGTTCCGCGGCTTCGCGCATCGCAGTGGGTTGCCGGTGGCGTGCAGCTTTCGACGCCAGGCGCTGTTCGACAATCGCGACGAGCTGTATGTCGGTGACGCGGGAATCGGGATCAGCCCGAAGCTCGCGCAGCGCATGCGCGACGCCGATGTGCTGCTCGCGCTCGGAACACGCTTGGGCGACACGGCGACCAGCGGCTACACGCTCGTCGAGGCGCCGCGTCCACGCCAGCGTCTGATCCACGTCCACGCCGATCCGGACGAGCTCGGACGCGTCTTCATCCCCGAGCTGGCGATCAACGCCGTCCCGCGCGCGATCGCGCCGGCGCTCGACGCGCTCGCGCCGCTCGACGGAACGCGTTGGCGCAGCTGGGCACGCGACGCGCGCCGCGACTACGAGGAGAATCTGGGGCCGAGTCTTCCGGGCGGAACGCTCGATCTCGCGGCGATCATCGGCTGGCTCTCGCGGACGCTCCCCGAAGACGCGATCGTCTGCAACGGCGCGGGGAATTTCGCAGCGTGGCTGCACCGCTTCTATCAAGTCAAGCGGTTCGGCACGCAACTCGCGCCGACGTCGGGCGCGATGGGCTACGGCCTCCCGGCCGCGATCGCGGCGAAGCTCCGCCATCCGCGGCGCACGGTCGTCGCGTTCGCCGGCGACGGCGACTTCTCGATGAGCGTGCACGAGCTCGCGACCGCCGTGCAGTATCGCGCGCCGATCGTCATCATCGTCGTCAACAACGGGATGCTCGCCACGATCCGCATGCACCAGGAGCGCGCCTATCCCGGCCGCGTCATCGCCACCGATCTGCGCAACCCCGACTTTGCCGCACTTGCGAAGGCGTACGGTGCGCACGGCGTGCTCGTCGAGCGTACCGAGGATTTCGCGCCGGCCTTCGCGCACGCGCAAGCCGCCGGTGTCCCCGCCCTGATCGAGCTGCGCGTCGATCCGGAGCTGATCGCCTCGCGCACGACGATCGCCGGGCTCCGTGCGGCGGCAAGCGCGAGGAAAGGGTAACGGTCCCGGGCTGCTGCCTCGGTCAGGCGGCGCGCGCCACGGCGCGTGCGGCGAAGACCTCCGCCATCGCGACGCGATAGCTGGCCGACGCGAACGTATCCGCGCGCGCCTCGATGCCGACAGCCGCACCGGCGCACGCGGCCTTGACCGTTGCCACGTCTGTTGGGTCGACGCCGCGGAGCGCCGACTCGACGCCCGCCGCGCGGAACGCCGCATCACCGATCCCCGTGAGCGCGACACGCGCCTTCGCGATGCGGCTGTTTTTCAGCTCCAGCGCGACCGCCGCGCCGACGACCGCGTAGTGCGAGGCGGGGTGGTGGAACTTCACGTACGCCGAGTGCGGCGCGGCGTCGAATGCGATTGCGGTCACGAGCTCGTCCGGCTGGAGCGCCGTCTCGAACATCCCGGCGAAGAACTCCGCCGCAGGAACGTCACGTCGCCGATCCTTCCCGGCGAGGCTGAGCGTCGCGTCGAGCGCAAGGAGTACCGCCGGGTAGTCGGCCGACGGATCACCGTGCGCAGATGCGCCGCCGATGGTCCCGCGATTGCGCACTTGCGGATCGCCGAGTTGATTCGCAGCCTGCCACAACGCCGGCGCTTGCTCTCGCAGCGCGTCGCTTGCCGCGAGCGTCACGTGCTTCGTGAGCGCGCCGATCGTGATCCGCTTCCCCTCGACGCGGATCACGTCGAGATCGGGGATGCGCGTGATGTCGATCAACGTGGAGGGCGCCGCGAGGCGCAGCTTCATCATCGGGATCAAGCTGTGGCCGCCCGCGAGCAGCTTTCCGCCCTCGCCGGCCTCGTCGAGGAGACGAAACGCGTCCTCGAGGCTGGTCGCGCGAACGTAGTTGAATGCGGCGGGGATCATGCGCGAGTGCTCCCGTTCCCGGCCGTGCCGAACTGCATCGCGCGCCACAGCTTCTCGGGCCGTAGCGGCATGTCGATGTGCGTGACGCCGAACGGAGCGAGCGCGTCGACGACGGCGTTTACGATCGCGGGCGTCGACCCGATCGTCCCCGCTTCGCCGACGCCTTTGATCCCAAGTGGGTTCACCGTCGTCGGCGTCACCGTGTGATCGAGCTCGTACCGCGGCACCTGCTCAGCGCGCGGGATCGCGTAGTCCATCAGCGTCCCCGTCAGGAGCTGCCCACGCTCGTCGTAGACGACCTCCTCGAAGAGCGCTTGCGCCATCCCCTGCGCGATCCCGCCCTGGATCTGGCCCTCGACGATGAGCGGATTGATCATCGGGCCGCAATCATCGACCGCGAGGTACTTCTGCACGCGCACCTCGCCGGTCTCGGCGTCCACCTCGACCACACAGACGTGCGTGCCGAACGGATAGACGAAGTTCGGCGGCTCGAAGCGGCGCGTCGCATCGAGCCCCGGCTCCATCCCGGACGGCAACTTGTCGCCCATGAACGCAAGGAAGCCGGCTTGCGCGGTCGTCATCGACTTCGACGGATCGCCTTTGACGGTGATCTTGCCGTCCTTGTACTCGAGGTCGTCGGCGTTCGCTTCCCATTGGTGCGCGGCGATCCTGATTGCTTTTGCTTGAATCGACTCGACGGCGAGCTTGAGGGCGGCGCCGCCGACGGCGGTGCCGCGCGACCCGAACGTGCCGACGCCGTACTGCACCTTGTCGGTGTCTCCGTGCACGATGGTGATCTGGTCGATTGGCACGCCGAGCTCGTCCGCAACGATCTGCGCGAACGTCGTCTCCTCGCCTTGACCGTGCGGCGAGATCCCGGTGAGGACCGTGACGCTCCCCGTCGGCTCGACGCGAACGGTCGCAGAATCCCAACCCGCGGCGGGCATCGCCGACGATGGTCCCATCCCACAGACCTCGACGTACGTCGAGAGCCCGATGCCGAGGAAGCGTCCCGCTTTGCGCAGCTCGTCCTGCCGCTTGCGCAGCCCCGCGTAGTCCGCGAGCAACAACGCTTTTTCCATTGTCGTCGCGTAATCGCCCGAATCATACGTGAGTCCCGTCGCCGTCGTGTGCGGGAACGCATCCGGCGCGATGAAGTTGCGTCGGCGGACTTCGGCCGGATCGAGCCCGAGCCGCCGCGCGACCAGATCCATCGCGCGCTCGATGAGAAACGTCGCCTCCGGACGGCCCGCACCGCGATACGCGTCGGTCGACATCGTGTTCGTGAAGACGCCGACGACCTCGGCGTCGATGTTCTCGATCGCATAGCAGCCCGGCGCCATCAGCAGCGTCAGGGTCGGGATCACCGGCGTAAGCAGCTGATGATAGGCGCCCAGATTCGCGACGACCTTGAGGCGCAACGCCGTGACGGTACCGTCGCGCCGGCAGGCGATCTCGAGATCGTCGACCTGATCGCGACCGTGGATCATCGCTTGGAAGCACTCCGAGCGCGTCTCGACGTACTTGACGGGCCGTTCGAGCTGCATCGCCACAAAGCTGACGACAGCCTCTTCGGCGTAGACGTTGAGCTTTGCGCCGAAGCCGCCGCCGACTTCGGGTGCGACCGCGCGGATGTGGTTTTCCGGGATGCCGAGGACAACGGAGAGCTGCGTGCGCAGAAGGTGCGGGATCTGCGTCGCCGAGTGGAGGGTCAGTTGCTGCGCGCCGGCGTCCCACGCCGCGACCATGCTGCGCGGCTCGATCGGTGTCGGGGCAACGCGCTGATTGACGAAGCGCACCTTGATCACCTCGTCGGCTTCCGCGAAGGCGCGTTGCGTATCACCGGCGCGCAGCGGCATCCGCAACGCGACGTTCGTCCCAAGCTCCTCGTGCACGTACGGCGCGCCGGCTTCCGCGCGAAGCGGGTCGACGACGACGGGGAGCTCCTCGTACTCGACCGCGACGAGCTCCGCCGCGTCGCGCGCGGCATACTGCGACGTCGCGACGACGAGCGCAACCGGTTCACCGACAAAGCGCACCTCGTCGACGGCGAGCAGGCGGTGCGGCGGCGCCTTCAGGTCGGGTAGCTTGTGCGCGACCGGAAGCGAGGTCCCCAGGCCGTGCTGATGGAGCAGATCGGTCCCCGTGTAGGCCGCGAGAACACCCGGATGATCCGTTGCAGCCCGCGTGTCGACGGAGCGCAGCTTCGCATGGCCATAAGGGCTACGGATGAAGGCGGCATAGCACGTGCCGACCTGCTTCAGGTCGTCGACGTACGTCGCGCGTCCGGTGATGAGGCGCGGGTCCTCCCGGCGGCGGATGCGTGCGCCGACCATCGTCGTGAACGCCATCTCAGTCGCCCACACCGGCGAGCTGGCGCGGGATGATTCCTTCGCCGGTCGGCGGCGGCTCTTCGAGCGGCGGGGTCAGCGGCTCGATCTCGGCGACGCTCTTGCGCGGCGCATTCTCGCGCAACGCTTTGCCCGCGGCGCGCACCGCGCGCACGATGTTCTCATAGCCCGTGCACCGACACAGATTCCCTTCGAGCCCAGCGCGAATCTCCTCATCGGTAGGATCCGGACGCCGCTGCAAGAGGTCGATCGCGCTCATGATCATCCCGGTCGTGCAATAGCCGCACTGCAGACCGTGAGCGGCCCAAAACGCTTCCTGCATCGGGTGCAGCGCGTCGGCGCTGCCCACTCCTTCGATCGTTGTGACGGCACAACCGTCGGTCTGCACCGCGAAGATCGTGCAGCTCTTCACCGACACGCCGTCCAGCAGCACCGTGCACGCGCCGCAACTCGAAGTGTCGCAGCCGACGTGCGTTCCGGTCAGCCCAAGATCGTCACGCAGCGCGTGCACGAGGAGCCGTCGCGGCTCGACATCGATCGCAGTTCGCTTTCCGTTCACGGTGAGGTCGATTTGCATACTGCTCGCCTCCGAGAAAAGCGTGGGCGCTGTGGCTACCGCAGATGCGGTGAAATCCCTTGCCGCCGCGCGCCGTCGGCTAAGGTATTTGGCGCCCGCTTGCTGCGACTGCAGTGCTACAAACGCGATCCGCGCCGCCGAAGGCGCGCGTGGTCGCGATCGCCGAGCGCGTGCGAGACTACAGCGGCGGCACGTGGATCGGCGCGGCATTGCGCGCCTTCAACGAAGCCGTCGCGGACGCGATCGAGGGAGAATCTCGTCGGTGACGTAAGGACGGCCTCGTGTAGAAACGTTCTTTCGTTTGCCCGCAGCCGCGTCCGCTGAGGTTCGCATGGCGCTCTCGCCGGTCACGATCGATTCGCCGCCCGCCCCGCCGTTGCTCGACGTGCGCGGCGTGACACTCCAGTACAAAACGTCCGATTCCGCGGTGACGGCGACGTATCGCGTCGGCTTCGAGGTCTTTCGTTCGGAACGGTACGTAGTGCTGGGTCCGTCGGGCTGCGGAAAGTCGACGCTCCTCAAGGCGATCGGCGGCTATCTGACGCCGGCCGAGGGCGAGATCCGACTCAAGGGCGCGGTCGTGCGACAACCGGGCCCCGACCGCATGATGGTGTTCCAAGAGTTCGATCAGCTGCTGCCCTGGAAGACCGTCAAAGAGAACGTGATGTTCCCGCTGTGCGTGAGCGGTCGCGCGACCCGTCGTGCGGCCGAGGAGCGCGCGATGCGCACGATTGCGAAGGTGAACCTGACCGCCTTCGCCGACAGCTTTCCGCACACGTTGTCGGGTGGGATGAAGCAGCGGGTCGCGATCGCACGTGCGATGGCGATGGAACCCGACGTGCTCTTGATGGACGAGCCGTTCGCCGCGCTCGACGCGCTCACGCGCCGCAAGATGCAGGACGAGCTGCTCGAGCTCTGGGACGAGACGCGCTTCACGATGGTCTTCGTCACGCACTCGATCGCTGAGGCGATCAAGTGCGGCAGCCGCATCTTGCTCCTTTCGCCGCATCCCGGGCAGGTGCGCGCCGAGCTCAACAGCGTGCCGCGCGAGGACGCAGCGGCGCTCGAAGCGCGGATTCACGAGATGCTGTTCGCCGAGAGCGTAGAGGCCCAGGTTGCAAGCCGCTGAGCGCGAGACGCTGCCGGCCCGTCCCGAGCGCGCCGAGACGCCGGTCGACGCGGCCGAGTGCGGGATCGTCACACGCCCGCTCTCGCCGTGGGAAAAGATCACGAACATCGTCTGGCTGCGCAAGGTCGCGATCCTCATCGTGCTCGCCGCAGCTTGGGAAATCTACGCGCGGCGCTTGCACAACCCGCTGCTCGTTCCCACCTTCAGCTCCACGGTCGACGCGTTGGTCACCGGACTCGTCACCGGCGGGCTGCTGGTGAAGATTTGGACGTCGATCAAGATCTTGCTCGTCGGCTACGCGTGCGGTGTCGCCCTGGCGGCGGCTTTGACGACGCTCGCGACGACAACACGCATCGGTACCGATCTGCTCGAGACACTGACGGCGATGTTCAACCCGCTTCCAGCGATCGCGCTCTTGCCGCTCGCGCTGATTTGGTTTGGCCTGGGCACGATCAGTCTCTCGTTCGTGCTGATCCATTCCGTGTTGTGGCCGGTCGCGCTCAACACGCACTCCGGCTTCGTCTCCGTCTCGCCGACGTTGCGCATGGTCGGCAAGAACTACGGATTGCGCTCGCTGCGTTACGTCGCGTTGATCTTGATCCCCGCGGCGTTTCCCAGCATCCTGACCGGGCTCAAAGTGGGCTGGGCGTTCGCCTGGCGCACGTTGATCGCGGCGGAGCTGGTCTTCGGGGTCTCGTCCGGCAACGGGGGCCTGGGGTGGTTCATCTACGAGAACAAGAACGAGCTCAACATCGCCAACGTCTTTGCCGGGCTGCTCACCGTCATCATCATCGGCTTGCTCGTCGAGAACGTCATCTTCCGCACCATCGAGAGTCGCACCATTCGGCGCTGGGGGATGGCAACGAACTAACACGTTACGAGGAGGACACCGTGCGTCTCATCAGGATGATCGCGGCGATCGCGTTCGCCGCCACGCTCACGTTGCCGCTGCCGACCTCCGCCGAGGTCACGACCGTGCGCGTCTCGCGCCAGCCCGGGCTCGTCTATCTGCCGCTGATGATCTGCGAGCAGCAAAAGCTGATCGAGAGCGAAGCGAAAAAGCGCGGCTTGGGCGACGTCAAAGTCGACTGGGTCACCTTCAATAGCGGCGGCGCCGGTGTCGACGCGCTCCTCTCCGGCAACGTCGACTTCGTCACCAGCGGCGCGACGAATCTGCTGCTGATCTGGGACAAGACGCAGGGACAGGTCAAGGGCGTCTCCGGAGCCGGCGCGCTCCCGATGCTGCTCGTCACCCGCAATCCGAACGTCAAGACGCTCAAGGATTTCGGGAGCAGCGACAAGATCGCGGTCCCGACGATCAAGGTCTCGACGCAAGCGACCGTGCTGGACGCCGCCGCCGAGAAGACGTTCGGCGCGAACGACGCGCACAAGCTCGATCCGATCACGATTCAGCTCGGCCATCCCGACGCGTACATCGCGCTCGCGAGCGGCAAGGAGATCGACAGCCACTTCTCGCTCCCGCCGTACCAAGAGCAAGAGCTCAAGATTCCCGGCGTGCACGCCGTACTCAACTCGGTCGACGTGATGGGCGGTCCCGTCTCCAACGGGGTCGTCTTCTCGACCGCGAAGTTCCATGACGCCAACCCGAAGATGACCGCAGCCGTCGCGGCCGCCGTCGCCGACGCCGTCGACGTGATCGCGAAGGACAAGCGCACCGCCGCCGAGCTCTACCTGCGCGAAACCAAAGAGAAGCTCACCGTCGACGAGCTCGTCGCGATGTTGAGCGCGCCGAACTTCGTCTACTCCGCCGCGCCGCGCTCAACGATGAAGCTTGCCGACGCGATGTATCGCAACGGCTCGATCAAAACGAAACCTGCCAGCTGGAAAGACTTTTTCTTCCCCGAACTCCACAATACATCGGGAAGCTAAGGACGGTCCGCGGGGCGCGCTGAACACTCACGGGTGCGGAGAACGCACTCGTGAAGGCGCTCGAGCGTGCGGAAGACGATGACGAAGAGCGGCTCGACGCGCTCCTCAAACGGTGCCGCACGCGCATCGCTCGGGAACGTCCGTCGCTCGGCACGTTCTTGCGCCTACCGGTCCGCATCGGGAAGGCCGTCACGCAAGAGGAGGTCGCCGAAGCTGTCGGGATCAGCCGCCAATGGTACGCAATGCTGGAGAGCAACCGTCCGATGCGCGTCTCCGCCGCCGTCCTTGCTCGCATCGCTGACGCGCTCATGATGGAGAGCACGGAGCGTGCAACGCTGTACCGGCTCGCCCTCCCGGAGCTTCGTTCAACGGACCTCACCGAGCGTTCCACAGGGATGCTCGAGGCGTTTGTCTCGTACCGCCCCTTCATCCGGCGACTCTGGGCGGCGACCACAGAGGCCGAAGCGCTGACGGTGCTCCGCGAACGCGCGCTGACGCAACTCGCGCCGGACGGGATGCAAACATGCACCAGGCTCGGAGACGGCCGTTGGGATCGCGCCACGACCGGCGACCCCGAGCTCGCGAAGCGGTACGACACGCTCATCGGGCAGCCCTCAGGCAGCCCGGTCGTCGATGACCTCTGCTGCTACACACTCATGGCACAGCCTGGCGACCTGATGACACGTGCCGAACGCGACGCTCGTTTCCCCGATCTCGCCGCAATGGAACGCCCTGTGCTCCGCACGATCGGGTTATCTGACATGTCGTTCGCCATGGCAACGGTACGCTCGCAACACGGCTTCGTCGCGCGCCTCTTGGCAGTTCACCGCACGCCCTACCCCTTTTCGGAGCTCGAACGCGCCCACCTGAGCACGCTCGCAGATCTCGCCTCGATCGCGCTGTCTGGTGCTATTTAAATGTCGATTGCGCAACGCGTCAGTCGCAGTGTCATGCTGAGCTTGTCGAAGCACGCGGCGCAGCCGCCGTCCTGAGCTTGTCGAAGGACTTCGTGCCCCGCTCGCTTCGACGGGCTCAGCGGAAGTGGACGCTTCGACACGCTCAGCGTGACGAGAGAGGCCGGGTAGGACGCGCGGCGTTAACCCTTGTCATTTGCCTAAGGATGCGACATATGGACAGATGTGAGGCGAGAGTGCTGGGTCTACATCGTGCGGTGCCGTGATCGAAGCTACTATACCGGCGTGACGAATAACGTCGACAAGCGCGTAGCCGAACACAACATCGGGACCGACCCGAACGCGTACACCTATACGCGAAGACCGGTGGTGCTCGTGTACGCTGCCGGGTTTCCTACTGCCACCGAGGCAATCCGGATGGAGAAGCAAATCCAAGGCTGGTCTCGCGCGAAGAAAGAAGCATTGATGCGCGGCGATTGGGGAGCCTTGCGCGTTCTATCGCGATCGTCTCGTCCGGACCGCGCTTCGACGAGCTCAGCAGGGGGGCGCGCTTCGACAAGCTCAGCGTGACAGGGCAGCGTGGCGCGGTGGCGTGACCGGGTTTAACTCAGGCTGGCACCCGGACGGCGCTGCCGAGGTAGGCGCGGCGCATTTCTTCGTTGGCGAGGAGGGCGGTGGCGTTGCCGCTGAGGGCGACGCGGCCGGTTTCGAGGACGTAGGCGCGTTGCGCGATTTGGAGGGCGAGGTGGGCGTTTTGCTCGACGAGGAGAATCGTTGTGCCGTCGCGTGCGATGCGGGCGATCGTTGCCATCACGTCGGTCACGACGAGTGGGGCCAAGCCGAGCGACGGTTCGTCGAGTAACAGCAGACGCGGTCGCGCCATCAGGCCGCGTGCGATCGCGAGCATTTGCTGCTCGCCGCCCGAAAGCGTCCAACCCATGCGTGCGGTGAGCGTACGCAGGCGCGGGAAGATCGCCATCACCTCGTCGACATCGCGTTGGACCTCGGCACGACTCGCGCGTCGCGGGGTGGCGCCGAGGCGTAGGTTGTCGATGACGCTCAGGCCCGGGAAGATCTTGCGGCCTTCGGGGACGTGCGCGATTCCAACCGCGACGACGTCTTCGGGCGTGCGATCGGCGAGCGAACGGCCCGCGAATCGCACCTCGCCGCCCGCCGGCGCGAGGAGGCGCGAGATCGTCTTGAGCGTCGTGCTCTTTCCCGCGCCGTTTGCACCGAGGAGCGCGACGATCTCGCCCTCGTCGACGTCGAGCGTCACGCCGTGGAGCGCTTCGAGCTCGCCGTAGCGCGTAACGACTTCGTCCAACTCAAGCAGCATCGACGGTTCCACCCAGGTACGCGGTGATCACTTCCGGGTTGCGCGCGATCTCGCCGGGTGGTCCTTCGGCGATGTGTTGACCGAAGTTGAGGACCGTGATGCGGTCGCTGACCGTCATTACCAGGTTCATGTCGTGCTCGATCAAGAGCAGCGTTGTCCCCTGCGCACGAATGCGACGCAGGAGCGCGACGAGCACATCGGTCTCCGTCGGGTTCATCCCGGCCGCCGGCTCGTCGAGGAGCAGCAGGCGTGGCTCGCCGGCGAGTGCTCGCGCGATCTCGAGACGGCGCTGGTCGCCGTACGGGAGGCTGCGCGCCGGTATCGACGCCGCACTCTCGAGACCGACGAAGCGCAACATCTCCCGCGCGCGTTCGCGCGTCTCGCGCTCCTCGCGTGCCGTCGGTCCTGTCGGAAACAGGGCGGTGAAGAAGTCGACGCGGGTGCGGATGTGCCGGCCGATCATCACGTTCTCCAGCGCGCTGAGCTCGCCGAAAAGCCGGATGTTCTGGAAGGTGCGGGCGATCCCGCGACGCGCGATCCGATGCGGCGCCAGACCTGCGAGCTCGGCACCGTCGAACCGGACCGACCCGCCGTCGGCACGATAGAGGCCGGAGACGACGTTGATCGTCGTCGTCTTCCCCGAACCGTTGGGACCGATCAGCGCGTGCACGTCGCCGTCGCGGACCGTCATGTTGAGCGCGTTGACGGCGGTGACCCCGCCGAAGCGCTTGACGAGCCCACGAACCTCGAGCAACCCGTGTTCGGCGGCTGCGACCGCGTTCGGTACGCTCATGCGGTCTTCACCTCCGAGGCGACGGTCGTCGTCGGGAGCGGCGGCGCAGCGCGCCGTTCGAACCGCGCACGCACGGCATCGACGAGACCGACGAGCCCACGCGGCATGAAGATGATCATCGCGACGACTGCCGCACCGTACACCATGATGTACGAGCCTTTGAGTGGACGCAGCACCTCGGGGAGCGCGGTGAGAATGACCGCGCCCAGGATCGCCCCGCCGATCGACGACGAGCCGCCGAGCACGAGCATCACCAAGAACACGACCGACTGATCGAACGAGTACGAGTCGGGGCTGACGAACTTGATGTCGTGCGCGAGTAGGCTGCCGGCAAGCCCTGCGTACGCGCCGGCGAGGATGAACGCGACGATCTTGTAACGCGTCGCGTCGATCCCGGTCGCGCGCGCGGCGAGCTCGTTCTCGCGAATCGCTTCGAGCGCACGGCCGACGCGCGTCGTCTTGATGCGCCAGGCGATGTATGCGCACAGCAACACTGCGACGAGGACGAGGTAGTAATATTTGCCGTACGTGTCGATCGCCCAAGGCCCGATCGTCGGCGCGGGAATCCCCGTCATCCCGTCGCTTCCGTTCGTCACGTCTTTCCAGTTGATGAGGACGAGCTGCGTGATGATCCCAAAGCCGATCGTCGCGAGCGCGAGGTAATGTCCCGACAGACGCAGACACGGGTACCCGACCGCAAGACCGACGAGCGCGCTCAGGACAACGGCGGCGGCCATCGCCGGCCACACCGGCCATCCCAAGTGCGTCGTGATCCAGGCCGACGTATACGCACCGATTCCGAAGAACGCCGCTTGCCCGAGCGACATCTGGCCGGCAAAGCCGAGCAGAATCCCAAGGCCCATCACCGCGATCGCGTAGATCCCCGCGAGATTGGCCAGTGTGAGGAGGTAGTCCGAGTGCGTGAACGCCGGCAAGACAGCAAGGACAGCAACCAGGGCGACGATGGCAAGCGTACGACGCGACATCACGCCTTCTCCGCGACGCGCTCGCCGAATAGCCCCTGCGGGCGCACCAGCAGCACGGTGATGAGGATGACGAACGCGATCGCGTCGACGTAGGCCGCCGAGAAATAGAAGCCGCCGAACGTCTCGATCACCCCGATCGCCAGGCCGCCGATGATCGCACCGGGGATGCTCCCGAAACCGCCGACGATGCTCGCCGCGAACGCCTTGAGCGCGATCAGCGCGCCCATCTCCTTGGTCACGGTGAAGATGGGCGCGACGAGCAGCCCGGAGATCGTCCCGAGGAGCGCACTGTAGACGAAGGTGATCGCGACGATGCGACCGACGCGAATCCCGATCAGCCGCGCCGTGGTGCGATCTTGCGCCGTCGCGCGCATCTGTTTGCCGAGCGTCGTGCGCTCGAAGAGGACGAACTGGAACGCGATGAGCAGCGCTGTCACCGCGATGATCAGCAGATCTTGGGGCCGCAGGCGCAGGGCGCCGAGCGCAATCGTGTCGACGGGGAAGAGGCTCGGCATCACGACCGGCTGACTCCCCCACGTCACCTGCGCGAGGTTGCGCAGAAAGATCGAGACGCCGATCGTCGAGATGACGACCGGCATCCAGCCGCGGTCGCGCAGCGGGTAGTACGCAATCCGGTTGAAGAGCAGACCGAACCCCACCATCAGCAAGAGCACGAGCAGGTACACCGCAAGCACCGGAAGCTGCCAGTGAACCACCGTCCCGAATACGGTGATCGCGGGGAGCAGGAACGACACCGCGATGTACGACGGGAACATCACGAAGTCGCCCTGCGCGAAGTTGACGACGCCGACGGCGTTGTAGATCAGGACGAATCCCAGCGCGACGAGTGCATAGATCGACCCGACCGCCAAGCCGCTGATGAGGAGTTGCGCGTTTGCGACCGGGTCGAGGTGCATCCTACGCGGTTACCTTCTGCACGAGGTGCAGCTTCGCGTTGTCGACCTGCCCGATCGAAACCGCGTGCACCATGTTGCCCTCGGGGTCGCAGTCGTAGCGCCCGAGGACGCCTTCCCAGCCGTGCACCTGTTTCAGAGAGGCGATCGTCCGCTTGGGATCGGTCGCGCCTTGCTTTTTGTAGGTCGACGCGAGCATGTAGACGGCGTCGTAGACCCAACCCGAACCCGTGCCGACGTCGGGCTGGTGGTGGTACTTGTTGTAGAACGAGGTGAGGAAATGCGTCGCGACGTTGGAGTTGAAGCCGACGATGAAGTCGACCGCGGCGTAGGCGCCGTTGGCGTTCTTGCCGGCGGTCTCCATCGCCGTTTGATTCCCCAGCGACGGTGAGCCGATGATCGGAATCGTCAGCCCCAGCGAGCGAATCTGCTGCAGGATGATGGCGGTGTCGCTCGGGTTCTGGATGTACGAGAGGAGAGCGTCGGCGCCGGACTGTTTTATCTTGAGGATCTCGGCGGTGAAGTCTTTGGCGTCTTTGGGGTACTGCTCGTTGGCGACCGGCTGCATCCCCATCTTCTGCAGATTCAAGACGATCTGATCGGCGCCGCCGGTCCCGAACGCGTCGCTGGCATGCAAGATTCCAATCTTCTTCGCGTGCATGGTCTTGACGGCGAAGTTCGTCATCGCCGCGGCGGTGATGCCGTCGGAGGCACGCAGACGGAACATCCCGCCGACGCCGAGCTGGGTGTTCTTGACCGCGGTTCCGCCGGTCATCCAGGGAACGTCGCGCGACTTCATGATCGGTGCCATCGCCTGGACTTGCGTCGAGAGGACGGGACAGATCACCGCCTCGACGTTCTCGCCGAGCAGTTTGTTGAGCGCGGCGACCGCGGCCTGATTGTCGTTGGTCGCGTCCTCCTCGACGATCTCGAAGGGCCGTCCGCCGTACACCTTGTCGGGACGGCGGTTGATCTCTTCGACCGCGAGCGCGATCCCTTCGTGTTCTTGCTGACCGAGCAATGCGTTCGATCCCGTCAGACAGGGGATCGAGCCGAGCCGTATCGGCTCGGGCGCCGCCCCAACGATCGCTGGGAAGCCGAACGCGGCACCGGCTGCCAGCGCGCCGCTCGTGTGAAGAAATTTCTTCCGATCAAGACCCACAGTCGACCCCTCCGTGCGACAGGCGCCGCCTAGAACGACGGCCCGATGCGATTGATTGCGAAGTCGTGAAAGCCGAGTGTCTCCGCCGCGGTCTGACGACCGTTCGCGGCATCGACGATCCAGCCGAAGATCTCGTCCCCGACCTGCTCGAGGGTGCGCGACCCGTCGAGGATGGTGCCGGCGTCCAGATCCATGTTCTCGCGCATCCGCGCGAACATCGCGCTGTTGGTCGCGACCTTGATCACCGGCGCGATCGGTGATCCGGTCGGTGTCCCGCGGCCGGTCGTGAAGACGACGACCTGCGCGCCGCCGGCGACCATCCCGGTGAGCTGTTCGATGTCCTGTCCCGGCGTGTCCATCACCACCAACCCACGTGAGGACGGACGCTGCGCGTACTCGACGACGTCACGCAGCTCGCTCGAGCCGCCCTTGTACGCGGCGCCCAGCGATTTCTCTTCGATCGTCGTCAGACCGCCGGCGATGTTGCCCTGCGTGGGGTTGCCGTAGCGCATGTCGACGTGCATCGCGCGCGCGCGTTGCTCGACGCGCTCGATGAGCTCGTAGAGCTTCGCCGCGACGGGTTCGCTCGCGCGCTGCGCGAGCAGATGCTCCGCGCCGACGAGCTCGGGCAGCTCGGCGAGGATCACCGTTCCGCCTTCGGCCACGACGCGGTCGCTGGCGTGGCCGAGCGCCGGATTCGCGGTGATCCCCGAGAAGCCGTCGCTCCCACCGCACTCGGTGCCGACGATGAGGTCGCTCACCGAGCACGTCACGCGCTCGCAGGCGGCAATTTCACGCAGCAGGTCGCGCGCGAGTGCGGTTCCGCGCGCGATCGTCTCGGTGCTGCCGCCGCACTCTTGGATCCCGATCACCTCGACGCGCTGACCGCGTTCCGCGATCTCGCCGGCAAGGGCCTTCGACTCGTTCGTCTCGCAGCCCAACCCGACGACGAGCACCGCGCCGACGTTCGGATTCGCTGCGAATCCCGCCATCGTACGTTTGGTTTGCTCGAAGTCGGCGCCGACTTGCGCGCAGCCGGTCGGGTGATTGACGGTGACGACGTCGGGGACGGCGCGACCGATGCGGTCGACGACGTGGTTCGCGCACATCACCGACGGCAGCACCAGGACGTGGTTGCGGACGCCGACCGTTCCGTTGCGACGGCGGTAGCCCTGAAATGTCGTCATGAGGCAAGGTCTCCGCGGCCCCGGGTCCCCTCGACGTTGTGGACGTGGACGTGCTCGCCCGCCGCGATCGGCGCCGACGCGCGCCCGATCACCTGCCCGTACTTGCGGATCAGCCCGCCGGACGAGATCGGCCGCAAGGCGATCTTGTGGCCGCCGGGGATCGGTGCAAGCGGGATGACCGCAGCGTCCGGGAAGCGGACCGCGACCCCGGGCTCGAGCGCGCGCAGGGCGACGGCGACGTCGTCGTCGTCCTTGAGGCGGAGAGCTGCACCGTCAAGCGAGAGCGGCATGCGGTTCGCTAGGAATCGTCAGGTGATCGGACAACTCCTGCCGCTCTATGGACGTCCCGGTCGCTCCGCGACGGCTTCACACGCAGATCGTCGATGCGCTTGTTCGCTCGATCGTCAGCGGTGAGCTCGCGCCCGGGACCGCCCTCCCCGCCGAGCCGGAGATGAGCACGCGCTTCGGCGTCTCCCGCTCCGTCGTCCGCGAAGCGCTGCGCGTCCTCGGCGAAAAGGGGCTGATCGATGTGCGGCACGGCTCGGGGACGCGGGTCACGAGCCCGGAGCGCTGGGACCCGCTCGACCCCGCCGTTCTGGGCCTGCTCCACGGCCGCGGTCCGAGCGCGGCAGTGCTGCGCGACCTGCTCGAGGCACGCAAGATCGTCGAATGCGAGATCGCGGGACTTGCGGCCGAACGCGCGACCGCCGAGGACATCGCCGCGCTCGATGCCGCGCTCGTAACGATGCGCGGCACACTCGACGATCCCGCCGCGTACGTCAGCGGCGACTCCGCGTTCCATCACACGCTCGTGCGCGCCGCGGGGAACCGCGTTCTCGAGCGCATGACGCAACCGATGCAAGAGCTGCTCTCGTATGCGCAGGCGCTCACCGACGCGATCCCCGGCGTGCTCGGACGCGCGCTGAGCGAACACGCCGCGATCGCGGACGCCGTACGCCGCGGCGACGCCGAAGCCGCGCGACACGCGATGCATCTTCATTTGGCGAACACCGAGCGCGATGTCATCGCGCTCACGGAGGACTCGGGATGATGTTCGATGCGCGACTGGTTCGCGACACGCTGCGTCCGCCGCAGATCGGCGACGTTGCAAGCGCCGCGCGCGCCGCGCTCGCGCCGGTGCTGCGCGACGTCTCGCTGCCTCCCGGTGCGCGTGTCGCGGTGACGGCCGGGAGCCGCGGTATCGCGCGGATCTCGGAGATCTTGCGCGGCTGTTGCGACGCGGTACGCGATGCGGGCGCGCAGCCGTTCTTGGTCGCGGCGATGGGTTCGCACGGCGGCGGGACCGGTGAGGGACAGCGCACGATGCTGCGCCACCTCGGCGTGACCGAAGCGACCGTTGGCGCGCCGATCGAAAGCGAGATGGACATCGTCGAGGTCGGCGAGACCGCGCACGGCGTGAAGGTCGCCTGCGACGCGCGTGCAGCACGCGCCGACGCGATCGTCGTCGCCGGCCGCATCAAGCCGCACACCGACTTCCATGGCACGATCGAGAGCGGGATCCTCAAGATGACGGCGATCGGTCTGGGCAAGGCGATCGGCGCCGCACGGTATCACGCCGCGTTCGCGCGCTGGGGTTACGAGACGATCATTCGCGAGGTTGCCGCGACGATCTACGCGCAGCTCCCGGTCGTCGCCGGCGTCGGCATCGTCGAGGACAATCGCGGCGGGACGCACACGATCGAGGCGTTTCCCGCAGCCGGAATCGTCGGCGCCGAAGAACGGCTCCTCGCGCTCGCGCGCACGCTGATGCCGGCGTTGCCGTTCGACGTGCTCGACTTGCTGATCGTCGATCGCATGGGGAAGACGTTCTCCGGCAGCGGGATGGACACGAACGTGACCGGACGTGCGATCGACGGCCGCTCGCAGAAAGTGCCGCGGCCGGTCGTGCGCCAGCTCTTCGTGCGCGATCTCGTCCCGGAATCCGAAGGCAACGCGACGGGGATCGGCTTGGCGGACTTCTGCACACGGCGCCTCGCCGACGCGATCGATTGGCAGCCGACGTACCTCAACGCGTTGACGGCCGCGCAGCCCGCCGGCGCACGCCTCCCGGTCGTCTGCGAGCACGACGCCGACGCGATTCGCGCCGCGCTGAATGCGGTCGGCGTTTCCGATGCGCGCGAGGCGCGGGTTGCGCGGATCCGCGACACGCTGCACGTCGAGGCGTTCGCCGCCTCCGACGCCGCGCTCGCAGCGCTGCACGACGATGCCGCTCGCTACACGGTCGGCGAGCGCAGCGACGCGCTCTCGCTCGCCGGCGAGGATCTCGTCCCGTTCAACGGCGTCGCGGCGGTCGCCTGATGCGCGTCCTGATCACCGGCGGGCTCGGGTTCATCGGCGCGTGGACCGCGCGCACGCTTCTCGCCGCCGGACACGACGTCTGTGTCTTCGATCTCCACAGCGAACGCGGCCTGTTCGACGCGATCGTCGGCCCGAGCGATACGCGACGCGTGAAGGTCCGCCGCGGCGACATCGCCGACCTCAACAGCGTGATAGGTGCCGTCGATGGCTGCAACGCGATCGTGCACCTCGCGGCGGTGCTGATCCCGACGGCGCGCAAGGATCCGCTGCTGGGCGCGCGCGTCAACGTGCTCGGCACGCTGCACATCTTCGAGGCGGCCAAGCGCGCCGGCGTGCGCGGCATCGCGTACGCATCGAGCGCCGCGGTCTTCGGTCCAACCGACGGGATCCATCCCGAGCCGCGCACGCACTACGGCGCGTACAAGCTCTGCAACGAAGGCAACGCGCGCGCGTACTGGGAGGACGCCGGGGTACGCAGCGTCGGCTTGCGCCCGTCGACGGTGTATGGACCGGGCCGCGAGATCGGTGTCACCGCCGATCCGACGCTTGCGATGCGTGCCGCCGCGGAGGGACGTCCGTACACGATTCGTTTCACCGGTGCGACCGGTATGGATTACGTGGAGGACGTCGCGAGGATCTTCGCGCGCGCCGCGACCGAGACGCCCGATGGCGCGCACGTGTTCAGCTTGCAGGGTCAGCTCGCGCGCGTCGACGAGGTGATCGCGGCGATTCGCGCCGAGGTTCCCGACGCCGACATCCGCGCGCAGGGCGACGAGCTGATGTTCGCCGCCGAGATCGACGAAGCGCCGCTCCACGCGCGGTTCCCGGGCTTCGAGCGCACCGCGCTCGACGCCGGAACGCGGGCGACGATCGAGTTCTACCGGCGCAGCACGGCGCTGCGTTAGTGTCAGTACGTCGAGCGCCCGCCCGAACAGTCGAAGACCGCGCCGGTCGAGAACGAGCACTCCTCGCTGCAGAGCCACCCAACGAGTGCGGCGATCTCGTCGACCGTTCCGAAACGGTGCATCGGGATGCGCGAGCGCATGTAGTCGATGTGGCTCTGCGTCATCTGCGCGAAGATCGGCGTCTCGACCGCCGCCGGGGTCACGCAGTTGACGCGCACGCCGCTCGTCGCGAGTTCCTTGCCGAGCGATTTCACCAGCGCGATCACGCCGGCTTTCGACGCGCTGTAGGCCGACGCGTTGGGATTGCCTTCCTTGCCCGCGACCGAGGCGATCGCGACGATCCGTCCGTAGCCGGCCTCGACCATCGACGGAACGAGCGCGCGTGCGCAATGGAACGTTCCGGTCAGGTTGACGTCGAGCACGTCGCGCCAGCCGTCGAGCGGATAGTCGGCGAGCGGAAGATTCGGTCCGGTGATCCCGGCGCTCGTCACGAGAATGTCGATGCGGCCGTACGCACGCAGCGTCGCGTCGCGCGCTTGTTCGACGGCGGCATAGTCGCGCACGTCGACCGTGAAGTAGTGCGCGCCGATCGGCGACGCGTCGGGGCTGCGATCCCACAGACTCAGCGTCGCGCCCGACGCCTGCAGACGACGCGCGATCGCCAAACCGATCCCTGAGACGCCGCCCGTCACCACCGCGACCCGTCCTCGGATGTCGAGTTGATTCATGGGAGGAAATCGATGCAGCATGCGTATCTCCACTATGCGGCGGATGAAGAGCGAGCGCGCCTCTTCCTGCAAAGTGAGGTCTTTGAGTCGCTCGGTGAACGACTACTCGGATCGCTCCCGATCGGCGAGGCGCCGGTGATTGCAGAAATCGCGTGCGGGGCAATGGGTCTCCTTCGCCCCCTCGCGCGGTTAGCGGGCGCAGATGGACGTGTCGTCGCGACGGACGTCAGTGACGTAATGCTGGAGATGGCCCAACGGTTTTGCGCGGATCAGGGCGTCGCGAACGTGGAGTTTCGTAAGGACGATCTGTTCGATAGCACGCTGCCCAGTCGTGAGTTCGACCTGATCCACGCTCGTTTCGTCCTCGCGCCACTCGGCCGCGACGACGCGGTTCTCGACGTCCTGGAACGGATCGCCAAACCGGGTGCGTGGGTCGTTCTGGAAGAGCCGCTGACCGCGCGCACGGTCCACGTCCCCGCAAATAGCGATCATGAACGCCTGAACCAATGGATCGTGGAGCTCTACGCTCGGCAACTGGGCGGCTTTGATGCGGGCGCACGGCTTCTCGATGCGGTAATGCGCCGGGGGTGGAGCGACGTTCGTTACGAGGCTGGGATCGTCGCGCTTCCACCCGGTCACCCGTATCTCCGGTGCTTCGCGTTGTTCGCACGATCCTTGCGGTCGTTGTTGCTTCGTGACATACCTGAGGCCGAATTAGACGCGGTGCTCGAACGTGCCGATTCATACTATCGCGATCTGCGTACGTTCGGCGCGACGTTTCCACTCGCGCAAGTCGCCGCTCGCATCCCGGAAATGCGAACGGTCATGAACGATCGCTAGGATGCGTTCATGACCGTGTATTCGACGCGGACGGAGTTCAGTGCGAGAGGAGTGCTAGGCTCGATTCGACCTGCGTCGCGCGCAGCGGGATGTAGAGGTTCTGCTTCTGCACGATCGCCTGGCCGTCGCGGCTGAGCACGAAGCGCAGGAACTCCTCGACCGCGGGATCGAGCGGCTTTCCGGGTGCCTTGTTCGTGTTGAAGTAGATCAGGCGGCTGAGCGGATAGTTTGCCGTCGCCACATTCTCGTAGGACGGCGCGTAATACGGTCCGCTTTTGGTCGCGCCGACCGCGATCACTTTGACCGGCGCGTCGAGATACGCAAGACCGTCGTAGGCGATTCCGTAGGGATCCTTCGCGACTTCCGCGGCGATCGGGAAAACCGTCTCCGAGTAGGTGATTCCGTCGCGCCAGTCGCCGCGATGGCCCGGCGTGCTCAGAATGCGCTGACGAACGAACTCCTCGAACCCGTTCCACGGTTTGACGCCGTACAGATGGACCGGCTTGTCGGCCCACGCACCGGTCAGGCCGAGATCGCCCCACGTCTTCACCGCCGCGTCGCCGCGGAAATGCGTGCGCGAGAAGGCGGCGTCGAGTTGATCGAAGCTGAGCTGCTCGATCGGATTCTCTTTGTTGACGACGAAGCCCACGGCGTCGAGGAAGCCGTAGTGACGGTAGCTCCCGCCGGACACGGGGACGCTGAGCGGATCGTAGCCGAACTTCGCGTGGAAGTCGGTGATGTCGTCGGGCTTGAGCTCACGCGAGACGAAGACGAAGTCGAGGTTGCCTTTGACGAGTTCCTTCGCCCCGAGACTCCCCGCAAACGGCGGCTCGACGTCGATCTGCACCTGCGGATAGTAGGCATGGAACGCGGCGGCCCATGCCTTCGAGAGGCCGGGCAACACGTCCGAGGCGGCGGCCTTGAAGTGACCGCGGAGCGTGACGCCCTTGCGCGGCTGATACGCGGGCAGGCCGGAGTCGAGGGTCGGCTGCAGGACTTCGAGCGTCGGAAGATCGCGACCGATCTTCATCCCGCGGTCCTTCTCGGCGTCGTTCTGCGGCTTCGGTGCTGCGGCGGGGGTGACCACCCACTCGACCATCCCGGCGCGTGGGGGTTGGGATTGTGCTCCGGCCCTTCCGAGCACGGCGAACGAAAGCGCGGGGATCGCACATGCGCACAGCATGGCCACGCAAACGGTTTTCTTCACGATGGGCGCCACCTATCAGGAAACTTTTGCTTGCAATCTACGGCAACGATCCTTTCAGTAACCTTTCACCACCCTGCGGCCGCGCGGCGGCCGGGAAAAAACTTCCTTGCAGCGGCGCCCGCGAAAGCCGGTTGAAAGGTTCTCACTCCACAATGTCCTCTGTACGCCGTGCCACGGAGAGACAGCATGCACATTCGGAACCTCGCGCTCGTACCGACGGGCGCTCTTCTCTGCGCGTCCGCGCTCCTTACGGGCGCCTACGCAGCCGAGCCGGCCCCGGTCGGGCACGGCATGCCGACGACGTGGGGTCAACACCTCGTCGACCAGGCGCTGGCAGCGCATCCGGACGTCGTCGTGCTCGCGATCCACGCGACGCCGCCGCACACGAAAACCAACGTGATCGTCGCCTCGAATATCGGCCGCATCGGCAAGAAGGCGGACGCGGACGACCTCCACGTCATCCAGACCGGTGAACGCAAGCTCGAGGTCAACAAGGCCGGCACCCGCTACGAGGTCGAGGAGACGCTCAAGGACGTCTCGGGCGAGACGATCGGCGCGATCGGCGTCGTGTTTCCCTACAAGAAGGGCCAGGACACCGCGCCGGCTCAGAAGACCGCCGCCGCGATTCAGCGCTTCTTCTCCAAGCACGTCTTGAGCGAAGCGAACCTGATGGACAAGTATCCGTACAGCACGGTCTCGACGGACAACGCGGCGCAGGCGCTCGTCGACAAGACGATGGCGCGCCATCCCGAGCTGCTCGTCCTGGGCATGCACGTCACGCTCCCCGATGAGCGTGGGAACCTGTTCCTGGGCTCCAACATCGGGCGCATCGGCAAGAAGGCCGACAAGGACGACATGCGCGTCGTCAACACCGGCAAATCGAACTTCGAGGTCAGCGAGAACGGCAAGCGCTACGAGGTCGAGCTCGTGCTGGAAGATGCAACGGGACACAACATCGGCGCACTCGGCACGGTGTTCAACTATCGGCCCGGCACCGACAAAGCTGCGCTCAACGCGTTGGCGATCAAGATTCGAGACGAGATGGCACGACAGATTCCGGCGGCTGCGTCGCTGATCGCGAAGGCGCCCTGATGATGCGCCTCGCGACCATGCTCTCCTGTGGCGTGCTCGCCACCGCTCTGCTCGGCGCGAGCAGTGACGCCCCACTGACGTTGGCCGGTCAGACGAAGCTCCCCACCTACAGCGGCGACTTCGACCACTTCGAGGTCGACACCAAAGGCGGGAAACTCTTCCTCGCCGGTGAGGACGGCAAAGCGCTCGAGGTCTTCGATCTCGGCAGCGGCGCGTTCATCAAGAGCATCCCGGGATACGGCGTTCCGCACAGTCTGCTGCTGATGCCCGAGCGCAACGAGCTGCTCGTCGTCGACGGCGGCAAGCCCTCGCGGATCCTCGACGCGAAGACGCTCGCCACGAAGCGCACGATCACGCTTCCGGCCGGCGCCGACTCCGTCGCCTACGATGCGTCGACGAAGCATCTGTGGGTCGTGACCGGCGGCAAAGACGTCCCGCAGCCCGACTGCAATCTGATCGAGATCGATCCCGCGACCGGAAAGATCTTCAACAAGGTTCACTTCGACGCGAACCACGTCGAGGCGCTCGCGGTCGAGCAGCAGGGCGACAAGCTCTTCATCAACGTCACCGACAAGAACAAGATGGCCGTCGTCAACAAGAAGACGGGCAAGATCGTGCAGTGGTGGCCGATCAAAGAGGCCCGCGAGAACGCCGCAGTCGCGTTCGACGAACCGAATCATCGCCTGTTCGTCGTGACCCGCAAGCCGGGAATGCTCGTCGTTCTCAACTCCGAAACCGGCGCGACCGTCGCGAAGTTCAAGGCACCCGAACGTGCCGATCAGGTCGTGTGGGATGCCGCGACCAAGCGCGTGTACGTGACCGGCGGCGAAGGCTACATCGGCGTGTTCCAACAGAATAGCGCCGACGACTACACGCAGCTTGCGCGCGTCCCAAGTGCACCGGGTGCGAAAACGGCGATCCTGGTGCCGTCGTTGCACCGTCTCTACGTCGCAGCATCACCGGGTGAATCCAAGGGCGGCGGCGCCGTGCTCCGCTTCGACGTCCAAAAGTAACCCGTCCTCATTCCCCGTCACCCTGAGCTTGTCGAAGGGCGCCGCGGGCTGAGCTCGTCGAAGTCCGCTGGCTGAGCTCGTCGAAGCCGACGTGGCCCGATCGCTTCGACAAGCTCAGCGCGGACGAGCCCTTCGACAGGCTCAGGGTGACGGGGGGACGGGGCCGCGAACAACGCGGGATGCGAACGGTGGTGCGTCGCGCGACACTCGCAGACGAAGAGGCGGCGTGGGAGATCCTCGAGGAGTATCACCGCACCTTCGAGATCGCGGTTCCAGACGAGCGCACAACGTTGCAGGCGTACCTCAGGCCCCGTCTCCGTCACCCTGAGCTTGTCGAAGGGCGCGCGGCGCTAGCCGCTGGCTGAGCTTGTCGAAGCCGACGTGGCCCGATCGCTTCGACAAGCTCAGCGCGGACGAGCCCTTC
>CAZABL010000004.1:77849-97263 GCA_964483365.1 uncultured bacterium
TCGCAGACGAAGAGGCGGCGTGGGAGATCCTCGAGGAGTATCACCGCACCTTCGACATTGCCGTTCCCGACGAGCGCACAACGTTGCAGGCGTACCTCGCCGGACCCGGCGCGTTTTGGCTCGCGACCGTTGATGATGAGATCGCAGGGTGCATCGCGCTGCGTCCGCTGCCGTCAATCGGTGCGCACGCGACCGAGGTGAAACGGCTGTACGTCCGCCCGACCTATCGCGGCGAGGGCATCGCGGACGCGCTGCTCGACGCGCTCGAAGCGCACGCTTGCGAAAGCGGAACGACGGCGATCTACCTTGATACGATGGCGGCGATGCACGCTGCCATCCGCCTCTACGACCGTCGGGGCTACGAGCGGATCGAGCGCTACAACGACAACCCCGACGCGGCGATCTTCATGCGTCGCCTCCTCTGACCAAGGATGAAGCCGCGGCGGCGCAAAGATGTTGCCGTGCGGCTGCTTCTCGTCGAAGATAACCTTCGTCTGTCCGATTGGCTCGCTCGGACACTCGAGCGACAGAAGTATACGGTTGACTGCGTCCATACTGGGGGCGACGCGGACCACGTGCTGCAGCTCGAAGAGTACGGGCTCGTCATTCTCGACTTGGGGCTTCCTCAGCTTAGCGGCTTGGACGTCCTGCGGCGGATGCGTTCGCGCGGGAGCGCTGTCCCGGTGCTGATCCTGACCGCGAACGACTCGCTCGAGGCTCGCGTCGCGGGGCTCAACGGCGGGGCCGACGACTACTTGGCCAAGCCGTTCGAGATCGAAGAGCTGACCGCGCGCGTGCGTGCGCTGCTGCGCCGGCCGTCGGCGCTCACCGACCGGCTCATCCACTTCGGCACGCTGACGTTCGATAGCAACAACCGGCGCTTCACCCTCGGCAACGAAGAGCTGACGCTGACCGCTCGCGAGCACGCGGTGCTCGAAGCGCTCGTCCTGCGGGCAGGGGCGACGGTCAGCAAGACGGCGCTCACACAAACGGTGTTCGGCTTCGAGGACGAAGCCAACCCGAACGCCATCGAGATCTACGTCCACCGCCTGCGCAAGAAGCTCGCCGGGAGCGACATCGAGATCGTCACGCAGCGCGGGCTGGGCTACGTTCTCAAGCACGCGTCGTGACGTTCCGCAGCATCCGCGTCCAGCTGCTCGCAGCGCTCCTCATCCTGATGGTTGCGGTTGCGCTCGTGCAGGTCGGGGTCGCGTATCGCACCGCCGACGACACCGCGCAAGCTGTGATGGATCACGTGCTCCTCGCGTCGGCGCGCTCGATCGCCGAACAGGTGAGTTACGGCGAGGGCGGTCTCGAGGCCGTCATTCCGCCGGCGGCGCTCGGGATGCTCGACCTCGGCCACGGCGACACGGTCTTCTATCGCGTCACGATGAACGACGGGCGACTGCTGGCGGGATACCCCGATCTCGAAGCGCCGTTTCCCCGCGAGCCGACTGTCCAAGGGCACTACCTCAACGGTCGCTTCCGCGACGCTCCGATCCGCATCGTCGCCGTCACGCAGCTCATCCCATCGCCCTCAGGGAAGGCCGAACACGCCCTGGTCCTCGTCGCGGAAACATTCAACGGTCGCGACGCGATACGACAATCGCTGTGGATCCAGAACAGCGAGCAACAAGGCTCGCTCGTCGTTGTCGCGCTCGCGGTCGCATGGTTTGCGTTGCGGTTAGCACTTAGGCCGCTGCTACGCCTCAGTAGCGAGGTCGATGCTCTGCGCCCCGGCGAGTACCGTCCCTTCAGCGTGAGCACGCTGCAAGTCGAACTGCGGCCGTTCGTCACCGCACTCAACGACTACATGCGCCGACTCCAGGCCCAGATGGAAGCGCAGCGCCGCTTTACGGCGAACGCGGCGCATCAGTTGCGCACACCGCTCACGCTGCTGCGAACGCAGGCGTCGTATGCGCTCGACGGTGCGAACGACGCCGAACGATTCGAGGCGCTGCGCGCCATCCTCGCGACGACCACGCAGATCGCGCGGCTCACCAACCAGCTTCTGACGTTAGCGAAAGCCGAGCCGCACGGACAGACCGCGCACCGCGAAGCAGTCGATCTCACGCTCACGACGCGCGCCATCCTCGAAGAGCACGGCGCGCTCGCCGTCGCTCGCGACCTCGACCTCGCCTTCGAGGTCGGTGCATCCGAGTCGACGACGATCTGCGCCGACCCACCCGCATTGCGCGATCTGATCGTGAACCTCATCGACAACGCGATGCGCTATACGCCGTCGGGCGGTCACGTGACCGTCTCGGTCTGCCGCGACGGCGACTCCTGTGTCCTGCGCGTCGAGGACAGCGGCCCCGGCATCCCGGAAGCGGAACGCGGACTGGTCTTCGAGCGCTTCTATCGCATTCGCCGCCGTCGTGAGGGCGAGACCGAAGGCAGCGGCCTCGGTCTCGCGATCGTCAAGGAGATTGCCGATGCCCACGGCGCGAACGTTGCACTGCACGATCGCGCCGAGGGCTTGGGCTTGGTCGTCGAGGTCCGGTTCCCGTCAGGCCCCGGCCTCGCTGAAGGCGGGCGGACGCCACTTGAGGAGCCGGCGTTCGGCCCACTCCAACCCGAAGTCGGCGATCAGCGCGACGATCGCGAGGACGATCATCGCGGCGAAGACGCCCGCCGGACTGAACAGACCCTGCTCGGTCGCGATCAGTAGCCCGATTCCGTGGCGCGAGCCGAGGAACTCGCCGACGACCGCACCGACCAGCGCGAATCCGAAGCTCACGTGAAGGCTCGCCAAGATCCAGCTCATCGCGGCGGGGATGATGACCGTCGCGGTCACTTGCATATTCGAGGCGCCCAGGATGCGCGCGTTCGCGATCAGCGCCCGGTCGGCCTCACGGACGCCTTGGAACGCGTTCGCGAAGACGACGAAGAACACCATGACGACGGCGAGCGCGACCTTCGACTGCATCCCCAGCCCGAGCGAGATCACGAAGATCGAACCGAGCACGATGCGCGGGATCGAGTTTGCGACCTTGATGTACAAGCTGAACACGTCGGCGAGGAGCTTGTTGCGCCCCAGCACGATCCCGAACAGAATCCCGAGCGCCGCACCGATCAGGAAGCCGAGGACGGTCTCCTCGAGGGTCACGAGGACCTCGTTCCAGAGCGGGCCTTGCGACGTGCCTTCGGTGATCCAGACCCACAATTGCTGCGCGATCGTCGTCGGCATCGCAAAGAAGAACGGGTCGATCAGATGGGTCCGCGCTGCGATCTCCCACGCGCCCAAGAACACGACGGCGAACGCGATGCGGAGAAAGACGACGAGTTGTTGGCGGCGGCGCGCCGGATTGGCGGCGATCACGGCGACCTCAGGCGGATGCGAGGCGCGTGCGTGCATAGCTTACCTGAACCTCCTCGCGAAGATCGTCCCAAATCTGGCGCGACATCTCGATGAAGCGCGAGTCGTAGCGTATCTCTGACGTTACCCGCGGCCGGGGCAGATCGATGTCGTAGACCGCTTTCACGGTCGCCGGACCTGCGGTGAGGACGTAGACGCGATCGGCGAGCGCGATCGCTTCCTCGAGATCGTGGGTCACGAACACGACCGACGCGTTCGACGACGACCAAATCCGCAGCAGCTCGTCCTGCATCACGACGCGCGTCTGCACGTCCAGAGCGCTGAACGGCTCATCCATCAACAGGATGTCGGGGTTGTTGATGAACGTCTGCGCGAGCGTCGCGCGCTTGCGCATCCCACCGGAGAGCTGGTGCGGGTAGTGCGACTCGAAGCCGGTCAGGCCGACGCGGCTGATCCACTCGCGCGCGGCTGCGTAGGCCTCGTCCTTGCGCACGCCGCGATAGAGCGGGCCGGCGGCGACGTTCCGCAGCACGTTACGCCACGGGAACAGCGCGTCGGTTTGGAAGACGAAGCCGATCCGTGGATCGATCCCGTCGACCGGCTTCCCCATCACGCGGACCTCGCCGGTGCTGGCTTTGTTGATCCCGGTAATGAGGTTGAGGGTGGTGGACTTGCCGCACCCGGTCGGACCGACGATCGCGACGAACTCGCCACGGCGAACGGCCATCGTGAAATCGTGTAACGCGGTGAGCGACGCTCCGGTCGGCGAGACGAATCGCCGGCTGACATTGCGGAGTTCGATCGTCGGGACCGCGTCGAGTTCCAAGATCTCAGCCATCACCGCTTCGCCGTGGTCTTGCGCGCACCGTCGACGAAATCGCTCGTGTACGTCCGCGAGAGATCGACGGTCTTGCCCTTGACGCTCTTGCTGAACGCGGCGAGGACGCCGTAGACCGTCTTGGGGCCGCCGTCGGGCATCTTGCCGTCGGGCGTGAACATCGCTTTGCCTTGCGCGAGCGCCTTGACGTACATCGCCTTGTCGCCGGCGTAGTAGTCGGCAGGCATCTTGTCGGCGATCTGCTCCGCCGAGTGCGTCGCGATGAAGCGCAGCGTCTTGACGAACGCGTTGGCGACATGCTGCGCCACGTCATGGTGGCTTTCGACGTAGCCGTTCTGCATGTAGACGGATGCGGCCGGATAGGTACCGCCGAGGACCTTCTTCGTCTGGTCGGCGTCGCGCAGGTCGATGAGGATCTTTGCTTCACCGGTCTTGAGCAGCCGCGACACGGTCGGCTCGGTCGTCATCCCGCCATCGATCTTCCCTTGCTCCAGCGCCGCGATGAACGTGTTGCCGGCGCCGACGGGGAGCGACGTGAAGTCGCCCAGCTTCAGGCCGTTCTTCACCGCGATGTACTGGGTGAGGAAGTTCGTCGACGAGCCCAGGCCGGTGACGCCGAGCGTCTTGCCCTTCCAATCGGCGGGCGACTTGATCTCGCCGGCCTTCTTCGCCGAAATCAGCACCACTTCGCCGGGAGCGTGGCTGAGCTGGACGATCGACTCGACGAACTTGCCCTTCGACTGCAAGTCGATCGTGTGGTCGTAGAAACCAACGACGGCCTGAACGGCGCCGGCGAGGAGCTCGTCCTCGGCGTTGACCCCGGCGGGCTCGGTCAGAAGCTCGACGTCGAGGCCTTCGTCTTTGAAGTATCCGAGCTGCTCGGCGAGCTTGGCGGGCAAGTAGATCTGCTTCTCGACGCCGCCGACCATGATCCTGATCTTGTCGCTCGCCGGCGACGGGCTCGTCGTCGCGAGCGCAAAAGCGAGAATCGCGGCAAACAGCGCGAGGCTACGTAGACGCATGAGGATCACATCTCCCGTGACGTGTGCTCCACCGAGTATCGGAGTGGAACCTTTCTCCTACCTTTCAGCCGATGGTCCGGGAAAAGTTTCCCGCCTGAAGCGGCCCTTCTGCTGATCGAAAGGTTCGTGAAAGCTTCGGGCGTGACAATGCAAAAAATTTCCCTAGGGAGCCACAAATGGTGAAGAAGGGTCCTCCTGGTCGTCGAGCACTCTTGACGCTCGCGACTGCGGCATCCGTCACGGCGGCATTTCTCACGATACCAGCACCGACGTACGCGCTCAAATACGCGGCGATCGAGCACCACATGCAGGTCGATCCTGCGATCCCGACCTGGAAGCCGAGTCCGGTCGCATCACATCCGGAGGAAGAGCTCTCACTGGTCGGCGCCGACGTGATGGACGAGATCACGCTTGGGTGGATCAAAATGTACCGCAAGCAGTACCCACTGCTGAGCGTGACGATGGAGGCGAAGGCCTCCGGCGCCGGCGCTCCCGGTTTGATCTCGGGCAAAGCCGACCTCGCGCCGGTCGGGCGCGAGATGCTCCCCGCCGAAGAGAAAGCGTTCGTCGAGAAGTTCGGCTACAAGCCGTTCGCGATCAAGGTCGCGACGGGCAGCGTCGGATCGCTCGGAAAGACCGCGACGTCGATCGTCCTCGTCGACAAAGACAATCCGATCAAGGGCCTCACGATGGCGCAGCTCGACGCGATCTACTCGACATCGCGCAAGCGCGGACACGCCGACATCAAGACGTGGGGCGATCTCGGGCTGACCGGCGAGTGGCAGAACCGCCCGATCCATCTCTACGGGCTCAAGTCGCCCAACGGGATCGAACAGTTCTTCAAAGCCGTCGTCATGCAGGGCGGCGACTACAAGGACAACATCCAGTTCACCAAGGGTGAGGGCTTCACGCACGCGTTCACCGTGGCCGCGAAGGACATGGCGACGCATCCCGGCGGCCTCACCTACGCGCTCCTCGCCAACGTGACGCCGAACGTGAAAGTCGTTCCGCTTGCCGACAACGACGGCGGACCGTTCTACGCGCCGACGCTCGAGAACGTATACTCGCACAAGTACCCGCTGAGCCGTTACGTCTACATCTTCGTGAACAGGCCGCCGGGGAAGCCGCTCGAGCCGAAGGTCAAGGAATTCTTGAAGCTCGTGCTGAGCCGTGAAGGCCAGGACATCGTCGCCAAAGAGGGCGTGTACATCCCGCTCACGCCAGCTGTCGTCCAAGAAGAACTCAAAAAGCTCGATTAGTGCCTGCTAGGAGACGCTTCATCCGTGAAACCAGTCGTTAACACGCTCGCCGCGTTCGCTGCCGCTTCCGTCGTCATGCTCGGCGGGTCGCAGGCGAACGCCGCCGACAAAAACTGGACGGCGCCGGCGAGCAAGATCTACGCCCAAACGCTGTCCGACCAGACCATGGCGCAGCATCCCGAGCTCCTGAGCGTCACCTTCCACGGTGTTCCGCCCAAGATGAGCAAGGTCTACACGATGTTCGCCGGGTCGTTCCCCGAACGCATCGGGAACGCCGACGACCCCGACGACATCGACGTGTCGACCAAGGGGATCACGATCGTCGACCCCAGATGGCATCGCACCAACGATGCGCAGAAGAAATTCGTCGTCCTGACGCCGCTCCGTGACGCGTCCGGCGAGAACATCGGCTTGATCGTGTATGCGTTCAAGAACGACAACCCCGGCAAGGACGACGAGCGCAAGTACTACAGCGCAGCCCTCACCATGCGCGACGAGCTCGAAAAGAAGATCCCGAGCTACGCCGCTCTGTTCGAACCCGCCAAATAGGATCCGCCCACCAACGACGTACTGCGCCGTACGGCGCCTCACGGAAAGGGCTGCCACGTGCAAAAGAGAGTCCTGAGCGCCGTCCTCTGCGCCTTCTCCATCCTCACGCCGGCCCTCACGCCGGCCGTTGCACAGACCAGTACCGAACAGAAAGCCTCGCGCGCATCGTCCTCCTCGGAGGCCGATGCGCTCAAGGCGCAGATCCAAACGCTCCAAGCGCAAAAGACCGCGGAGGGAGCGAACGTCGCCGAGATCGACGCGAGCATCGCGAAACTCCAAGCGCGGCTCGCCAAGCTCGAGGCGGCGAAGAAAGGACGCGCTGCGGCCGTAGCACCTGACGGCTCGACGGTCCCCGAGCCCGAGAGCGGCGGCGTCGCGACGAAGACGACGATCAACCGCGACGTGCTCCAGTCGTCCAACGCGCAAAACACCTACGACGCGGTCAAGGACGTTCCGGGCGTGGCGCAGGCGGATGCGAAGGCCGGCGGCGGCGCTGACAATCTGCAGATTCGCGGCATCCATCTTACGAGCGAGACGGGATATCGTCTCGACGGCGGCTTGCCGATGGCCAACAACGTCGCCATGCCGACCGAAGACAAGGAACGCGTCCAGGTGCTCAAGGGCGCGGGAGCGCTCGAGTACGGGATCGCGAGTCCCGCCGGGATCATCAACTACGTCCTCAAGCGGGCGACGAAGAATCCGATCAACGAGCTCTCATTCTCCGGCAACGGATTCGGTCAGGCGATTACGTCGATCGACGTCGGTCGCAAGTTCGGGTCGATCGATCAGTTCGGCGTGCGGATGAATCTCGCCGGCGGAGAGACGGGTGGCTACGCCCGCGACACGGGCGGCACACGCTGGCTCGGCGCGATGACCGCCGACTGGACGACGCGCAAAGCAAGCCTTCGTGTCGGCTACGAGCAGTTCGGCATCAACATCGTCGAGAACGCCTCGATCCTGCAGAACAAGGCCGGCACGAACGGGACGATCACACTGCCGAGAATTCCTGACCCGTCGAATCTGCTTTCCGGCACCTGGGACAGATCGGTCGGCCTGGGACGAAACGCGCAGCTGCAAGCGGCGATCCGCCCGAGCGACGCCTTCACGATTCTGGCGGAGGTCGGACGTTCGGATACCTATCGTCCGCACCGCATCGTCTCCCAGATCGGCGCCTATAACATCGTGACGGGGAAAGGCACCGAGACGTCGACGCTGATTCAAGACCAGCGCTATATCAACTCCTACGCCAATCTCGCCGCGTCGTTCCGCTCGCAGCACGGCGACCATCTGACGAATACGCTGACGGTCGGCTACACCAACAACGATCGCTACACGAATAACCCGGTCAACCCGCAAGTCACCAACAAGCAGAATATCTACAACCCGGTCATGCTGCCCGGGCCGACGTTCCCGACGGGCCCGCTTCAGTACCAGCCGCAGCTCAACAAAGACTACGATTACTACTTCATGAACGCGCTCGTTCTCGCGCAGCGCATTCACATCACCGGCGGGCTGCGCGAGATCCACTACAGCGCCGACAACGTGGGCGGCGGGACCGTCAACCACACGTCGACCTCATTCTTGGCGCCTGCCGCCGGAATCGTGCTCGACATGACGCGCAACGTCTCGCTCTACGCGAGCTACGTGAAGTCGCTCGAACAAGGCGGCAGCGCGCCGATCAACTCCAAGAACGCCTTCGCGGTACTGCCGGCGGCGCCGTCGACGCAACGCGAGGCCGGTATCCGTGCCTTCGGTTCCAACGGCCTCTCGGCGACGCTCGCCTATTTCTACATCAACCGCGCAAACGCGACGACCGATCCCATCACCAACATCTACGCCCTCAACGGGACGAACACGTTCCAAGGATTCGAGGGGACATTCGCTGTGCGCATCGCGCCGCGCTTGACGCTGGGGCTGGGCGGACAGCTCATGCACGCGGTCGAGAACTCGCCGAACGACAAGTCGATCGACGGCAAGATTCCGGAGAACACGCCCAAGCGCAGCGGAACGATCGGACTCGCATACCAGCCGCGCTTCGCGCGGGGTATGCAACTCTCGGCCGGGCTGCAGTCGCTCAGCGCACGGCAGATCAACCCGCAGGATCAGGGCACGATTCCGGGCGTGACGCTCGTCAACGCCGGGATGACGCTCAACAAGCGGATCGGCGACAAGCGCGTCAGCTTCAATCTCAACTGCAGAAACTGCACGGATAAGCGGTACTGGAGCTCCGCCGTCAACGGTGCGCTGGGCATCGGCGTTCCCCGAACGATCTCGTTCAGCGCGCGCTTCGCCCCGTCTCCATGACGTCGACGCGAAGCGCGATGGCGACGATCCATCGCTGGGTCGGGCTCACCGTCGGTGTTGTGGCGGTTTATCTCGCCCTCACCGGCGCGTGGATCGTCCTCCGCCCCGTTCTCGACCCGGTCACCTATCCGCAGCTGCTCGTCGTCCCTTCGTGCTCCTCACCGCTGCCGATCGATACGCTCGCCGCAGCGGCGCGCACGTTTCACCCACACGGCAAGCTGACGTACCTCTACCGCTACGGGTCGCAGACCGCGTCCACGATGGTGCGCTTTTCGGACACCGATCAGGTGTACGTCGACCCGTGCAACGGCAAGGTGCTCGGGGATCAGCCGCGCTACGGCGGACTGTACGGAACGGTCGAGTCACTGCACAAGTTCCGCTTCTTGCCGTCCGACACGGCATTCCTGATCATCGGAACGACGTCGCTCGTCCTCGCCACGCTGCTCGTGTTGGGCGGCCTGTTCGTCTGGTGGCCCCGGCGTAACGGCGCGTGGAAACCCACCTTTCCGTTCGAGCGTCGCCTCACGGGGCGCGCGCTCGCACTCCGCCTGCACACGACCATGGGTGTCTACGCGAGCGCGATCATCTTCATCGTCGCGTTGACCGCGGTTCCGCTCTCGCTCGGCTGGGCGAAGAGCGCGCTGTTCGCGGCGACGCGCTCGACCGACATGACGGAGGACGGCCACCATGCGGTCCCCGTCGCCAAACCGGGCGACGCTGCGACGCACGCGATCACGATGCAGAGCGCGTGGCAAACGGCACGCGCATTGGTGCCCGGCCCGATGCGCTGGGCTTCTGTCCACTATCCCGGCAAGAGCGGCCCGATCGAGATCGGTATCGTGCCGCAGAACGCTCCGCATGCGGAAGCGCGCAGCTACGTGTACGTCGACCCCCACACCGGAAAAGTCCTCGAGTTCAACCCGTACGCCACGCTCAATGCGGGTTCGAAACTCTATTACTGGGCGCTCGCGCTCCACACCGGTCACGCCGGCGGCGTCGTCGTGCAGCTCGTCATGCTCGTCGGCATGCTCGGCGTCGCCGCGATCGGCTACACCGGAATCGAGAGCCTCCTCCGCAAGACGCTGCTGCGCCGCCGGCGTTCTCTGGCTGTCGCGGAAGACCTGTCATGAGCCCTCTCCTCTTAGGAGTCATGCGTTGAAAAGCTGGATCGCCATCCTCGCCACGTGTGTCATGCTTGCACCCGGGATCTCTGCAACGTCGCAGGAAGTGCAATCGACCGAAGGGCTCGATATGCAGTCGGCGCGTGCGAAGATGATGACCGCACGCGGACGCGCCGTCGCCTACACGCGCAAATGGGACATCAGCGGAATCCCGCACTACGCTCCCAAGACGAAGGTCACCGGAACGATCCATATCTGGGGCAGCAACTACATCACCGACGGGATGCTCGGCGGATTCTGGGAGACGGCGTTCGAGAAGTACCATCCCGGCGTGAAGATCGACTGGCATATGCAAACCGCGCTTGCCGCGGTCCCATCGCTCGTGTTCGGCGTCGCCGATCTCGGGATCGGGCGGAAGATCACGTTTGCCGAGCTCGAGCTGTTCCAGCGCTACACGAATCGTGATCCGATCGAGATCACGACGGCGACGGGATCGTACGACGTTCCCGGGTGGAATCCGGGCTTCGGCATCGTCGTTCACAAGGACAACCCGCTCGCGCACCTCACGATGGCGCAACTCGACGGCATCTTCGGCGCGGAACGTCTAGGCGGATGGGACGGCACGAGCTGGCGGCCGAATTGGTCGCGCGGTCCCGAGACGAATATCCGTACGTGGGGCCAGCTCGGCCTGACCGGCGTATGGGCGAACAAGCCGATTCACGTCTACGGTCTCAATCTTCGCTACCATCAGGCGACCGAGATGTCTGACCGGATGCTCAAAGCGAGCGACAAGTGGAACGAGCATCTGCGAATCTACGCGAACTACGTCTCGAAGAAAGGGACGCTCGAACGCGGTCTCAATGAGGACCTCGCGCAGGATCCACTCGGAATCGCGTACATCGCCGCGCCGACGACGAGTCTGGGCCGCGACAAGTCCGAGCCGAACTTCAAGATCCTTCCGATCGCGGTGAAAGACGGCGGGCCGTACATCCCCTACACGATCGAGACCGTGCAGAACCGGACCTATCCGCTGATCGACGAGATTTACATGTACGCGGATCGTCCGACCGGGAAGCCGATGGATCCCAAGGTGCTCGAGTTCATGCGCTTTATCGTGAGTCAGGAAGGCCAAGCCGAGGTGATGCGCGACGGGAAGTACCTGCCGCTCACCGCTGACGCGGCAAAGCAGCAGCTCGCGAAGCTCGACGCGCTGACGAAATAGTGCGACGCGCTGCTCTGATCGTCGCTGCCACGCTCATACTTGCCGCACCCGTGCGCGCGCAAACGACGACCGCGTACGACGCGCAACGACCGGATTTGCCGCAATACCGGCCGCAGCAGAAAGTCTCCGGAACGATCCGCAATTTCGGCTTCGGACTCGGCGGTGTCCTCAAGCGCTGGGAGACGGCGTTCCAGACGTTCGAGCCCGACGTTCGTTTCGATGACAAACTGCCGACCAGCGATGCAGCGATCCCGGCGCTCGTGACCGGCGCGGGCGACCTCGCACCTGACGGCGGCGAGCCGATCATCACCGAGACGCTCTCCTTCTACGAAACGTACGGCTACAACCTGACCTCGGTCACGATCGCGAGCGGCGCGTACGACGTCGAAGGCCACTCGAACGGCCTGGTGATCTACGTCAATAAGGACAACCCGATCACCAAGCTGACGATGCAGCAGCTCGACGGGATATTCGGCACGGAGCGCACCGGGGGACTCGTCGGCTTCAAGTGGATGTTGTCCGGCGGCCGCGGCCCCGAATCCAATATTCGCACCTGGGGTCAGCTCGGCTTGACCGGGGCGTGGGCCGACAAGCCGATTCAGACCTACGGTCACGCGCCCTCTGGGACGTCGCGCTTCTTCCAGTGGAAGGTGCTCCACAACAGCGACAAGTGGAATCCGAACTACCGCGAGTACGTCGAGACCGGCAGCAAGATGATCGGCGACGACGATCCGCGCCAGCAGGGCGGACTGCACCACATGCTCGCCGACGAGCTGGCACGGGACAAGTACGGCATCGCGTGGACGGTCTTGCCGCAAGCCCACGACGTCGCAGGGATCAAGGCGATCGCACTTGCCGATCACGACGGCGGACCCTACGTGATGCCGAGCCGCGAGAGCTTCCAGAACCGCACGTATCCGCTCGTGCGCAGCATCTACATGTACGTCAATCGTGCACCGAAACAGCCTCTCGATCCGAAGCTCAAGGAGTTTCTGCGCTTCATCCTCAGCCGCGACGGTCAGGACATCGTCGCGAAAGACGGCGGCTATCTGCCGCTGCCGCCCCGTGTCGTGCAAGAACAGCTCGCAAAGCTCGACTAGCACCGATGAAACAACCCTAGCTCATAAGGAGGAAAGACCAGGTGAACCCATTCTCACGTGCTCCCCGCCGCACGACCTGTGCGCTGCTTGCGCTGGCGTTGCCGGTACTCTCCACCATCGGTGCCCAAGCGCAGTCGACCGACGGGAGTGAACTTCCGGCCTATAAGCCCGACGTCAAGGTCGTCGGCGGCCTCCGCATCGCCGGCAGCGAGTTGAAGGGCGACGTCGAGAAGTTGGCTCAGGCATTTTTGAAGTACCATCCCGATGCCGTCATCTCGACGAACTTCATGACCAGCAGCGAAGGCGCGCTGGGGATGATGTACGCCGGAGCATCCGACGTCGCGCCGATGGGCGATGACGCCAAGATCACCGATCAGATGCCCTTCTACAACACGTTTCGCTACGTGCCGACGGAGATCTCCGTTGCGACGGGCGGCTACGATCAGCGTGGAACGCTGTTCGCGTGGGCGATCGTCGTCAACAAGGACAATCCGCTCGCGAAGCTCTCGATGGACCAGCTCGATCGGATCTTCGGCTCCGAGCGCACCGGCGGCTGGGATATCGGCGACAACCCCGAGCACAACTTGCTGTATACGGCAAAATATGCGCGCGGCGCGGAAACGAACATTCGCCGCTGGGGGCAGCTCGGTCTCACCGGTGACTGGGCGAACAAAGAGATCCAAACATACGGCTACATCGCGCCGGGTTTCCAGACGAACTTCGAGCGCCAGGTGCTGCACTGGTCCGACAAATGGAATCCCAACTTCAAGGAATTCCTCGAGATCAAGGAAGCCACCAACGATGCGAACGGCCGCGCCGTCTCGGCGGACCGGATGCTCGAAGCGGTCGAGAAGGACAAGTACGGGATCGCGTGGACCGCGCTGATGCACGTGACCGGCACGTGCGTCAATCCTGACGGCACGAAGTGCGCCGCCCATCCCGGCGTGAAAGTCATCGCGCTGTCGAAGGGCCCGGACGGTCCGGCGGTTCCGCTGACGGCCGAGAACGTCAAGAATCGTACGTACCCGCTCATCCGCGACGCGTACATCTACGTGAACAAGGCGCCGGGTCGTCCGCTCGATCCGAAAGTGCGCGAGTTCCTGCGCTTCGTGCTGAGCCGTGAAGGTCAGGCGATCATCGCCAAGGACGGGATCTACTCGCCGCTCCCGGCGGCGTATCTGATGCAGCAGCGCCGGAAGCTCGACTTGTGAGACGGCGGCGGTGTTGGCCGCGGCTGGTGATGGCTGTGACGTGCGCGTTTCTCGCGCACGTCGCCGCCTTCGCCGGCGCACAGGCCCAAGAGCTCGACCAGCTGCCGCCCTATCATCCCCAGCAGCACGTCTCCGGTACGATTCGCATTTGGGGCCACGGCAGCTTCAAGACGGACTTCATGGGACGGCTGATCACGGCATGGGCGCGGGACTTCGGGAAGTATCAGCCCGGGATCAAGCTCGAGAACGACCTGTACGGCACCGCCTCCGCGATCGGAGCACTCGCGCTCGGTTCTGCCGACATCGCGATTCTCGGCGAGGAGATCAGCCCTGCCGCGGAAGCGCTCTTCGAGCGCGTCAAGCACTATAAGCCGCTGGGCGTCGACGTCGGGACCGGCAGCCTCGACGTGAACTACTTCGACTACGCCCATGTCGTGTTCGTTCGCAAAGACAATCCGCTCGCGCATCTCACGCTCGCGCAGCTCGACGCGATCTTCGGCGCCGAGCATCGCCGCAGCCCGCGGCTCATTCGCACGTGGGGCGAGCTCGGGCTGACCGGTCCGTGGGCAAACCAGCGTATCGTGCCCTATAGCTGGCACGATCTCGACTTCTCGCTGTTCATTCAGGAGGCTGTCTTGGGCGGCAGCCACCGCTGGAACAACGAGCTGCACGATTTCAGCCACATTCACCGTCCCGACGGCTCGATCTACGAGGCGGGTCAGCAGATCGTCGACGCGCTCGCCGCCGATCGGTACGGAATCGCCATCTCGAACCTGCGCTACGCGAACGATCAGGTCAAGCCGATCGCACTGGCGCGCTCCGACGGCGGCCCGTACTATGCGGCGACGAAAGAAAACCTGATCTCGGAACGCTATCCCCTCACGCGGATCATTCCGGCGTTCGTCGATCGTGCGCCGGGTCAACCCCTCGATCCCAAGCTGCGCGAGTTTCTCCGCTTCATCCTCAGCCGTGACGGTCAGCGCGCGCTCGTGCGCGAGACCGGGTACCTGCAGCTGAGCCCGAGCGCGGTTCGCGCGCAGCTGGAGAAGCTGCGATGAACACAAGGCTGCTGCGCATCGTCTGCGCGACGCTCGGCGTGGCGTGTACCGCCGCGTCCGCTCCGCCACGCGTCGACAGCGGTTCGGGGACGATCCGCGTGTGGAGCAGCGCAGCGATGGGCGCCGTCGTGACGCGTTGGCAGGACGGCTTTCGCCGCGCGCATCCGGCCGCGACGTTCGCCTCGCACCCGCTCGGCAGCGACGCCGCGATGGCGGCGCTGTACACCGGCAAGGCCGACATCGCGGTGATGGGTCGTGAACCGACCGCGAGCGAGGTCCAGGCGTTCGAGTGGATCTACCGCTACAAACCGACGGCGGTCGAGATCATCAGCGGGAGCCTCGACCGCGCCGAGCGATCGCCGTCGCCGGTCGTCTTCGTGCACCGCGACAACCCGCTCGCGCACCTCACCCTCAGCCAGCTCGACGCGATCTTCAGTGCCGAGCATCGCCGCGGCGGCACGGCGATCCGTACCTGGGGCGACCTCGGTCTGGGCGGTGCATGGGCGACGCAGCCGATCGACCTGTACGCACCCGACGCGACCTCCGGCACCGGCCTCTTCTTCCGTCACGTCGTCCTGCGCGACAGCCGCAAGCTGAACTGGGACCGCCTGCGTGAGTTCAGCGATGCGGAGACGCCGCGAACTCTCGCCGCACTCGCAAACGATCGGCGCGGGATCGCCGTCGCCCGGCTCGGCGACGCACGACCCGACGTCAAACCGCTCGCGATCGCGGCCGATGACCGGGGGCCGTTCGTGAGCGCGACGGCGGAGAGTCTCACCGCACGAACCTATCCCCTCACGCGCACCGTGTTTGCGCTCGTGAATCGCGCGCCGAGCCACCCGTTGAACCCCGCGGTTGACGCGTTTCTGCGCTACATCCTCAGTGACGACGGCCAAGCCGTCGGTGTGGGCGAAGGGCTGCACCGGCTTCCCGCTGACGTCGTCGCGAGCCAAGAGGCGACGCTCGCCCCGAAGATCTACGCGCAGCAGCTCGTCGACGAGACGGCCGCCCGCGAACCCGATCTCGTCGGCGTCGCACTGCACGTCACGCCGCCCAAGGCTTCCGACAACGTGATCGTCGCGTCGAACGTCGGACGTATCGGCGAGAAAGCCGGTCCGGACGTTCTCCGCGCGATGCAAGCGACGACACCGCAGGTCGAGGTTGCCGACGCGGGGACGCACGCACGCGTCGAACTGGCGTTGAACGACGCAACCGGTACGCCGGTCGGAGCGCTCGAGCTGCTGTTCCCCTACAAGCGCGGTGACGATCAGGCGGCGCTCCAGCAGCGGGCCGCGCGGATCAGAGACGGTCTCTCGCGCGAGATCCTCAACACCGCGAATCTGCTCGACCCGTATCCGATCGATCCGAGCGTGCCGACGAAGAGCCACGCGCAACGGCTCATCGATCGCGCGATGGCGGCGCACCCCGACGTCATCAGCCTCGCGATGCATGTGACGCTGCCGAACAGCAACGAGAACGTCATCCTCGGGTCGAGCTTCGGGCGAATCGGAAAGAAGGCGGACGAGGACGACATGAAGGTCATCACGTCCGGAACGACGTCGCAAGGCGTCTATGCGGGAGGAACCCGGTTCGGCTTGGAGCTCGCGTTACAGGACGCCGGCGGAAAGACGATCGGGGCACTGAGCGTCGGCTACCGCTACAAGAACGGAGACGACCAGCTCGCGCTGCTCAAGCGCGCGGAAACGCTGCGCGACGAGCTGCGCACGCAGATCAACTCGGTCGAACAGCTCGTCGCAGTGGAGCCATAAGCAAAGAACGCGGCTTCTGCGCCCGCTGCTCTTCGAGCAACGCGATCCACTGCTCCAGACCGGCTCCCGTTCGCGCAGAGAGTTCGAGGATCGGGACGCCGGGGTGGACGTGCTCGATGCTCCGGCGCGCCGCCGCTCGATCGAAGCCGACGGCGGCGGCGAGATCGATCTTGCTGAGCAGCACGACGTGCGCGGTGTTGAACGCGAGCGGATATTTGAGCGGCTTGTCCTCGCCCTCGGTCACCGAGAACAGGACGACGCGCAGATCTTCGCCGAGATCGTACTCCGCGGGACAGATCAGATTCCCGACGTTCTCGATGACCAGGAAGTCGAAGTGAGCCTCGTCCCAGTCGTCGAGCGCGTCGCCGATCATCGCCGCGTCGAGCCGGCACTCCGCCGCCGTCGTGATCTGCCGCACCGGGGCGCCGGTGCTTTCCAAGCGGCGCGCGTCGTTGTCGGTCGCCTGATCGCCGACGAGCACGCCGACTTGATAACGGTCACGTAAACGCGGAAACGTCCGCTCGAGGAGCGTCGTCTTTCCTGCGCCGGGACTCGACAGCAGGTTGACGACGAACGTCCCCCGTTCGGCGAACCGCAACCGCAGCTTCGCCGCAAGCACGTCGTTTTTTCGCATGATGCTCTGCTCGAGCACGTGATACTTCATTCCGGCACCTCGATCGCGACGAGCGCAAGTTCACGGCCGCGGACGATCGTCGACGACGGCTCACCGCACACCGGACAAACCAAGCCCTGCCCGGACGGGGGCGCCCGTTCGGCGCCGCACCGCTCGCAAAAGACCGAGAGCGGAACGTCTTCGATGCGCAGCACGCTGCTCGCGGCAACCGTATCGGCGCTCGCGAGATCCCAAGCGAACAGCAACGCATCAGGTGCGATACCGCTCAGTGCGCCGACGCGAAGATGAACGGCGGAGACGCGTTCGATCCCTTCGCGTGCTGCCGACTCTTCGATTTGATCGAGGATGCTCAACGCGACGGAGAGCTCGTGCACATGCGCCTCCTCTCGCACCCAAGCGTCCGCTCGTACGCACCCGCTCGCTCGCTCGGAGAGATTCTTACTTCCCGCCTCTCTTGCGGCGCGAAGTACGTTGCAGTAGCGTAAAGCCATAGCGCGTCGAGCGCAAGTGTGCTCGGGACGTCGGAGGGAACCCGATGGTCGCGAAAGAGCCAACCGAAACGGTTGTCAACGTGCTGTGGATACCGGCGGGTCTGAGCTGTGATGGTGACTCCGTCGCGCTCACGAACGCGACACAGCCCGCCATCGAAGAGATCGCGTTGCGAGCCTTACCGGGCCTTCCGGCCGTTCGCTTTCACTGGCCGTTGATCGAGTACAGTCTCGGTGGTGCCGAATTCTTGCAGGCGTTCTTTGCGGCAGAGCGCGGTGAGCTCGATCCGTTCGTGCTCGTGATCGAAGGTTCGATCGCAAACGAAGCGGTGAAGAGCGAAGGGTACTGGACCGGCTTCGGAAATGCGCCCGGCACCGATCAACCGATCACGTTCTCGGAGTGGATCGATCGGCTCTCGCCCAAAGCATGGGCGGTTCTCGCTGCGGGCACGTGCGCGACGTACGGCGGGATCCACGCGATGGCGGGAAACCCGACCGGCGCGATGGGGATCCTCGATTATCTCGGACGCGATTGGCGCTCGAAAGCGGGCGTGCCGATCGTGTGCGTCCCAGGCTGCCCGATTCAACCCGACAACTTGTCCGAGACGATCCTCTATCTGCTCTGGCAGGCGGCGGGCAACGCGCCGATGATTCCGCTCGATGATGAAGGACGGCCGACGTGGCTGTTCGGCGCGACGGTACACGAAGGGTGCGACCGCGCGGGTTATTACGAACAAGGCGACTTTGCATCGGAATACGACTCGCCCAAGTGTCTGGTGAAGCTCGGATGCTGGGGACCGGTCGTGAAGTGCAACGTCCCCAAACGTGGGTGGACCGGCGGCATCGGCGGTTGTCCGAACGTCGGCGGGATTTGCATCGGCTGCACGATGCCGGGCTTCCCCGATAAGTTCATGCCGTTCATGGACGAGCCGCCGGGCGCGCGCGTCTCGACGATGGCGAGCGGCGCATACGGCAACATCATTCGCAGCTTGCGGCACATCACGATGCACACCGTCGACAAAGAGCCCAAGTGGCGTCATCGCGGAGAACAGCTCACAACCGGTTATCGGCCACGCGCATAACAGGCGCTCAAACGTAGCGAGGGGGTCCACCTTGGCTATCAGGGATTTGCCCGGCACGACGACCGAGGCGCAACGGACGCGGCTCGTCGAGATGTCCTGGGATCCGATCACGCGGATCGTCGGCAGCCTCGGAATCTATACGAAGATCGACTTCAACGGCAAGAAGGTCGCGGAGTGCCACTCGACGTCGTCGATCTTCCGGGGCTACAGCATCTTCATGAAGGGCAAGGATCCGCGCGACGCCCACTTCATCACGTCACGGATCTGCGGCATCTGCGGCGACAACCACGCCGTCTGTTCGGTGTACGGACAGAACATGGCGTACGGCGTGCGCCCGCCTGCGATGGGCGAATGGGTGATGAACCTCGGCGAGGCAGCCGAGTACATGTTCGACCACAACATCTTCCAGGAGAACCTCGTCGGGGTCGACTTCTGCGA
>CAZABL010000005.1:0-5028 GCA_964483365.1 uncultured bacterium
GATGACCGGCCGTTCGGCAAGGTCGTCCTCGCGTCATGAACGGCATCCATCTGATGTCGCCTACGGATGCGCGGCGGCGACGGCAGCCTGTCACGCAGCGCTCCCTCGAGGCCATCGGCTACACCACGTAGCCCGCGAGAGGGGAGCAAGTGGTTGGGCGTAAAGCGCCGGCGGAGTGCTCGGTTGTGCACGGCCCGCAATTGCATATCGCCGCCTTCTGGTGGCGCTACTGGCCTACGCCGTCGTTAGCCCACTTTCGGCATCGTCGAGTATCGCTTTGCGGCCACCGACGGCCGCAATCCGGCTAGTTGAGTCGCACCACCTCGCCAGGCGCGCCGATAGCATTGGGGTTCATTCACATTTCGTTGCCAACGCTCACGGAGCGCTTTACGTCGAGGGCTGGCACGACGGCAACAGCATCCGGGGATTTATTGACGGCAGAGAAGTTTTCGTCCGCTCGTAGGGACGCGCATCACCCGGCACACGGGAGCGCCAAATCCCATCGCCTGCGCGACGTTCCGCGATCGACTCGTCGCTCTCGACGTGCAGGGCCGTATTCGTCCCTCGGCGACTACTGCTCCGCTCTCGCGCGCCGCTTGCCCTAGCGCTTACGGCTTTGTCTTGCAGGCGCCATCGTCATCGCAGATGCCCCTGGTGCTCTGCATGGGCGCTACGACGATGCCATTTTTGGCTCATGGGACCGTCGTGACACCCTCAAATACCGAACCTGCAATCGAAACCTTCAACGACGTCGTTGTTGGCACCGAGTCGGCGGTGGTGAAAATCAACAAAAAGACGATGACAACCGCTGAGACGACAATCTCAGAAGCAGGTGGGGCGGTTCGGCCTGCCTTTGCCGGGGGAGCAGTCCTCGCGCTCGCCTACGTCTCAACTGACATCACGATGCGGTCGACGAGAACCGAGGTGGATGTACTCTGCCCGGGCGCTCCTCCACGCGCACTGTTCAATGAAATTGCACATGATGCTCAGCTCGCTACGGATTTTGGCAGCGCTCTGTACCTCGAACAAGATGGGACATTTCGACGCTATTCCATAGGCGCTCTCTGTACGCCAGGCGTCCCAACCTTCGCCGACGGCCTCCTGGCGCAACGCTCCCTCGAGGCCATCGGCTACGCCGCGTAGCGTACTTTGGGGCACGGCTGAGTAATCTGGCTCTTTGTGCTACAATTTCCGAAGTATGACGAAGACGGGATGGCTTGCGTTCCTTCGCCGCATCGAGCGACTGGCTCAGGCCGGCCTTCGACGTGACATCCAAGATCGAGAACGTCGGCAAACTGCGAACGATGAGAAGCATGTCAACGGCTCTCCGTCAAGCCATGTGAGCGCTCAACCGTACCGTCCCTAACGATCGTGGCCGGCGCGAACGGCGCTGGGAAGTCATCGCTAACGCAGTGGGCTGCCTCGGAGCTGCTCGCCCCAGATACGATCATCGTCGATCCGGATGCGATTGCACGCGATCAGCAGCTCGAGCGCATCGGTGCTGGTCGCGCGGCCACGCAGATCGTTTCTTCCGCAATTGCACGCGGCGCCGACCTCTTGATTGAGACGACCTTTGCAGGCAATAACGCGCGTCGCCTGATGCGAACAGCAGCGCGCAAAGGCTATGACGTGCGGCTACTTTATATTGGGACCGACGACGTCGCCGTCAACATTAGAAGAATCGCCTTACGCGTAGAAAGCGGCGGACATGACGTCCCACCTTCAGACGTCGAACGACGGTACGCACGCAGCCTGGCAAATCTTCCCGACGGTATCCGTCTTGCTGCTGAGGTTGGAATCTTTGACAACAGCATCGACGATGTTGCTCCGACGCTCGTCGCTTATGGCGCTGCTGAAGATCTCCAGCAGCTCGTCCAGTTTCCGTCTTGGCTCTCTCGCGCGTTACAATCAGCTCGTGATACTATGAGGTGACTGCTTCGGGGGCGCGACGGTCGATCGAGACCACCGGCGACGCGGTGTGGAGTCAGCTATGGATGCGCGGCGGCGACAGCAGCGTAAACGTTGAGTCGTCCGGCACCCTGACGCGTCGACGAGATCCCCGGCAACACATCGGTCGTTTGCGAGAGCAGTTGCGATACGCGACTGGGTGCGAGTGATTTCACGCCACCATGGTACGCCATCATGAGCGCAACTGCCGCGGAGACTTGCGGCGTCGCCTGCGACGTGCCGTTGAAATACGCAGCGCAGACGCCGCCACTATTGCTGCACTTATCCGGTGGGTACGCAGCGGTCGATGTCGAGTAACCCTCGATCCAGTGCAGCGGGTCAATCGGCGTCCCGCCCGTACCACCCTCGCTGCTTGGCGCGTCTCCCCCGGGAGCGAGAAGGGTGACCCCCGAGTTTGAGTACGAGGCAGCGCTCTCCGTCGTGATCGATGAGTACACGCCGGGGGTCGCGTCCTGCACCGCCGACGCTCCGACTGCGATCACGCCCGGATAGGCGGCCGGATAATCCGGCTGCTGACCATCGGTCGTCGGATATTCATTCCCACCGGCAGCGACGACCGTTACGCCGGCGGCGATGGCCGCCGCCACGGCATTCTTCTCGGCGGTATCGACGCCGTTGCTCTGCGCGCCGCCAAGGCTGAGGTTGATGACCGAGGCACCGTTCGCAACGGCATCGTTGATTGCGTGCGCTTCATCCGCCGTGTCGGCGTTCTGCTGATCACTTGTCGACGTCGCGTCGGGGAAGACTTTGTAGATCTGCAGACGGACGTCCCACCCGGTACTCGCGTATCCGTAGCTGTTGTTCGTCGCGGCCGCGACGAGCCCGGCCACATTGGTTCCGTGTCCGTTCGTGTCTTGCACGCTGCCGGCACCGTTCTTCACGACACCGCTGACAATGCTCTCTTTGAGATCGATCTTTACCGCGAGGTCTTGGTTCGTCTCATCGGCGCCGGTGTCGATCACGGCGACGGTGATTCCGGCGCCGTGCGTCAGCGTCCAGGCTCCGTTCGGCACCGATGTCCGGAAGAGATACCACTGCTCAGTGCTGTTGAAGCGCCCGTCATTCGCGGTCGGCGTGCACGACGTTACGTGGCGGTAGTGCAGGGGCTGCACGTCGACGACGCCCGGCGTCGCTTTCAGCGACGCAGTCGCGCTTGCAAGACTCATGCCGTCCGGGATCGTGACAGCCGCAACGTTCTGCCCCTGGACGGACCCGAGTTCGACCGTGCGCGATGCGTTCACAGCACGCGCGACGCTGGCACCGCTGCGCACACCGCTCGCTGCCTGATAGGTAACGTAGAGGCGGTTCGGGACGACATCCGACGCAGCACTGGCGGCGCCCCGTCTGCTTGTCATCGGAACGCGCGCGATGCTATCCGAGCAGTTCGCGGTCGGCGTCGGCGACGGTGTCGCGGACGGGACGGCGCTACCCGAGCCGCCGCCCCCACCGCATCCTGCGGCGAGCGCTGCTGCGAGCGCACACGTAGCAAGTCGTCCGAATCGAACCAGCGCCACCGAGACCTCCGATGAACGGAAACAGAGGAGGGCGAGTGGTCCCTCCCCTGACTCCTATCGGCAAGGCGGCTCTGGTCCGCTAGCGGTTACTTGGCTGCTTGGACTGCTGCGAAGGCGTTGAGAAGGCCAGCGCCTTGGCGGGTCGACGCGACGCCGGGGAGCGCGCTGGCCGTCGACGTCAGCAGTGACTTCACGGTCGCGGGCGCGATCGTTCCGCCGTGGTAGGCCATCATCAGCGCGACTGCACCGCTGACCTGTGGCGTCGACTGCGAGGTGCCGTTGAAGAGCGCGCGGCAGACACCGCCGGTGTTCGAGCACTTGTCGGGCGGGAAGTTGGCAGTCGTCGTCGAGTAGCCTTCGATCCAGTTGAGCACATCCGAAGCGTCGTTGTTCGGAGCGTCACCGCCGGGCGCGAGTAGGGTCACGCCCGAGTTCGAGTAGCTCGCGACGGTATCCGCAGTGATCGTTGTCGCGTCGTTGGCTGTCGTGTGCTGGTTCCCCGAAGCGCCGACGGCGATGACGCCCGGGTACGCACCCGGGAAGTCCGGTTGATTGCCGTCACTGGTCGGAAACTCGTTGCCGCCGGCGGCGACGACGGTCACGCCCGCAGCGATCGCGTTCGCGACTGCTTGTTGCTCCGCGGGATCGCTGCCGCCGCTCTGAGGGCCGCCTAGACTCAGGTTGATGACATTCGCACCGCTCGCGACCGCGTCCGCAATCGCTTTGGCTTCATCGCCGGTGTCTGCTTGCTGACAGTCGCTCGTCGTCGTCGTGTCGGGGAAGATCTTGTACGCCAGCAGGCCTACGTTGTAGCCCTCGCCTGCGAAGCCGTAGTTGTTGTTCGTCGCGGCGGCGGCAAGGCCAGCGACGTTGGTGCCGTGACCGTTTGTGTCCTGCGCTTTGTTCGGCGTTACGACACCGCTCAGGATCGTCTCCGCTTTGACGAGGTTCTGCGTCAGATCGATGTTCGACTGATCGATCCCGGTATCGATGACCGCTACCTTGATCCCCAGGCTTCCCTTCGTCAGATTCCAAGCCGCGTTTCCGGTCGCCGGATTGACGTCGGTGCTCGTGCGATAGAGATACCACTGGTCAGGCTCGCGCAGGAACGGATCATTCGCTTCGGTGTCGCTCGCCAATGAGCGATAGTGCAGCGGCTGCACGTCGACGACGCCGCTCGTGGAGCGCAACGTCGATGCCGCATTGGTGAGGTCCGTCCCGTCGGGGAGCGTGACCACGCGATGCGACGCTCCGCCGAAATCACCGATGTCGACCGACTGGGTCGCGCGCACGCTCGCATCGATGCTTTGCGGTGAGCGGCTCGATGCTGTGTGATACGTCACGTAGAGGCGGTTGGGCACGACGCCGCCCGCAGCGCGCGGCGCTCGTCGCGCTCCGGCGGCACTTTGACTTACCGACGCGCAGTTGCTCGCGGGCGCCGTTGCACCGGACGTTGGCTTCACCACAGGCGGCGCCGTGGACGGCGCTGGATTGTTGTTGCTGCTTCCACCGCCGCCGCATGCAGAAAGTGTGGCCGCGGCGAGTA
>CAZABL010000005.1:5128-93238 GCA_964483365.1 uncultured bacterium
TTGTTGTTGCTGCTTCCACCGCCGCCGCATGCAGAAAGTGTGGCCGCGGCGAGTAAGGCGAGCGTCCGTGCGACAAGGCGGTCGTGCATGCGTTCTTCCCTAGGGAACGGAGTGAGCGGCTGACGCGGACCGATCGCGTTCCAGCCGCCGCCAGATCAATCCGAGCGCCGCCATCGTGGCGCGTTCTCGAATGTCGGCGCGGTTCCCCGGAAACGTTAAACGGTGCGTCTCAGTCTCACCATCCCCTAACTCGAGTGCAAACCACACCAAGCCGACCGGCTTTTCCGCCGAGCCACCGCCCGGTCCGGCGATTCCCGTCGTAGAGAGCGCAACGTCAACGCGTAAATGCGTTCGCGCACCGCGTGCCATCGCAACAGCCGTCTGCTCGCTTACCGCTCCAACGGTCTCGAGCGTTTCTTGAGGAACGCTGAGAAGCTCGACCTTCACCGCGTTATCGTACGCGACGATCCCGCCGCGAAAGACAGCAGACGCACCCGCGACGCTGACGATCGCATCGGCAACGCGACCACCGGTGCACGACTCGGCTACACCGAGCGTGAGACCGCGTCGCACGAGCTCGCCGACGATCGCGCCCGGCAACGTCACCTGGTCGTCGCCGTAGTAGCCGCTGCCGATGCGCCTGCGCAGTTCCTCCGCGACCGGCGCGATCATCCGCTCCGCTTCCTCGGGACTGCTCGCTTTCGCCATCACTTTGATGTCGACGCGTCCGCCGTGCGCGAGCATCGCAATCTTCGGATTCTCGAGCGTGCGAAACAGATCTTCGACACGCCGGTCGAGCTCGGACTCGCCGATACCGACCGTGTGCAGCGTCCGCGTGTAGATCGCTTGCCGCAGTCCGAAGCGCGCCGTGAGCCACGGAACCAAGCGCTCTTCGAGCATCGGGCGCATCTCACGCGGCACGCCCGGCATGCACGCAACGAACTTCCCGTCGTCGCGCAACGCAACGAAGCCCGGCGCGGTGCCGTGCGGATTGTCGAGGACGAACGAACCCTCCGGCAGATACGCCTGACGCCGATTGTTTTCCGTCATGGTGCGACCGAAGGAGCGGAAGCGCTCCTCGATCGCGCGCAGCGACGGCTCGTGCAGCACGAGCTTCTTGCGCACGGCGCGCGCGACGGCGTCTTTGGTGAGGTCGTCGACGGTCGGACCGAGCCCGCCCGTCGTGATCGCGCCGTCGGCGCGTTCGAGCACGCCTTCGAGCATCGCCGCGAGACGATCGGCGTTGTCACCGACCGAGTGTTTCGCGAAGACGTCGAGGCCGTGATCGGCGAGCACGCGCGCGATGTGCACGCTGTTGGTGTCGAGCAAATGTCCGAGCAGGATCTCGGTCCCGATCGTGACGATCTCGACTGACGCCACTACTTCTCCTCGACGCGGGGGCCGAGCGGCGTCGCCTGCTCGAACCATTCCGGGTACGAGGCGCGTGCTTCCAACGCGAAGCCGTCGGCAGCAGCGATCATCGCCGCGCGACGGTCGGCGCTCTCCGCCATGGTCGAGCGGTTCCGCCGCTTCTGCGTCGCCAAACAGTCGATGAAGCGGACGAACTTCGCGTCGAGCACGCGCTCGAGCGCGAGCTTGAGCGCTTTGCCGACGCGCGGCGCGACGCCGCCGGTCGAGATTCCGATCCGTACCGGCCCTGCCTTCACGATCGCCTGCATCGCGACGAAGCCGTAGCGCGGCTGATCGATGCAGCACAGCAAAAACCGGTCGCGCTGCGCGAGCGCGAGCAGCCGCGCCGAAAGCGCCTCGTCCTGCGGTGTCGAGATCACGAAGAAGACGTCGCGCAAATCCTCGTCGCGCAGCGTCGACGGATCCTGAATCCAGACGACGTCGGCGTCGACCTCGCGCAGCGCCTCGACCTTCTCGACCGCTTCACGGTCGCTCGGCTCACCAATGACGACACAGCGTCGGCCGACTACATTGAGACTGACGGGAAAGAACCCGTGCGGGGGAAGCGGGTCCTCGACCCGGGGTAGTGTCTGTCGCATATCAGTAATCGACAGGGCGAAGATAGAATTCGTTGATCGCCGTTCCGGAAACCAGCGCCGTTGTCGGCAGATGACGCTTCCAATGCGTTCCGTCGACACGACGGCGCACGAGACGAACCTCGGTCGGATCGTAGCCACGCGCGACGATCGCGGCGTCGTTATAGCCAAGAAGAATCAGATTGAGGATCTTGTCCGCCTTCAGGTACGTGATGCCGAGGTCGGTCTCGTCCGTCTGATTCGCCTCGAGGTCCGCGCTCGGCGGCTTCTCGATCACCTCGCTCGGCACACCGAGATAGCGTGCCAGCGCCCAGACTTGCGTCTTGAACAAGTCGCCGATCGGGTTGACGGGCGGCGTATCGTCTGCGTGCCAGGTGAAGTAGCCCATCAGGCGCTCCGTCTTGTTCCCGGTCCCCACCGGGAGTGCGTCGCGGCGCGCGGACTGGTCGAAGAGCACGAGCATCCGCATGCGCGCCATCACGTTCCCCTTGCGACGCGGATCGGCGTCGGGCGCAAAGGCGAGATACCCGTCGACGGCATCGCTGATCTCGATCGTATCGCAGTGGATCCCGAGCGCGTCGACGACCTTCTGCGCGTCGCTGAGCGAGTTCGGCGACGAGGTCTTGTACGGCATCCGAATTGCGTACACGTTCTCGGGCCCAAGCGCTCGTGCGCAAAGGAACGCGACGACGGCGCTGTCGATCCCGCCGGAAAGGCCGACGACCGCACGATGGATGTTGCGGCGCGTCCGCATCTCGTCGATCAGAAACGCCTCGAGCCAACGCGCCGTCAGCGTCGGGTCGATCTGCAGTGACGGTTCGTCGATGCGCGCGTCGATCACGGGGAGGGTCACGGCACGTTCTCCGGACGGCGTACGACGGGGATCTCCTCGTCGAGCCAGAGATCAGGCAAGACGCCCGACAGATCGCCGACGAGCGGAAGCGTCGCGCGCGCGAGATCGACCTCGCCGGGATCGAGCGTCACGCGCACGATGCACGCGTCGAGCGGCGGTGCGCTCGCGAGCTGATCGCCGCGCGGCGAGTACGCACTCGTCGAGCCGGACATTCCTTTCCCGCCTTCGAACCCGGTCAGCCCGGCGTAGAGCACGTACACGCCGTGCTCCGCAGCGGTCGCCGACAAAATCGCCTTCCAGCGTGCGGTGCTCTCGAGCTCACCGTCGCTGCCCAATCCGCGCCCCGGCGAAGCGCTGGGGATGATGATGAGGCGCGCACCCTTGAGCGCCGCGACCGTCGGCATGATCGCGTGCCATGCGTCTTCGCAGATCAAGATCGCGGCCGTTCCGAACGCCGTGGGGAACGTCGAGAGCCGCCGACCACGCGTGAGGAAACGCTCCTCGTCGAACACCCCGTACGTCGGCAAGAACATCTTGCGGTGCACGTGCACGATCTGCGGCGCGCCCTCGCCCAACCGCACGTAGATCGCGCTGTTGTAGAACAGCCCGCCGTTGTTCTCGTAGAAGCCGCAGACGACGTCGACGGCGCCGCGAGCACCCGCGGCGCGCCACTGCTCGTCGAGTAACGTCGCCATGGAGCCCGCGTCGCGCGCGAGCTCGTACACCGCGCCCTCGAGAAAATATCCGGTGAGCGCGGCTTCCGGGAAGACGATCAGGCCCGCATCGCCGGCGAGCTGCGCGAAGATTTCGCGTATCGCCGCCACGTTGCGCGCGACGTCGCCCTTTTGTGGTTTGAACTGGACGAGTGCGGCGCGCACGGCGTTACTGCGCGACGGCGAGTGACGGCGCGCTCTGGAGCTGGTCGTAGATCTCCTCAGCCGGATAGGTGAGGATCTCGACGAGCGTCGGGTGGAGATGCGGGATCCGCATATATTGCTCGACCGTCGCACCGAACGCCATCGCGACGATCAACGGCTCGATGAGATCCGATGCCTCGGGTCCCATGATCGTCGCACCCAAGATGCGTCCGTCCTCGGGCGACGCCATCATCTTCACGAAGCCCTTGGTCTTCCCGAGCGCGACCGCTTTGCCGTGATCGTTGAACGGATAGCTGCCCTTGAGATACGGGATCCCCTGCGCTTGCAATTCGCGCTCGGTCTTGCCGACGACCGCGATCTGCGGGTCGGTGAAGACCGTGTGCGTGCGGCTGAGCGAGTAGTCGATCGGCTCCCCTTTGCCCACGATCGCGTTACGCGCGGCAACTTCGCCTTGCTGGATCGCGACGTGGACGAGCGGATACGCGCCGTTGACGTCGCCAACCGCGTAGATGTGCGGGTTGGACGTGCGCAGCGTGTCGTCGACCGTGATGCCGGTAATCTCGTGATACTCGACACCGGCGTTCTCCAAGCCCAAACCGTCGACCGCCGGGACGCGCCCAAGTGCGTAGAAGATCTCGTGCGCGGCGGTGCTGCGCTCCTCACCGTCCTGCACGTAGTGCACGCGCTTGAGGCCGTCCGCATCGACGGTCACGCGCTCGACGCGCGCTCCGGTCTCGACGCGGATCCCTTCCTCGCGGAAGTACTCGGTGAGTCCGAACCCGATATCGTGATCCTCGCCCGAGAGCAGATGACCGGAACGAATCAGAATCGTGACGGGCAGCCCCGCCCGACGGAAGAACTGGCCGAGCTCGGCGCCGACGTAGCCGCCGCCGAGCACGATCAGGCTTTGGGGCGGATGCTCGAGATCGAGCGCCGCATCGCTATCGATGAAGCCCGCCTCGCGCAGACCAGGCAGCGCCGCCGGCGCGGTGACGCTGCCGGTCGCGATGATGAAGCGCTCGCCGTGCAAGCGCTCGTCGCCGACGCGCAACACCGACGGGGACTCGAATGACGCCGCACCGCGAAACAGCGGAAACGTCTCGATCCCGGCGATTCGATAGTCGGCCCAATCGCGCACGAGCGCCTGCTTACGCGCGTGCAGCGCGGCGAAGTCGAGGACCGGCTCCTGCGCTCGGATGGCCAGCTCCCCGGAGCGACGGATCGCGTCGAGCAGATCGCCGGTCGCAATCAGCGTCTTCGAGGGCATGCAGCCCCGCAGGATGCACAGGCCGCCGAGCGGGCCCTGGTCGACCAGAGCAACGCTACCGCCCAGGTCTCGTGCGGTGCGCGCCGCGGCATATCCGCCGCTCCCGGCACCGACGACGATCAAGTCGAAACGCTGTGAAATCGTAGAAACTCCCATGGCCGGCCTTCGCCTCGTCTTGAGACCTGGCCCGCTCCTTGGATGGTTCCATGCAGGCCAGTCGGTGCCGGTGCGCGGAACGCACGCCACCGTGGACCTGGCCCTCGTCGCGAAGGAACGAACGCGCCCCGCGGCGCTCGTCGCAGCGGTTGGCTGGCCTGCCGTCACCTCGGTCGGCGCGGCCGGTTTGACCGCGGGCTTTTTCCTTTGGTACTTCCTCGCGCTGCGCGAGCCGCACAGCGCGGCGTTCCTCGACCTCACCTTCCCCGCCGCGCTCATCGCGGGGTTCCTGGCGGTCTTCGCCGGGTGGTTTGCGTACGGGCGGTACTTCTCGCGACGCGCGCACGTCGATGAAACGACGGCGCTGCGATACGACGCGACCTCGTGGGCGATGCTCGTGCTGCTGTGGGGGACTCTCCTCGCACCGACCGGCGGCCACGGCACCGGCCCAGCGGCCGCGATCGCAGCCGGCGCCTTCATCATCTCGAAGCTTGCGATCGCCGCGCGCTTCAACCGGACCGTCCGCGAGGTCGCGCTCACGTTCATCGTGACGCGCATTCCGCTCGTCGCGATCGCCGAGATCGCTGCGGTCGTGATCGGGCAGCGTCCCGGCGTACACTATGCCGCGTCGCAAAACCCGCTGCTCGCCGTGTGGGGGCGGTGGGACGCCGAGCATTACATCGGAATCGCCAATGATGGCTACTCGGGGACCGAGCCGGCGTTCTTCCCGCTCTATCCGTTGCTGATCCACCTCGTCGGCGGGATCACCGGGTCCAAGCTCGTCGCCGGCCTGTTGATTGCAAACGCGGCGAGCTTCCTCGGACTGCTGTATCTCTACAAGCTCGTCGAGCACGAGTACAACCGCCACGTCGCCCAGCGTGCCACCTTCTACATCGCGATCTTCCCGACCGCGATCTTCTTCTCGGCGGTCTACAGCGAGTCGCTCTTCTTGTTCCTGACCGTCGCCTCGTTCTATTACTTGCGCGAACGGCGCTGGCTGACGGGCGGCGCCCTCGGCTTCTTCGCCGCGATGACGCGATCCGAGGGGATCCTGCTCGTGATCCCGTTCCTGATCGAATGGGTGATCGCCGCGCGCGAAGGCGGAATGGAGTTCTTCCGCTATCCCGTCGACAACATCCTCAAGCCGTTCGTCGGCGTGTGTCTCGTGCCGCTCGGGCTGGCGTGCTACATGGCGTACCTGTGGGTGCTCAGCGGTGACCCGCTCCTCTTCTCGCACGTGCAGAAGCACTGGGGACGTCACTTCGCACCGCCGTGGGCGAGCTTCCAGCACTCGTGGCACCTGATCACGACCTCGCACGCGCAGCAAACCGTCTCGACGCAGGTGCAAGAGCTCGCCTTCACCCTCCTGATGATCACGGTGCTCCTGGTCGGATTCCGGCGGCTCCGTCTCTCGTACAGCGTCTACATGGCGCTCTCGATCCTGGTCCCGATCTCCACGTCGAGCCTGATGAGCATGCCGCGCTTCGCGCTCGTCCTCTTTCCGATGTTCGCGCTGTTCGGTCTGTGGGGAGCGCGGCCGTCGTTCAACAATATCTACGTCGCCTTCTCGCTTCCGCTGCTGGGGTTGTTCACCGTCTTGTTCGCTGATTGGTATTGGGTGGCATGAGCGTCCCCGGCGTAAAGTTCGTTCAGCGCGTCGGTGAGCGGCGCGGGGTACGGCAGTTCGTCAAGTTCGGAATCGTCGGCGCCTCCGGGTTCGTCGTCAACCTGGTCATCTTCACGCTGCTGCAGCGCGTCGTCCCCAACTACACGGGCGGCGTGCAATACACCGTGATCTATTCGATCGCGTTTCTGGGCGGCGGCGTCTCCAACTATTTCCTCAACCGTATCTGGACGTTCCGTTCGACGGCGCACGCCGGCAGGGAGGGTGCGCAGTTCCTCTCCGTCTCGGTGCTCGCCCTGCTGGTTGGGCTCGGCGTCTCGGCGCTGGTCGGCCCGTACCTGGGTCACGGGCACAAGACGTGGTTCGTCGCGACCTGCGCGGGTATCGTCGTCAACTTCTTCGTGAACAAGTACTGGACGTTTCGGGCAGTCGCGTGATCCCTCAGCGGCACTTTTGGATCGCGGCGCTCGCGCTGGCGGTCCTGGGTTGCCTGTTGCGCCTGCACGGCGTGCACGACCCGATCTTCGACCATCCGGCGTGGCGTCAAGGCGACACCGCGGCGATCGCGCGCAACTTCGCGCAGCTCAATCCCAACCCGCTCTACCCGCAAACCGATTACAACGGTCCGCCGCCCAACTACGTCGAGCTCGAGCTGCAGATCGTCCCGTGGCTTGCGGGGATGCTCTACAAGGTCGTCGGCGTTCACGAGGTCATCGGCCGGCTGATCTCGATCGCGTTCGGGACGGCGACGATCATCGTCATCGCGCTGTTCGGACGCTGGCTGTTCGCGAGTGCGATCGCCGGTTTGGCGGCGGCGGCGATCTACGCGGTGATTCCCGGCGCGTGGTACTACAGCCACACGTTCATGCCGGACACGACGATGGTCTTCTTCACGACCGCGGCGCTCTATGCGTGCGGACGCTGGATCGTCGACGACAAAGCGTCGTGGCGCGGTTTCTTGCCGGCGGCGCTGCTGTTGATGGCGGCGTTTCTCGCCAAGCCGGTCGCGGTCACGGCTGCGATCCCCGTCGCTGCGGCTGCCGTCGCGCGGCTCGGCTGGCGCGGTGCCTTCACGCGCCCGCAGTTGTGGGCGCTCGCGGTGGTCGCGTTCGTGCCGCTCGCGGCGTACGACCACATCGTTTCCTCGCATGCCGAGTGGCACTGGGCGAGCGGGATCACCAAGCTGCACGTCATTCCTGACCTGCGCAAAGCGCTCACCTCACCGCACGCGTTCGTCGTCAAGGCCCTTACGTTCGTGCACGGGCTGCGGATGCTCGCGACGACGATGCTGGGCCCGGTCGGGACGCTGATCGCGATCGCGGGCTTTTGCGTGCCGCTGCGCTCGCGCTCGAACGCGCTGCTGTGGGGCTGGCTTGCAGGCGGCCTGCTCTACGCGTATGTCGTCGTTACCGTCGAGCGCGTCGACTACTACCTCTACCTGCTCTTGCCGCTCGGCGCGCTCGCCGGCGGACGGTTCTGTGCGTGGGTGTACGAACGATGGGGCGACGTGCGCGACCGCCGCATGACGCTCGCCGCGATCGGCGCCGTGGTGTGGCTCGTCGCACTTGCCGCCGGCTATCGCGAGATCGCGCCGTACTACAAGTGGAGCCGCGCGAACTACGTGCGCGCAAAGGCGCTCGACGCGACGCTCGCGCCGGGGACGTTGATCGTCATGGGTCACTACGACCCGTCGATCCTGTACACGATCAACCGCAAAGGCTGGGAAGAGGACCCACACCTGTGGACCCCGTTCGACGAACAGAGCGCGATCCGCAAAGGCGCGCGGTACTTCGTCGCAGTCGAGAAACAGCGTCTGCGCCAGACGAACCTCGAGCTGTATTGCTGGCTGTCACGCTTCCCGGTGCTCGATCCAAATGCGGCATGGCCTGTCTACGAGACCGACCCCGCAAAGGTCGTCCCCGGCGCCGAGGAGCGCTGGCGTTCGTTCCGTACGCGCGAGATGTCGGGCGCCTTCGCCAACTGGCGCCGCGGCCAATGGAAGACCGAAATCAACCCCTGTCGCTGAGTCGCTCGCCCATCATGGCATGACGGGGGAATGAACGGTTATGCTAGGGGGCTCCAGTAGGGTGTGCGGGCGGCGACGCGTTCGATGATGCGGCTCGTTGTGACGTCGTCGGTGTGCGGTAAGAGGACGACTTGTGCGCCGATGCGTTCCGCGGCGCGCGCTTCGGGGAGCTCGGCGATCGGCCAGTCGTCGCCGCGTACGTAGACGTCGGGGCGAATCGCGTCGATCACCGCCTCTGCCGTCAAGTCGTCGAAGACGACGACCTCGTCGACGCAGTCGAGCGCTTCGAGGACCGCGCGCCGCTGAGCGTGATCGTTGATCGGACGATTCGGACCTTTGATGAGCGTCGCGCTCGCGTCGCTGTTGAGCGCGACGACCAGGGCGTCACCGAATGCACGCGCGCGCCGCAGCAGCCCGACGTGGCCGGCGTGGAGCAGGTCGAAGACGCCGTTGGTGAGGACGACGCGCTCTGAGCGTTCATGCCGGGCGCGTGCTCGCTCCACGGCCGCGTTGAGCTCGCCGATCCCGTGCGGCGCCGCCGCGGCACCGAGGAGCTCGAGGCGCGTGCGCAGCTCGACGAGACTTACCGTCGCCGTGTACGGCTTTGCGACCGCGACGGCGGCTGCATCCAAGCCGATGCGGACCCCGTCATCGACGCTCGCACCCACCGCGATCGCGAGCGTCAGCGCGGCCGCGAACGAGTCGCCGGCTCCGCATGTGTTGTCGACCGCGACGCGCCGTCCGTCGATGCGCTGGACGACGCTGTCACGAATGAGGGCGACGCCGTCACCGCCGAGCGTCACGGCGATCGCGTCGCCGAATTGCCGCGTGGCCAGACGCCGAGCGAGCGTCACGAACGCGCCGCTGTCGGTCGCGCGCGGCGGACGGATCCCCGCGGCAAACGCGGCTTCGTCGAGATTCGGCGTCAGCACGTCGGCCTCGATCCCGGCGTATGGGGACAAATCGCGCGCGTCGACGATCAACGGGACGCGACGCGCCGCCCGCTCCTCTGCGACCACGCGCCGCACCGACGGGCCGACGACGCCGCCACCGTAATCAGAGATCATGACCGCGTCGCAGTCGGGGTACGCGTCGCGCACCCGGAGCGCGAGCTCGCGTTGAATCGTTCGCGCTCCGAACCCGTCGGGCTCGTCGTCGATGCGTGCGAGGTAGTGGTCGTCAGCGAGCACGCGCCGTTTGCGCGCGGTCAGTGCATGCGGCGCATCGACGATCCCGCCCGGTGAGACGTCACGCGCGATGAGCAGCTCGCGCAAGCGCCGCCCCGCCTCGTCCAACCCGATCGCGGTGACGAACTGAACGCGGGCGCCGAGCGCACGAAGATTCGCCGCGGCGTTTGCCGCACCGCCGGGAAAGACGTGCTCTGCGCGTTTTCGCACGACGGGGACCGGGCGCTCGCGACAGAGCCGCGACGCCGTCCCCACGACAAACTCATCGAGCACCGCATCGCCGACGATCAGAACACGCAGCCGTGGGAACGTTACGAGCGTGTCACGTACGAGCACGTCCGAGACTCCGGGATCGTTCGTGGCCGAAACGGCCACGAACAGGTCGTACCCACCGGTTCGTCCGCTCAACGTAATGATCTGGCACGTGCACAGTGCGTGGCTCGGCGCGTTGATATGCGGAGCGCATCGTTATCTGCTCCCCGTGCAGCCGAATGCGCTGCGCGGCACACGGCGTCCGGAATGGCCCGATAGCGTGATCGACATGACGCCGGAGCTTGCACGCCACAGCGAGATCGACGTCGTCGTCTACCAACATCCGCACGAGCTCGACGAGGCGCACGTGTGGCTCGGTTCCCGGCGCGTCCCGGCGATCTACGTCGAGCACAACGCGCCGCAGGGCCGCATCAACGAGATGCGGCACCCGCTCGCCGACCGCGACGATGTCGTGCTGGTGCACGTCACGCATTTCAACGCGCTGATGTGGGACGCGGGTACGACGCGCACGCGCGTGATCGAGCACGGCATCCCCGATCCTGGCTATCGCTACGACGGCAGTGTCCCGCACGCTGTCGTCGCAATCAACGAGGCGCAGCGTCGCGGACGCGTGACCGGAACCGACCTCTTGTCGCGCTTCGAGGCGGTCGCGCCGGTCGATCGCTTCGGGATCGGCACCACGCGCGACGTGCATCAGAGCGTCCTCCACGCGGCGATGGTCAAGCGTCGCCTCTACGTGCACCCGTTTCGCTGGACGTCGCTCGGCCTGACGCTGCTCGAGGCGATGATGCTCGGAATGCCCGTCGTTGCGCTCGCGACGACCGAGGCGCCGCGCGCGATCCCGCCAGAGGCGGGTGTCTGCTCGAACGACCTGAACGTGCTGGTCGAGGCGACGCGCTGGCTGATCGACGAGCCCCAAATGGCTCGCACGCTGGGTCGCGCCGCGCGCGCCGCCACGCACGCGCGTTACGGTCTGCCGCGCTTTCTTCAGGCGTGGGACGCGCTGTTCGCGGAGGTCGTCGCCGGCTGAGCGCGTGCGCACGCCAGCACGTCCAAAACGTGCTCTTCGACGTCCTCATACGCGACGCGTTGCAGAAACGACGCATCGTGCGAACAGCGCACCTCGACGTTCGCGACGCCGCACACCGGACAGTCGAGCTGCCATGAACCGAGCGCACGGTGCAGGTGACGCGTCATCGGCGCGCCGTTGATCAGGTTGTTGAGCCAGTAGATCGTCACGCTCGGTGTTCCGACTGCGCGGGCGAGGTGGAGCGGGCCCGTGTCGTTGCCGACGACGATCTGCGCGCGCGCGAGCAAGCCTGTGAGACCGCCGAGCGAGAGCATCCCACCGGCGACGATCGCCGGTGCGCGCATCGCCGAACTGACGCGTTCAAGCAGTTCGACTTCGCCGGCGTCGCCGGTGAGCACGACCGCGAGACCTTCGTCCGCAAGACGATCGCCGAGCCGCGCGTAGCGCTCGTACGGCCAATGGCGACGTGAATCGGTCGCGCCAGGATGGATGACGGTGAACGGGCGACCCGGCGTAATGACCGATGCGCTTTCGGCGAGGTCGGGCTGCGTCACAGCGATGCGAGGCTCGAGCGCAACGGGTGCCGCGCCGACGAGCGCGACGACTTCCAGATAGCGCAAGACTTCGTGCTGATAGTAGACGTAGCGGATCCAGCGGTCGAGCGGCGCCGCGTCGAGCGTGCGCATCCCGGCGGTCACGCGCGCACCGAGCGTGGCCATGAACGGATTCGAGGTTTTCCCGCCGCCGTGAAGCTGGATCGCAAGGTCGAAGCGCTCCGCGCGTAGCGCCTCCAAGAACGCCGCCGGCGCGTGCCCGTTTTCGCCTGGCCGCTCCGGCGCGCTGAGCCCGGTGATCGGCGGTAAGACGATCGTGCGGTCGACGGGCGACGGCCGGTCGCGCAAGAACTCCGCGTGCCACTCACGCGCGAGCAGCACGAGCTCGGCGTCCGGGTACGCTGCGGCGAGTGCCTCGAGCGCCGGAACGCTGAAGATGAAATCGCCGATCGCGTTCGCACGCAAGACCGCGATGCGCCGCACGTGCTCGACGCGCTCACCGAGTGGCACGCGCCTCGTCCTCTGCAAGCAGCGCGGCGAACAGGCTCGTCGCGTTCACCCCGCGATCGGGGACCGTCGTCGGCAGGCAGAGGTGATACGTCCCCGCCGGCAAGATCGCGCAGCCGCCGTAGCGGCGCAGCAGCAGCAACTGCACGAGCGCGTCTTCACCGGCATGCTCGGATGGCAGCCGCCGCCAGAATCCAAAGCCGCCGACGTCGAGCAGCTTCGCGCGGTCGTAGAGCACGTTGGCGCCTCCGACCCAGGCGACTTTGTACCGCACGACGTCCTCGCCGCGCACGAGCGCGCGCTGGAGATGGAGCGGATTCGCCGCGCTGTTGACGTGGTGGCGGTCCCACGGGATCGCGTCCGGCGCGAAAGGTTCGGGGACAACCGGGCCGTCCCAGCGCTCGAAGAATCGTGTCTGATGCGGACGGATGTCATGCAGGAACCCCAAGCCCGTCGCCGCCGCGCCGACGAAACCGCAACGTTCGTCGCGGAGCACACCGAGCATTCGCTCGAGCACCGGAGGGTCGAGCAGCACGTCGTCGTCGAGGAAGTGGACGAACGGCGCGTCGGCAACGCCGAGAAGAAAGTCTCGCTGCTCGGCGAGGCCGCGCCGGTCCGCGCGATGATGGATCGTCACCGCCATCCCGTGCCAGCGCAGCGCGTCGCAGACCGTGCGGATCTCCGCGTCGTCGACGTAGCGTTCGCCCGCCGGCGTTTGATCGGCGATCGTAACCGCGAAGTCACGCCACGTCTGCCCGAGCAGGCTCGTGAGCGTCATGGCGAGCGCAGTCTTCCGCCGGTAGGTCGGGATCAACACGTCTACCGTTGGCATCGGGCCCAGGTTTTCACCGGGGCACGGCGCGCTCAAACGGGCGACGTCAGCGCGTCAAGATGAAATCGTAGCCGGGGCGCGCTTCTCTGAGCGTTCCGTCGCGCTCGTCGATGCAGTTGTACGCGCCCAAGGGTCGCGCGTAGAGGTGCAGCGCCAACGCCGGCTGCTCGCTCGCCGTCGCCACGCGGTGCAGGTCGCGCGCGTCTTGCAGCCATTCGAGATCGCCGGCACGCAGCATGCGTTCCCCCTCGCAGACCAGCCGCGCGCGTGCGTCGCCACCGTCGACGCGGGTGAAACGCTCTGCGCGCAACATCCCGTCGACGAGCAGCGTCGCGCAGTGCGAATCGCCGTGGTCGTGGATCGGGGTAACGGTCCCGGGAGCCCAGACCATCGCAACGATCTCGTAGCCCTCGGCGACCGTGACCAGCGTGCGCGTGTAGCCGTTCACGGCAAGCGGAAGCCGTTCGCGGTTCTGGCGCAGCCACGCGCATTGTTCCTCGAGCAACGCCGCCGCCGCGTTGCGGTCATCGACGACCGGCACGCTCATCGCGAACCAGCTGGGACGGGGATGCGCGCGTCGATCATGCGCTCGACGGCGCGGAAGATCCGGGGTACGAACTCGCGCTTGTACGGGTAGAGGTCGACCGGATCGCTGGCGTGCACGACCATCGCGGGATCGGCCTCGAATACGAGCAGACGTCCGTCGGGGTTGATCGTGCAATCGACGCCGACGTACTCGAGATCGAGCGAGGCGGCGAGCGAGCGCAGCGCCGCGCGGTGCTCGGCGTGAAAGACGTCCTCGAAGCGTCCGAGGAAGCGCGCTTCTTCTTCCCGCATCCACGCGTGCTCGGCCATCGCCGCGTTGTAGTAGTGGATCATCCAGTTCGGCGAGATCGCGAGGTGGCACGGGTACGGCTCGCCGTCGACGAGGATGACGCGGTATTTGCGGTAGTAGCCGTCGGCGCTGCGATAATCGACGAAGGCGCTGACATAGTATGTATCGTGCACCTCGCGCGCGAGGTAGTCGCCCAACGCCTGCGCGTTCTCGATTCGCTCGAGCCCGTGCCCGGCATGCGAGCCGACCGGACGGACGATGACCGGAAACGGAAGCGGGCTTCCGGCGCGCAGCGTATCGCGCGTCGCGGGCACGATCGGCGCGAGCGCGCACGGCGTCGCGCGCAGCGCGTCGACGAGCTCGAGGCGGTTCGTGGACAAGACGCGCTCGGGACGGTTGAGATACGGCTTGTCTTGCGCGCGGCGGATCGCGTCGGCGAGTGACAGCGCGGGGAGCGCGTCCGGCGACTCGGCGATCGCGTTGAAGACAACGTCGTAGCGCGGGAGCCGCGTGCGCTCGATCTGCTCAACGTCGAGCAGATAGAGCTTGTGGACGCTTGTCGTACGCAGGTCGAACAGAAAGTCGACCGGGATGTTCGCTTGCAGATCGCCGGGGGTGCAGAGCACGAGAACGCTGCGCTGCTCTTGCGGCGCGACCGCGGAGAACAGCGTCTGCCGTTCGAGCGCGCGACGCTGGTGGGTCACCGCGCGCGCAGGATCGCCCTTGACGTGCAGCAGCTCGTAGAGCGCGAGGTTCGCGCGGACCTCACACGCGTCGACCGCGACCGCACGCAAAAGCGCCGTTTCAGCTTCGTCGTTGCGGCCGGCACGTAGGAGCAGCAAACCTTTCGCAACGAGCGCTTCGAGCAGCCTCTCGTCACATGCGATCGCGTCATCGTACGCGCGCAGTGCGCCGTCGAGGTCGCCGCGCTCGTCGAGCATGAAGGCGAGATTCACGAGCAGCGTCGTATCGCGCGGGAACTGCACGGTCGCCGCACGGCACGCGTCGATCGCGGCGACGGCATCCCCGGCACCGCGCAGTCGCAGCGCGCGTTCATTCGCCGCCTCGGGCGAAGAAAACACGAGCTACACGCTCTTGTCGACGGCTACCCCGCTCTCCTTTTCGAAGAACTGGGCGAGCTCAATCATCATCTCGGAGGGGAACTGCGTGATTTCTTGGCCGGTCTTCGGATCGGTGAAGACGGTGACGATCTCGTTGGGATTTTTCGACACGCGATACGAGACTTGGACCTCGTCCTGCGGCGACGGATTGCGCTTGCCGAAGAGCTTCGCAACGGTGGAGGTCAGCGGCTCACGATGATCGTTGGGCTGTGTAGAACCGTTCGACGTCGACGTGTCGCTTGTCGGCGAGGTGCTCGTCGTCGCCGACGTGCTCGTCGTCGTTGGTGCCGCGGTGATCGTCGTTGGAGTCGGGACGGACACGCCCGACGCTTCGGCCGTCGCTTGCGTATCAATCGGATCCGATAGCTGCGATCCTTGCCCAACGACCGCCTGAATATCCATAACGAGGCAGCCTCCTTGCCTTACCATCGGCGGGAAAGACCCGAAATCTTAGGTTCACGTAAAGGTGTTCCTCCAAGGGGAGACCCGGTTGCGCTTCGGATCGAGGCCCCATGACGCAGGCCGCGCCCCGCCTCGAGATCGCGATCATCGGCGCGGGCCTCGCCGGATCCGCACTCGCGACGCTCCTCGCACGCGATGCGAAGCCGCCGCTGACCGCCCTGTTCGACCCGTGCCCGCCCGGGCCGGGGAACGCGTACGCCTCGGGCGTCGCCGGGCATCTCATGAACGGCCCCGTACGGGCGATGAGCGCGATCCCTGGCGACGACACGCATCTTGCGCGGTGGCTGGGGGCCGCGCCGGACGACACGCTGATCCCCCGCGTGCGCTACGGCGAGTACTTGCGCGACACGGTCGCCGGCGCGCTGCAGAACGGCGGCGCGGTGCGGTTCGTCGGGCGTGCGGTGCTGGACGTCGTCCCGCACGAGGGCGGCTACCTCATCGAGGACGCCGCCGGGGCACGTTGGCACGCCGAAACCGTCGTCCTCGCGCTCGGCAACCCGCCACCGCGCACGACCCTCGTTCCGCGTTCCGTCAGCGAAGACGCGCATTATGTCGGCGACCCGTGGCGCTTCGACGCCCGCCGCGTCCGCGGCGACGTGTTGCTGATCGGCAGCGGGTTGACCGCGATGGACGCCGTCGTGGCGCTCGACGACCGCGGCTTTGCCGGACGGGTCACGATCGTTTCACGGCACGGTCTGCTCCCGCTCGATGAGGACCCCAGCGTCCGCGCCGCCGACCCCGACGCGCTCGGCCTCGATCCCACGACGCCGGCCGGGTTGTTGCGTACGATGCGCGCAGCAGCGCGGCGGCTCGCCGCGCAAGACGAGGACTGGCGCCGCGTCGTCGAGGCGATCCGCAAGCGCACACCGGCGATTTGGGCCGGGTGGGATCTGCATGAACGCCAGCGCTTCTTGCGCCATCTGCAACCGTATTGGGCGATCCACCGCTACCGCGTCCCGGTCGAGATCGCGCAGCGCTACCGCGCGATGGAGGCCCGCGGCGCGCTCACGCTGCGGCGCGGAACCGTCGCGGACGCGCAGGCCGATCATGACGGATTTCGCGTCGTCGTCGCCGCGGGGGACACGCCCGAAGAGCTGCGCGTCGGGACGATCGTCAACTGCACCGGCCCCGAGAGCGACTACCTGCGCATCGAACGCCGCCTCGAGGAGAACCTCGTGCGACGCGGGCTCATCCGGCCCGACGCGCTCCGTTTAGGGATCGATGCGACGCCGCAGTTTCGCGTCATCGGCTCGCACGGCGCGCCGTGGCCCTCGCTCTTCACGCTCGGACCGCCGCTGCGCGGTCTCTGGTACGAGACGACGGGCGTGCCCGAAGTACGCGACCACGCGGGCCGGTTGGCGCGCGTATTGCTCGTGCGCCGCGGCTAAGGCAGCGGGAGCAGCGACGCGGGCGGCGCGAGCGATTGCGACGCGGCCGCGCTCTCGGGAACGCCCGATTCGACGAGCTGCCGATACTGCGAGAGCCGCTTCGTGAGCCGTGCGACCTCGTCGTCGAGCACGTAGCTCTGCTTGATCGCCGCCGTCAGGTCCGCGGTGTCGTAGGTGTAGTTGAAGCGCCGCAGGTCCACGGAGACGGCTTGCAGTTGCGCACGAAGGCGGTTGTACTCGCGCTGGATCGACGTTCCGGTCACGCGATAGTTGGGGTAATTCGACAGGACGATCTCGCGTTTGATCTCCGCCTGCTCGATCTGATTGCGCAGCGCCGCGACCGTGTCGTCGTTCGGCGCGTACTTCGCGGCGACCGCGAGCGCGTCAATCGCGTCCTCGAACTTCGACGCCGTGAACATCGTCTGCGCGAGCTGCAGCTGCACCGTGACCAGGCCGTCGCGTGCATGCGTGTCTTTGGGATCGATCTTGAGCGCGAGCTGGTAGGCGACCGACGCGTCGGGATAGTTCTTGTGGGCAAGCGCGACGTCACCCTGATGGTCGCGCGTATGCACGATCCACTGCGCAACGCTCGTCGCGCAACCGCTCGTTCCCAGCGGTAGGATCGTGCAGGCGAACAAAAGGAGCGTGAAGCGGATCATTCGCGTCATACGTGTTTCGCGCCGACGAAGAGATGGGACGCCGCCGCGATGTACTCCGCGGCGGGGAAGAGGATGAGCTGGGCGAGCAGGGTGCCGACGAAGGCGGTGACGACGAGCGCGACGATCATCGCTTGGACGTCGGCGACGGGACGTTCGCCGCGCACCGTCTGATCGACGATGTAGGCGGACGTGGGATCAACGAAAAGCGAGAAGGCGACGGTTCCGATCCCGTTGACGAGTCCCGAGAGCCCGATGGCGGTCCCACGCGCGTTCAGGTTGAGGACGCTGGCGTAATACGCTGCGACGACGCCGATCGCGTAGACCATCATGATGATGGTGTTGAAGATCAACAGCCGGCGCGGGATGTCACGGTAGGGCAGCTTGCGCAGGCGCGCGAGCGGCGGGAGCCGCATCGCCCGGATGAGGTCGAACTGCACGCGCGGATCGAGCAGCCGCAGCATCGAGGCTGGGATCGAGCCCAGTCGCTCGAAGCTGCGCACCCCGCGCACGAACAACACGACGAAAACCGGCATCAGGAACGCGCCGGCGAGGATACCGAGCGATCCGGAGCCGACGACGATCCGCATCTGCGTGTCGAAGCGCGCCAGTGCGTCGGGCGCAACGGTCGTGTGCGCGGCGATCGCGGGATTCGCAGTGGTGTCGGCGAGGCCGCCGATCGCCGGGGTGAGGAACAGCGCCGCTAGGCGGCTCGCCGTGACGAAGAGCGAGAACAGCGAGATCGCGGTGGCGATTCGCCCCGTCGTCACACCTGCATACCGGGCGGCGTAGGCACCGATTTGGATCGCTTGCGTGGCCAAGTTCAAGAGCGCCGCGATGATCAGGTTGGTGACGAAGATTCCCGCCACTAAGCGGCCTCCGCGCGGCGCAGACGGACCGCACGCACCTCCGGAGGACCAAGCACGCACAAGCCGCGCGTCGTCAACAGCTCGCGCGCGAGCGCGTCGACCTGCGCTGCGTCGACCGCGTCGAACGCGGCCTCGACCTGCTCGGTTGAGATTTGGCGGCCGTGCACGATGTGGTTGCGTGCGAGCCGCGACATGCGGTTGTACGTGCTCTCGAGCGCCAGCGTGAGATTGCCTTTGAGGTGCTCGCGCGCGCGCGTGACCTCGTCGTCGCGCACGCCGTCTTCGAGCAGACGATCGATCTCGTCGACGATGACGTCGACGACGTCCTGGACGCGCTCGGGCGAGCAGCCGGCGCTCACGCCGAACAGCCCGGCGTCGCGATACCCTTGCTGGAACGTCGAGATCTCGTAGGCCAACCCGCGCTCTTCGCGCACGCTCTGGAACAGCCGGCTCGACATCCCGCCGCCGAGCAGCGTGTCGAGGATCGCCAAGACGTAGCGGCGTTCGTCGCGGAGCGAGAGCCCCGGCGTGCCGAGCAACACGTATGCCTGTTCCGTATCGTCCAACAACACATCGACGTCGGGGGTGAAGCGCGGCCGCTCCGCGACCGGCGGTGTCACGTCGCCCTCGAAGCCGGCAAACGCATCAGCGATCGCAGCGACGACAGCGTCGTGTTCAACGTTGCCTGCCGCCGTCACGAAGACGGTGCTGGGCGCGTATCGCGATGCGCGCCATCCGACGAGATCCTCGCGCGTGAGCGCGCTGACGGTCCGCGCGTAGCCGATCGTCGGGTCGCCGAGATTCGCGCCCCGCCACAACGTGCGCGCGAAGCGGTCGGCGACGACGTCGTCCGGCGAGTCGTCGTACATCTTGATCTCTTCGAGGACGACGTGCTTCTCTTTGCGCACGTCGTCCTCGGCGAGGAGCGCGTGACGCAGCAGATCGCCGAGGACGTCGACGGCGAGCGGGAGATGGCGGTCGACGACGTGCGCATAGAAGCAGGTCGTCTCTTTGTCGGTCGCGGCGTTGAGCTCGCCGCCGACGGCGTCCATCTCCTCGGCGATCGCACGCGCGCTGCGCCGCGCCGTTCCCTTGAACACCATGTGCTCGAGCAGATGCGAGAGCCCGCGTTGCTCGGGAGGTTCGACGGCCGAGCCGACGTCGCACCAGACGCCGATCGAGGCCGAGCGCACGTGGGACATCGTCTCGGTCAGGATGTGCAAGCCCGAGGGGAGGGTGGTCGTCCGGATCATCCGCGGGTTCCCTTCGCCAAGGACGCCCGGAACGCCGGGTCCCAGAAGATATCGCGCCCGGAGGAGAGTCGCGCGCGCAACGCGCCGAGCTCGGCGCGCGGAACGGTCACCGAAAACACCGTCGCGGAGGTGGGGCGTGCGAAGTCCCCGCTCACGATCACGCCCTTGCCTGCGTCGAGCGGCACGGTCGCCCAACAGTCGATCTCGTCGACCTCCGGTGCAGCCGCGAAACCGGCATCGACAAGGGCGAGGACCTCGGCATTCCACGCCGCCAGATCGAGCGGCCGGTGAAAGTGGACGCCGCTGAGCGTCAGCCCGCAGTCCACGTGCGCGCCGGCGCGCTCGCAGCGAACCTTGAGCAGTTGCGCGGGAAGTGGGCGCGCCAGGAGGGCGGTTGCGACTGTTCGCGCCGTCGTCAACGCCGATCCCGTACTGCGCGCGTTGACGCGCGCGTCGTCGGCTCGCGCCGCAAGCGGCACGAGGGCGACGAGCGCTGCGAGCGCGAGGCTAATAGCTCTGTGCGAAATAGGCCTGGTACCGGGCCGGCTCGCCGCACGGGACGCAGAACGGAGCGCGCGCGGGCTCGCGTAGATTGCGTGTCGTGGCACCTGTGGCTTCCTTGACCGCCGCCTCGCATTCGGGACTGCCGCACCACGGGACGTCGATCATCCCAGCGCGGTCCCGGCACAGCCGGAAGAACTCGTCGCGATCGAGCGTCGCGATCGTGTGATCGGTCAAGAACGTCTTCGCCTGCGCGAACAGGTTGTGCTGGATCTGCTCGAGCACGGTCGGGATGAAGTCGATGATCTCGCCGAGCGGGACCTGCTGTTTCTGTCCCTCTTCTTTCACCGCTTTGTCGCGGCGCACGAGCGTGACGACACCGGCTTCGAGATCGCGGTTCCCCAGCTCCAAACGGATCGGTACGCCGCGCATGTCCCACTCGTTGAACTTGAAGCCCGGCGACTGCCCCGGACGATTATCCAAGCGAACGCGCAGACCGGCCGCGACGCAGCGCTCGTAGAGATCACGTGCCGCCGCGTCGAGAGCGGTCGTATCGCCACGCGGAATCGGAACGATCACGACTTCGATCGGCGCGACCCGCGGCGGAATGCGCAGCCCGCGATCGTCGCCGTGCGTCATGATCAGCCCGCCGAGCATCCGCCACGACATCCCCCACGACGTCGTCCAGCAGTACTGCTCGCTCTGGTCTTCCGCGGAGAACGTGATGTCGTACGCGCGGGAGAAGTTTTGGCCCAGCTCGTGCGAGGTGCCCGACTGCAGCGCGCGACCGTCGGGCATCAGTGCTTCGATCGAGAACGTGTGGTTCGCGCCCGCAAAACGCTCCGACGACGACTTCTCGCCTTTGTAGACCGGGACTGCGCAGACGTCTTCCGCAACCTCGCGGTAGATCTCGAGCATCCGCGCGACTTCTTCGGCCGCTTCTTCCTCGGTCGCGTGCGCGGTGTGACCCTCTTGCCACAAGAACTCCATCGTGCGCAGAAACGGGCGCGTGCGCTTTTCCCAGCGCAGCACGTTCGCCCACTGGTTGATCAGCACGGGGAGGTCGCGATAGGACTGAATCCACTCCGCGTACATCACGCCGATGATGACCTCGGAGGTCGGCCGGATCGCCAACCGCTCGGTGAGCTTTTCGTTGCCTCCCTCGGTCACCCACGCGACTTCGGGTGCGAAGCCCTCGACGTGCTCGGCTTCCTTGGTGAGCAGATGCTCGGGGATGAGGAGCGGAAAGTAGGCGTTCTCGTGACCGGTCTCTTTGAAGCGCGTGTCGAGCGCGGCTTGGAGCCGCTCCCACAACCCGAAGCCGTACGGGCGCAGCACGAGACAGCCGCGCACCGGGGCTTGCGAGACGAGCTGCGCCTGATAGCAGACGGCTTGATACCACTCCGAAAGGTCGGCGGCTTTCGGTGGGATCCGTTCGAGGGTGCGTTCCATGGCCAAACGCCCAGGGTTCGCAGAGGTCGGAAGGCGTCCTCTTAGAAGGCGGCTGCGTGCCGAAGCTAACCAGGATCTACACCCGCACCGGCGACGACGGGACCACCGGCCTCGTCGGCGGACAGCGCATCAAGAAGAACGCGTTGCGGATCGAGGCGTACGGCACGATCGACGAGCTCTCGTCGGTGATCGGCCTTGCGCGCACCGCACTGGCCGACGTCCGGCGCACGCGCCCCGTCCAAGACCTCGCGCGGCTCGACGCACGCGCACGCGAGCTCGACGCATGGCTCGCGTGGACGCAGGACGTGCTCTTCAATCTCGGCAGCGACCTCGCGACGCTTCCGAAGGATCGTTGGGAAGGGATGCCGCTCGTCACCGGCGCCGACGCAACCGCGCTCGAGCACGCGATCGACCACGCGCAACGCGATCTCGAACCGCTCGCAAACTTCATCCACCCCGGCGGCTCCTACCCGGGCGCGTTTCTCCATCAGGCGCGCACCGTTTGCCGTCGCGCGGAACGACTGCTGATCGCGCTGCGCGACGAGGAGCCGATCTCCGACGACGTCGTGCGCTACGTCAACCGCCTCTCCGACGCGCTCTTCGTTTGGTCGCGTTGGATCAACGAGGCGCTCGACCAGCCCGAACACCTCTGGAACGCCACGACCGCCCCGCCCACGTCATCCTGAGCTTGTCGAAGGGCACCCTGAGCTTGTCGAAGGGTGCACGAAGCGGGACGCGCGCAGCAGCGCGAGCGCCGAGACGGCGTCGTCGATCCTTCCATCGACGCACGCGTCGAGTGCGTCGAGGAGCGGCATGCGTACGACGTCGATGCGCTCGACCTCCTCGGGCTCGAGCGGCGCGGGCGAGAGATCGCAGCCGAGAAACAATGCGACCGGCTCTTGCACGATCGACGGGATCTCGTACGTCTGCCCGAGCGAGATCCAGTGCGCGGCCCGCACGCCGGCTTCTTCGCGTGACTCGCGCATCGCGCACGCGAGCGCGCTCTCACCGGGGGCGGCACCGCCTTTGATCACTTCGAGCACGACGCGGTCGATCGCGAAGCGCGACTGACGCACGAGCACCACCTCGTCGCCGTCGAGCAAAACGACCGCGCTCGCCGGCGGCGTGACGACGACACCGTGCACGCCGGGCGCACCGGTGGGATGCACCATCTCGTGCGCCTCGAAGCGAATCCAGGGATTTTCGTAGACGGTGCGCCGCGTCAGGCGCTGATAGCCGGCGCTCACCGCGGCACGCTGCTGCGAGGGATGAATCGCTTCACGATGCGTCGCACCTCCGTCGGGTGCAGCACGGTTTCCTCGGGGCGCTGTTTCGGACGACCTCGATCGATGCGATGCGGGCTCGCGAGGAAAGACATTCCCTTCGCAGAGCGCTGCGCGGCCGCGACCTGATCGCCATCGGCCTGGGCACGATGATCGGCGGCGGGATCTTCACCACGATCGGCCCGGGCGTGCACAAGGCAGGCCCTGCCGTCATCGTCTCCTTCCTGCTCGCCGGCCTGGCCTCGCTGCTTGCGGCACTGTGCTACGCCGAGCTCGGCGCGATCATCCCGAGCGCGGGGAGTGCCTACACGTTCGCGTACGCGACGCTCGGTCAGGTCGTCGGGTGGATCATCGGGTGGAACCTGATCCTCGAGTATGCGATCTCCGCCGCGCCGGTCGCGCAGCAATTCTCGCAGTCGCTCCAAGAAGCGCTTCACGCGCTCACCGGCGCGCGACTGCCGCCCGTGCTCGCGAAAGCGACACTCGCGCACGGCGACGCGTGGTGGCAGATCAATCTCGGCGCATCGTCGATCGATCTGATCGGCGCGCTGTTCGTGCTACTGCTCACCGTTCTGATCATCATCGGGATTCAAGAGACCGCACGCACGAACAACGCGCTCGTGGTGATCAAGGTCACGGCGTTGCTCGCCTTCATCATCGCCGGGCTTGCGTTGTTTCACCCGCAAAATCTCGTCCCGTTCAATCCGGTCGGGTTCATCGGTCCGCTCGACAAGGACGGAATCCCGACCGGGATCATCGGCGGTGCCGCACTCGTCTTCTTCACCTATATCGGGTTCGACACCGCGACGACGACCGCTGAGGAGTGCGTGAACCCGCCGCGCGACATCCCGGTCGGCGTCATCGGCTCGCTGCTGATCGGGACGCTGCTGTACTGTTCCGTTGCGATCGTCCTGGTCGGTGCGGTCCCGTGGCAACAGGTCAACATCGACACACCGCTGCAGTCCGCGCTCGCGCCGCTGCACGCGCCGTGGGCCGAGTGGATCATCCGTATCGGCGTGCTCGCCGGAACGTCGTCGGTCGCGCTCGTCTCGCTGCTCGGGCAGTCACGGATCTTCTTCGCGATGTCGCGCGACCGCATGCTGCCGCCGTCGGTCGCGACAATTCACCCGCGGTTTCGCACGCCGGCGCGCATGTCGGCGATCACCGGGGTGATCGTCGCGCTCTTCACGCTGATCGTCCCGCTCGATTTGCTGCTCTCGCTGGTAAACATCGGAACGATGAGCGCGTTCATCGCCGTCTGCCTGGGCGTGCTGGTGCTGCGCGTCAAGCGTCCCGATCTGCCGCGCCCGTTCCGCACCCCGTTCGTCTGGGTCACGGCGATCGCCGGAATCATCATCACCGCAATGCTCGCCGTCCTGGGCCTCGGCCTCATCACCTTCGCGTGGTTCGGCGCCTGGCTGCTCGTCGGACTCATCGTCTACTTCGCCTACGGCTTCCGCCAATCGCAGCCCGAGAAGGTCGTCTCCGAGTCACCCTGACCCCCCACCTCCGTCATGCTGAGCCCGTCGAAGCATGTCGCGCGCGTCAGCGCGCTGCCTGAGCTCGTCGAAGGCATCGTGCTCCGTTTCGCTTCGACAAGCTCAGCGGGCGGCTACGCCGCGGCATGCTTCGACGGGCTCAGCATGACCGGGCGCGGTGGTGGCGCGCTATAGGCCGAGTGCCTTTTTCACCGTGGGGAGGAAAGCGCGCGAGACGGGAACCTCGCTGCGCGCCTTGTCGTCGACGCGCAGCAAATAAGCTCCGCCAAAGTACGGCTCGACCTCCACGACGCGCTCGGGATTGACAAGATACGCGCGGTGACACCGCAAGAATCCACACGGTTCGAGACGAGCGGAGCACTCCGCGAGCGTTCCTTTCCAGCGGAGGTCGCCGTCGAAGACGCGGGCGGTGACGAGGTGGCCGTTCGCCTGCACGTAGCGGATGTCGTTCACCCGTACCAGTCGCGTCTTCTCGCCCTCTTCGAACGGCAGTCGCTGCGGCACGGCCGACTCGGTTCGCAGCGGCGCCGCATTCCCGCGCCCGCGCAAACGCTCGACCGTGCGCGCCAACCGTGACTCCGAGACCGGCTTGACGACATAGTCGGCGGCGGCGAGCTCGAAGGCGTCGACCGCGTGCGAGTCGTCGGCGGTGACGAACACGACTTGCGGCGGGTTCGGCAACGCGGCAATCACCTTCGTCGCGTCGATCCCACTGAGGCCCGGCAAGCCGATGTCGAGGAACACGACGTCGTACGCAGTGCGCGCCAGCTCGCGCAGCGCTTCGACGGCGTCGGCGGCTTCCGCGATCTCGGCTTCACCGGCGACGCGCCCGAGCGCGTAGACGAGCTCGCTGCGCACGAGCGGTTCATCATCGACGACGAGCGCGCGCACCTCAGCGAGCCGCCGCCGGCAACCGCGACGGGACGCGGAACGAAACCGTGGCGCCACGGTCGGGGACGCTTTCCACGCGCAACGCACTCGCGGGACCGAACAACTTGGTGAGCCGCTCGTTGACGTTGTCCATCCCGATCCCCAGGCCTTGCGGCGTTGCACCCGGTGCAAATCCGACACCGTCGTCGTGGACCGCAAGCACGATTCCCTCGCCCGCGGGGCGCGCCTCGATTCGCACCGTCCCGGCGCCGCTGCGCGGACCCAGTCCGTGCACGATCGCGTTCTCGACCAACGGCTGCACGGTAAGAACGGGGACCAGCGCGAGCCGCGCGCGTGGATCGATATCGAACTCGACGCGCAGCCGCTCGCCGAAGCGCGCGTGCTCGAAGCGCAAATACTGCTCGACATGCTCGAGCTCTTCGTCGAGCGAGACGAACTCCGCGTGGCGTTGCAGCGAGTCGCGGAAGTACTCGGCGAAGTCGACGACGAGATCGTGCGCACGATTGGGGTCGGTGCGGGTAAGCGCCGCGATCGTCGTGAGGGTGTTGAACAGAAAGTGCGGCGAGATCCGCGCGCGCAGCGCGTCGAGCTCGGCTTGCGTCACCAGCGCGCTGCGCGCGTCGAGCTCAGCGGCCTCGAGCGAAACCGAGAACACGCGCGCCAACCCCGCCGCGACCTTCTCGTCGTCTTCATGGATCGGCGTGCCGGCACGATAGAGCTTGAGCGCGCCGACCGCTTCGCCGCGCACGATGAACGGCGCGATGACGACCGAGGTGAGCGGGCAGTCCGGAACCGGACATTCGATCTCCTCGCGCGTCCGCGCCGTCGCCGCATGACCGGTCGCGATCGCGTGGTGTGTCAACCCAGTAAGCGAGGGCCCGCCGACAAGGTGATGATCCTCGCCACGCCCGACGAACGCGAGCACGCGGTCGCGATCGACAACCGCGCATGCGTCGAGCTCGAGATTTTCGTAGAGCAAGCGCGCGGTGAACGACGCGGATTCCGTGCCGAGGCCGCCACGCAGATGCGGGAGTGCCTGAACCAGCAGATCGAGGACGTTCGTGCTCACGCGGAGCGCTCTCTTCGCTGTCTCCGGCAGCCTGCGCCTGGTAGCTACGCGACGAGGCGCGCACGGCATGCGCGGAGTACCGGGACTCGTGCACCTCGTTCCCATCCGCGGCGCGCGATGAGCCGTCGGATTTCCGCGCTTCTCGCGCCGCCGTTCGCCACCGAAATTTTTCGCGGTGCTCACGTCATTGCGATCGACGTGCTGCGCGCAACGACGACGATCGCGACGGCATTGGCCAACGGCGCAGCGGGCGTCATCCCCGTCCTCGATCCCGAAGATGCACTCAGTCTCGCCAAACGATTAGGTCGCGACCGCGTGCTGCTCTGCGGCGAGCGCGACTCGCGCTTGATCCCGGGTTTCGACCTCGACAACTCGCCTGCGTCGTATCGCCCGGAGGTCGTCGGCGGGAAGACGCTGGTCTTCACGACGACGAACGGCACGCGTGCGCTACGTGTCTCGGGAACGCCGGCGTCGGTCCGCGCCGCTGCGCTGGTGAATCGTCGCGCGATCGCCGATGCGTTGCTGCGCGACCAAGGCGACATCGTGCTGCTGTGCGCGGGCGTGCACGGACGCTTTGCGCTCGAAGACGCGCTCGGTGCGGGGGCGCTCGTCGATGCGCTGCTCGCGAGCAACCCGACCCTGGAGATCGACGACGGCGCACGCGCCGCGGCGTTGCTGTTTCGCGGCCTCTCCGCGCATCTCGCCGAAGCCGTCGCGAGCGCCGAGCACGCACAAACCCTCGCTGCCGCAGGTTTCGCTGCCGACGTCCCGCGCTGCGCCGCACTCGACACGCTCTCGGTCGTCCCCACGCTGCGCGAAGGGATCCTCGTCAGCGACGGCGCGCCGCATCGCGAGGTCGAGGGGACCGATGCGGCGGCGTCGATCGCACGCGCGATCGAAGAGGAGCTGCCGCGGTTTCGCGAGCGTCACGGCAACGAGTATCGTGTCCGTGGCAACGTCAACGGCTCGCTGCTCGCCGGCGCCCTGCAGGCGTTCACGGTCGTCGCGTTCCGCGAACGCCGCGGCGACGAGACCGTGGCGACGATCGCGGACGTGTTCGAGGACGCACTCGCAGCCGGCGCACCGGGCGCGGCCGATCTCGTCGAGAGTTTTCTCGAGGGGAGCGGCGAGTGGCCGGAGTCCTGGCGTGACACGCTGCGCCGCGCGCTCGGCGCGCGCAGCGCACGGCTCCTCTCCGCGATGCGCGTCGCCGACGTTTAGGCCGGCAGCGGATCCTCTTTCACGGCGCGCAGACGCAGCAGGAGCATCGCGAGCGCGCAGATCCCAAGCGGGATGGCGATAATCGTGAAGATGGCCGGCGTGGGCTTGTTGTGCGCGAGGAGGAGCCCGCCGAGCAGCGGGCCGCTGATCGATCCGATGCGGCCCACACCCAACGTCCAGCCGACGCCGGTCGCACGGATCGCAGTCGGATAGCAGATCGCTGCGAGCCCGTTGAGCCCGGCTTGCGCGCCGACGAGGAAAAAGCCGGTGAACGTGACGGCGAGCGGAACGATTGCCGTATCCTCGATGCGGCCGATCCACACGACGCCGATCAGTGCAGCAACGAACGTTACGAACATGACCCACCGTGGTCCGAAGCGTTCCGTCGGGAGACTGATGAGGATGCTTCCTACGACGCCGCCATACTGAAAGAGCGAGCTCGTCGCGACGGCCGCCGGGACCGCGATGCCGGCGCTCACGAGCACCGTCGGCAACCATGCAGCCGAGAAATACAGCGCGAGCAGGTTCATGAAGAACGCGATCCACAGCAGCAAGGTCGTCGCCGCGCGACCGTCTGCGAAGAGTCGTCCGATCGGAACGCGCTCGTGCACCTTCCCCCGTTGCGCGAGCCAGCGCTGCGATTCGGGCATCGCCCGCACGAGGATCGGAACGAGCACGATCGGCAGTACGCCGCCGACAATGAAGACGGCGGGCCAACCGAACCTCGTGAGCAGCGCCGCGGAGATCGTACCGCCAACTGCCGCGCCGAGCGAGAAGCCGCCGAAGATCGTCATGACCGCGGCCGGACGCCAGCGATCCGTCGCGTACTCCGCAGCGAGTGAGACGGCGTTGGGCATCGCACCGCCCAGACCGAATCCGGTCAGGAGCCGCGCGAGCATCAGCATCGGCACGCCGTGCACGGTGCTCGTGAGGAGCGCGAACAGACCGAACGCCGCGACGCTCGCGAGCAAGACCGGCTTACGACCGATGCGATCCGCGACTGGGCCCAGGATGAGCGCGCCGAGCATCAGCCCGAACAACCCGATCGAGATCGCCGGTGCGAGCGACGGCGGGGCGACGTGGAAATCGCGCGCGATCGAGGGGACGACATATCCCATCGCTTGCGCGTCGAAGCCATCGAGGATCAGGACTGCGGCGCACAAGCCGACGACGGTGCGTGGATTCACCGAACCCCTCCGTGGAAGAAGTTTCCGTAATTCGTTATACGGAATCTAGCTCGGTGCCGTCTCCTTCACCTTCTCCGCGTTGGCGGGGTCGAACGTCCAAACATCGTCGAGGTCGAAGATCTCGAACCAATTGCGCAGATGCGGATATTCGCGCAAGACCGGATAGCGCGGCAGCACGTCGTTGAAGTGCGCCTCGTCGCGAATCCCGCGCTTCTCGAGCATCTCGTTGAGCGCCGGGTAGCGAGACGGGTCGCTGTGTGCGTGCACCCACGCCACGACCTCATCGTCGTTGCGCGCCGCACGCACCGCTTCGGTGAACGCATCCTCGGTGATGCGGAGCTCGCTGAAGAGATAACCGGAGATCCCCGGCGCGACTTTGTAGAACCCCAGCGTCCCCTGCAGCTTCGCACGCGTCTTGTCGATCGTGCGCGCCAAGAACACGAGACCGCCGAGCCTCTCGCCGGCGCGTCGCGGCGGATGAGCACGAAGATCGCAGTCGGGATACGGCAGTTCGCTCATAAGGTGCGCCGTTTCGTGCGGGGCGGCGGAAATGTCTGCGCGCCGCTGCCGGGGATGCCGAAGCCTGCGAGCGTGACGTTGCTATTGACGTCGACCGCGAAGCCTTGGCGCGCGTTCGACGGCAAGTCGGCCCAATGGCCGCCTTGCGAGTTGAAGCAGATCTCGAACCGGTCGCCGGTCTTCACGTTCGCGAGGAACGCCTTGCCCTGCGCGTCGCCCCAGACCTCAAACGTCGTCCCGTCGGTCAGTTTGACCTGACCGGCTTGATAGTGCGCGGGCCCCGTCGGCTGCCGTATCGCAGCGACCGGCGCCGCGGTGCACAGCATCGAGACGACTAGGGCTCGGCGTCACCGACCGGCGCGACGACGCCCGGTGTGCGAAGGTCGACGCGGTCGTGCCTGGTGTCGAAGCTGACGGTCGACCCGAATGCGTGCGTGATCGTCGCGCCGGCGACCATCATGCGGCCGCGGACGGTGAACGGCGCGTGCGCAAGCGTGATGTGGTGCCCGTCGAGGATCGCGTCGCGCGACCCGACGCGCATGCGCAGCGTCTCACCGCCACGGCGCACCGTGACGATACGGGTGACCGCCTCGAACGACGTCTCGGCACCAGCCGCTTCCGCGACGGCGCGCAGCGGCAAGTAGGCGCCGCTCGGCGTCGTGACGGGCGCGACGTCGGAGGCGACGCGCTGTCCGTCCATCACGATCGTGGCTGGGGTCGAGAGGGCAACCGCCAGCGACGCGACCAGGGCGGTCACGGTCGTCGCTGTCAAGAGTCTGATGCTAGGTAGGTGCTGCCTCACGCCCGATCTCGTGATGGTACTCCGGGTACTGGTCCTCGATAACCTTCTCGATCTCCAGCCGCAACTTCCCGAGAAGCTCGGTCTCGGGGAAGGTCCCGACCAGCTCGCCCTTGCGGTAGATCGCTCCCTTGCCTTTGCCGCCGGCGATCCCCACATCTGCCATTTTACTCTCGCCTGGTCCGTTGACAACACAGCCCATGACAGCGACTTTGACGGGGGCCGTGTACTCTTTGGCGATGGCCTCGACCATCCGGGCAAGGTTGACGACCTCGATCTCCGCACGGCCGCACGACGGGCAGGCCGTAATCTCGAAGCCCTTCTCGCGGATCCCCAATGCCTTGAGGATCCCCCACGCGACCGGGACCTCTTCGACGGGGTCGGCGGCAAGCGAGACGCGGAGCGTGTCCCCGATCCCCTCGAAGAGCAGGACGCCGAGCCCGATCGACGACCGGATGGTGCCGTCGAACGGGAGACCTGCTTCGGTGACGCCGAGGTGGAGCGGGTACGGGCGACCGGCTTCGTCGAGCTTCTTGGCGAGCAGGCGGTAGGCGTAGATCGTGTTGACCGCGTCGTGCGCCTTCACCGAGATGATGATGTCGGTGTGGCCGAGGTCCTCGAGCAGGTCGACGTGGCGCAGCGCCGAGGCGACGAGGGCCTCGGGCGTGTGGCCCATCTTCTCCTCGAGGTCGCGCGCGAGGGAGCCCATGTTGACGCCGATGCGGATCGGCGTCTTCGTCTCGAGCGCGCGGCGAACGACCTCGCGGGTCTTCACGGGGTCGGTGATGTTGCCGGGGTTCAGTCGCAGCTTTGCGACGCCGGCGTCAAGCGCGGCGAGCGCCATGCGGTGGTCGAAGTGGACGTCGGCGACGATCGGGACCGGCGAGCGGGCGACGATCGCAGGCAGGCCCGCAGCGTCCTTGGGGTCCTGGCAGGTGACGCGGACGACCTCGCAGCCGGCCATCGCCAGCGCGTAGACCTGCTCGAGGGTCTTGTCGGCGTCAGCCGTGTCGGTCGTCGTCATCGACTGGACCACCACCGGGTGGTCACCGCCGATCCAGGCTTTCTTGGCGTCCTTCGACCAGCTCGACTTGTTTTCGAGCAAAATCGGCTTCGTCTTACGGCGCAGGCGAATCATCGTCGTACCGTTTCGACGCAGACCATGCTGCGCCCGGTTGCACTCACGCCATCTTCACCTCGGCAACTCGCATGCCGATAGGGACGGTAGAGGCATCACGAGGGCACTATGCAGACTTCCGCCGACCGATTCACCACCGCGCTGGAGGCGTATACCGGCGGCGACATTGCCCGTGCCGGACTGTTAGCGTCCGCGGCGCTACAACAGACGCCAGGCGATCCGCGGCTGGTCGAGTTACTCGGGGCGGTTCGCGTCGCCGAGGGCCGAACGAATGAGGCCGTCGAGCTGTTCACACTCGCGAGCGCGCTCGTGCCGAATCACCCCAGCGCGCACTTCAACGCGGGGTTCGCACTGCTGCGCGCCGGGCGCGCCGTTGAGGCGGTGCCGCATCTCGAGCGCGCGGCGGAGATCTCGCCAGATTCGGCCGATGTCCTGCACGCGCTCGGCCGCGCGCTCGTCGTCCGCGAAGCCGGACCGCGCGATCTCGCGCACGCGCAGCGGTGCTTTGCCGAGGCGGTGCGGCTCGAACCGGACCGCGCGCAGGCATGGATCGACTACGGCAGCGCGCTGCAAGGGTCGTCGCGCGAGGTCGAGTCCGAAGCGGCGCTGCGACGTGCGCTCAAGCTCGCGCCGAACGACGCGGGCGCACACTTCGCGTACGCGATGACCTTGACCGAGCTCGAGCGCGAGGACGAAGCATTGGCGCACCTCGAGCGTGCCCTCGAAATCGCTCCGAACCATCGTGCGGCGCGCATCGATCGCGATCGGCTCGCAGCGCGCGGCGAACGCCGCTCGCGCCGCAAGATGGCACGGTTTCCCCGTGCGGACAAGGAGTTCGACGACCTCGACCGTTTGATGCGCGAGTATGTCCTCGACGGCTTTCGCGACGTGCGGCCGCGTCTCTCGCGCGCCACGCCCGTCTTCACCCTCGGCTCGTGCTTCGCGCAGAACATCGCGCGCTCGCTGGTGCGACTCGGCGTTCCGACGGAATACCTGCGCTACGCCGAAGACATCAACAACACGTACGGCAACCGGTATTTCCTGGACTGGGTGAGCGGGACGACGTCGCCCGAGACGGCTGCCTTCGACATCATGATCGGAGAGGATCAGCGGGCGACGCTGCGTGCCGGGATCGCCGCCGCCGACACCGTGATCATTTCGCTCGGAGTCGCCCCGGCATTCTTTCGTCGTGACGACGGCCGGTTCGCGCTGACCTTCGGCGCGAACTTTCAAGCCGCGCTCGCCAGCGACGAGTTCGAGTTTCGCACGACGTCGGTGGCCGAAAATGTCGAAAACTTGCGCGAGATCGTTGCCTCGCTACGTAGGCTCGCGCCCCGCTGCGCGATCGTCCTGACCGTCTCGCCGGTCCCGCTCAAAGCGACCTTCGAGTACCCGTCGGCGTTCCTCGCCGACTGCGTCTCCAAGTCGACCCTACGGGTCGCGGCGGCCGAGCTGGTCGCGCACGGCGTTCCCGATCTCTACTACTGGCCCTCGTTCGAGATGGTCCGCTGGTTCGGCGGCCACATCGGCAAGGTGTTCGGCGTCGACGACGGCTCGCCGTTTCACGTCTCGCAGTCGCTCGTCGATCGCATTCTGCTCGCGTTCATTCGCGTGTTCGGCAAGAGCGAGCTGGTCGCAGACGCAGAGACCGCGACACAAGCGTAGCCGGTGTTCAACCGCGTCCGTATCCTCGCGTTCGCCTGGGGCGCGAGCGTCGATGTCTGGGAAACGTTCTGTCTTCCGTCGCTCTTGAGCCCTGGGAATTTGCCTGCCGTCCTGCGCGACGGCCTCGCGGTGCAGCTCGACCTCTACACCGTCGACACCGACGAGCCGCGCATCCGCGCGCTCGGCGAACGGATCGCGAGCGAGCTGGCCCCGCTGGGCTCGTTTGCGTTCAGTGTCGGAACGTGGCCGCAGTCGCAGCGTCCAATCAGCAACGCCGATCTGAAGATGCAGTTCTATCGTCACCACATTGCGCAGGTGGTGCAGGACGGCAGCGCGGTCATCTTCGGGATGGCGGACGTCTTCTTCGGCGACGGATCATTGCGCAACATCGTTCGGCTCGCGCGCTTCGGCGACCATCCCGTCGTCGGCGCTGTCAGCCTGCGGGTGCGCGAGCAGCCGTTCCGAGAGCTGATGCGGCGCTATCGCGAGACGATCGGGCCCGGGCCCATCTCGAACGCGCACCTCGTCGATCTCGCCTTGCGCTGCCCGATCGCCGCCACCGCCGCGTCGTACGTCGACTCCGACCGGAACTCGTCATTTCACACCGGCGGCTCGTTGCTCCCGATCGACGACGAGCTCACGCTGATCGGCCAGGCGCTCACCTACGAGATGCTGCAGTGCTACACAACGCGCGACTTCAACTTCTTCGCGATGAACAACGCGTTCGAGGCGATTGACCACGTGTGGCCGACTCTGCTCCTTGCCGAGCAGCGCATACGGCTAGCGACGAGCAGCGACATCTACTTTTCGATCGAGCTCACCGACGACGAGGTCGAGGGCCGTCTGCACACGTATCCGGTCGAGGATGGCCGCCTGCTCAACGACACCTTTCAGATGAAGTTACTCCATAGCGACATCTTCCGACTCTCCGTCTCCGGATTGCGGCGCGAACCTCTGCCACTGTGAGCCGTCCGCTTCGCGTGCTCTTGCCGCTGGCGGAACATGACGCCGCGCTCGCAGCGGCGGTTACGCTTCGGTCCCTCAGACAGCCACGCAATCTTCCGGCGGTCGCGGCCGATGGTGCGTCCGTCCTGGTCGACGTACGCGTTGTCGCCGGTGACGCGGAACGCGTCGCCGCGAGTCTCGAGCGCGCAGGCAATGGCCTCGCGCTCAACGTCGTCGCTGTCCGGAGCGATGACGAAGCATCGGCGCGCGCGGCGGCGCTGGCCGACGCCGCCGATGCGGCACGCGCCGAGGGCGGTCGGTTGTTGCTCACCGAGGCAGGATGGTTCTTCGGCAACGGAACACTCGCGGCGGCAATCCGATACGGCGGATATCCCGGGCGGTGCGTCTCGGGCGCGCTGTTCCCGGTTCACGAAAGTTCGTTCTGCGCAGCGGTCGCCGCGCGCGACGTCGAGGAACCGATTGGCAACGCGGAGCTCGTCGCCCTCGCCTTCGCGCACGTCGCCGACGCGAAGAACGGCGCGGGACGATCGGTCGCCTACCGCCGTCTCGACGACAATCTCGCGGTCGTGGCTGCGGCGCCAAGCCGGCTGCTGCTGCTCGACGTCACCGATGCCGACGTCGCCTTCTTCCGTTCTCGCGCACGTGCCGACGCCGTCGGCGATGATTGGTGGAACCTGGCGATGGGCGAAGACCGCGTGCGTATCATCGCGTCAAGCGATGCCTGGTTCGTCGCCGACGCGACAGCGGCCGCTGCAGCGCCAATCGACGACGCGGCGTACGTGGCACGAACGCTCGTAGAACAACGCTTGCGCTCGATCTACATCGCCCTGCGAGCTGCGGAGGCTACGCGTTGACACCTCATCGCCCGGCTGGCGTCTACCTTATCGGCGCTCGTGACGGCAATGTGCCGCTTGCGATCCCACCTCTATTCTCCGCCGAGTGGCAGAACGTGTTCGTCGAAGCGGACCCCGCTGCGGTCCCGCTGATCCGCGCGCGCAACCCACAGGCGCACATCATCGAGGCGGCGCTTGGTGAGCGTGATGGCCCGACCCACCTGAACGTCACCTTGAGCCTGCACGCGTCCTCGTTGTACGAACCGGTGCGCGACGAGTTCGACTACACGCTTTTCGCCGGCTTCTGTGACTACCGACCGCGGGAGATGTTCGAGGTGATGGAGCGCCTCCCGGTAGATCTGCGCCGCCTCGACGGGATCGATGCACTGCGCGATCCAAACTTTCCGCATCCCGACGTCTTGGTCATCGACACGCAGGGGTCCGAGCTCGACATCCTGCACGGCGCAGCGGAGACGATCGCGGCATCGACGCTCGCGATCATCACCGAAGTGAGCTTCTCGCCGCTCTACGAGGGCCAACCGCTCTACGGCGATCTCGCGCGGACGCTTCACGAGTGGGGGTTCGTCCTCGCCGGTTTCCTCGAGCCGGTCTCGTACCAACCGTTTCCGACGCCGTTCGCGCTGCGCGGGAACGGGTTTCTGATGAACGCTGACGCGCTCTTCTTGCGTCGTCCGACGCGTCTTCCGCCACATCCGCAGGCCGCGGCGCGGCTCGCGTTCATTGCACACGCGCTCAACCAGCACGCCTTCGCGCACAACTGCGCGCCGCGCGGTGCTGCCGCGCCTGCGCAGACGGCGGCGTTTCTCGAAGCCGTCGCCGCCGCATTGGATGCAACACCGGCCCTTGCGCCTCAGGACAACGGCAAGATCGTCGACTTCGCGCTCTCGCGCGCGCTCGACGATCCCAAGAGCGCGGCGCAGGCGCGGGTCGAGCTGACGCGACGCAGCCATGCCGCGGGACGCGAGCTCTCCGAACGGCTCGCCGAGCTGCGAACGCTGCTGAGCGCCGAGGAAACGCCCGTCGAGCGCGTGTTCCGCCAGTATGGCTTCGCGTCCCAAGCCGCGTCGATCAAACAGACGCGACTCTCGCTGGTCGGCCGATACCTCAACGCGCTCGGTTTCGCTTAGGCGCGCACCTCGCGCACGACCGGAAGCGGGACGACGAACGAGCCGCCGCGCACGAGGTAGTCTCGACTGCGCGCGACGATCGCATCAACGTAGCGCCAGGCGAAAACGATGACCGCGCCCGGCGCACGCTCGACGAGCGACTGCCCGCGCAGAATCGGGATCGCGTAGTCGGGACCGCGCAGCACCTCTGGCTTATTGGGGTCGTCGTCGACGAGGAACGCGATCTCGCGAGTGAGATCGAACTGCGGGAGCAGCGCAGTCGTCCCGACCGAGACGCCGTACCCGGCGATCTCACGCCCGGCGGCGCGCTCTCGCCGCACGATGGAGGCGAGGTCGTCGCGAACGCGTGCGAGCCCGCGTGTCAGCTCGTCGAAGAACGGCTGATCGAACATCCCCCGCGAACGCTCACGCGCGATCCACTCGCCGACCGACGGCTCGACCGGGCGCGGTCCGCCACGGTGTTGCGCCGCGACGCGAATCGACCCACCCTTGGTCGGGATGTGCTCAAAGGCGATCGCCTCCAGGTCATGCCGCTTCAGCCACTCCGCCGTCGGCTCGGCAAAGAAGTAGCTCAAGTGTTCGTGATAGACGGTGTCGAGTAGGATCCCGTCGACGACGTCGGGGCCGTACTGCGTCTCGAAGATGAACACGCCGTCGTCAGCGAGGAGCGTGCGCACACCGTCGGCGACGTCGGCGAGATCGCGAATGTTCGCGATGACGTTGTTCGCGATGATCGCACCTGCGGGGCCCAGCCGCGCGCGAAGCGCGCTCGCCAGCTCCGAACCGAAGAACTCGGCGGTCGTGGGGATACCACGCTCCGTTGCCTCCGCCGCGATCCGGCGCGCGGGATCGATCCCTTGCACGCGCATCCCCGCCTCGGCGAAGACGCGTAAAAGCGTTCCGTCGTTACTGCCGAGCTCGACGACCAGGTTGTCGCGCTGCAGCCCGTAGCGCGCGATCACCGCTTCGCCGTAGCGACGAAAATGTTCCGGTAGACCCAGCGAGAGGGACGTTGTGTAGACGTAGTCCCGGTACTGCAGCTCTGGATCGCCGACCTCACCGACCTGCACGTGACCGCACGCGGCGCACTGCCACAGATCGAGCGGGACGCCGGCACGAAGCTCGTCGTCGCTCGCGCCCGCGGCGTTGACGTCGAAGTTCGGCGTCGCGATCGGGATTGGTCGCAGAGGGACGCGCTTGATCATCGCGCGCCCTGCGCACATCAAGCACGCGTCGAGGGTCGAAGAGAACGCAGCGGGCATTCAGGCTAGCTCCAGGTGGGTGGACGCGCCGAGCAGGCGCCAAAGGTCAGTCGCAAAGGCAACGTCGAGAACCGCATCGTGTGCGGCTGCGGGCAGCGGCGCGTCGCCACGAATCGCTGCGACAAACGCGCGCGCTTGCCGCGCGAAGTGGCCGCCGTCAGGATCCACGGAAAGACTATGCATTCCGTGCGGCGTCGCCTCGACGACCGCCGCCGCGCGGTCTTGCGCGAACGGTGGGGGAAGCTCGATTCGCACTTCACCGCGGGCGAAGCGCACAAGAATCCCCTCACGCCATGGTTCTTGCCGGCGGTCGTCGCGGAAGGTGAAACGCAACGGCACGCCGTCGGCTTCAGCATCGACGTGTAGCGCGCTGCCGTCGCGTCGCGCTGCGACGATGCGCGCCGGCGCGTCGAGCAGCCAGCGCGCGAGGTTCGTTGCGTGGCTGTGCACGTTCAGCGTCTCCTCGTAAGCGCGCGCGTCAGCCGCGCGCAGCCACGCCGGAAACGCCGCCCAGGTGTCGAGTCCTAGGGGCCGCGGCTCCTCGGTCATCGCAAACGTCGCGGCCGCCGAGCCGTCGTGTCCCGCCTCGCTCCACACCTCGACGTCGAGCAGCGGGCCGAGCGCGCCCTCAGCGCGCCGACTACGCAGCAGCTCGCGAGCAGCGACAACGCCCGCGTCACAGCGCTTCATGTAGCCAACACCGTACAGAACTCCCGACGCGGGCGCCAACTCGGCGAGGCGTGCGGCATCCTCGATGGTCAGCGCCATCGGCTTTTCGGAAAGCACGTGCACGCCAGCGCTTAGGGCATCCAAGACGATCGGGCCGGTCGCCTGGCGCCGTACGACGACGACGAGCGCGTCGACGCCGCGCGCGAGCATGTCGCGATGATCGTTCGCGACCTCACGAATCCCGTAGCGCTGCGCGACCTCGCGCGCGAGCTCGGGACGCAGGTCGGCGAGCACGACATCGACGTCAGGCAACGCGACGTAGTGCGCGAGGTGAGCGATCTGCCCAACGCGACCGGCGCCGACGATACCGACGCGCACCGAACTCACGCGCGCAGGAGCGCGAGGTGGGTCGGTGTGCCCCATCCGTCGAGCAGCGCCGCGTCCCCGCGCAAACGCCTGATCGCTTCATCGAAGGCGCCTTCGGCGAGCGACTCGTGCACGCCGGCCCACGCATCGAGTAGTGCGATTCCCGCGCCGATCGCGGCGCGATCGTCGACGAGCAAGCGCGCCGCGCGTACCGCCATCGCAACCTCGCGCAGCGTCCCCGCGAGCCGGCGCGAACGATCCGCGTCGTCGGCGTCGATCAGCGCATCGGTGTCCGCTAGGGCGGCGTCGAGGAGATCTTCGATCCGTGCCGCCTCGCGGTCGTCGACCAAATAGGCTTTCGTCCCGAGCGCGAACGAGAGCACGCTGCGTCGCAAATGCGCAGAGTCGCGTTCGCGGCGTTCCGTGGAGGTCGGGATACGCTTGTGCCACCCGCTCTCGAGGCCGTCGCGATACGATGGCCAACTTTCATGCAGGGCGAAGCCAGCGTCGTCGGCCTCGCAGAGAAGCTCGGCGGCGCCCAAGCAGTACGCTAGACGCACGAACGGGTTGTCGAGCACGTCCATGGTCCAGCTCTCGAACGCGCGTGTGTGCGGGATACGGTCCCACTTGGGCCGATACAGCCGCTGTGCCACCGCGACGCGATCCTCGTCGCTCTGGCGGCGCAAGGTTGCGAACGGAACCTTCAGCGAGAGCTCGAAGAGCGAGCCCGAGCGCTCGACGTAACTGACGAGCGCGACCCCACCCGGAACGAGCGCGCGCCGGAACGCGTCGAGCCACGCGCGTGTAGGGCGCACGGTGTAGACGAACCCTTCGGCGATGATGACGTCGTATCGTCGTGTCGGGACGAACCCCAGCACGTCGTCCCGCGCGAGTTCGCGCAACGATCCCGGCGGCGCGTAGCGCTCGAAGTACGCGCGAATGCGCGGGTGCGCGGCGAGAGCAGGCTCGACGAGCGTCATCGTTGCGCCCCAGCGGGCAAAAACGACGGCGTTCTCACCAGTATCGGGCCCGAACTCCAACACCTCGGCGCCCCGAAATAGCGGCACCGGCAGCCGCAACCGGTCAGCGAAGAGCGCTTCGCGTGCTGACTGATACGCGGCGAGCGACGCTTCATCGCGCAAATCGGCGAACGTTGGCGCGATATCCTGACGCTCGTAGTACTCGTAGAGTGTTTTCAATTCCACGACACGTGCTCCAAGCGTTCGAGCTCGCCCCAAATATCGTTCGGCGCGCACGGGGAAACGTACGTGACCGGTCGTCCGACGACCGCGTCAAGCCGCGCCCGCACGCGTGCCTCGTTCTCGTTGTTGACCGCCAACACGCACACGATCGGCTGCTCCGCGGCGCGCAACGTTTCAACGCTACGGATCGGCAGGCGCGCACCGGGGAGAAACTTCCCTTGTCTCTCGACTTGATCGTCGAGCGCGACGTCGATCCGCGCGCCCAGCCGCATCCCGTTCACGCCGGTGCATGCGCGCACGCCTGCACCGTACATCGCTACCTTGGCCCCCGCCGCTCTCGCTCGCGCAAGCGCCGCGTCTAGGCGCACGGCGTAAGCGCGGGCGCGCTCGCCGAAGCGTGTCGCCGCGGAGACGTCGGCGGCTGCCGTCGCCGGCGGAATGAATGCCGACGCCCGCGCGCAGCGCTGCGCAAGCATTGCGACGGTTCCGCCCGAGAAGTTGTACGTGCGAATCGCAGCGGGCTCAAAGCCGTGACGGCGCAAGAGCGCTGCCAGCGTCTGCACGGTGAAATAGCTGACGTGCTCTTCCCACAGGACGGAGCAGTCGCCCGACATCCGCGCTGCGGCGAAGTCGGGGACGTCAACGAAGAGCCATCCGTCGTCACGTACGAGCGCATGCGCCGCGTCTAGGAACGTCGCGAGGTCCGTCACGTGCTCGACAACCTGGCGTGCCGAAACCAAGCTGAAGCGGCCGTGCTCGGCGATTACCGTGCGCGCCATCGCGGCATCGAGCACACCGTCGTGGATCCGCAAGCCGCGCTCAACGGCGATTCGCGCCGGAACGTGATTGGGCTCGATCCCCACTGCGATCGGGACGTCGCGTTCGCGGAGCGCCGCCAGCCACCGTCCGTCGTTCGCGCCGACGTCGAGCACGCTCTCCGGCGTCGCGGTCGAAAGCACCGTTTCGACCTCGTCGTCGAAATGCGGTTCCGGCTTCCACGAGCTGAAGTTGTAGTTGAACCCGTTGTAGAGAACTGCCGGCGGGACCGGGTCGAGGATCTGCGCGTGCCCGCACCGCGTGCAGACCGAGATCACGAAGGCGAAGCGCTCTTCGTCGCTGTCGGCTCGCTCCAACAGGCGATGCGCGATCGGCATCGCCCCCAGGTCGAGGACGTCGCGCAACTCATGGCTACCGCACAGACGACAGGCGTTCATGGCGCTCACGCGACCGCTCCCTGACGCAGCGCCGCGACGTACCGAGCCGCAGCATCTGCGTCACTCCCGTCCGGCGCCCACACCGGAAACTCGGTTTGCTCGCGACGGAACGGGCCGGCGGTCACCTCGAGAAACACAACCAACGGGCTCACGATCACCAACCCATGCCACACACCCGGCGGGATGCGGTAGTAGAACGGCGCGTCGCCGCCATACGCGCGCATCCGGCGGCGCTCGCGCACCGTGCCGTCATCTTCGAAAAAGAGCGCGTCGAGCTCGCCTTCCAAAAGTAAGAGCGACTCGTCCTTGCCGTGATGACGGTGGGGACGCACGTAGACGGCGTCGGTGTGCGCGATGAGCATCTCGTGAACCGCCGCATCGGGGTCCGGATGGGCGCACAAGCGTGAACGCCCGCGCGCGCTGCTCAGCGCGTCGGTACGGATGGTCCTCATCTCGGGGCCGCCGGCTACGACGAGTCGCTCGTCGGGATAGTAGACTTCGGGTCCGCTCGCGCGCATCAGTTCTTCAGAAGCGTTTGGATGAATTTGACGGTGGGCACCCGTTCGATCGAGCCGGCGTTCCCGACGATGCGCACTTTCTGCGCACCGATCACGTTGGCGACGAATGCCACGATGTCGGGCGGGATGCCGGCAGCAACGCACGCCGAGGTGATTGCAAGAACCGCGTCGCCGGCGCCCGTCCGATCGACGACCTGCGTCGCGAAGGACGGCGAGGCGTGCCGCTCGCCGCGATCCCAGTACTCGACCCCGATGCTGCCACGCGTAACGAGAAAGCGTTCGCACGCGAGCTTCGACGCGAGCCCGTCGACGAGCGCCGTCAGCGGCGCGGTGCGATCGCGAGCATCGAGCCGTAGTTCCCCTTCATTGATGCAGACGTAATCTGCGCGGGGGTAGCTCGAGATCGCGTGAAAGCGGATGTTCGCAGCGTTGATCTGCGTGTTGACCGCGAGGAACTTGCCGCTTTCGGCGAGCGCGCTCTTCGCACGGCGCCCGAGCAGTCCGTGGCCGAAATCGGCGCAGACGACGGCGTCAGCACCGGCGATGCGGGCATCGAGCAGCTCGAGGAACGCGTCTTCGTCGTCACCGTGGAGCGGCGCGTCGTCGATATGGTAGACCTCGAACAGCTTTTGGCCGAGCGTCGCTTCGACGTACCGGCGCTTGACGATCGTGGGCGCGCCACGCTTGTTCACGAAGTTCGGGCGCACGCCCGACTTGAGGCCGCTGCGGACGAATGACTCACGCGCGTCGTGATCGCCCAGGTACGTGACGAGCTCAACCGAGCGACAGAACGGCGCAAGGTGGTTTGCAACCGCCAGCGCACCGCCAGCGTACGTCTCGGCGCGGTCGTAGCGCATCGCCAGCACGGGGTCCTTCGCCGACTTCCCCATCTGATCAACGTAGACGTACTCATCGAGGATCGCTTCGCCGACGACGACGACACGCAGCGTCTTGAGCCGGTCGAGATAACCGATCACCTCGGCCGCCGAGTACCGCGAACGGAGGTCGGAGAGATAGCGCTCGACATCTTCGGGATAGGCGGGAAGGTAGCGATTGATCAGCGCCGAGGAGCTGAACTGCACGTCGTCGGTGATGCGCAGAACGCCGCCGACGCCGCGAACCGCCTCTTCTTCGATTGAGATGCCGCCGGTCACGTCGTCGCTCGCGCGCTTGTAATCAGGCCCTTTGACGTAGATATCCGGCCGAACCGCAGCGATCGCCTCAACCGCCGTCGGCGCGCGGTTGATCGCGACGAAATCGACCACCTCGAGAGCGGCGAGCGACTCGCAGCGCAGCGTTTCGGTAAACGCAGGCCGGTGTGGCCCCTTGTTGACGTGCCGGTCCTCGGTGATCGTGACGACGAGGACATCGCCCATCGCGCGGGCCTCGGCGAGGTGCCGAATGTGACCGACATGCAGCAAGTCGAACACACCGTGCGCGTGCACGATGCGCTTACCCTCGGAGCGCAGCACGTCCAGACGCGTCCCGAGCTCGTCGAGCTCGACGATCTTCAGGGAAACGCCGAGTACATCACTCGAAGAAGATGAAATCATAGTCGCCCCGGTAGTCGAGCCGGGCGTAGAGCCACTCCCAATCCTCGACCGAGTAGAAACTGCGGCAGGTCAACTGCCAATACAGAAGGTTCGCCTTCTCGCGGTCGTCGCGATATGACTCGACCATGAGGTAGCCGTCACCGCTTGGCGCGGTGACGCGGTTGATCTCGCCGATCGCGGCGTGGAGGTCTGCGACGCCGAGGTTGTGCAGCGTCGCCATCGAGATGACGAGGTCGAACGATCCGTCGGCAAACGGCAACTGCGCGGCCGTCCCCTGGACGAGTCGATCGCGGATCTCGTCTTTGGCGTTTGCGATCGCATATGACGAAACGTCGAGCCCGGTCACCTCGATCCCAGGAACGGCCTGCGCGAGCTCGTAGAGCAAGAACCCTTTGCCGCAGCCGACGTCGAGCACCCGCGAGCCGGCGCGCAGCGAGTACTGGCGCGCGACCGTCTGCGCGAACGGGAGCCAGCGTCCGTCGTAGCGGTACCCGCCGTAGCCGTACTGCCGTTCGCCGTCCCAATACTCGACGCCGTAGCGCGATGCGATCTCGGCGCAGTCCGCTTTGTCGTGTTCGACGACACGCGCAACGTAGTCGCGTTTGGTACTCGCATGACGTGCTTGCGCCAGATCGAGTCTGCGACCACGTGGACGTGCAGAGGACGCGACGATCATCGCGGCACCGCAACAAGAGCGCGCGCTGCCAACGTCTCCCACACGCGTTCGGCGATAGCATCCGGCGCAAGCCCGTACGTCTGTAGAACGTGATCCTGGTTGCCGAAGTCGTAGAGATAGGCGTCGGGGAGCGCGAGCCGCAGCAACGGCAGCGCAACGCCACGGTCGGCGAGGACCTCCGCGACCGCCGAGCCCAAGCCACCAGTGCGTGCGTGTTCCTCGATCGTCACCACCAGCGCCACGTCGCGCGCAGCGTCGAGCAGCGCTTCGACGTCGAGCGGCGCGACCGTGTGCATGTGAAGGACGCCAGCGTCGATTCCACGCTTTGCGAGAAGTTCGCGTGCCTGCAACGCGCGCGCCGTCATCACGCCAGTGCCGACGAAGAGGACCTCGCCCGGCGCTTCCATCGGGATCGCGCGCCCGATTGCGAACGGCAGGTCGGCGCGCGACACGACAGGATCGCCGCCTTTCGCGATCCGCACGTAGAGCGGACCGTCGACCGCGAGCGATGCTTCCATGACCCGTCCCATCTCGGGCGCGTCGCAGGGCGCGACGGCCGTCATCCCTGGGAGAGCGCGCAGTAGCGCGAGATCATCGAGCGCCATGTGCGTCGGGCCGAGCGGTGCGTACACGGTGCCCCCACCGCTCGCGATCAGACGCACCGGAAGGTGGTGCATGCAGACGTCCACTGCGAGCTGCTCGTAGCAGCGGCGCGTGAGGAACGTCGCGATCGTATTGATGTATGGAATGTAGCCGTCCATCGCGAGCCCCGCAGCGAGCCCGATGATCGCTTGTTCGGAGACGCCCTCCATGTAGAAGCGGTCGGGCATCGTGCGGCGCATCTCGTCGAGGACGCCCGCGCCAAGATCGGAACCGATGAACACGACCCGCTCGTCGCGCTTGGCGAGCTCGTAGATCGACGCGATCGCGACCTTGCGCATCAGCGCGCCTCCAGCACCGCGCGCAGCCGCTGGGCTGTCTCCGCGTCGACCGCAGCTTTGTGGTGCCAGCTCGGATCGTGCTCCGCGAACGGAACGCCCGCACCCTTGACGGTATGCGCTATCACGAGGTTGGGACGGTCCCGCTCGAACGGTAGCGCGGCGAACGTCGAGCGCAGCGCAGCAACGTCATGACCGTCGACCTCACGGACGCCCCAGCCAAAGGCGCGCCATTTATCGGCGAGCGGCTCAAGCGGCATCACGTCGGCGACTGGACCGTACGATTGCAGCTTGTTGTAGTCGATGATCGCGCACAGCGACGACAAGCGGTGCTTGGCCGCGGAAAGCGCGGCTTCCCAGACAGAGCCCTCGTCGATCTCGCCGTCACCCATCACCACGAAGGTGCGCGAGGCACGGCCGCGCATCCGTGACGCGAGAGCCATCCCGACCGCGATCGGGAGTCCGTGTCCGAGCGCTCCCGTCGACGCCTCCACACCGGGGACGCGCGTGTCGGGATGCCCGCCGAGAAGTGCCCCGGGTGTGCACTGGCGCGTAAGCTCGTCGAGCGCGAAAAAGCCGAGTTCGGCGAGCACGGCATAGAGCGTCAGGCAGCCGTGGCCCTTGCTCAAGATGCAGCGGTCGCGCTCGGGCCATTGAGGCTCGTCGGGACGCACGTTCAGAACGTCGTCGTACAGCACCCGCAGAATCTCGACGAGCGAGAGAGACGCGCCCACATGACCGCGTCGTCCGCCTTCGAGCGCGTCGACGATCCGCAAGCGCAATGCGCGAGAGCGGTCGTCGATTACGACGGTCGCGGAAGCTGTGGTCATACCTCTGGGCTATCGGCAAAAGTATGCACCCGCTCCAGCAGCGCCCGAGCGAGCGCCAGTTGCCGCGTGCGCACAGCCCCTCGGTCGTCGGCGCGGCCTGCCGCCACGCGCCGCTCCCAGTCGGCGCGTAGGAATTCGTTGAGGACGATCAGTGCCCAGCGGACCCCATAGGCCGGAAGATCGCGCCGGAGCCGTGCCTCGAACGTCGGGTCGTCGCCGTAGAGGGCGCGCGCGCCGGCGACGAAACGAGCGCGTTCGCCGGCCTCGAGCTGCATCGCCGGATGCCAAAGCACGTCGGCGGTAAGCTTGACGGCGTCGTCGCGTCCGAAGTACTCGAAGTCGAGGAACGCGAGGGTCCCGTCGTGACGGCGGACCGCGTTGTGGGTGCCGAAGTCTGAGGGTGACAACGTCCACCGCACCCCGAGCGGGGGCGCCTCGGTCGGAAGCGATTCCCACGCGGCGCGCAACTCTCGAAGGAAAGACGCAAGCGCAGGCTCGTCCTCCGCCACCGGAAGGAGCCGAGCGAAGCGCCGCTCGACCTGGTCGCGCAGGTCCGCCGGGGCGAAGACCGCTTCGGCCGCGATCGGTAGCGCTGCCGCGCTGGGCTCGGCCATCATGGCATCCAAGCGACCGGCAAATTCGAGCATCGCATCGAGATCCGCGGACCGGCGCTCACCGACCGCCGTCCCATCGATCCAACTCAGCAGCGTCCAGTCGCATTCGCGAGCGAGCGCGCGCGGGACATTGTCTACGCCGAGCGATGCAAGAAACGTAAGTGCGGCCCACTCGCGCTCGGCGCGGCTACGCCCGTCGTCCGGGTAGCCCTTGAGGGCAAAGGTGCCGTTCTCGGTCTCCACTCGGTAGACGCGCGCATTGCCGCCGCGTCGGACCGGCTCACACACGCGCACTGTGCGTACGGCCAGCCGTGCAGCGATTGCCGAGGGGTCGCTCGTCACGGGCGACCGCGTTCGTCCGGCGTCCCCGCAAGACCTCGACTCGGGCGAGTAAGGAGCCGATCACCTAACTATGATCCAGCCTCAGCGCGATCTCGTCGGCGAAGCATACGTCGCGTATCAGCAGGGCCAGCTGTCTCATGCCGAAGCCTTGGCCCTCGAAGGCTTGCAAGCCGCAGAAGACGTCCGCCTGATCGAGCTGCTTGGTGCCATACGGGCCGCCGAAGGACGCTGGCCGGAGGCTCTACGGCACTTCGAGCACGTCCTCGAGCTCCAACCAGAGAACCTTCAGGCGACGCGCAACGTCGCTGCCATCCTTTACGGGCTCGGACTGCGCGCACGAGCGATTCCATACTTGCAGCAGTTGCGCCGCCAAGACCCGACTGACGCGGATGTGTGTGAACGGCTCGCGCTTTGCTACATCGCGAACGGAATGCCGACCGACGTAGCCGCGGCACAGGCCGAGTACGAAGCACTCGTGCAGCTGCGCCCGAACGACGCCGCCGCTTTCCGCGAGCTCGGCCGTGTACTGGGCTGGAGCAGCCGCGAGAAAGAAGCGGAGCGCGCCCTACGACGCGCGACCGAGCTCGCCCCGGACGACCTCGACGCACGGCACCTTCTGGCGCTCGCTCTGGTCGAGCTCGACGAGCTGGACGAGGCGATCTCTGAGCTCGAGCACGCGCTCGCGCGCGATCCAGAGCACGAGGCGTGCCGCCTCGAGCTCGATCGCCTGCAGGCGCGCAAGAGCACGCGCACGCGCCGGCGCATGGCGCGCTATCCGCGCGCGCAACGCGAGTTCGCCGACGTCGAGCGGGTAATCGAAGAGTACATCCTGCCGGAGTTCCGGGACGTTGCTCCGCGGTTGCACGTCGACACGCCGATCTTCACGATGGGCTCGTGCTTCGCGCACAACATCGCGATGGCGCTCAATCGCCTTGGCAACCCGGCGCAGTTCTTCCGCTACACCGAAGACATCAACAGCACGTACGGTAACCGCTATCTCCTCGAATGGCTCAACGGGGCCGACGGCCCGGAACATGAAAGCTACGCCGCCGGGATCGACGGGACACAACGCGAGGACCTGCGCGGGAAGATCGCGCGCGCGCAGACGATCATCCTCTCGCTCGGCGTCGCGCCGGGCTTTTTCCACCGTGAGACCGGTCGTTTCACGAGCGCGTTCGGCTCGAACTTTCAAGTCGCGTTGCAGAACGACGAGTACGAGTTCCGCACGACGACCGTCGCGGAGAACGTCGACAACCTGCGCGCGATCCTCACGCAGTTGCGCAGCCTCTCCCCGCACTGTACGTTCGTCCTGACCGTCTCACCGGTCCCGCTCAAAGCGACCTTCGAGTTCGCTTCAGCGTTCACCGCCGACTGCATTTCGAAGTCGACACTGCGTGTCGCGGCCGCGGAGTTGATCCGCGAGCGTCATCCCAACGTCTATTACTGGCCGTCGTTCGAGATGGTGCGCTGGTTCGGCGGCCACGTGGGGCCCGTCTTCGGTGAGGACGACGGGAGCCCGTTCCACGTCAACGAGGCCGTCATCAATCGCATCCTGTTCACGTTCTTGCGCGTCTTCGGGCACGCTGATCTCGTCCTCGCAGCGCAGAACGCTCGCGCATCGTAATCAGGCACCAAACGCTAGCGCTGTCGCCTCGTCCCAGGAACCGACGACGCGCTCGACTGCGGCCGTCGGCGGCGCGCCGTTGGGAGCGAACAGCCAGCGCGTGACCGTGCGCGGGAACGCGGGCTCGTCGAAAACCTCGACGAGATCGTCGATGAACAACGCGACGCCAGCGCGAGCGATCTCGGCGATCTTCTCCGCACGCGTTTCGGCGTAGATGACCGGGACATTGCGGGCAAAGGGTTGCGCCGCGAGCCACGCACTCGCCGCGGCCCGCAGGTCGACGTCGGGGCGCGCGACCGCATGGCGGGTCTTGTGACTGATGATGCGCAACTCGATATTCGCCGCCCGTGCGCGCACGAAGAACGTCTCAACGCCCGGAAACGGCCGCGCGCGCGCCATCCCCTCGCCGTAGACGTACGCCTGCAGATCAGTCCACGCGTCCTCGCCGCTCTTGGCGCGCAGCGCGTCGCGCAACGCGGTCTTTCCCTGGAACGGCCCAGCGCTCAGCCCGAGCTCGCGCGCGCCGGAAGCAAACGCCTCTGCGTAGTCGACGATCGTATTGTCAAGATCGACGCCGATTGGGGCGCCGCCGAGGAGAACCGGCATCGGCTCGACCAATTCCCCGCATGTCGTGAGCTTCTTCCAACCCGACGAGAACGCGCTGATCCGCGATTTCCTCGCCCACGGATACGTGGTCGCCCCGGCGGAGGACCGCGCGGCGCTTGATCGGATCCGCGGCTTCGTCGTCGCCGAGAGCGCGGCGTTCCTCGGCTGCGAGCCGGGCGCCGATCACAGGGCCTTCCTCGACGGGATCGCGGCGCACATCGAGAGCCCCGAGCGTCTGAATGCACTGCGCCTGCACGTCATCGACAAGCTGCGCACCGCGAGTTGGTTTCGCGAGGCGTACTTCGCGCTCGGGCGCGCGACGCTCGAGACCATCGTCGGCAACGAGCTCGCGATGCAGCGCGGGTTAGGCTTCTCGATCCAGCTCCCCAACGACACCTCGTCGGTCCTTCCGCTTCACAGCGACGCGTGGAGCGAGGACTCACCGTTCGAGGTCGTTCTGTGGGTCCCGCTCGTCGACGTGATGCGCACCAAAGCGATGTTCTTGCTGCCGCCCGAGTCTGACGCGAAGTGGAAGCCGCAGATGGGAGACTTCCCGTCGGTCGAGGCGCTGTACGAAGCGGTTGCGCCGGAACTCGAGTACGTCGCGGTTCCGTACGGCAACGTCCTTGTCTTCACGCATACGCTCATGCACGGCAACCGAATGAACGCCGAGCCGACGGCGCGCTGGTCGATGAACGTGCGCTTCAAAGCGCTCTTCACCCCCTACAGCGACAAGCAGCTCGGCGACTTCTTCGACCCGATCACGCTGCGCCCGGCGTCGCGGATCGGGATGCGCTACCGCTTGCCGGGCGGATTCGCGCGTGGCTAACGGGTACCGCGGGTACATCGCGAGCCGCCCGGTGCGTGGGAACGCGATCCCGCAGCGCGTGCAGAACCTGGTGATCCGCGATTACGCGGCGCGGCGCAGCTTGCCATACCGGCTTTCGGTGACTGAGTACGCGATGCAGAACTGTTACATGATGCTCGAGGACGCGATCGCCGAGCTCGAGCGTCTCGACGGGCTCATCGTCTACAGCCTCTTCCTGCTCCCCGAGGACCCGGCGCACCGCCGCCGCATCTACGAGCGCTTTCTAGCAACCGGAACGCAGTTGCACGCGGCGCTGGAAGACCTCGCGATCGTCGACCGCACCGGGATCGACGCCTTCGAGGACATCACGGCGGTTGCCCACGCGCTGGCCGCGACGCCCTTCGGCGGCCGCTATGAAAAAGACGACGAGCCGCTCGGCCCGCAGGCGGAGCGGCTCGTACGCGCACTCGAAGGCGCGGACGGCTAGGCCGAGACGGCCAGCCCCTTGAGCAGCTTCACGTTGAAGTAACGCGGGTCGTCCATCGACGCGGGGAACAGGTCGGCCCGGAACGCTTGGCAGAGATCGCGGACCGCGTCCTCGATCGTGCGCCGCGGACGGTAGCCCAGCTCGTTCTCGATGAGCTCCGAGTCGACACGATACGAGCGCAGATCGTCGGTGCGCTGCGTCTCGATTGCGATCGGCGCAAGCTCGGGGAACTCGTGCTCGACGACGCCCTTGACGATCGTGGCGAGATCGGCGATCGAGTGGTTCTGGAACCCGGCATTGTAAATCTTGCCATCGATCTTTGCGAGCGGTTCGCGTAAGACCGAGGCATACAGCTCGACGACGTCGTCGATGTGAATGTTCGGACGCGTCTGAGCGCCGCCGAAGACTGTGATCGCCCGCTTGTTGATCGCGTGGTTCGTCAGGATATTGACGGAGAGATCGAAGCGCATCCGCGTCGAGTAGCCGCATACTGTCGCTGGCCGCAGGACGAGGACCGCGAAGTCACTCGCGCGCGCGTCGCGCACGATCTCCTCGCAAAGCGCTTTGTACTTCGAGTAGTCAGTCAGCGGGAGGAGCGGGTGGTCTTCGCGGACGTGGGCGGCCTCGCTCACGCCGTACACGGAGCTCGACGAGACGTAGACGAAGCGATTGACGCCGGCACGCTTTGCCTCTTCCACAAACATGGCGAAGCAATCGTAGTTGATCGTGCGCGCAAGCTCCGGATCGAGCTCGAAGCTCGGGTCGTTGGAGACACACGCGAGATGGATCACCGCATCGCAGCCCGCGAGCGCGCGGCGCACCGCCTCGCGGTCGCGGACGTCGCCCTCGACCTCACGGAGCCCCGCCGCGCCCCGCACCGTCGCAAGCGACTCGCGTCCGAACTGATACGTGTCGAGGACCGAAACTTCGTGTCCCAAGCCGAGCAGTTTGGGGACGAGCATCGAACCCACGTAGCCGGCACCGCCGGGAACGCACACGCGACTCATTTCGGTTGGCCTTCTCCTAGATAGGTGAACCACGTCTTGGTGGCGTCCGCAATTGAAGCGGGCTCCCACACCGGAGCCTCGCGCCAATCCTCGATCCGCTCGAGCAGCCGCGCGATCCCGTCCTCGAGCGGGACGCGGGCGCGCCATCCGAGCAGAGCGCTGATCTTCGCGGTGTCGGCGAAGGTGCAGTCCGGCTCGCCGGGACGTTTGGGTACGCGCACAACATCGCCGCCGAGCAGCTCCACGATTCGATTGACGCTGTACGTGCCGCCGGAACCGACGTTCATCATCTCGCCGCTGACCGCGCTGTCCGCGGCACGCCGGAACGCGTCCGCGACGTCCGCCACGAACGTGAAATCGCGCGTCTGTGTTCCGTCGCCAACGACGGTCAGCGGTTTGCCGGCGAGCTTTTGCGCGAGAAAGACGCCGAAAACGGCGCCGTACGTCCCGGACGTGCGCGAGCGCGGACCGTAGACGTTGAACAGGCGCAGCGACACGGCGGGCAGCTTGTAGACACGCGCCCAGTGAATGACGACTTGCTCGCCGAGATACTTGGTCAGCGCGTACGGATACTGCGGGCGCGCCTCGGCCGTTTCCGGCGTCGGGAAAACGTCCGGGATCCCGTAGCACGACGACGACGCAGCGTAGACGAGGCGTTTGACATTCGCGGCGCGCGCCGCCTCGCAGACCGCGTACGTCCCGTCGACGTTGGCGTGGAAGTAGTCGCCGGGACGTTCGATCGACGGAACGATGTCCGCGAGACCGGCGAGGTGATAGACGTGATCGGCCCCCGCGAACGCGTCCGCGAGGGCAGCAGGACCATCAGCAATGTCGACGCGCACCAGATGCGCGCCGCGCGCCAGCGCAGCAGCGAGGTTGCGCTCGCGCCCCGTCGAGAGATTGTCGACGACCGTGACGTCGAAGCCATCTTCCAGCAGCCGATCAACGAGGTGGCTGCCGATGAACCCAGCGCCGCCGGTGACGACGGCGCGCATCACAGTGCCGCGACGGCCGGGATAACGGGTTGATGCTCCGCGATCCGGTCGCGCAGCGCGAGCGCGATCGCGTGATTGAGCATGAGGTGACCGTCTTCTTGCTGACCGATCAGCGGGGCTGGAAAGATGATCCGGTGATCGGCGAGTGTCGCAAGCTTGCCGCCGGCAGCGCCACACAGACCGATCGTCGCCACGCCGAGCTCCTTCGCGTACGCGATTGCGCGCAGCACATTGGGCGAGTTGCCCGAGCCGGAGATCGCGATCACGACGTCGTCCGGCTCCAGATGCGCGCGCAGCGGATCGACGAACACCTCGGCGTACTCGACGTCGTTCGAGATCGCGGTGATCAGCGGGACGTTGTCGGTCAGCGCCAGGGCCTTGAAGCGCGGACGACCCTCCACGTAGGTGCACTTGTGGAGGTCGTTCATCATGTGCGAGGCCGTCGAGGCGCTACCGCCGTTGCCGATGATCCACGTCGTGCCACGCCGCTCCCACGCCGCGAAAAGCATCTCCACGGCGAAACGGATGTCGCTGCGGTCGAGCTCGCGCACCGCCCGTTCGACCTCGCCGAGATAACGCTCGATGATGTCCATATCCAACGTCTCCTTCGGATTCTATCGGCCGGCGAAGGGCGAACCTGAACCGGCCGGGAGAACGTTGGGCGGTAGCTCTAGAAGGCGCCCTTGCCGGCGAGCGCCGCGCTCACGTCGTGGAACGAGACCGCGATCATCAGCGCGATGAGCACCGCGAAGCCGCCGAAGTGGACCAGCGCCTCTTTCTCGGGGTCGACGGGACGGCCGCGCAGCATCTCGACCAGGATGAAGACGCCGCGTCCGCCGTCAAGCGCGGGGATCGGGAGCAGGTTGAAGATGCCCAGCGAGATCGAGATCAGCGCCGCGAAAGAGAGGAACGTGTAGGGTCCCAGCGCCTCGGCCTGGGCGCTGGCGCGCGCCATTCCGATCGGCCCGGAGACCTCACCGGCGACCTGTGCCGGGTGCGTGAAGAGCCCGCCGAGCGCACCAAGCGTGGCAGTGACGACCGTGCTGAACTCGTCCCAGGAGCGACGCGCGGCGACAATGGGACCGAGATGCTGAGGCTCGGTAACCGGTTTGAAGCCGAGCAGCCCTTGGGTCACGCCGTCGATCGTGCTCTTACGGGGAGTGATCACCAACGTGCGGGTGGTACCGCCGCTGACGACGGTGAGATGCAGCGGCTTTCCGGCCGAGTGATGGATCACGTCGATGAGCTGCACGCCGTCCTTCATCGTCACCCCATCGACTGCGACGATCCGGTCGCCGCTATGCAGTCCCGCGCGTTCGGCAGGATAGCCGGGGACGAGCTGTCCCACTGCGGTCGTGAGCGCAGGCACGCCGAACACGGTCATCGCGCCGAACAGCAGCACGAGCGCGACGATGAAGTTCATGATCGGGCCCGCGACGACGATCGCGAGCCGCTGCAGCGGCGTCTTGGACTGGAAGTTGTCCGGATCGTACTTGTGGCCGGCGCGGAAGTCGCGCTGCTGCTCGGCCTCGCTGGACTTGCCGTCCTCGCCCTTCATCTGGCAGTAGCCGCCAATTGGGAAGAGGTTGATCCGGTAGTTCGTCCCGCTGCGAGGCGACGTCCACTTGAGCAGCGTGGGGCCCATGCCGACGGCGAAATCCGTCACGCGCACGCCGTTCCGGCGCGCCACGATGAAATGACCCCACTCGTGGAGCACCACGAGGACGGAAAGCATCAGCAGGTAGAGGAGCAGCTTCTCGGCGTTCATGGTCTCCCGGACGCCTCCGCGGTCCGCGCCGCGACGAACGCTCTCGCCGCTTCCCGGGCCGAGCGGTCCGCGTCGCGAACCGCCTCGAGGCTCAGATGGGTACTACCGACCCGTTCTAGCGCTGTTTCGATGCACCGGGGGATCTCACCGAAGCGTAACGCGCCCTCAACGAACGCGTGAACGGCCACCTCGTTCGCCGCCGAGACGACGGCCGGCGCGGTGCCGCCGAGCTCGAGCGCACGGTAGGCGAGCGCCAAGCACGAAAAGCGCGCGAGATCCGGTCGCTCGAATTTCAGCGTCGTCGCCGGCGCGCCGCGCTCGCCGCCGAGCGATTCAAGCGGGTCCTCGAACGGCCGGTCGGCGAGACGATCGGGATAGGCGAGCGCGTAGCCGATCGGTAGCCGCATATCGGGCGCGGCGAGCTGCCCCAAAACGTTTCCATCGCTGAAGACGACGAAGCCGTGTGCGACCGACGTGCGATGCACCGCAACGTGGATCTGTGCACCCGGGAGTCCGAACAGGCGCGACGCCTCGATCACCTCGAGTCCCTTGTTCATCAGCGTCGCCGAATCGATCGTGTTCTTGACACCCATCTGCCAGGTCGGGTGCGCGAGCGCGTCCTGGACGGTCGCAGCCTCCATCTCCTCGCGCGTGCGCGTCCAGAACGGACCGCCCGATGCGGTGAGGATGATTGCCGCGACACTTCCCGCCGGCGCGCCTTGCACACACTGGAAGATTGCCGAGTGCTCGCTGTCGACGGGGAGAAGTCGCGCACCGCTGCGCGCGGCATGCGCGACGAGTAGCTCACCCGCCGCGACGATCAGCTCTTTGTTGGCGACGGCGATGTCGATCCCGCGATCGACTGCAGCGAACACCGCATCGAATGCGACGGCCCCATCGGTCGCGGCGAGCACGATCTGCGCGTCGGTCTGCGTTGCGACCGCCATCAAGCCGTCGGCACCATCCTCGGCCGTGGTCGCGACCCGCGGACGGAACTGCTCGCGCTGTTGCGCCAACAGCTCGACGTTGCGCCCTGCCGCCAGTCCGACGACCTCGAAGCGATCGGGATGCCGTGCGATCACGTCGAGCGCTTGCCGCCCGATACTCCCGGTGCTTCCCAAGATTGCAACGCGCTTTTTGTTCACGAGATCAGCCTGTGATGCGAAACGACGCCGATGAGATAGAGGGCGAAGTAGAAGGCGACACCACCGAAGATATACGAGTCGAAGCGGTCGAGCACCCCGCCGTGGCCGGCGATGAGCGAACCCGCGTCTTTGACCGCGGCGTCGCGCTTAAGGGCACTTTCGACGAGGTCGCCGGCCTGCGCGGCGATCGAGGTGATCGCGGCGACGATGAGTCCCTGCCACCAGGCGACGTGCGCCCACGGCACCAGTGCGATTGCGGCACCGGCGGCGAGCGCCGCGACAAATCCGCCGATCGCGCCTTCGACCGTTTTCGACGGCGAGAGGCGGGTGAGCTGATGACGGCCGATCGCCGTGCCGACGAGCATCGCGAAGATGTCGGTGAAGGCGATCAGGAAGATGATCCACACCGTCCATGTCGCGCCGAGCGGCAGCGCACGTATCGCGATGAAGTACGTGAGCAGCTTGCCGATGTACAGGACGCCGAGCAGCGTGTACGCGCTGCGCGCAAAGTACCCGGAGCTGGCGGTGAACGTCGCCGTCGCGAGCGCGACGATCACGGTGCCGGCTAGCAAGATCCCCTCGTAGTGATGGATCTGCCCGAGGTACGCGAGCACGATGTACGCCCAGATCGCGGCCATCGCGACTGGAAGCTCGAGCGCCGGTCCCTTGCGTGCCGAGAGCCCGGCAAACTCGTACAGCGAGCCCGTCGCGATCGCCAGCACGAGCAGCATGAACGCGGGCGGCCACGCCACCGTCGCGAATCCGATGACGGCGAGCAACACCCCGATAACGATACGGCGGACGCCCACGGCCGGCTTCGACGCCGTCGCGGACGCGATCGTCATGCTTCCTCGGCGCGGTGCATACGACGCTGATACTCCGCGATCGCCGCCGCGAACGCCTCGCGTCCGAAGTCCGGCCAGTACGTCTCCGTGACGACGAGCTCAGCGTACGCCACCTGGTACAGCAAGAAGTTGGACAGCCGCGACTCGCCGCCGGGACGGATCAAGAGGTCGGGGTCGGGCATCCCAGACGTGGTCAAATAGCCGCCGAGCGTCTCCTCCTCGATCGCCTCGGCGGCGAGCGCGCCGCCGCGCACGTCCTCCATCATCCGCACGACACCGTCGCGCAGCTCCGTGCGCGCGCTGTAGTTCACGGCGAGGTTGAGGACGAGCCCCGTGCAGTCAGCAGTGCGGTCGACCAGCGACTGCAGCGCTTCACGCGAAGCCGGCGGCATCTGCTCGTAGCGTCCGATCACGTTCACGCGCACGTTGTTCCGACGCAGCTCGGCGAGCTCGCTCGACGCAAAGTAGACGCACAGGTCGAGCAGCAGCGAGATCTCGGTCGCTTCGCGCTTCCAGTTCTCCGTCGAGAAGCCGTAGACGGTCAGCATCGGGATGCCCCAATCGCGGCACGCCCGCGTGATCTCGCGCAGCGCGACGATCCCGCGGCGATGCCCTTCGATCGCCGGCAAGAAGCGCGAACGCGCCCAGCGCCGATTCCCGTCCATGATAATCGCAACGTGTCGCGGCGGCCGAACGACGTTCGCCGCCTTAGAGTCGATCATAGCGCTCATAGCCGAGTATGAGTTCCCACGCCCCGTCCTGCGCGCCGTGCAACGGCAGGATGCGCAGACACCGCAGCGTGCCGACACCGGCAGCACGATAGGGCGGCGTGAGCACGCGCACGCGAACCGGCCGGTCCGCAAGTGCGGCGCGCGCGGTCGTCCACGGCAGCAAGGTCAGATCGTCGGAAGAGGTCACGATGGCAGAGGCGCCCACTCAGACCTCCATGATCTCCTTCTCCTTACCGGAGACGAGCTCGTCGATCTGCTTGATGAACTTGTCGGTGAGCTTCTGCACCTGATCTTGACTGCGCTTGATCTGGTCGTCGGTGATCGTCCCGTCCTTGGCCAGACCTTTGACCTCGTCGTTCGCCTTGTGACGGATCGTGCGCACCGTGACCTTGTGCTCCTCGCCCTTCTTGCGGACGACCTTGACGAGGTCTTTGCGGCGCTCTTCGTTCAGCGGCGGAATCGAGAGGCGGATCGTCACGCCGTCGACGTTGGGGTTGAGCCCGAGATCGCTGGTCTCGATCGCCTTGCGGATCCCCGCGACGGTGCTCTTGTCGAATGCGGTGACGAGCAACGAGCGGCCGTCGGGCGAGTTGACGCTCGCGACTTGCTTGAGCGGAACGGTCGAACCGTAGGCGTCGACCTGGATGCGGTCGAGCAGCGCCGGGGCGGCGCGACCGGTGCGGATCGAGGCGAAGTCGTGGCGGGTCGCTTCGAGCGCCTTGGCCATCGTCGCTTCGGCTTTCTTCAACACGTCATCCAGCATGGCTGACCCCTTCGCCGTTCACCCGCGTGGCACTCCGCGAAACGGTCGTGCCGATCGGCTCGCCCATGACGGCGCGGCGGATGTTGCCGGCAACGTTCATGTCGAAGACGACGATCGGCAGGGCGTTGTCCATGCACAGCGTCAGGGCAGTCGAGTCCATGACCTCGAGCCCGAGTTCGAGGACGCGCAGGTAGTCGAGCTGGACGAAGCGCGTCGCCGACGGATCCTTGAACGGATCGGCGGTGTAGACGCCGTCGACCTTCGTCGCCTTGAGGATCGCCTCGGCGCCCATCTCGACGGCACGCAGTGCGGCCGTCGTGTCGGTCGTGAAGTACGGGTTGCCGGTACCGGCCGCGAAGATGACGACCCGGCCCTTCTCGAGATGCCGGATCGCCTTGCGGCGGATGTACGGTTCGGCGATCGCGTTCATCGCGATCGCGGTCTGCACGCGCGACTGCACGCCGATCCGCTCGAGCGCGTCCTGCAGCGCGAGCGCGTTGATGACGGTCGCGAGCATCCCCATGTAGTCGGCGGTCGCTCGTTCCATCCCGGCGGCTTCATGCGGTTTCCCGCGCCAAATGTTTCCGCCGCCGACGACGACGCAGAGCTCGACACCATCCGCATGAACGGCGGCGAGCTCACGTGCCATCTCGGTCGTCGTGTCGACGTCGACGTTCCCACCGGCTCCGGCGAACGCTTCGCCGGAGATCTTCACGAGAACGCGCTTATACGCCGGTGACGCCTCCGCCACTAGTCCTCGCCGAGGACGAACTTCGCGTAACGGCGGACGGAGATCTTCTCTCCGAGGACACCGGAAACGGACTTCACCAGCTCGCCGACCGTCTGCGCGTCGTCCTTGACGAACGGCTGCTCGAGCAGCGTGTGCTCCTCGAACCACTTGTTGAGCTTGCCGGCGAGAATTTTCTCGACGACATCCGGCGACTTACCGGACGGCACTGTCTTCTCGAGCTCGACCTTCACCTCGCCGAGGACGTCCGAGGGGACGCTGTCGCGATCGAGGTACGCTGGCGACATCGCGGCAACGTGCATCGCGACGTCGCGCACGAGCTCTTTGAAGCGCTCGTTGCGCGCGACGAAGTCGGTCTCGCAGTTGATCTCGACGAGCACGCCGATCTTACCGCCGGCATGGATGTACGAGCCGACGAGACCCTCGTTGGCAGTGCGCTCGGCGGCCTTCTTCTCCGCCTTCGCCTGACCGAGCTCGCCAAGGCGCGCCTTCGCGCGCTCGAAGTCGCCTTCGGCCCACACGAGTGCGTTGCGGACGTCGGCCATCCCGGCGCCGGTCGTCTCCCGCAGACGTTTGATCTCGTCCGCGGTGGGTTTGTAGCTGGTGGTCGTGTTCAAACTAGACTCCGGCGGGCTCCGGTTCAGCGTTCACGTCGGCGTATTGCTGTTCGTACTCGGCCTGATCGTACGACGACTCGGTCTCCGTCTTGCCCTCGATGATCGCGTTGGCGAGCGTGTTGACCATGAGACGGACGCTGCGAATCGCGTCGTCGTTGCCGGGAACAGCGTAGTCGATCTCGTCCGGGTCGCAGTTCGTGTCGATCACGGCGATGATCGGGATGTGGAGCTTGCGCGCCTCGGCGACGGCAATGCGCTCCTTCTTGGGGTCGACGATGAAGATCGCGTCGGGAAGCCGGTGCATGTCCTTGATCCCGCCTAAGAACTTCTCGAGCTTCTCGAGCTCATCGGTGAGCCGAGCAACTTCTTTCTTGGGGAGCAGATCGAAGGTGCCTTGCTGGCGCATCCCCTCGAGCTCGCGCAGCCGCGCGATGCGCTTCTGGATGGTGGCGAAGTTCGTCAGCGTCCCGCCCAGCCAGCGCTGGTTGACGAAGAACGTCCCCGCTCGCTCGGACTCTTCCTTGACGACGTCTTGCGCCTGCTTCTTCGTCCCGACGAAGAGAATGACGCGGCCCTGCCGCGACATCTCCTTGACTGCGTCGTAGACGTGGTTGAGCATCGCGAGCGTCTTCGCGAGGTCGATAATGTAGATGCCGTTGCGCTCTTGGAAGATGTACGGCTTCATCTTCGGGTTCCAGCGTCGCGTCTGGTGCCCGAAATGCACGCCTGCTTCGAGCAGGGCGCGCATCGTCACGCCTGATGGCATGGTATGGTCCTTTCTGGCACGTCGGGCTCCGTCCGTAGCTCCCGAGAATCGTCCATGCACCCCCAGCCTCCGGCCGGGTGAAGTAAGCGTCGCCCGGCGAACCGGGACAACCTCCGAATTGTAGCACGACTTGCTGACGGACGGAAAGGCCACGGCGGAGAACGGCGGCACGATGGGTCTTTCGTCCTACGGCGAGCTCGCCGCGCGCTACGCTGGCCGCTATGACGCTGCCACGCCTTTGGTCGTGATCGACGCATCCGGCGCCGCGGCTGGCCTCGAGGAAGCGATCCGCCGGCGACGGGCCAATGAGCCCTTTGCCGTCATGATCGTACACGGGGATCCGTACGCGCGGGCGGCTGCACAGCTGGCGCCCCAGCTCTTGGCTGCTGAGCAAGCATACGATCGCCGACGCATGACCTTTGAGGCCGTTGCTGATCGCCGGCTCACGGTCAACGGCCAGCCGCTCGAAGCGCTCGCCGGTGATGCTCCGCAGGTCCTGGTGACGCTCTCGGACGCGATTCGCGCCGCCGATGTCTGGCTCGCTCGCTCCTGGCAAGAGCTGGCGGACCTCCAGCGTCGGCTACGCGTTCGTCACCCGCGCGCAGCGGCTGCGCCGTCCCCCGCGGCGGCTGTCGGGGGACCGCGCGGGGGCGGCAGCGGGATCCTCGTCTACGCGCCCCGCCTCCCCGCCGTCGAACTCCTCACAATCGCGTTCGGGCTGGCCGAGCACCGTGCGCGCGTGACGATCGCCTGCGCGAGCCACGAGCAGGGCGCCCAGTTCGGGTTGCCGGCGACCTTCGTCTCGCCGGATCAGATTGCGTCGCTGCAGGGGATCGGTGCCGTGCTCGCCGCCGATCCCAGCGATCCGGCCGACGCGCTCGACGCCGCCGCATGGAACATCCCGCTCGCGGTTGCCGACAGTTCCGGAGCGCACGAGTATCTTTGGAACGCCCTGACGTTCACGCCGTACGATTTTCGCAGCGTCTTCGTCGCCGCACAGAACGCGCTGGGCAGTGACCCACCGCGACGCCGTGAGCCGCAACCGTCGCTCTCGTCGCTCCTTGCATGGCTCGACGCCGCGCGCCCCGTTGCCGTTGCGTCGCAGCCGCTGGTCAGCATCATCGTGCCGACGAAGAATCGTCCGCTGCTGCTGCGCCGGCTCTTCGCCTCGCTGCGCGCGCAGACGTACGAGAACACCGAGCTCATCGTCGTGAACGACGGCGGGGTCGATATCGCCGAGATCGTCGGCGAGGTTGCGGGCGCGACGCTGATCACGAATCCGTCGTCGACCGGTGTGATCGCCGCGACACGTTCCGGCTTGGATCGCGCAAATGGAACGTATACGATGGTCATCGCCGACGACGACGTGATCTATCCCGACCACCTCGCGCGTTCGGTCGCCGCACTCGAGCGAACGGGCGGTGCCGTCGCGCGTTCGCTGATGGTGACGGGCTATCGTTCGCTGCGCGACGGCCGCTACGTCAGCGCGGGCTATGCAATCAATCCGCCCGGGGTCGATCCGACCGAGACGCTCTCGGAGTACAGCGTCGGGTCGCTGGCCCTGGTCGAGCGCACCGACGTCTATCGCCGCATGTTCTACGACGAGCGCTTCGGCTTCATGTCCGATTGGGAGATGATGCTGCGCATCATGCGCGAGCACGACGTCATCTGCATCCCCGTCGCCACGCGCGAACAAGATCTGCGCGACGACGGATCGCAGCTCGAAACGTCGGCGTCGGTCGAGAAGCAACTGGCCTTCAAGCAGGCGCTGTACGAGGCACATCCGGCCGTCGACCGCCCGTCGGTCGCGGAACGTCGCCGCGTCCTCCTCGAACACTTGGCCACGCACGGCCCCGGAAAACCTGTTCCGCCGCTTTTCTTGGAGGTGCAGAACGACGTCGGCTACGGGCCGCAAGACCTCAAAGCGACAACGTAACGGTCGCCACGGCTCACCAATCGGGGAGCGGCGGGACCGGCCGCGACGGCGATCCTCCCGTCGGCGTCTGACGGTAGTTCTGCGCGACATGCTGCTGGATCGCGGCGGCCTCGGGATACGCGGCGAAACGTTGCGGGTGCGCGGTGACGAGCATCTCGTGCCCTTTGGCGAACGCCTCGTGCTTGGTTTGCGTCATGTTCGGCGCCGAAGGATCGTAGCGCCACGAATACTCGACCGTCATCCGATCGACGTGGACGAACGGACCGAGCTCGCTCATCCGTAACCACAGGTCCCAGTCCTCGCAGGTCGGGAACCGTTCGTCGAAACCGTCGAGTCGTTCCCACGCGTCGCGCCGGTGGATGATCGCGTGGATCGTCGAGACATTGCGGACCAAGAGCTCGCGTCGATCGAAGTCGCGGTCCGTGTAGACGGCGTAGTCGTAGACGTGCGGGCCGTTCGGCGTCGCTTCACTGTAGACCGCGAGCGCATTGCCGTACGCCGCGACGGCGCCGCTGCGCTCGAGCGCTTCGACGAGCCGCGCCGCGTGATCCGGATACCAGCGATCGTCGTCGTCAAGATACCCGATGTACGTCCCCCGCGCGGCACGCACGCCATCATTTGCGGCAGAGACGACCCCGCCGTTGATTTCGCGCGCGACGTACGTCACGGCAAGCCGATTTGTGAATTTGGCCAAGAGGTCGGTGACGTCGGCCCCGCCGTCATTCACGACGACCGCTTCGATGGTGCGATAGGTCTGTTGCGCAAGACTCTCGAGCGCCTCGATGAGGAGCGTCGGGCGATTGTACGTGCGGACGATCACCGAAACGGTCGGCCCCGAACACGCCTGCGGAAGCGCGCGTGCGAGCGGTGCAGCCGGCGAGACTCGTCGTCCGCCAGGCGTTCCCTCTGTCTTTGCGAAAGCGATTGCGCGGCGAAGCGAACGCGCGCTGCGCGGGTCGTACGTGTAGCCGCCCAGCTCGTCGATCCCCGTCGGCGTGGGCGCAACAACGACGGTCCCCGCCGACATGTCCGCGCATGCGATCCCCGCTTCGTGCCATGCCGGCGCGACGACGACCGCGCACGCGCGCAACGATGCTACGGGATCGGCCGACGTCTGATCGATGCGAACGATCGTCTCGTCGAGCGGTGCAAGCGCGCCCTGTGCGAACGCGAGCTGCTCGGGTCGCGCGCCCCGCGCGTCGAGTGCGATGGGCCCGCGCCGCGGCGCGCCCTCGGAAACGCTCATCGGCACGATCCAGTGACGCGCGAGCGCGCGTCCGACGATCGACTCCCAACGCCGCAGCGCAGCGAGCGAGGACACGACGACGAGGTCGGCGCTGCGCAGCAGCGCGTAGATACGCCGCCGGTGGTCGGGGGCGAGTGCGGCGTACGCGTCGAGCGGCTGACCGTTGATCGCCGTCGTCGGCGCCGCGATGAGATGCTCGGCGATGCCTTGTCGCGCGAGATCGCCGATGATCGCCTCACGCTGGTCGTCGAGCAATGGATAGACCGCGACCGGGATACCGCGGCGGCGTGCGGCGAGGAGCGCCGCGAGCGCCGCAAGCGGGTCTGCGAGATCGGCGCAGATCAAGAGGCCGTTGCCGAGCAGCGCGGCGGCGGCACGCGCGAGCGCGGTTTCGCCAGGACGTGCCGCGGCGTCCCAAAGGAGCGCGATCTCAGCCGCGCCCGCGGGTTGGTCCATCGCTTCTGTATCGGCAGCATGCGTACATGATTTGAGCGCGCGATTGTTCAGCGGTGTCGGGCGACGACGGCGCGAACGAGCGTCGGCAATGCGGAGCCCGGTCAGCATCGTGATCCCGAGCTACAACACGTGGTGGCTGCTCGCGCGTTGTCTTGCGTCGCTCGAGCGCAATGGTGTCGCCGGACAACAGGTCATCGTCGTCGACGACGGGTCGAGCGACGAGTCGCGCGCGCAGCTCGCGCAGACGCGGGGGATTGACGTCGCGTTCACCGCGCGCAACCGCGGCTTCGCGGGCGCGTGCAATCTCGGTGCTGCGATCGCGCGCGCCGACACGCTGCTGTTCCTCAACGCCGACACCGAAGCGCTCCCCGACGCGATCGTCGCGATGCTCGAAGCGCTCGACGATCCGACGATCGGCATCGTCGGTGCGAAGCTGCTCTATCCCGAGGGCGGGATTCAGCACGGCGGACTGATCCTCGATCGCGACTTCAACTTTCGGCACGCGCATTGGATGCGCCCCGACAAGCTCTCCGACAGCGATGTGCCACGCGACTATCCGGTCGTCACGGGCGCCGCGTTCGCCGTCCGCGCGCACGAGTTTCGCGAGCTCGGGTGTTTCGACGAAGCGTTCGTCAACGGATACGAAGACGCCGAGCTGTGCATGCGGACGTGGGCGAGTGGACGACGCGTCCGCTACGAACCCCGCGCGCGCTTCCTGCACGTCGAAAGCGCGAGCCCCCAGCGGTTCGCGAACGATATCGCGAATCACGCGCGGTTCGCCGAGCGTTGGCGAGGTGTGATCGCCGCTCTGCCGCGCGTCCCGCCGGTCCCGGAGGGCGCGTTTAGCATGGAAGGCGCGCTCGACGCCGCCGGCGCGGTCGGCGACGAGACCCGCCGTCTTCTGGGACTCCTCAACGTCGCGGAAATCCCCAATCGCCGGCCCGTCGAGGGCGTCGACGCGGCGTTCGGCTTGCGCGTCCTCCACCCCGGCGCCGAGCCAGCCGCGTTCGTCGCGCCGGCCGACGACGACGAGGCCAAGCGTCTCGTTCACGAATTCGATGTACGGCGATTCCTCGTCCCGACCTGGCGCGCGTTCGCGCGTATGCTGCGCGCCGGCGTCGCGCTCGAACGGGTCGACATGCTGCGCGCAGGGATCGACGTGGAGAAGCGCGGCGCACGCGAGGACGGCTTGGTCGCGGTCTACGTCTCCGACGTTACGACGGTCGCCGGCTTACGGATCGCGCTGGAAACATGGTCCGCGTCACGCGCGACGCTCGAACCGCTCGGCGTGCGGATGGAGATCCGCGTCGCGCTCGCCGACGGACAGCTGCAAGCCCTCCTCGCGCACGCCGCCGACGGCGCGGGCATCGCGCTCGACGAGCTCACGATCAGCCGCGTCGCAGGCGATGCGACGACGGATGACGTGCTCGACGGGGCCTCCACGCTGCTGCTGACCGGGCCGACCGACCGCGTCGATCGTATCCCGCTTCTCGCCTTTGCGAGCGGCGTCGACGTTGTCGCGCTCGGGCGTGACGAACCCGACCTACGTGTGCTCGTGAGCGACGAGGCGTATCTGAGCTGCGACGATGCAGCCGACCTGCCGACGCTCTTGTGCAAGTCGATGGGCACCGGACGCGAGGCGCGGGTTGCGCTTGCCCAGCGCGACATTGCGCGACGTCATTCGCGCACGAAGGCCTTCAACCGGCTCGACGTGCTCGTCCGCCGGCGCGACACCGCCTACGACGATCTGTCGGCCTATGCGATCACGCCAAGCGTGTTCACCGCCGAGCGGCTTCCTATCGACGTCAAAGCATTGGTCACCGCATGAACGGTGTCGGAGGAGAGCGGCGCGAACGAGCGTCGGCAGTGCGGAGTTCGGTCAGTATCGTGATCCCGAGCTACAACACGTGGTGGCTGCTTGCGCGATGTCTTGCATCGCTCGAGCGCAATGGTGTCGCCGGACAGCAGGTGATCGTCGTCGACGACGGATCGAGCGACGAGTCACGCGCGCAGCTCGCGCAGACGCGAGGGATCGATGTCGCCTTCACCGCGCACAACCGCGGCTTCGCAGGCGCGTGCAATCTCGGTGCCGCGATCGCGCGTGCCGACACGCTGCTGTTCCTCAACGCCGACACCGAAGCGCTGCCCGGCGCGATTGCCGCGATGCTCGATGCACTCGATGACCCAACGGTCGGCATCGTCGGCGCGAAGCTGCTCTATCCCGAGGGCGGGATTCAGCACGGCGGACTGATCCTCGACCGCGATTTACTCTTCGCGCACGCGCACTGGATGAGGCCGGATGAGCTCTCCGACAGCGAGGTGCCGCGCGACTACCCGGTCGTGACCGGCGCCGCGTTCGCCCTGCGCGCGCGCGAGTTTCGCGCGCTCGGTTGCTTTGATGAAGCGTTCGTGAACGGATATGAGGACGCTGAGCTTTGCATGCGGACGTGGGCAAGTGGACGCCGCGTCCTGTACGAGCCGCGAGCGCGCTTCCTTCATGTCGAGAGCGCGAGTCCGGATCGATTCGCGAAATACGAGGCGAATCACGCTCGGTTCGCGGAACGGTGGCATAACGTCATCGCCGCCCTCCCGCGCGTTCCGGCTGCCGAAGACGGCAAGTTCAAAATCGAAGGCGCACTCGACGCCGCCGGTGCGGTCGGCGACGAGAGCCGACGACTCCTCAAGCTCCTCAGCGTCGTGGAAATGCCTATGCGGCGAACAGTCGAGGGCGTTGAAGCGGCGTTCGGCTTGCGCATCCTCCAGCCCGGAGCTGAGCCTGCGGCGTTTGTCGCACCGGCCAACGACGACGAGGCCAAGCGTCTCGTCGAGGATCTCGACGTGCGGCGATTTCTCGTTCCGACCTGGCGCGCGTTCGGGCGCATGCTGCGCGCCGGCGTCGCGCTCGAACGGGTCGACATGCTGCGCGCGGGGATCGACGCAGAAAAGCGCGGCCCGCGTGAAGGCGGATTGATCGTCACGTACGTCTCCGAGGTGACGACGGTACTCGGTCTGCGGCTCGCTCTGCAAACGTGGTCGGCGGCGCGTGCAACGCTCGAACCGATCGGCGCGCGGATCGAGATCCGCGTCACGCTCGCGGACGAACCGCTGCAGAGCCTCCTCGTGCAGGCTGTCGAGCGCACCGGTATCGCGCCCCACGAGCTCACGATCCACCGCATCGCGGGCGACGCGACGGCAGACGACGTGCTCGATGGTGCTTCCACGCTACTGCTGACAGGTCCGACCGACCGCGTCGACCGTATCCCGCTTCTCGCGTTCGCAAGCGGCGTCGACGTCGTCGCGCTCGGCCGCGACGAACCCGACCTGCGCGTGCTGGTCGGCGACGAGGCGTATCTGAGCTGCGACGATCCAAGCGAGTTACCGATGCTCTTGTGCACGTCGTTCGGCAGCGGTCGCGACGCACGCGTTGCCCTTGCCCAACGCGACATCGCGCGACGTCATTCTCAGGGGAAAGCCTACAACCGGTTCAACACGTTGGTTCGCCGGCGTGACGCCGCTTACGATGACCTCTCCCGGTACGCGATCACGCCGAGCGTCTTCATCGCTGATCGGCTTCCCGGGGACGTCAAGGCGTTGGTCGGCGCATGACCACTGTTCGCCTCCGCCTCGAAGGCTGCGCTCCCCAACTGCGCGCCCTCACGCGCGAACGTCTGACCGTGTTGTTGCCGGAAACGTGGATGGTCGACGACGGCGCGACAGCGAGCGACGGGATCCTGGTCTCGCTCGACGCGGACGTCGTCGCGGACATCGACGCGCTCGTCGGTGCGGTGGAGGCAGCAAGGGTCGACGGCCTCGCACGTCGTCTGACCGCCTCGCGGCCCGGGGTCACCGCACCAACAAACGCCGGGACGATTCAGCCGCGCGGAAACGCCGTCGCAGCCTCCGATCGTGACCCGTCGGTCCCGATCGGCACGCGCGTGCTCGTGCCGCCGGACGACCTCCCGCCGGTCGGTCCGCTCGCGCTGCGCGCCTTCGCGCCGGCAATCGGAATCTCGGGCTACGGGAACGCTTCTCGTAACCTCATTTTGGGTCTGCGCGCGCTTGGGGTCGATATCTGCTTCGAGAACGAATGGCTCGACGCACATCCAGAGGTTGTCGAGCCAGCCGAGCGCGCGCTCATCGAACGCCTCGGCGGCGAGGGTTCTCTCGACATGCCGACGCTCTTGTACCGACCGGCAACGATGATGGACGGCGGCGGCTTTTTCGATTTCTACCGTGAGATGCGCTCACGCGGGCCGGTCATCGCATACACGATGTTCGAAACCGACGCGATCCCGCCCCGCTGGCGTGCAGCGCTGGACGAGTCCGAAGCAGTGTGGGTCCCGAGCACCTTCAACCGCGAAACGTTCGTGGCCGCCGGCGTGCGCGCCGACAAGGTGCGCGTCGTCCCAATCGGTCTGGATTCCTGGCGCTACGATCCCGACCGCGAAACGCTGGAGTTGCCGGAGCGACGCGCGACGGCATTCTTCGCCGCGTTCGAGTGGTCGCCGCGGAAAGGGACCGACGTGCTGTTGCGCGCATGGGCACAAGCCTTTGCGCCCGGCGATGACGTCGTGCTGTACCTGCGTATGGCATCGACCGACGGCGAAACGATGCTCGCGAAGGCGCTCGCCGAAACCGGGTTACGACGAGAAGCGCTCGCGCCGATCGTGCTGCTGACGCAAGCGCTCCCACAGGACGCGTACCGCACGTTGCTGCGCTCGATCGACGCCTTCGTCCTTACATCCCGCGGTGAAGCGTTCTGCATCCCGATGCTCGAGGCGATGAGCCTTGGCAAGCCGGTCATCGGGACCAGCTTTGGCGGCTCTTCGGACTTCCTTGACGAAGAGACGGGATTTCCGCTCCCCGGCCGGCACGTGCCGATCGACGAGGCGTTCTCCCGGACCGTCCCGCTCTATCGAGGTCAACGTTGGATCGAGCCGTCAGTCGAGGCGGCGGCCGTCGCGCTGCGCCGGATCGTCGACGACGCCCCACAGGCCCGCCGCCGCGCAGCGCTCGCGTTCGCACGCGCGCACGTCGCCTTCGACCGCGTCGCGACGGCGAAGAGCGCGCAGCGTGGGCTCGCGGATCTTTCACGCACGCGCACCGAGGTCGTGCGTGGCGTCGCGGTCGTGCAAGGCGCAGCGTACGGCGACGACGCGACCGGAGAAGCAACACGGGATCTCGTACGCAAGCTCGTCGAGTCAGGGGTCGCGGTCTCGCTCGTCGACGCTCCGCCGCAATCCCGAACGTACCTGGATCCGCGCACCGCGCGGATGCTCGGCAAAGCACGACGCCGTTCCGTTCCTGCCGAGGCGCTGCGGATCGTCGTCGACCAGCCGGGCGAGAACGCCGACGTCCTGCTGTGCACGCGAATCCCGGAAGCGAACGGTCGGACGGCGGAATACCGTCAAATCTGGTGTGCGGACGATGCGCTCGCGCGTGAACTCCAAACACGTGGCGTTCCGCGCGAACTGCTCCGCGTCGTGCCAACGGCCGTCGACGTCGATTGCTGGACGCCCGATGCGTCGCACATTCGCGATGCGCACGAACCGCTTCGCATCATCCTGTTCGAAGCCGACGAGGGCTGGTTCTCCTGCGCAGCGACGGCCCTTCGGACACTGCCCGGAATGCCGCTCGGCTTCACGATCGCCGCGCACGACGAAGGCGAGGAGCGGCGTAAGCACATCGAGACGCTGCTCGCAGCGGCGTGGCCGCTCTTTGACCCGTCGGCGCCGTCACGAGCGTCGTTCTCGATCACTGACTGGAACCGCTCGGCGGTCGAGCGCGTACACTTCGTCGCCGCAGCCGACGTTGCGTTGCTCTCACCTGGTTTCAGGCCGGAGCTGCGCGAGCAGCTCGCCTCGTCAGGCGTCGTCGTCATCGACGGGAACGACGGCGAGCAGCTTCGCGCGCTCGCGAACTCATACGACCTTCGCTGGCGCGTTGGACGCGAACGTCGCCGCGCGATCGTCGCCGCGCGTGAGCAGGCGCGAACGCAGGCACGCGAGGCGTTTACGGAACTCGCTCTGCTGCAAGCGCCGCGCGCCCTGCCGAACCCGACCCCGCGCGTCTTCGTCGCACCGGGAGCCGATGCGACGGATGACGACGTCGCGAGCGCTCGCGCCCGCGCCGTCCATCCCGTTGACCGCGTCGAGGATGCGACGCATCTCGCGGTCGTCGACGGCGGGATTCGGCTCGCCTACGGATGGGACGCCGGATTGATCGCCAGTCTCGATGCGCATCCGGAAGCCGCCGTCGCAACGGCCCGCGTTCTCGATGCCTTCGCATCGCTCGGCGCACGTGCGGCGTTTGTCGGGGGCAAGGTCCATTTTCAGGACCAAGGCAAGCTCGCGCAGGGGGCGCCAAATCGCGGCGCGCGACTCGTGCGCGCCGACGAGCAGCGCAGCGGCCCGATCTGGGTGGCATACGATGTCTTCTTCGGCACCGAAGCGCCTCACGAAGCTGCGCTCAGCTTGGGCTGAAGACGTGCTTGGCCGCAGCTAGCGGAAGTTGCCGACGAGCAGCTGATAGTACAGCGTCGACATCCGTTCGACGGAACCGAGGAGTTGCTGCTGCACCTGGGTCGTAATGGTGAGGCGAGTAAACTCCGTGGAGGCGGCCGCGATGTTGAGGTCGCGGATCGAGGCGGCGGAGGCGGTGAGCGACGTTGAGGCGACCTGTGCCTGCTTTGCGTCCTCGTTGAGCGAAACGGTCTGCGCGCCGATGGTCGCGCGTGCCGATCCGACTTTCTGCAGTGCCGCATCGACACGCCACTGCGCGTCCGTTGCCGCCAGTACGTTCGAGGAGTCCTGTCCGATGTTTCCAAGGTCGTCGATGGTCTGCGGCCGCAGGACAGAGATCGAAGCGATCCCGAGCGCACCGGTGGAAACGGACGGGAGCGCGATCTGAACGGTGTTCCCTTCTTGGCTCCCGCTGTGGATCGTCGCTGCTTGCCCGACCGTCCTGACGGCCGACTGCGGAGGGTAGGTGACGATGGCTTGGGTCGCGCCGACATCGGCCGCGGTGAGATTCGAAAGCGTGTAGGACAGCGGGATGTCGCCGTTTTGGGCGGTGATCTGGACCGAGGCCGGGAGTGACGGGAAGCCGCCGACGGTCGAGTAGGCCCGATACGAGATTTGCGCCGGGCCGAAGTTGGGATCGGTGCTGAAGGTCTTCGTCTCGATGACCACGCCCGGGCCGATCGGCCCGAAGATCGGGTCGTTGACGTTGTTCGCGTCGTATTGGACGACGGTCGCAACCGAATAGACCGCGGGCGCCGTGACCGTCGAGCCGGGGTTCACCTGTTGGAGCAACGGTCCCGGCGTGCCCAGCCCATCCGCGTTGACGACTTGACTGCTCGGGATCCCCCCATCGTAGGCGTTCCCTGGCGCCGTGACGACTTGGAAGCTGGCATCTGGGGGAACGGAGCTGTCGAGACTACCGTCGAGCAACTTTCGTCCGTTGAACGCGGTGTTTTGCGCGATCTGATTGATCTCGAGCAAGATCTGATGGATCTCGGCCTGGATCGAGTTCAACTGCTGGTCCGAGTTGATGCTGCTGTTCGCCTCGACGATCAACGTCCGGATGCGCTGCAGCAATTTTGTGACCGACTCCAGAGCGCCCTCGGCAACAGTGAGGGCGCTGGAAGCATCTTGGACGTTTCGGGCGGCCTGATCGAAGCCGGCAGCGCTCACAGCAAGGCTCGTCGAGATAGCGAGCCCACTTGGATCATCGGCAGCCGAATTGATGCGCAACCCACTCGCAAGACGCCGGAGGGACATATGCAGACGATACTGCGTTGCGGCTTGCGCGTTCGTGACGATATCGCCAACGCGAAGAACGTCCATCGTTCGGCCCGATTCCCTTCCGTGGTGAACCGTACTAAAGCTGCGTTTCGGCAATTCGTGGCGGAATCTTTTGCCGAACTTTTCCGATACAAGGTGCATGCGTGTCCGCCAGGCTCTGAGGGCCGGTGGGATCGCGTGCCTAGTCGTCGCGTTGTGTATCCTCGCCCGTCCCCTGTCGGTTCCAGGATCGACTCCGACCGTCACGGAGTGGTTTTTCGGGCGAGCGGTTGCGTTTGCCCAAGAGGTACGTCCGATTGGGCCGCTGCCGGAGACACTTCCGACGCTCGCGCCATCTCCCAGCCCCGTCCCCGCCCCACTGCAGAACGGCCTTCCCCCGCAGGGCTCGAGTGCTCCGAGCGTTGTTCGCGGTGGGCCGGTTACCGTCGCGCTCACCGGCACGATCGGGCTGGCAAAGCGTTACGCGAGCGGGCTCACGCAAACGAACCCAGGCGAGTCGGATTTCGGCGGAATCCTGGAGATCGCGCGACGCACGGCAAACACTGCGGCCCGGATCGACCTTCCGACTGCGGTCAGCAGCAGCGGCTCGCGCTCCGCGTTGGGGCAGATGTCCGTTGAGTACGATACCGCACGGTCGTCCTTTCTCTTCGGACCGCAGCCGCTGGCCCCACTCGGACTCGTCCCGCTCGGACAAACGGTGCGCGGCCCCGCGATGCTCTATCCGCTCAGTCATGGCGCGGACATCCTGGTGTATCAGGGCTCGACCGCGAGCGGGGCGACCGAGGCCTTCCGCATCCTGGGCGGACGCCTACGCATGCCGACGCGCGGCGGCGCGGCGGCCTTCTCCTTCTACGACGCTTCGGCCAAGAGCGGCGGGAGAATCGCGGGTCTCGTATTCGACTATGCTGCGACCGGCGCGCATCGTTCGCTCACGTTTGAGGGCGCAGCGACGCGGAACATCGGCGTCCCGGGCTACGATGACGGGCTCGGCACCGCGCTCGCCGGCCAATACGATCTCTTCACGAAAAACGGCGGACAGACGACCCTTGTCATTCGCGATTTTGCGAAAAATTTCGTTGCGCTTGCCGGCGCGAACGCCGCTGCGACCGCCGACCGGTTCGCCGAGATCGGGCTTCGCCGCCCCGTCCCGCGCGGTAGCATCGCCGTCTCGGTTTCACAAGAAGCACTGAGCGGAGCGACAAATCAAGCCGACCTGCGTCGCGACGTCAGCGTCTCGCAACGGTTAGGCCGTCAAACCGACGTCGCTCTCGCGTTCGACGACGATCGGTCAGTCGCATTCGACGGGCCGCATTGGAACGGCACCGGAACCCTGAGCATGACCGCGCAAGTGGGCCGATATGCGAGCCAGTTCCAACTTGGGTTGACCAAACAGACCGGAATCGGACAAGACCCAACTGCGGGGATCACGTATGGAGCCGGTCTGGCGCGACAACTCGGAACGACAGCGTTCCTTGTCAATTACACATATGCGCGGCAAGGCGGTGGCCTGCTGGGAATCTCGACGAGCGATACAACGTCGCTCTCGGCGAGCCACGACTTCGCCAAGACCGGCGTGATTACGCAGCTCGCTTTCTCCCATTCGAGCGTGCCGGGACAAAGGACCGCGTCGTTCTTGCCGCAGCTGAGCATTGTCCGTCGCCTGGGGCCGGTGTTCACGCTCACGCTCCAGGCAACGGGGCAGTTCCAGCGCGACAACACCGCGCAGGGCCAACACAGCGTCCAAATCGGCGTCAATCTTGGTGCGCCGTTCACCTTCGGGAACGGCGTCGCGACTGGGCGCGTGAATCCGCGTCTTCCGGCATCGATCGTCGGCACGGTTGTCGTCGCGAACGCGAACACGCTGGTGAACCCACTCGTCGGCAATGCCGGACTCGGCGGCATCGGCGTCGTCCTCGACGGCTCTCGTACCGTCCGCACCGACAGCCTCGGACGCTTCCAGTTTCAGTTCGTACAGCCCGGTCGGCATAGCGTCGAACTCGACCCCGCGACCCTGCCGCGCGGACTTACGGCCGACGTCCCGATCGTCTCACTGCTCATCGGCGGCGGGCAGCAGGTCCAGACGAATCTCCTCTTATCCAGCTTCAGCGAGGTCGACGGCGTCGTCACGGGGACGGACCCGAACGGACCTGTTCCCGTCGTCGACGCGACGGTGGTTCTCGACGGCAAGCTGCGCACGACGACAAATGGGCAGGGACGCTTCGCCTTCGGCCATCTCTTGCCGGGTGCGCACGCGGTCGTTATCGATCAGTCATCGCTCCCCGCGACGATCCAACTCGACAATTTGACCGCAGCGGTCGAAGTGGGGGCGGCGGAGCGACGCCGCGTCGAGTTCGTCGGCAAGCCGCTCGGTTCGGTCCGTGGCTCGCTCCGTTACGACAGTTCCGGTGATCCCGGCGAGAACGGAAAACCGGTTCTCAACGCATACATCGTCGCCAACCCAGGCGACCGCGCTGCAATCGTCGACGACAACGGCGACTATATCCTCGACAACATGCCGGCCGGGACGTATACCCTCACGGTGGACGAGGAAACGCTGCCCGACGATCGCGGCGTCGTCTCCAACACGCCGCTCAACGTCACGCTCGCCGCCGGCGGCTCCGTCACGGACGCCAACTTCACGATCGGACAGAAGCTGCGCGCCGTCGTCTTCTCGTTCAGCGGCGGGAAGACGAACGTGATCAGCGCCTTCGTGCGTGATCACCCGTTCCCGGCGGGCAGCGAGGCGCACATCCGAGTCACCACGTCCGAAACGTCGAAGCGCGTTACCGCAAGGGCATTCGGCACGACGAGTCTCCTCGCGGCGGAGAACGACGGCGGTAAGCACTGGGCGGGGGAACTCCGTATTCCGGCCGGCACTCCCGCGGGGCGGTACGACTACACGGTCCACGCCGAAGGCGCGGCGCACGGCGATGGCGGAGGGACGATCCGCGTCGACCCCACGCTGGCCTTGATCCGGCTGATTACGCAGCCCAAGCTTCCGCACAAGGCCCAGTACGCGCATGTCTTTCTTTACGAGCAGGCGGGGTTACACGCCGGCGACCTCATCATCTGGGCAGACGGCAAGCGCACGGTCCTTCCGCCCTCCAAGGCACGCGGTCTCTTCGTCTTCGACGTCCGGGTCGGGGAGGTGCCGTATCGCGGGATGGTCATCAGCGGAGGAGATCAATATCCGGTTTCGATCGGATCGTAGCTGAAAGGGTACGGCCTGCTACTAAGGTCTCCGAGCAACCGCGCCGAACTCTTTTTCGTAGCGCGGATCACGTTCGCGCCGCCCGCGCACCCGGGGGGTGGTTGCGCCGGCCATGGAGGCACCGGGCTTGGGCCCGATAGCAGAAAGGATTGCAACCCATATGAAAGGCATCACGCGTCTGATCGCGGGTGGCGTTTCAATCGTGGCGATCACCGGGCTCTTCGCGGCGCCTGCGTTCGCCGCGGTGACGGTGACGACCGACGGCGCAGCCGGGAATCCGAAGCCGATCATCGTCAAGTGGAACACGCTTCTGACGGCGACGATTCTCCTCAACGCGAACTACAGCACGACCAACGGAAGCGGTCAGGCAGCGGCCGGAACGATCCTCCAGAGCACGGCGGCCGGCCTTCAAACGACCGGCTGCGCGACGGCGCCACCGGCCGGCGCAGACGCGTTCACCGACGACTTCGGCAGCGGCGCCACGACCGCGAGTGGTATCACGCCGGACCCCGTCAAGCCGATCTCGTGCCTCTTCGAGCGGGCCGTCGACGCGATCGTTACCACCAATAGCACGAACTGGAACGTTACGGAGAAGCTCTCGGCCGCGCTTCCCGCGGCGCCCGCGGGCTGGACGCTCTGTGCGTATCCGGGCACGAAGGCGACGGCGACCCCGCTCACCTACACCGCGCCCGCAACGACGGCGTTCGACAACGTCTGCACCGGCGGCACCTCGCTGACGACCGCGGCGTCGGCAACGCTCTTCAGCGGCACCGCGGGCGGGACGTTCTATCTCCCCGAGGATCTCGCGCTCGGCGTCCCTGCCGCTGCTACCGCGGCGGCCGGTACCACGTCGATCATTTATACCCTGACCGCCAACTAACGAGAGTTCATGTCGGGCGCCTCACCGTTCTGGGGGCGCCCGTCCTGGATTCACCTCATCGTTCGGGAGATACGATCGTGCGAATTCCGTCGACCGCGTGTGGCGCGGCCTTTGTTCTCGCGCTCGCCGTAACGAGCGGCACGAGCGCGGTTCGCGCCGGAATGGGGCTCGACGTCTCACCGGCCAAACTCGAGATCTCGATGCCGGCCGGCGCCGCCTATAACATGCCGATCCTCGTCCGGAACGACCAGACGCAAAGCGTTCACATTCAGGCGTCGGAAGTCGACTTCAGCGTCGATCCATCCGGCAACTACGAATTCGGCGCGCCCGGGACGGGCAAGCACTCGTTGATGAAATGGGCGTCGATCAACCCGCGCGAGTTCGATCTCCCGCCCGGTACCTCGCAACAAGTGCGCGTCACGTTCAAGGTTCCCAACACGGCCGGGTTGAGCGGCGAGTACGCCGGGATCGTCTTCTTCCAAACGCGTCCGGAACGCCGGCGCGGCGCCGTCTCACTCTCGGCCCGTGTCGCCACCAAGATCTATCAGACATTCCCGAAGACGGAGAAGCTCGGCGGCGCGATCGACAAGATGTCCGTTGCGACGAGCTCCTCGCAAGAGCTCTATCGCGTACAGTTCCGCAACACGGGGAACGTCCACGTCTACCTCAAGGGCCGGCTCGAAGTGCGCAAGGGGTCCGAGGTCGTCGAAAAGCTTCCGGTCGACGGACAGCCACTGGTCGAGCGTGGTGGAACACGCCTGCTGGAGATCCCCGGCAAGAAACTCGATGCGGGCGCCTATGACGTCGTCGCGATCATCGACTACGGAGGCACCTCGCTCACAGGTGGCCAGCTCCACGTCGACGCGCACTAGTCCCCTCCGCGCCGCGTATGTGACTGCACTGCTGGCCCTCGTGCCCGCATTCGCTGCCGCGCAATCGTCCAACGGCAGTACCGTCTCGACGAAGTACAACGTCTTGCCGTTCATCAAGATGTCGTTGACGCCCAACTATGCCTCGGGCTTCGGTCCGGTAAAGTCGGTGCTCGGAGGCGCAACGACCGTTCTCGCTCCCGGTTCCTTCGCGACCCTCAACGGCGGTGCGGTCGATTTCGGGACGGTGCAGCAGGGCGTCGCGTACCTCTATCGCTACGCGGCAAAGATCACCGTCACGAGCAATGCGACACAGTTTACGCTCTTTGCGCAAGGCTCCGCCGACCTGACCGGCACGAGTGACACGACCAACGCCGTGCCGGCGTCGGGCTCTACCACCGGGAACACGATGCCGATCAATCAGACCCTGTTCTGGCTGACGTCGACCTCCGGTGGCGGCGATCCCAACACCGGCTACAGCGCGGCGCAGCCGTTCATTTCGGCCAACGCGACGTGGAATTCGCCGACCGTGCCCGGAACCGGCGCGCAGATTTATCACGGCGCGATCTCCTCGACGGCCAACCTGTATTACGACTATCAACTGCGCGTTCCACCGACCGCGAGTATCGACAACTACTTCGTGTACGTGGTCTACACGGTAATCCCGTCATGACGCGGCTCCGCCTCCTTTTCTCTGCGGTCGCCGCGCTGGCCGTCGCAATCGTCATCGGCGGACACACGCCTGTCTCCGCGACCACCTCGTACGTAACGCAGATCGGCGTCACGCTCACCGTCAACGTCACGCCGGCACCGATCGTCTTCGCGGTTCATCGCCGCATGCGCGCCGCGCGCATCGTTCCTTCCCATGGCGAGGTCGTCGCGCAGACGCAGGCGCAAAACAGCGTCGGTGTGCGGGCCAGAGTGTCGCCGAACCCGATGGCCACGATCTTGACCGCAAGCCAGTACACCGCGAACGTGAATGCGGTCGCCGGACAGACGACGGTGTACCCGTGCCTGTTCAGCGTCACGGTCCACACGGCCATCGCGAGGTGGGTGCTCAACGGCGGGCTCTCCAACGATTTCACACCCAGCTGGCCGGGGTCGAACCTGTCCTACGCAATGTACATGGGCGCAGCTGCCTCGCCCCAGACGTACACCGCCTTCGTCGTGTATCCGGACAACAACAACGTCGGTCGGGCGGTCATTCCGAGTGGCGCGGGGACGCAGACGTACTGCGTCGACCTCTCGCTGTTCATTCCGGCGACCGTGCCCTCCGGCGCCTACTCCACCACGGCCGTTTACTCTCTCTACATGTAATGCGCGCCGTGCGGCCGTTTCTCGCGACGCTGTCTCTCTGCGTGTTCGTCTGCGGGACGATCGCGGTCGCGCTCTCGCAGGGAGCACCGCACTCAGCAACTCGGCGCGCGCCCGAGATTGTGCGTCGTACCGCCGTCTCGCCAAGCTTTGCGCCGATGACGATGGCGCCGCTCCTGCAGAACGAGCTCACGGCTCACGGGCTCAAACCGATCCCCAAGCCGCGTTTCGCGAAGGGTCAACACCGCTCGCTCCTTTCCGCGAGCGGCGCATCGATCGCGCTCTCGGGGATCGTGGCGGATTGCTATTCGTCGACGGGCGCCGACGCCAACACGACCGTTCTCGCTGTATCAACCTCCGGTACGCCGTGCTCGGCTACATGGACGAGCTCGAACCTCGGCCGCGAGTACACGACGCCGCAGACGCATTCGTTTCAAGACTATGTCCTCGCCCCCGGCATGACGGCGCCGACCGCGGTCGGCACAACGTACTCGGGAACGACCAACGCTCCCGGTCACGCGCAAAACTTCACGCAAGCCGGCGTCTACGTCTTCGGTGTCTATGATACCGCGACGCAGGACTGGGTCGCGCTGCTCTATGTCGAGGTTTCGCCAGCGCTCGCGTTGCTGACGTACTCCGACTCCTCGTACAGCACGCTGCAGGAAACGTACACCCTCGGTAACACCGTCTATATCAAGGCAACAGGCCTGACGCCGAACCACGGCTATGCGATCGGGATCGAGAACACGTCGGAAAGCGGGCAGTGCGTCTGGATCGCTCCCAACAACCCGCCGCTCACCTCGCTCACGAGCGGCCCGACCGGCGGCGGGGCGACGGGGTCGCACCTCTGCGATTTCAGCGTCACGAACATCTCCACCGGCATGAACGCGGCGGGTTCGAACGCGTTGAACTTCCCGTGGGTGACCTTCAACGGGACGATCACGAACTTCAACAACAGTTACCCCGTGACGATGAAGCCCGGTACGTATACCGTCGTTCTCTTCGACGCCACCAACGGCGTGCGCGTGCGGCAGCGCCAGATATCCTTCGTCGGGACGAACGCCATGACAACGGGTGAACCCTGGGTGCGGTTCTTCGCGAACGGAGGCACGACGCTGGCGACAGGCGACAGCGCCGTCGGCCCGAACGCCGCGACGCAGTTGCGCGTCGCCTGGAACGGGACGAACGGGCTCTACGCGGACAGCAACGTCACCGCCGTGAGCGTCGGGATGGGTGCGTTCTACATCTCGAACGTCGGGCCGGCATATTCTTATCGCCTTACGCTGAGCAACCCGAACGGAACGGTTGGGGGGACGACGTGCGGTACGACTGCGGTTTGCGCAGGGGCTCTCGCAAAGGACCTCACCGGTGCAACGAGCTTCGCTCCGACGGGCGTCCAAGCCGGACTGCCGAACCCGACCGTCGACTTCAACAAGAACTACGCCAATGCGAACTGGACCGTTTCCCTCTACCAGGTCGGGAACAGCAGCGCGTCGATCGCGCCCACGCTGCTCGCCTCGCGTACGGCGCAGGTCCTCTCGTACTCGTCGTCCATCATCTTCACCGGGACTCCGGCGGCGCCGCTGAACACGACGTCGATCAACATCAGCAACGGCTTCTTCGTCTGGGGTGGGTCGGGCCAGACCGGGATCAAGTACACCAATACCGGCGACAGCGTCTTCGGTGTGGGCAACAGCGACCCGATCAAAGAGTTCCAGACCACGATCCCGTCAGGCTGGTATCAGGTCACGATCGCGACCGCGACCGGCGGCACATGTATCCCGAATCAGACCGGCCCCGCGCAGCCGTGCATCGAGACCGTAAACGACAGTGCCGGTAATCCGTGGACGGTTACACTCTCGTGCTCCGCTGTGGCGACCTGCGGCACGCTGTTCGGGAGGCCTTCGTACTCGTACACGCTCGACGCCGTCCCAGCCAACGGAGCTGCGCAATCACTCATTGCGGGCGCCAATCTCGACGTCGAGGGCCTCACGTTCACGGCACCCCTTTCGGGTGCCGCACCATGCAAGACGGGGTGCACGCTGCCAACCTCGATCTATCCGCGCGACGGCTTCGGCCTCTCGGGTGGCAACAAGGTCGCGAACGACCTGCAGTTCACCAACACGACCAACGCCAACGTGACCTACAACACGACGGCGCACATCACGTACCTGGGCTATCGCCCGCCCGTCGCGTCGGGCGCGCCTTCGGCACTTACGAGCACCAAGCTCCCGCCGGGATACACGACGCGCAATGGACAGGCGGTGCTCTCGAGAGACCAGCCCTTCTCACAAGGCGGAAACAACCTCGTCTTCGCGATGCCGATTACCGACGCAAACGTTGCCGGCGGCAACAGCGACTCGATCAGCGGGATTGCGATCGTGCTGCCGTCAGGTTTCAACCCCTCCGCCGCGCAGGTGCGCGACAGTCTGACCAGCGCGACGATCCTCAATAGCAACGCGAACTGTGCGGGCGCGGCGCAACCGCCGGCGCTCTGCGTGAAGCTGACGACGCCACTCGCAGCGTCGACCAATCCGAACGAGACGCTCTATATCGACGTCCCGCCGCCGGCACAGTCGTTCTCGTGGACCGATCTCACCGCGGTCGTCTACATCTCTTCGAGCGCGAACGGGAACTACGCAATCAATCCTGACAATACGGCGGTGACGACGCCCGCCGGCAACCCCGGGACGGTCGACTCGCTCGCGATCGCCGCTTACTCGCTCAGCGGCGCCGAAATCACGGCGGTTCTCTCGCCGAATCAACTGCAGGCGAACAATGCCGGCTCTAGCGTTACGTTCCAGCTGCAAAACACGACGACGGCGCTCGACCCGAACCCCGACTACCTTGACATGGTGGCGTTCACGATCCAGCGCAACAGCCCATCGTCGGTTACCGGCTATCCGACGAGCTGCGCGACGACCGGTTTCACGGTGAACACCGCGAACTGGGCGTGCGCCGCCGTCGATACCGACGCGACCGGGAACCCGCGCTTCTGGTTCACACCGACCGGGTGCACCGCGATGTGGGGCAGCGGCGACATCTTCCCGACGACTGCCGCGCAGTTCGGTACGGATCCGATGCCGAAGTGCACGAACACCGCGGCGACGCTTGCACCCGGGGCGCAGCTCTCCGTGACGCTGCCGCTCCACACGACAGCGACTGCGACCTCCGGAAGCGGGTTGCCGGTCATCGCATCAGCGCACGGTGCCTCGAGCGGTGCCTGGTCGAACCCGATCACGTCCTACCTCCAGGTCGTCAACACGGCGACTGCGAGCGCGGGCTTCACGCAGGTTGCGGCGCACGGTTCGACTCTGACCGCCGTCGGGAGTCCGCCGTCGACTTCTACCGACGCCGCCGGGAGCGCCGATTTCGTCTACACCATCACGAACACCGGAGCGGTCCCGATCACGGGCGCCACGATCACGATTCCGGGAACCGATAGCGTCGGCAACTCCGGGATCACCGGCGGCAGCCGGTATTGGCAGGTCACGGCCGTCTCGCTGACGGGGTCCACGTACGGCTGCACTGCAACGTGGGTCGCGCCGACGACGCCCGGTAACACGAACGGTGCGATCCAAATCGCCGGCGCGGGTTGCAGCGTCCCTTCCAACGGTGCCCTGACCGTTCAGTTCACCTCGGCGACACCGGCGATCTATAACGACACGTTCAACTTCCCGACGACCGTGAACTCAGCGAGCGGAAGCAGTACGGCCTCACCGACCGGTAGCGGGATGCAGACGATGCAATTGACGATCAGTGCCTCGATCTCGCTTTCGCTCAATCCGACGATGCAGTGCAGCGCGACGAACGCGAACAACTCGACGGTCACGCCGAATCCGACGACCCTGACGCTCGACTTCGGCGGCGTCGCGAACAACTCGACGACGACGTGCCGGCAGGCGGTCGAGATCTCGATCTCGACGAGCGCCGTTGCTCCATCACACGGATGGGACGTCTACGCATCGATTCAGGCGAACCCCGCGACGACGGGAACGCCGCCCAGCGGACTGACGAACGAAGCGGCAATCGCCGTCTCCTCGACCGGGAACACCGACCCTGCGCTGACGTACGGTGCAACATCGTGGACCGCGCTCCCGACATTGACCGGTACCGCGGGCTTCCACGTCTCGTGGACGACAAACGGACCGTCGACGGGAGGCACCGCGCATCCCGGGAGTCCGTATAACACCTACGTCGACCTGCAGGTCGGGATCGGTTCCGAAGCGACGACTCAGCAGACGCAGAACCTCGTATTCACGTGGATCTATAACTGAGAGCTGTACGCTCGGCGATCACGGCAGCAGTGTGGTCCCATGTCCAGGCGGCGCGTGCGCGCGCGGAAGCGACCGCGCCCATCGCGCGGAGCGCGTCGCGCCGTCCGGCTACGGCGCGCATGACGGCGGCGAGACGTTCGACGGGGATCTCCAGTCCCCAGCCAGGCGCGACGAGCGGGAGGCCTGGCTGCACCGCGACGCGTTCGGACGCGACGCGTATGCCGGTCTCATCGTCGACGAAATCGTCGGTCGCGCCGCCTGCGGTCACGATCGCCGGCGTCCCGCATGCCATCGCCTCGAGGACCGGCAAGCCAAAGCCCTCGCCGCGGTACGGATGCACGACGACGTCGACGCCACGATAGAGCGCGGTCAGAGTAGCATCATCGAACGTGTCGTCGACGTAGACGATCTCGGCGATGTCCGTCCGTGCGCCGAGCGCTTTGATCTGTTCGGAGAGCCCTTGTCCACGATAACTGGTCTGCGCGCCGACATCCTTGACGATGAGCGTCACGTCGTCGTCCTTGCTGAATGCCTGCAAGAACGCGTTGATCATCAAGTCTGCGCCTTTGCGCCAGATCGTCCCGCCCAAGAACAGAAAGCGAAACGAGCTGCGGGTCGGCGGCGTCGCGCCTGGCCCGTCGGGACGGAACACTTCCGGATCGACGCCGAGCGGGAGTACCGCCAGCCGTGACGGGTCGATCCCCGCGCGCTCGTACATCGCCTGCACGTACCGCGTATAGCACAAGACCTCGTCGACGTTCGCACGCACTGCCTGTGCCCATTCGACCGGCAGCTCGCCGTACTCCCACGGCTGGATGTGGAGGTAGCGCCCATATGCGGGCCGCGTGAAATCGGGCGGCCAGCGATGGCGAACGTGCAGGTCAGGCGGCCGTGACACCGTGGCGCCGACGCGCGCGCGCAGTGCGGCGATCTGCGGCGTCCCGAGAGCAACGTATGGGCCTTCGACGGGCGCACTGACACCGAGCTCGACATCCCCGCGGCGCAGCAACGCGAGCGCGAGCTCCCGGTTGACGCGCGACAGCGAGAGCTCGGAAAACACCTCGCCCTCGAGCACGATTACCGGGCGGTCCACTCCTGGGTGTTCGGCGAGCGTTCGCAAAGCCTTGAGCAGGCCGCCATGGAATGCGTTGCCCGCCGTCCAAAGGCCCTAGGGCGGATGACCCCCTACTACCGGCACTTCGGGCTCGAGCGCGATCCGTTTCTCGACACGGCGGATCCCCATTTCTATCGGACCACCCCGAGCCTCGCCCGCGCCCGGGACCGGCTCGCCTCGGGAGTCATCGAATCGCGCGGCCTGCAGATCGTCGTCGGCGATCCGGGGACCGGGAAGACGAGCCTCATGGCGCAGCTCGAGCGCGAGCTACTCGGCCGCGACGACATGCGCCTTGGCAAGATCCTCGATCCCTCGTTCGCGAACGAGGCCGAGTTTTTGCTCGGCGTCGCGCGCGCGTTTGGCCTCGCCTTGCCGCCGCGTTCGCCGGCTGCGCTCAAGAACGCGCTCAAGAATTATCTGTACGATGCGGCAGTGCTCGACGGGCTCACGCTCGCGCTGATGATCGACGAAGCGCAGAACGCCAGCGAAGAGATCTTCGAGGTGCTGCGCCTGCTCCTCAACTACGACGTCCCGCAGCGTAAGCTCCTCAACGTCGTCTTGTTCGGCCAAAGCGAGCTGCGACCGCGGGTCGAGGAGCGGCGCAACCTTGCCGACCGCGTCGACACGTGGATCGACCTCGAACCGCTCGACACGAGCGAATCGCGCGCGTTGCTCGCGTATCGCATCACCCGCGCGGGCGGGATCAGCGAGCTCGGAACGCTGTTCGACGAGGACGCACTTGACGCGCTCGTCTCGGCAGCCGCGGGGACACCGCGGCGGCTGCTCACGCTCGCCCATGGAATGCTGCGCGACGCAGCGTTGGCGGGACGCGCGCGCGCCACCCGAACAGACGCTCAGGCAGCCGCTCGTGCCCGCGGCTTAGTCTTCGCGGTGCCTCCGGCGACGCCACCACTGTCGGACCAGCCGCTCACCGTTCCGGAAGAACCCGCCGCGGCGGCGTCTCCGAACGGACGCCCGCGGCGTCGCTTTCCCTGGCTCCCCGCGTTTCGCCCGCGATGAGGGATCGCGCGGTCGACGTCGACGCGCTGTTCGAGCGCAATGCCGACAGCCGGTTGCTGGAACGGCGCCGCAGCGAGGAGTTGGGGCTTCCAGAACAGCCGCCACGGGTGTCGTCGACCGCGGCGTCGTTCGGCGCCGAGTCGTTGATTCCGGAACCGCCCCCGCCACCGCGACCTGCGGCGCTGCGCGTCACGCTGGATGCGCGCCCTGCGCTCGAGCTGATCCCGGGCGCCGTGGTGACGATCGTCGCCGCGCTTCTCGCAGAAGGCGACAGCGGGGTCCCTGACGTGCGACTGCGGATCGCCGTCCCGCCCGAGGCCGTCCCGGTGGAGGGAAGCTTCGCGCGCGACGAGGCTGCGATCGACGGCGACGCATTACTTGGCGAAGGATTGCAGCTCGGCGGTCTCCCCGCGGGCGGGACGCTGCGCGTGCGTTTCGTATTACGCGTCCTTCCCGGGACCGAACCACTCGATCTCGTCGCGACCGCGAACGCCACCGGCGTCCCCGTAATCGCGGCGCCGACGCTGCGCCTCGGACGTCGCGCCGGCCATGCGGCGTACGAAGCTCCGCGCCCGTTCTTCGAGCTCGAAACCAACGAAATCGACGAAGAGCTTGGCGAGGTGACCGAGTCCGCGCCCGTGGTCGACACGGTCGTCGGCGAACCGCTCGCGCCGCCCCCACCACCACCGCCGCCTCTTCCCGAGGTCGTCGCAAAGCCGCTGGAGCCGGTGCAGCCTGAACCGTTGCCGCCTCAACCGGTGCAGCCCGCACCGGCTAACGTGCTGAATTGTCCGTTCGGCGCGGACGACGTCCGTGCGCTCGAACGCGTCTTCGCCGGCGGCATCCCGCACGGGCTCGCCGCGATCGCGCTTCTCGCTGCGACGGCGTGCACTGCCGGTGCGCTCGGCGACGCTCTTGGACTCGAACCCTTTCGCCGAGATATCGCCGGCGCACTACCGCGCGCACTCGTTGCAGCCCGTATGCGAAAGCCGACGCCGCCCGTCGTCTCGCGCGATGCGCTGGCCGCACTTCGTCCCGCAGGCGAGCCCGGCGCTTCGGCTGCCGTGCCACCTGGAATCGCATTGTACGCACTGCTCGACGCGCGTGATCTCGATGCGCTACGCGCCGTGCTCGCCCGCGATCTCGAAGATCCGTTTCTCCGCGGTGTTCAAGTCCTTCTCGCGATCGCGCCACGCGAAGTGGCCGGAATCGATGATGCCCCACGTGCACAGCGGGTCGCCGCAGCACTCGCATCCTATCGGCGCAGCGTCGGCGCCTGGCTGATGCGGGTGACCGTTCGTCGTGCGGTCGACCGCCGTTACGACGCACTCACCACCGATGACGCAACACTCCATGACGAAGGACGCCGCCTCGTCGCGACCCTTCGTGAGGTCTTTCCTACGTGAAGCTCCTGATCGGTATCCCCACGTCGGGTCAGCCAACCCGACCGTTTCTCGACGCGCTGCAGTCGATCAAGCTGCCCGCGGCCGTCACCGAGGTCGACCGTGTCGTGTGGACGGGCAACTTTGTCGCCGGACAACGCGAGATGATCGCGCGCGACGCCGTGCGCCGCAATTTCGACCTGCTCGCGATGATCGACGACGATATCGTCGTCCCGCGCGACGGACTCGAGCAGCTCGTCGCGGCGCTGCAGGCCGATCCCGGTGCGGCGATCGCCGGCGCGCTCTACTATTCGCGTGACGGCGCGCGTCCGATGACCGTCTCGCGCTGGAGCTCGGCCGACACGACGTCGGCTGCAATTCCGCCGTTCAACTCGCGCGACGTCGTCCCGATCGACGGCCTGGGCTTCGGCTTCGTCGTGCTGCGGGTCGCGGCGCTCGCGTCGCTCACGCAGCCGTATTTCGCGGCGCACTTGTTCGTCGACGACCGCTCACGCACGGTGCGTCAATGTGACGAAGACTATCTGCTCTGCGAGCGCCTGCGGGGCGCGGGCTATCGTGTGCTGCTCCACGGTGCCGTTCGCGCCGGACACTACGATCGCAGTCGTGACGTCGTCGCACCGGAGAGGTGGGAAAGCGATGCGGAGACGGATCGCGTTCGCATGATCGTGCGCGAAGGAGAGACGACGCGCCTCGTGCCGTTCGACGACCGTGTCGCACGAGCGCAGGAACGCCAAGAGCCTTTCCCCGCGACGCTGCTCAGCGGGAGCGCGTAAGCCGCGCTTCGCTACTGTTTCGTGTCGTAGAATGCGGCGGGCGGCTTCGGCTGCCCGAGCGCACGAGACAAATCGCGGGCGCGACCGATCGTCTCGAGGCGGCGGCCGATCTCATCGCGCAGCGCGTGCAGTCGCCGCAGCTGGTCGTCGCGAAACGCGAGCACACCTTCGAGCCGCTTAGCGACTTTCGCATCGCCGGACGGTGAGAGATGCGGCGCACGTTCGAACAGGGCCGCGAGTTCCGCGGTCAACCGGCCCTGAACGTCGAGCGCGGCGGTTACATCGGGCCAGCGACGCTCGACGAGCGCCGCGTCGGCGTCCAGGCACGCACGTTCGAGCGACAAGATCGTCGCGACGACGGTCTCGTGCGTATCAGCCAACGAGGGCACCGACGGCGGTGTCCGTTGCGTTCGCGCGCTCGGCGCGGTACCGCTTCACGACCTCAGCCCACGTCTCGCGCATCTCGTTGATGAGGGGGAGCAGGTTCTTCACCCGCTGAGGGTCACCGTGCATGTTCGCGAGCACGAGTTCGTGGTGCCAGAACTCATAGAGGCGGAACAGATTGCCGGGGATCTCGCTGTCGAGATCGAGGCGCAGCGATCCCATCAGCAACGTACACGCGCGCTGCGCACGACGGAGCAGGTCGTGGCGGCCCTGGATGTCGGTCGACCGGGTCTCCATGACCTCGATCGCCTGCCGTGCGAAGAGCAGCAGGGCGTCGTAGACCTTCATCGTGAGCTCCTCGGGCGTCGCCGAGTTGATCGACGCCTCGAGGTAACGCATGTTCGCGGAGGTGGACGCCATCTAGCCCGTTTTGCCGAAGAGTGAGCTCAAGGAACCTTGTTGCGCTTGGAGTTGCGCGATCGTCGTCTCGCTCGCAAGGAACTGTTGGCGCAACGAGTCGGCCTGGAGGTTCGCCTGGTCGGTGATCACCTTGATCTGCGCCTGGAGCTGCGAGGACTGATCCTGCGACTGGGTGACCAGCGTGTTGAAGAGCGACTGCTTCGGGACCGAACCCGCCAATCCACCCGTGAGCTGCGTCGGCAGCCCCGTCACGGTGGTGAGATACGACCCAAGCTGACCGATGAGGCTGCTCGTGCCGACGAAAAGCTGGGAGACGGCGTTGGGGTTTGCCGCGATCGCAGCAGTGAGCTTCGTGGTGTCGAGCGTGTTGAGGCGTCCGCTCGTCCCGCTGAACGTTTGCAGCGTGACGCTGTCCTGACTGGTCGTGTTCGTCGTGCTACCCGACGTCGCCGCCGCCACGCTGAACGAACTGTCGAGCGTCAACCCGACCGAGGCGAGCGAATTGTAACTCGTCGAGGTTGCACTCGTCGCCGTCATGAGGTTGATGAGCTGGTCGCGCAGCGTGAGCACGTCTTGATTGTTGAACAGCACGCCGCCGTTCGTGAGCTGCTGCGACGCCTGCGAGCCGGTCGACGTGGTCGTCGAACCGATCGCGGGAGCCTGGGTCGCGGTGTTGATCTCGTCCATCACAGCGTTGTAGGCGGTGACGAAGTTGCCGAGATCCGTCTGAAGCGCCGAGCTGTCTTGCGCGACGTTGATCGAGAACGGCGTTGTCGTCGTCTGTAACAGCTTGATGTCGATGCCAGGGATGACGTTCGTGACGTCGTTCGAGGCACTATACGCCGTCTTCGTGTTCCCGGCCGAGTCGAGGTACGTGACCGAAGCCGACTGCCCCGCGGTCTGGGTGGCGCCGGCCTGTAACGTCCCGGGCGTCTGGTAATTCTGCAGCAGCCCTGCCGCCTGCAGGAAGTTCGATGTGTCGCTGCTGCTGCCCAGGAGGATCGACTGCGACCCTGTCGTCTTGTTGGTGAGGACGATCTGCTGATTGGTCTGATCGAAGGTCGCGAGCACGCCCGCCGAGCTGCTGTTGATCGCTTGGATGACGTTGGTGAGGTTCTGCTGCGTAGGGTCGACCGTGATCGCGACGCCGTTGATCGTGAACGAGCCTGCGGTTACCGCCGTCGCAAAGCCGGCGTTGTTGTTCTGGTTCAGCGTCGAGGCGACGTTGATACCCGCGATCGGTCCGGAGCTCGTGATCGTCCACACGGTCGACGGGCCGCTGCCGGTCGAGGTGACCGACGCCGTGTCCAGCTTGAGCGCGTGGAGGAGGTTTCCGACGTCACCCGCGCTCCCGACCGTAAGCGGCGTCGTGCCGGTCTGCGTGATCACGAGTTGACCGCTCGGGTTGAGGCTCGCGCTCACACCCGGTACGGCGTTGAGCTTCGTCAACAACGTAGTGAATGTGGCGCTATTGACGTCCAGCCCGGTGATCTGCGTGCCGTCGACCGTCAGCGTCGCTGGCGTCGAAGCGCCGCTGGAATTGGTCCCGTTTTGAGGCGTGATCGCGAAGCCGGCTTGCGCAAGGGGGACGCTCTGATTGAGCGTGCCGTTCGCAGAGATGCTGCCGCGGTCTTGCGTCGCGGTGGCGAGCTGTGTGCTCTTGATCGTGTACGTGCCAGGAATCGCCGACGTGTTCGGAATGTCGGAGAGACTTACCAAGCCCGTCTGCGACGCCGTCGCGGCAGTCGCGGTGAAGTTCGCGGGATCGCTGAGCGCGGTGAAGCTATCCTGGAACTTCGAGATCAGGCTTTGGATCTTCAGCAGCTCGGCCTGCTGCGCGCTCAGTTTCGTGACTTGGTTTTGCAGCGGCGTAGCTTGCTGCATCGTGAGCGCGGTGTACTTCGAGATGATCGAGTTGTAGTCGATCCCCGAGGCGATCCCGGGAAACGAGATCGGCGCG
>CAZABL010000006.1:0-77094 GCA_964483365.1 uncultured bacterium
AGACGCGCGCTTCGACAAGCTCAGCGTGACACGGGCGAGAGGGCGACGTCATGTAAATCGAAGCGGGTTGCGCCGGCGGCTTGGGCTGCGTCGGCGAGTTCGTTGCTTGCGGTGAGGAGCAGCGTTTGCATCTCTTGTGCGCCGCGTACGAGGACGGGTAGGCAGCGCGCGATGCGGTCGGTGTCCCAGAAGGCGAAGGGGTCGTCGAGGAGTAGCGGCGGCGTCTCGAGGCCCTCGGCGAACATCCGCGCGGTCGCGAAGCGGACGACCAGCGCGATCTGGTCGCGCGTCCCGGCGGAGAGGTGCTCGACGTCCTCGATTCTGCGCGTCTCGGGGACGCGCACGCGGATCGCGAGCGTTCCGGGTTCGACGCGAATCTCGCGATAGCGGCCCTCGGTGATCCCGCCCAAGACGTCGGCGCTGTACTGCTCCAGCCGGCGTGCGAAGGCGCGGTGCGCTTCGTCTTTGCGATAGTCGATCCGTTCGCGTGCGAGCGTGACGGCGCGCTCGAACGCTTCGAGCCGCGCGATCTGCGCCCGCGTCGCGGCGAGCGCTTCGTCCAGCGCGGCGACGTCGGGGACGTTCTCTTCGCCGGCACGCAGCTCGCCTTCGAGCGAGGCGACGATCTTCTCGGCCTCGCGCGCGCGTGCATCGAGTTCGGCGCGTTCGCGCTCGTAGGCGTGCAGCTTCGCGCCGTCGTCGTGCGCCGTCGGCTCGACGCCGTCCGCGAGCAGCGCGTCGAGCTCGGCTTGCAGCGCGAAATCGTCTTCCGTCCCGAGGATCTGCGCGCGCCGCATCGTGAGCATCGCCAGGCTCGCGTCGATCCCGTCGCGCTCCCGCCGGCGCGCGGCGCGCTCGCGCGCGATCGCCCGGCGTCGCTCAGGCGATTCGTCCGAGCCGGGAACGAACAGTTCAGCGAGCGTGTCGAAGCGGGCGCCCTCGTCGTCAGCGGCACGGCGCGCTGCGAGCGCACGCGCCTGCGCCTTCTGCGCCGCGGCCTCGCGCGCAGCGAGCGCGGTGAACCGCTCGCGCCGGCGCACCAGCTCTTCGACGCTCGGAATCCCGAGCGGCTCGAGGACCTGCGCGACGACCTCCGCGGCGATCCGTTCCTCGCGCAGCGCCGCGTCGGCGCGCTGCTGCTTGGCATCGGCACGCCGCACGCGGCGCGCGCGCGACCGTGCGCGTGTGAACGCGACGAACCCGAACACGAGCGCGATGACGCTGGCAAGCGCTGCCCACGTCCAGAGATGCGCGATCGCGACGGCAGCGTCGGCGAGCGTCGCGGCACACGTGAGCGCGAGCATGACGCCGCCGAGCGTGCGACCGCCGTCGCCTTCGCGACGCGCCGCTGCCGCGTCGTTCGCGGCTGCCGCGGCTTTCGCGTGCGCAGCGTCGGCTTGGGCCGCCGCGGCACGGACGGCCTCGAAGGCGTCGTCGTCGAGCGCGCCGGCGTCGCGGCGCCGTGCCGACAGCTCCGCGCGTTCGGCGTCGGTGAGCTGTTGTTCGGCGACGCCGAGCGCCGCGGCGTCGGCCGCACTTTCCGCGTTGCGCCATGCGTGGTAGGCGTCGTCGAGCTCGCCGATCCGCTCCGCCGGAAACGCCGCGACGTCGTCGTACGCGGCGCGGTCCGCTTGGAGCGCCGCGAGCTCGTCGCGGTACTCACGGAGATTCGCCATGCGCGCGCGCAGGTGCGCGGCGCGCAACGAGCGCACGCGGCGCTGCAGGTCGGCGGCGGCGGCAAGATCGCGGTCGCGGTCGAGGCGGCGCGCCGCGATGCGTTCGCGCAGGCCGGCGAGCGCGTCGATCGCGGTTCGTGCCTGCTCGACCGCGGCGCGCTGCTGGTCTTCTTCGGCGCGCAGCCTGCGCAGCGGCGCGTTTTTCGTCGCACGCTGCGTCCCGACGTGTTTGCGCAGCGCGGCGTCGAGCCGGGCGAGCGCCCCGAGCGCGGCGTCTTCTTTCGGGCCGCCGTCGAGCGCTTGCGCGAGCGCGGCCGAGACGTCGGCGCCGGAGTCGCCGTCGAGCGCGACCTGCCGTTGGCGCACGCACGCGGTCTGCACGAAGACGTCGAGCGAGATCCCGAGATGCGCCTCGCCCGGAACCAGGCTCTTCCCGTCACCGACGCGCGCCGCGGCGTCGGCCCCGTCGGCGTCGTAGACGCGCACGCCCTTGGCGTCCTTGTCGAACTCGCGCTGCACTTCCCACACCGCGCCGTCGGCGGTCTCGTACGTCAGCTGCGTGCCGAACATCGGGGAGTTCCACGGCCGGTAACGATCCTTCTCGCCGCGCTGCAAGCCGTACAGCGACGCGACAATCGACGCACCGAGCGTCGATTTCCCCGCCTCGTTCGGGCCGACGATCACGTTGAGCGCGGGACCGAAGGCGAACTCGCGCTCGGTCAAGCGTCCGAAGCCGTCGACGCGCAGCGCGCGCAGTCTCACGGCGCAACCTCCGCACCCTCGAACGCCGCAGCGGCGTAACGCAGCGCGGCCTGCGCGTCAGGATTTCCCTCGGCGGCGAGGCGCAGCAGATCATCGATCGCACGCCCGCGCACGTTGGGCTCGCGCGCCAGCGCCGCATAGTCGGCGGCGAGCGTCTCGTCGAGGACGTCGATCGCACCGAGGTCGCTCGCGTGCCGGTCAGCGAGTAGTTCGCGGTCGATGCGCGTCCCGGGCGCGATCGTCCCTGTCAAGCGGACGCGCACGTAGTCGTCGCGCCCGAACGGTTCGAGCGCGCGCTCGAGTGCGGCGAGGATCGCATGTTCGCTCGGCGCGTCGGCGAGCGCGACCGTGATGTCGTGCAGCCGCGTGCGCGCAAGCTCGACCGGCTCGATTGCAACGCGACCGCGTGCGACGCTGACCACGAGCGCGCCGTGATTCCCGCGCTCGCCGAACTTGATCGGCTCGGGAGAGCCCGGATACGCGAGCGTCACGCCGCCTTCGGCGAGGACGACCCCGTTATGGTAGTGACCGGTGAGCGCACAGGTCGCACCGCTCGCGGCGATCTCGGCGAGCGTGAACGGCGCGGTCGCGCGTTTCCCCGGTGGGCAGCGGTCTTCGTCGCTGCCGTGCACGAGCGCGATCCGCACGCCCGGGCGCTCGAAGCGTGCGTTCGCGAACGGGCGTCCCGGCTCGGCCGGCGTGTGACCGAAGCCGTAGATCGTCACCTTGTCGTCGAGCGGAAACGCGCTCCACGCCGGCTCGGCGAAGACGTGCACGTTCGCGGGGAGATCGTCGCGCGCGTACAACGCGCGCGCGGAGTACGGATCGTGATTCCCCGGCGCGATGAACACCGGCTTGCCGAACCGCGCGAGCTGCGCAAAAACGAAGCGCGCCGTTTGTGGTCCGGCGCGCTCGGCCTCGTAGAGATCGCCGCCCAGCGTGAGCGCGTCGGCACGACGTTCGAGGGCGAGGTCGACGATTCGCGCGAACGCGTCGGCGAGCGCCGCTCGCCGGCGTACGCCGCCGCGCACCTCGGTAAACATCGTCTCGAGGTGAACGTCGGCGGCGTGCACGATCGTCATCGGCATCAGCGCGGCAGCAGCTCGCGCAAGCGCGTTTTCTCGACCTTCCCCATCGCGTTGCGCGGCAACGTGTCGATCGGATAGAGCGCTTTGGGAACCTTGAAGCTCGCGAGCCGGTCGCGCAGCGACGCCAGCGCAGCCTCGGGGTCGAACCCCGGCTCGACCTCGACGAAGGCGACGGGGACCTCGCCGCGGGCGGGATGCGGTTCGCCGATCACGGCTGCGGCGCGAATCCCGTCGACCCGCAGCAACTCGGTTTCGATCTCGAGCGGGTAGACGTTGAACCCGCCGGAGATGATCAGCTCCTTGAGACGTCCGTTGATCGTGTAGCCGCGCTGCGCATCGTACGTTGCGAGATCGCCGCTCTTGTACCACGCCTGGCCGGACGCGTCGTACGCGAAGGCCGCTTCGGTGGCGGCGCCGTTGCGCCAATAGCCCCGAAAGACGTTGGGGCCGCGCACGAGCAGCTCGCCGGTCTCGCCCGGCGCGACGTCGTTGCCGCGTGGATCGGCGAGCCGCACGCGCACGCGCGGCAGCGGAAAGCCAACCGTTCCTGCGTGGCGCGCGCCGTCGTAGCGATTGCTCAGCGCGAAGCCGAACTCCGTCGCGCCGTAGCGTTCGAGGATCGCGATCCCGAACCGCGCCGCGAACGCGTCGTGGACGGTTGCGGGGAGTGCGGCGGAGCCGGAGACGAACAGGCGCATCCGCGGGAAGCGCACGTCCTCGCCGCTCTGTTCGAGCAGGCGCACGTACATCGTCGGGACGCCGAAGAACATCGTCGCCGCACCGGACGCGAGCGTCGCGATCACCGTCTCGGCGTCGAAGCGCTCGCGCAGCAGCGCGCGTCCGCCGGCGACCAGCGTTCCGTTGAGCCCGGCGCCCAAACCGTGCAGATGGAAGAGTGGGAGCGTGAGCAGCAGCGTGTCGTCGGCGGTCCAGCGCCACGCTTCGACGAGCTGCTGCGCGATCGCAAGGAGGTTGCCATGCGTGAGCATCGCGCCCTTCGAGCGGCCCGTCGTCCCGCTGGTGTAGATCAAGATCGCGACGTCGTCGGCGCTCGCCTGGGCGGGATCGGGGTGCGGCACAGGCGCGTCGTCGTGCGCCCAGCGTTCGACGTCGGCGAGATCGATCGTGGCGCGGCCTTCACGCACCCACGGCGTGCTTTGTTCCGAGACACAGACCAGGCGCGGGTCGGCGTCGCCCAGCACGTGCTCGAGGTCGGAGGTACGATACAGGACATTGACCGGCACGACAACCGCACCGGCGCGCAATCCGCCGAGGTAGGCGTAGACGAATCCTGGGCGGTTCTCGGCGTAGATCGCGAGCCGGTCACCGGGACGCAGCCCCGCCGCCTGCAGCCGCGCGGCGACGCGCAACGACGCATCGCGCAGCGCTGCGTAGGAGACGTCGTCGAGTGCCAGCGCGCCGGGGCGTGCGGCGGCATGCGCGTCGAGCGCATCGAGAACGGAGCGCGTCACCGTAGCAGGTTTCGCGTACGTACCGGGCCGGTCCGCTAACGCGTTCCCCTAGGTGAGATAGGTGTGGAACCACGCGAGGGTGCGTGTCCACGCGTCGGCCGCGGCGCTGGGAACGTACGACTCGCGCGTGTCGTCGAAGAACGCGTGACCGGCCTCGTCATAGATCTTCACCGCGTGCGGCGAGCGCAGGCGCGCGAACATCGCGGTGACGTCCTGGGCCTTGATCGACGTGTCGCGCGCGCCATAGCTGCCCAGCACCGGGGTCGTGATGCGGCTCGTGTAGTCGAACGTCGCTGCCGTCGTCGCTGCATTCCGTGCCGTGCCGGGCCGAACGTCCCCGTAGAAGATCGAGGCCGCGGCAAACCCCTTGGAGTCGATGATCTGCTGCAGCGCGATCCCGCCACCCATGCAAAAGCCGGTGATCCCGAGCGACGCGTCTTTGGCGACGGTGTGAATCCAGTCGTGTGCTGCCAGGATGTCGGTCGGGACGAAGCCTTGCGTCGTCATCGTGGCCGCCGCATTGCGGAACAGCGTATAGTCGGTGGCGCCGTCGCCGCTCGGCGCACCGGCGCGATCGAAGAGCGCCGGCGCGATTGCAATGTAGCCGGCTTTGGCGAAGCGCCGCACGACGTCGCGCAGCTGCGCGTCGACGCCCCAGATCGCTTGGATGACGACGACGCCGGGCGTGACCGACGTCACCGTTCGCGGCGTGGCGGCGTACGAGCCGATCGGGGTCGGCGCGACCGAGCGCAACTGCGGGCGCGAGACGCTGATCGCCGGATCGTCCTCGGCGACGATCGGCGGGTGCGGCTGCCCGAACCCGGTCGTCTGCGCAGCGGCGGTGCGCGCGTTGCCGATGAAGAAGGCTGCGCCGCTCCCCAACGAGAGCATTCCGCGCCGCGAGAGCGCGGCAGAGGTCGCTTTCGTCGGATCGATCGGCGTATCGCTCATGACGTGTACAGATGCCCACAAGCCGCGGCGCGCGCACCGGCTTGATTGGACGAGAAGACGAGCACGTTGTAGTTGCCCGAGAGCAAACGATCGTACGGGATCTGGACGGTCGAGATCGAGGACCCGGCGCGCACGTCGTTGAGGTAGTACTCGGGCTTTTCGGCGATATCGCTGTCGCACGCGTGTCCCCGGTAGATGCGCACCGACTGCGCCTTGCCCGGCGCACCGTTGATGTTCACGGCGACGAGCGTCTTGGGACCGCGGTTGAACAGCGTCACCGTGCCCACCTCACCCGAGTTGTTCACCGATTGGATACCCAGCTGGTACCCGCGGCCGGCATCACCGGGATAGGACTGCGCGTGCGCCGGGGCGCTGCAGAGGAGAGCCGCGACGAGTGCGGCGACAGTGCGCTTCATGAAGACCTCCTTTAGTCGCTGGGCGCTTACCCACTAGGGTGGCGTTATGAGCGCCCAGAGTCCTTCGGCGCGCGCGTGCAGCGCTGCCGCGTCTTCGGGGAGGAGGTACCCATCGCGCACGAGCGACGCGGTCGCCTCGTCGTAACGCGCGAGGTACCCCGTCCGATCGCCGTAACGCGACTGGATCGACCGACGCGGATCGCCGCTCACGGCGCGCGCGGCGTCGGTCGGCGCGAACGGGACGAACGAGCCGTGGAAGTCGACGAGCCGGTCGCCAAAGTCGATCGTCGGATCGCGCAGATTCCAGCCCGTGTAGGTCGCGAGGGGAACGGCGATCTCCGGGAGCCGCAGCATGCCGACATCGATTCCGTCGGCGTCGACCTTCGGCACCAGCGTCGCGTACGGCGCGCCGACGTGCGGCGGTTCGTTGTCGATCATCCCGTTCTGCCATCCCGCGCCGTAGTCGTAACGCCACGTGCGATGCAGCGCGACCGCGCTCGGCGCGACGAGTCCGGGGATCGTGGGGAACGTCCAGCGCTCGGGCCACACCAACGTGCCCGCAGCGATCGTCGGATACCGGCTCGGCGGCGGCGCTTTCCCCGTACGCACCCACGCGTCGAGGTTGATCAGCGCTGCGCGCGCGACCGGGCGCCAATCCAGCGGCGAGCTGCGCGCGCGTGCACCGGGGAGCTTCACCGGCTCGACGCCGGGGACGTGCATCCCGCCGGCGACCGCGTAGAGCCGCACGTTGGGTGGCAGCGCGACGTCCGCGGTGCCCTCCTCGTTCGTCGTCATCAGCGACGCGGTGCGGCCCCAATACTCGTGCGAGGTGTGGATGTCGATGACATCGAGATCCGGCGGCAGCCACTCCGATTCATGGAACGGCGGGACGTCGGTCGGATAGAAGAACGACGAGAACGCCGCAGCATCGCGCGACGGTTGCGCGAAGCGGAAGTTGAAGCTGCCCAGTGACGGCCCGGAGACGATCGGCATCATCGCGTCGAGTACCTTGCGTCCCTGTTCGTCGCGATTGAAGCCTTGCTGCACGAACGTGCGCAGGAACCGGCCGCTCTGCGAGATCCCGAAGCCGTACGCGCGCGAGACGTGGACCGGCGCGGATGCGTCGTACTTGAAGTACGAGGCTGCGTCGCGAACCGCGGCGAGCCCGAGCCCGACGATGCGCGGATCCTTCGCGCGATAGACGAGCTCGTAGATATGGCCGGGCTGGAAATTGCCGTCGAGTGCGATCGCAGTTCCGCCGGGTGCGAAGTGCCAGTGCGTTCGTGGTATGGTCGTCCGCGGCGCGAGGACGTCGTCGCGCACGGTGAGGACGTTGGCGGCGGCGCGCTCGTCCGCGGTCGGGTACGGGACCTGGCCGTTGTGGCCGATCTCGTGTTCGACCGCCGGCGCGTCGACGTGAAAATCGCTGCGCACCAGGCCCGTGATCGGCACGCCGTTCTCGCTGGCGATCGGGGCGCGCAGCGCCAATCCGTGGCCTTGCGGGACGTCGAACTCCCAGCCGACGCTGATCGTGACGAAGCCGTGGCGCATCAAGAAGCCGCTGCCGAGATCGTCCGCGGTGCCGTCCCGCGCGAAGTGTCCGCGGTCAAACCACAGCGCCGACGCACCGCCGCGGTTCGGGATGTCGATCAGCGCCGTGCCGTTGCTCTTGGTCCGATCTTGCGGTGCAAGGATCACGATGTCGTCGGACGAGACGACCTCGCCCGCGGTGTCGCGGGGCGCACGCGCAAGGTCGACGACGCGCCGGTTCGCCGTATCCTCCGGACGGTCGGCGAACCACAGCCGGCCGACGATCTTCTCGTAGCCGTACGCGATCGGCGTTCGCGAGACGAGCTCGAAGCGCGTGACGCGCGCTGCGGCGGGCAGCGGCGCGACCGAGCAGACCGCTGCAGCAGCGAGGAGGGAACGAACGATGAAGCGCACGGCCTTCGTGTTCTCTGCGCGGCGGAATGGTCCATCGCCGCGCGGAAGCGCAGGATCATGGACCGTTCGCACTTCGTCCTCGGAGCGCTCGCGGCGAGCGTCGCCGTCGCGCCGCGGGCTGCCGGCGCGGCCGACCCGGCGGCGACGGTCGCCGATCTGGTCGATGCCAACCACATCCTGGCGCACGAGGGTGTCGTCGACGGGTTCGGGCACGTCAGCGCGCGCGATCCGCGCGATCCGCAGCGCTACCTGCTCGCGCGCAGCATGGCGCCGGCGCTCGTCACCGCCGACGACATCATGACGTACGATCTCGCGAGCAACCCGATCGACGCGAAGGGACGCCAGAGCTATCTGGAGCGGTTCATTCACGGCGCGATCTATGCCGCGCGCCCGGACGTGCAATCGGTCGTGCACAGTCATACGCTTTCGGTGATCCCGTTCGGCGTCACGAATCGTCCGCTGCGGCCCGTCTTCCACCTGGCCGGCTTCATCGGCGAACGGGCGCCGGTCTTCGAGATTCGCGGCGCCGGCGGCGATGCGACCGATCTGCTCGTCGGCTCGCAGCCGCTCGGTGACGCGCTCGCGCGAACGCTCGGCAACAGCAACGTCGTGCTGATGCGCGGACACGGGATGGTCGCCGTTGCCCCGACGATCCGCGAAGCCGTGTTTCGCGCCTACTACACCGGCGTCGACGCGCAGCTCGAGAGCCAAGCGCTGGCACTCGGCCAAACGCCGACGTTCTTGACCGCCGGCGAAGCGCAGCACGCGGCGCAGACAGCGACTGGGCTCGTCGGACGCACCTGGGATCTGTGGAAGCAAAATCTGCCGCGGTGAAACCTGTCAAAATCGGGCTGCTCGGCGTCGGGACCGTCGGCGGCGGTACCTATCGCGTCTTACAGCGCAATCGCGAGGAGATCACGCGCCGCGCGGGGACGCGCATCGAGATCGCGTGGGTTGCGGCGCGCAACGCGGAGCGGGCACGCGCGCTCGTCGAGAATGCGGTTCCCGTCCATACCGATATCGTTGCGGCGGTCGCGGACCCGGAGATCGATATCGTCGTCGAGGTCATCGGTGGGACGACCGACGCCAAGGACGCGGTCCTTGCCGCAATTGCACACGGCAAGCACGTCGTCACCGCCAACAAGGCGCTGCTTGCGACGCACGGCAACGAGATCTTCGCCGCCGCGCAAGCGCGCAACGTGATGGTGGCGTTCGAGGGCGCGGTCGCCGCGGGGATCACGATCATCAAGACGCTGCGCGAGGGGCTCGCGGCGAACTCGGTCGAGTGGATCGCCGGGATCATCAACGGAACGAGTAACTACATCCTCAGCGAGATGCGCGCGCGCCGGCTCTCGTTCGCCGACGCGCTCGCCGACGCGCAGCGGTTGGGTTACGCCGAAGCCGACCCGACGTTCGACGTCGAGGGGATCGACGCGGCGCACAAGCTCACGCTCCTTGCGGCGATCGGATTCGGCATCCCGGTGCAGTTCGAGCGTGCGTACGTCGAAGGAATCACCCGGCTCACCGACGCCGACATCGGCTATGCGAGCGCGCTCGGCTACACGATCAAGCTACTCGGGATCACCCGCCGCACGCCGGCGGGGATCGAGTTGCGCGTGCATCCCGCGCTCATCCCCAACGAACGACTGATCGCAAACGTGCACGGCGCGATGAACGCGATCCTCGTCAAAGGCGATGCGGCCGGTGTGACGATGTACTACGGCGCCGGCGCGGGAGCCGAACCGACGGCGTCGGCGGTCCTCGCCGACGTCATCGAGGTCACGCGTCTAATGCGCGCCGAGCCCGAGGAGCGCGTCCCGTATCTCGCCTTCCAGCCCGACGCGCTGCACGACGACGTGCCGATCCTCCCGATCGCCGACGTCGAGACGTCGTATTACCTGCGCGTGCGCGTGCAGGACCGCATCGGCGCGCTCGCCGATCTCGCGCGCACCCTCGCCGACCACGCGATCTCGATCGACGCGATGCTGCAGCAAGGGCCGGGGGACGAGCACAACGAGACCGACATCGTGATCCTCACCCACCGTACGCGCGAGGGGAACGTCGACGCCGCGGTCGAGCAACTCGTCGCGCGCGACGTGATCCGCCCGGCCTACTCGCGCATCCGCCGCGAGCAGTTGGAGTAAGACCCGCGCTCGAGGGCCGGACGGACCTTTCTTTTCCGCCCGTCGTCTCGGCACAGTTGAGAGCGATGGTGATCGGTGGGAGAGCAAGCGAGCGCGCGCGGCGGTGGCTGCCGGCCGTCGTCCTGATTGCGCTCGTGTTCGGTCTGCTGTTCCGCGTCTGGAACGTCGAGCACAAGATCTACTCCGAGGACGAGACCGTTACGTCGGTCCGCGTGGCCGGGCACACGCTGGCCGATCTCTTCGTGCTCTTCGACGGGCGGCCGCGTACGTTCGGCGAGGTTCGCCAGTTGACGCAAACGGGTCCGGGCGCCGGTCCGGCCGCGACCGTCCACTCGTTGATCGTCGAGGACCCGCAGCACCCGCCCGCGTTCTACGTCGTGCAAGCGATCGCGGTGCGCATCTTCGGCGATTCACCGATCGCGGCGCGCGTGCTGCCGACGCTCTTCGGTCTGCTCGCTCTGCCGTTGATGTGGTGGCTCTGTATCGAGCTCTTTGGGAGCAAGCTCAGCGCAGCGGTGGCGGTCGCGCTCGTCGCGGTCTCCCCGTTCCACGTGCTCTACGCGTATCAGGCGCGCGAGTACAGCTTGCTCGCAGCGGTGATCCTGCTCTCGAGCGCGGTGCTGCTCCACGCGATGCGCACGAAGACGGCCGGCTGGTGGATCCTGTATGCAGCGACGGTCGCGCTGGGGATGTACACGTATCCGCTCTTCGCGTACGTGGTCATCTCGCACGCGATCGTGGTCTTCGTGCTCGAGCGCAAGTACCTGCGCGAAGGGGTCGCCCCGTTCGTCGTCGCCGCCGCTTTGGGTGGCGCGCTGGCGGTCCCGTGGTATGTGATCGGCGCGTCGCATCGCAACGTCGTGGGCGTCGACCTGGAGTGGGTGCTCTCGCCGTACCCGTTCGCGTTCATGGTGTCGAAGTGGGCGTTCTTCGCAGGCGCGACGTTCTTCGATCTCGAGTACGGCGATCTGCGTTACCTGGTCGTCCTTGCCCCGCTGCTGCTGTTCGTCGGCTACGCGTTCTACCGCGTCGTGCGGGCGCGCGATCGCGTCGTCGCGGTTTTCGTTCCCGCGCTCGCCGGAACGACTGCGCTCGGACTGATCGTCCCCGATCTCGTCCTCGGTCACCATTTCTCGACGATCGCGCGGTATCTGACGCCGACATGGATCGCGCTCGAGCTCGCCGTCGCCTATCTGGTGACGACGAGCCGGCGTCCCGCGGTGACGCTCGCGTTCATTGCGGTCATCGCGTCCGGCGTCGTCTCAGGACTGGTCAACTCGCGGACCGACTCGTGGTGGGAAGCGAGCGATACACGTCCCGTCCCGCAAATCGCGGCGATTCTCGCGCGTTCTCACGACGCGCTGTTCGTCTGCCAGAACCACTACGGAGAGGTGCTCGATCTCGCGTTCCGCGTTCCGCCGTCGACGCGCATCCAGCTCTTCCGTGACGGCCCCGTGCCGCGAATTCACGACGGCGGCGCTGCATTCGTCATGTCGCCGACGCCGCAACTGCGTGCGCTGCTTGCCCGCGAACAGGGACTGCGCACGGTGCGGATCTACGACTCGAGTCTCGCGAACCTTCCCGCGCAACGGTTCCGCGCGATGGCGTCGAGCGCGAAGGGGAGCGACCTGCGCTGGGGCGACGCCACGCTGTGGCGCTTGGTGGAGTAGACCGGCTTCCCTCGTCGTCTGTCCGGAGGTTGCGATGCATCAGCGGCCTCGACTCGAGAAGCAACGGCTCGATATTCTCGTCGACGGCGTGTACGCGATCGCGCTCACGCTCCTCGTGCTCGACGTGAAGCTGCCCGACGGACTCGCCGCGGCCGAGGTCCCCCGGCATCTCGTCGCGCTATTGCCGAAGCTCGGCGCCTATGCGATCGCATTTGCGACCGTCGCGCTGATGTGGCTCTGTCACTACTATGTCGCGACGCTCGTACGGCAGAGCGACTACACGCACATCGTGTTGAACCTGGCCCCGTTGATGCTGGTCGCCCTGGTACCGTTCTCGGCAGCGACCGTCGGAACGTATCCCGGCTCTGCATGGGCCGCCGCGCTCTTCGCTGCGAACTTCGCGTCGATCACGCTACTCTACGCGCTCAACTGGCAGCACTGCCGGCGCTACCTCATCGGCCCACGCGTCGACCCGCGCACGGCCCACCACTTGACCCAGCTCATCTGGGCGTTCTTCGCCGTCGAATGTCTGGCGACGGTGCTCGCGCTCGCCGTTCCCAGCCTGGGACTCGCACTCGTCGCGCTCTTGGTCCCCCTCGGTTATGCGTTCGCGGGCCTGTGGGAAGGCCGGATGTTCGAGCCCTGCGCGCCGTCCTCAGGCTGAGCCGACGAGATACACTAGGTCGACGCGACGCGGCGCGGCGCGAGGTCGATCGCTGCCTCGAGCGCGGCCTTCATCGAGCCTTCGTCGGCTTTGCCGGTCCCGGCGATGTCGAACGCCGTGCCGTGATCGACGCTCGTGCGAATGTACGGGAGCCCGACGGTGATGTTGACGCCGGCCTCCAAGCCCATGACCTTGATCGGCCCGTGGCCTTGGTCGTGATACATCGCGACGACGATGTCGAAGTCGCCGCGCACCGCGCGGAAGAACAGCGTGTCGGCGGGGAGGGGACCCTCGACGTTGATCCCCTCGGCGCGTGCGCGCGCGACGCCCGGCTCGACTTGCTTTTCTTCCTCGCCGTAACCGAACAGGCCGTGCTCGCCGGCGTGCGGATTGATTCCGCACACGCCGATCCGCGGCTGGGTGATCCCGGCGCGCGAGAGCGTCTCGTGCGCGAGCCGAACGACGGTGTGCACGCGTTCGGGCGTGATGCGATGGATCGCGTCGATCAGACCGATGTGCGTCGTCACGTGGATGACGCGCAGCTTCGGCGCGGTGAGCATCATCGCGAACTCTTTGGTGCCGGAGAGATCGGCGAGGATCTCGGTGTGCCCGGGATACTGATGGCCGCCCGCGTGCAGCGCTTCTTTGTTGAGCGGCGCGGTGCAGATCGCGTCGACCTTGCCGGCAAGTGCGAGTGCGTTCGCGCGCTCGAGATAGCGAAACGCGGCGTCGCCGGCTTTTCCGGACAGCTTCCCGAACGGGACATTGCCGGGCTCGAGCAGGTGCAGATCGTCGATGTCGAGGTAGCGCGCGTCGGGCTGCCACGCGTCGACATCGTCGACGACGCGCAGCGCTTGCGGTGAGCGCACGACCTCCATCGCGCGGCGCATGATCGACGCGTCGCCGATCACGAGCGGACGGCAGCGCGCGTACCAGCCGCCGTCGGCGAGCGTTTTGGCGATGATCTCCGGGCCGACGCCGGCGGCGTCACCCATCGTGATTCCGATCGTGGGTAGGCTCATGCGGTCACCTGGGAGCGAAGGGTCGCGACGATGTCGCGATAGGTTTGGGGCTGGCCGAATCCGCCGGCTTTCGTGACGAGCAGGCAGTCGGCGCCGATCGCGCGCGAGAGCGGGATCCCGGGCGCTGCTTCGGCGAGCAGCGTCATTCCCCGCACCCCGTGCGCTTCGCAGAACGTACGCGCGATATCGCCACCACTGAGCACGACCGCGCCGGCGCTCCCATCGGTTACGAGTCTCCCCGTCGCGCCGATGAATTCATCGCGCAGCGCGCGGCTGGTGCGCAGCGCATCCCAACCGCGTTCGCGGCCCCACGCGAGCGCCTGCTCGACGCGCGCGCGGTCACCGTTCAAGGCGAGCAGCGCATCGCGTCCGGCCCGCAACGCCGTGTGCGCGCGCGACACCGCGTCGCTGAGCGCTCTTCCGTGCAGCACGTCGAGCGGATCGATCCGCTCCGCGGTTCCGCTGCGGTGGGCGCCGTAGTCGTCGATCTGGCGCTGCGTCATCGCGCTGATGCTGCCGACGAGGAACAAAACGGGACCGGCGATCGCCGGCGCTGCCGGCGGAAGCTGCCCGCTCTGCGCGACGCCGCGATCGAGCACCTCGACCACACCGGCCGAACCGACCCACAGCAGGTCGTCGCGCGCGCGGTCGAGCGCGGCGATGGTGCGCAAATCATCGTCAGTCTCAGCGTCGGGGATCGCGATGCGCGTTCCGTTCGTGCGCGCCTCGTCGATCGCGCGGTTGAGCGCCGCGGTACCGGCGCGCACGAGGTCGAGTCCGAGCGGAAGCACCGCTTCGTCGAACGGGGCGGCGATGCGGGCGTTCTTGACGGGGCTGAACAGATCGCGCCCGAAATCGGTGCGATCGACCGGGACGCCGTCGACGAAGAGGATGCCGTCGCGTACGGTGCGCTGGTTCTTCGGGTAGGCGGGGCAGACAACGGCAAATGCCTGCGGCAGCGCCGCGAGCATCGCGCGCAGCTCGGCTGCGACGTTCCCACGCAACGTCGAGTCCATCTTCTTCACGATCGCGCGCGGCGACGCCGGGTGTAAACGCGCGAGCACGTCGCGCATGCGCTGATAGGCGACGTCGGGAGCGACCGCGCGCGAGTCGAGATCGACGACCAACACGTCGGTGTCGAGGACGTCGATCGCGCCGGCGTAGTCGAGCCACACCGTCGCGCGCAGCCCTGCCTTGGTGAACTGCACGCCGGCGTCACTCGCTCCGGTGAGATCGTCGGCGACGAGAATTTGCTGCACGACTATGCCGCCAGCGCGCCTTCACGTGGAGCTTCACCCTTGTTGACCCGGGTCGCGTACCATGCGCTCACGATCGGGGTGAGGATCGCGGTGACGATGACGCACGCGGAGACCTGCACCGTCGCGACCGCTGCGATCGGTTGATATGCGGTGTAGATCGCGGCGACGACCGCGGGAACGGCGGCCGCGTTGCCGGCCGTCGACGACGCGGCGAGCCCGGCGAGCCCGTTGCCGCCGGTGAGACGGTCGAGCACCAAGAGAACCGTCCCGGTGATGGCGACGACGAAGACGCCGAGCAGGACGCCGCTCAGTCCGGCCGAGACGACCTTGGTGAGATCGATCCCCGTCCCGAGCGCGAGCGCGAAGAACGGGATCATCAACTGTGTGCCGGGCTTGAGGAACGCGCGCCAGGCGGGATCCCAGTTCCCCAGCGCGATCCCGATCAGCAACGGCAACAACGCGAGCACGAACGCGATGAGCGGAAAGCTCGCCAGCCCGACGACACCGAGAATCAGCATCGTGAAAAACGGACCGGACTCGAGCGACATGATCGAGTACGCCGCGACGTCTTCCGCCTTGCGTCCGAGCTGCGCCATGAGCGCCATGTACAGCCCACCGTTCGTGTCGGAGAACGCAGCCACGATCGCGAGCGCGGAGAGCCCGATGACGACGTCGTTCTGGTGCGGCGCGAGCAGACGGATCAAGAGACCGATGACGGCGGCCGTCAGGATCTTACCGAGCCACAGCGCGACGCCTTTCTTGACGATGTAACCGGTCTGCCGCAGATCGATCGTCGACCCTAAGCACACGTAGAAGGCGGCGAGAAACGGGACTGCTCCGGTGAGCAAGCCGCCCGTGAAGCTCGTTTGGAAGATCGTGTTCCCTTTGTCGAAGATGTGCGGGAACAGCGTGCGCAGCAAGGCGCCTATGAACAGCGGAACGATCATCATTCCGCCCGGAACTCGGTCAATCCAACGCTTCAACAGTCGTCCTCCGGTTGGACAACATGACCGCGTGAAGCAGAGTTTCATGCAAGCAAATGGCCTGCGACTCGCGTCACAGGCCATGTGCGTACGTGAACGAGCAGCGCGATTTCAGTAGCCGTACACCGCCAATCCGATTTGGGAGCCGGCAGGCTGCGGTACAAACGCTTGACCCGTCGTCGGGTCGACTGCGATCGAGTGCGCATTGCTGCTGGTCTTGATCTGCTGGAGAATCGTATTCGTCCCCGCATCGATGATGACGAGCACCGGTCCTGCCGGGTTGTTCCGACAGGCGAGGAAAAAGCGATTGTCACCCGGGTTGTACCACGTCTGATCGGCGCCGCCGACGCCGGTGAACGTTGCGACCGTCGAGCCGTTCGCTGCATTGATGATCATCAGCTGCGACGTTGCCGTACATCCAAGCACGAGATGCTCGTTGGGCCCAAGCGCCGTTCCGGCCGGGTTGCACCCGGTGACCGGGAAGACGTTGACGATCGGATTATTGGGCTTGGTCGGATCGATGACGTCGACCTCGCCGCCGGGATTCGCCGTCGTTGACGGAAGCGCGAGCACGAACTTGTTCTGGCCGGGATCCCATGTCGGCTGCTCCGCGCCGTTGTCCGCCGTCGGCAGCGGGAACGAACCCAGGATCTGGTACGGCGGCGTCGCGCTGAAGAACGTGCCGAACGGCGGGCACGACGCGTCGTTGATGGCCAGCACGACGTTGTCTTTCGGATCGTACGCCATCTCGTCGACGCGCTGGTTCGGTCCCGGGGTGCAGAACGACGGTGCCGCTCCGCTGTAGGGATTGACCGTCGGGATCGTGGCGAGCAGCGTGTTGCTGATCACGTTGACGATCTTCATCGTGCTGTCGCCGTCACCGGCGAAGACGACGCCGTTCCCGACCGGGACGACACCGTTGGGGCCGCCCGTGTTGCCGGAGCCGCCGGCGAACTTCCCGGCGCCCGCAACCGTGACGAACGTATCGCTCGTCGTGTCAACGACGTCGATCCCCTTGTTGGTGCGGTCAGCGAGGTAATAGCGGTGCGCGGCGCCGTCGACGAAGCCGATGTCAAAGCTCCACGTCCCGCTCGCCGGCGGCACGTTCGGGACGGGGACGGTGCGGACGAGCGTGTAGGTGGTCGGAGCCGGGGTCGCGACCGGCGGGTGGGTGCTCCCAGTGCCGGCACACGCGGCGAGCGTCAGCGCGGCCGCTGCAGCAGGGAGCAGGCGAAAGCGAGATTCGATCAAGGGGGCACCCTCCGGAAGAAATATTTAATGCAATATGCAATTATGCGCAGGAAGGCGACCTCTTGCCAAGTAGGCACAAGGCTGGTCTAGGGGTCGATCGTCAGGCTTGGGAGACGGCGCGTAACGGGCGGGGCGGGGCTCCCGGCATCAGCGAGCCCGCGTGGTGGAGCGGGTCGTTTCATGCAAGCAAATGGCCTGCGACGGTGTGTCGCAGGCCATGTGCACGCAGCAGAGACGCAGGTTCTTGTCAGTATCCGAAAACGGTCAGTCCGATCTGAGAACCGGAGCGCTGCGGAACGAAGATTTGACCGGTCGTCGGATCGACCGAGATCGAGTGCGCGCCGCTCGTGATCTTGATCTGCTGCAGGATCGTGTTCGTCCCCGCATCGATCACGACGACCACCGGACCCGCGGGCCCCGTGTTGTTCGACGCAGCGACGAAGAAGCGGTTGTCGGTGGGGTTGTACCAGGTCTCGTCGCCGCCGCCGACACCGCTGAACGTCGCGACTGTCGAGCCGTTCGCGGCATTGATGATCATGAGTTGTGTTGTGGCCGTGCAACCGAGAACGAGATGCTCGTTCGGCCCGAGCGCGGTCCCGGCCGGATTGCAGCCCGTCACCGGGAAGCGGTTGACGATCGGGTTGTTGGGCTGCGTCGGATCGAGAACGTCGACCTCGCCGCCGGGGTTCGCGATCGTCGACGGGAGCGCGAGGACGAACTTGTTCTGTCCCGGATCCCACGTCGGCTGCTCCGCACCCGCATTCGCCGTCGGCAGCGGGAACGAGCCCAAGATCTTGTACGGCGGCGTCGCGCTGAAGAACGTGCCGAAGGGTGGGCACGACGCGTCGTTGATCGCGACGACGACGTTGTCTTTGGGATCGTACGCCATCTCGTCGACGCGCAGATTCGGGCTTCCCGGCGTGCAGAACGAGAGAGCCGGTCCGGTGTACGGATTGACGGTCGGAATCGTCGCGAGCAGCTGATTGCTGATCACGTTGACGATCTTGAGCGTGCTGTCGCCGTCGCCGGCGAAGACGACACCGTTGCCGACCGGGACGACACCGTCCGGTCCGCCGCTGTTTCCGGAGCCGCCGACGAACGCGCCGGCGGCTGCGACGCCCAGGAGCGTATCGGTCGACGTGTCGACGACGTCGATCCCTTTGTTGGTGCGGTCGGCGAGATAGTAGCGGTGCACGGGACCGTCGACGAAGCCGATGTCGAAACCCCAGCTCCCGCTCGCGGGCGGCACGTTGGGGACGGCGACGGTGCGCACCAGCGTATAGGTCGTTGGCGCGGGGGTCGCGACCGGCGGCCCGCTGCCGCCTGCGGTGCTCGAGCAGGCGGCGAGGGTCATCGCGGCCAGCGCCGCAGGAAGAAGGCGGTAGCGGAAGTCGTTCAAGTGGCGCCCTCCAGAAAGAAATATTTAATATACTTATTTAGGCGCCTTGAAGCCGCCCTCTTGCCAAGCGGGCACCCGGCCGGTCTAGGGATCGGTCGTCAGGCGTGCGAGACGGCGCGCAGCGGGCGCGGTGGGGCGCCCGGCATCAACGAGCCCGCGTGGTGGAGCGGGTCGTAGGCGGGGACCTCGACGGTCTCGCCGTCGTCCCCGCTGCGCCGGGCGGCGCGCAAGGCGTCGATCGCCTCGGGGACGGCGAACTGCTCGCCGACGTAGCCGGCGACGAAGCGTCCGCCCCGGATCTCGCCGCGCGCCTCGAGCCGGCGCAACGCGGCGAGGAGCTCGCGCCAGGGCGGCGCGAGCGTCTCGCGCGCGACGACGTCGCGGAAGACGATCCCCCAGCGCGCGAGGAGTCGCCGAGCGAACGCTTCGGGATCGAGACGCTCCGTCTCCGAGCGCAGGAGCGACCAGCGGCCGCCCGAAGAGCGCGGTCGCGCGCGATGCCCCTTCTCCCCGAGCCGGCGCTTGCGATCGGCGAGCGCGCGTAGCGCATCGAAGCCGTCGGCGGTGACCACGCCCGCGGCGACGAGCTGCCAGAGTGCTTCCTCGACCTCGGCGGGGAGACGTTTGGTCGCGCGCACGATGTCGGCGAAGAACGGTGCGCCGCGTTCGCCGATCGCCTCGAGCACCTCGCGCGCTGCGTGCGAGAGTGCCGCGGTGTCGTACTCGTTGCGCACGATCAACTCGCCCGCGTCCTCGCGTGCGAACAACGCGATCGGCGCGAGCTTCGTCGGCCGCACGCTGCGACGCCGTTCACCGGCCGGCTGCGCGAGCGCGGGATGCGGCGAGAGCCGGCCCCACATCACGTCGCCGGCGTAGCAGAGCTGATCGAGGTACTCGCGTTTGTAGCCGGCGACGCGCGCGGGCAACACGCTCGCCTCCCACGCGGCGGCCGGGATCTCGTAGCCTTCGAGCTGACGGATGACGTGGAGCGTGCCCTCGATGCCGTGCAGGCGCGACGACGGGGTGACGTGCTGCCAGCGATACAGGAAGCGCACGTAGTCGGCCGTGCTGACCGGCGCGATCTCACGGCGCAGTGCGCCGAGTGTGAGGCGATGGATGCGCGCGAGGACGCGGCGGTTGCACCACTGTTCCTCCGCACCGCCGTTGAACCGTCCGCGCAGCACCTGGCCTTCGGTCTCCAGGCGAATCAGTGCGATCTCGATCGTCTCCGGCGTCACGGCAAAGCGCGTCGCGAGCTCAGCAACGGTGATTGGCCCACTCGACTCGAGCCAGCCGCGAAGGATCTCGGCAAACGCATCCTCGAGGCGATCGGGGAGCGGCTGCGACGGGGTCAGCGCGGCGATTTCCGGCGTTGCGCTCGCGTCAGGATATGCGACGCGCGCGAGTGCGAGCCGCTCGGCGGAGGCCCAAAACGTCGCGCCGTTCGCGTGCAGCGTGGTCGCACGTCCGTCGGCGACGAGCTCGTCGAACCACGCCGACCACGCTTCGACCGGCGGAACGACGACGAGCGTCGCGAGCGCGTCGTGCAGCTCGTCGGGATCGCGCACCAGCGGCCACGACGATTCCGCGACCTCGGCGATCACCGCGGGATCGAGGATCCCTACGCCGTCGGCGTCCTCACGCGTCGTACGGCGTAGCGTCACCGCACGCGCGCGGCGCTCTTCGAGCGGCGCGTCGTCCAGGTATGCGAACGGGTTGGCGTTGAGGATCTCGTGACAGAACGGTGACGGCTCCGCCGTGTCGACCGCGACCGTGCGGATCTCGCCGCGTTCGAGCCGCGCGAGGATGGCGAGCAGACCGCGCAGATCCATCGCCTCGTGCAAGCAGTTGTCGATCGTCTCACGGACGAGGACATGGTCGGGGATCCGAATCGGGCCGGTCAGGTTTTCGCCGCATGCCGCGGCGTCGGGGAAGCATGACGCAAGCAGATCGTCGGCGCGCATCCGTTGCAGCTGCGGCGGGACCTTGCGGCCGCCGCGCATCCGCAGGATCGCAAGCGCGCGCGTCGCGTTCCAGCGCCAGCGCGCGCCGAACATCGGCGCGTCGAGCAGCGCTTGCGTGAGCGTCTGCTCGACGCTCGCCGTCTTGACGTACTCGAAGACGATCTCGAGCGGAAACGCGTGCTGATCGGTCAGCGAGAGGCAGATCCCGTTGTCGGTCGCCGCGGCCTGCAGCTCGAGGTTGAACGAGCGGCAGAACTTCTTGCGCAGCGCAAGTCCCCACGCGCGATTGATCCGTGCACCGAACGGCGTGTGCAGGATGAGCTGCATCCCGCCGCCCTCGTCGAAGAAACGCTCGGCGACGATCGTCGTGTCGGTCGGAACCGCACCCAAGATCGCCTTGCCGGCACGCACATACGTGATCGCCTGCTCCGCGCCGGCTACGTCGAGACCGCACTCCTCGCGCAGGAACGTCCGCGCCGCCGCGTCGTCGCGCTCGTCGATCGCCGCGCGCAGCGCCGCGACTTCGTGTGAGAGCTCGATCGTACGACCGGGGCCTTCGCCGTTCCAGAACGGGATCGTCGGCGGTGCGCCGTGCGCGTTCTCGACCCGCACCACGCCGGATTCGACGCGCCGGATCATCCACGACGTCGTGCCGAGCAAGAAGACGTCGCCGGCCATGCTTTCGATTGCGAAATCTTCGTCGAGCGTGCCGACGACGTGGCCGTCGGGTTCGGCGACCACGTTGTAGTTCGCGGTCTCGGGGATCGCGCCGCCCGAGGTGATCGCCGCCATGCGCGCGCCGCGCCGCGCGCGCAGCCGTCCGTTCACGCGATCGTGATGGAGAAACGCGCCGCTGCGGCCGCGCGATGTCGCCACGCCGTCGGCGAGCATCGTCACGACGTCGTCGAAGTCTTTGCGCGTCAGGTCACGGTAGGGGTAGGCGCGCCGCACCATCGCGTAGAGCGCGTCGACGTCCCAGTCGTCGGTCGCACACGCCGCGACGAGCTGCTGCGCGAGGATGTCGAGCGGTGCGCTCGGGATCGTCAGCGCGTCGATCGCGCCGGAGCGAATCGCGCGGACGAGTGCCGCGCATTCGAGCAGCTCGTCGCGCGTCGTCGCGAACAGCCGTCCCTCCGGCTTCGCACCGACCCAGTGGCCCGAGCGCCCGATGCGCTGCAGTGCGACCGCGATCGAGCGCGGCGAGCCGAGCTGGACGACGAGCTCGATCGCGCCGATGTCGATCCCCAGCTCGAGCGAGGCGGTTGCGACGACCGCGCGCAGCTCGCCGTTCTTGAGGCGGTTCTCGGTGTCGAAGCGCGTCTCGCGCGCGAGGCTGCCGTGATGCGGGAGGACGACGCCTTCGCCGAGCCGTGTCGCAAGCGCGAACGCGACGCGCTCGCTCATCCGTCGTGTGCCGACGAAGATCAGCGTCGTGCGGTGCGCGCGGATCAAGTCGGCGACGCGGTCGTAGATCTCCGCCCACATCTCGCCGCTCGCGACCGGCCCGAGCTCGTCGCTCGGCACTTCGACGGCAAGCGTCATCTCGCGACGATGACCGATATTGATGATCTCGGCGGTCGGGCTCAAGAAGTGCGCGACGTCGTCGAGCGGCCGCACCGTCGCGGAGAGGCCGATGCGCTGCGGCGTGCGGCCGGACTCGCGCTTCACGAGCTCGTCGAGTCGCGCCAGCGTGAGCGCGAGATGTGAGCCGCGCTTGTCGGCCGCCATCGCGTGGATCTCGTCGACGATCACCGTCTCGACGTGCGTGAGCAGCGCGCGCGACTTCTCCGCCGTCAGCAGGATGAAGAGCGACTCGGGGGTCGTGACGAGCACGTGCGGCGGCGTGCGCAGCATGCGCGCGCGCTCGGTGGCGGTTGTGTCGCCGGTGCGCGTCGCGGTGCGGATCGGCGCGAGGTCGCTCCCGCGCTCCTGCGCGAGCGCAAGGAGCTCGGCGAGCGGCGTCTCGAGATTCTTGCGGACGTCGTTGGTCAGTGCTTTGAGCGGCGAGACGTAGACGATCAGCGTCTGGTCGGGGAGCGGTCCCTCTGCGGCCCGGCGCACCAGGCCGTCCAGCGCGAGCGTGAAGGCGGCGAGGGTCTTCCCCGACCCGGTCGGCGCGCAGAGCAGCACGTCGCGACCGGCACGAATCAACGGCCAGCCTTGGACCTGCGGCTCGGTCGGCACGCCGAAACGACCGGAGAACCAGTCGCCGACGAGCGGGTGCAGCTCCGCTATCACGCTCTCTCCTTCAACCCGGATCGCGGGTGATCAGTTCGGCCTAGCCGGGCGATAGGAGGCGATCAGGGGAACTGCTGTATCCCTAGGGCGAACGACAGAGCGGTCAGCACGTGGCACGTCTGTTTCTGACGGTGCTTTTTTGCGCCGTCCTCACGATCACGCTCGACCGCCCTCCGGCGGCTGCTGCGGCGCGCACGGTAACGCTCTCCGCCCCCGGTGGTCCGGCGATCGTCGTCGGCCCGACGGACGCCGAGCTCATGACGGTGACGGTCGATGGCGTGACCCGCCGTTCCGGGCGCCACGAGCCGACCGGGGCGCCGCCGCTCGGCCACAGCGTCACCGCCGTCCCGTTGCCGGCCGACCTGCGCGCCGGCGAGCCGGTTACGGTCACGCTCGAGCCCGCCTCGGCGGGCGAGGTGCGCATCATCCGCGACGAGCCGATCTACGACGAGGCGGTCGTCGGCGCGCGGGCGGCCGGTGTCACGCTGGGCGTTCTGCTCGCTATTGTGTTGCTGCAAATCGGCGCGTTTGCGATCGTGCGCGAGCCGAGTATCCCGTGGTACGTCGCGTTCGTGATCACGTTCGGTATGATCGAGCTGGTCCGCGACGGCGTGCTGCCGACGTTCGGCCTGCCGCGCGGCGCGATGCTGCTGCTGCTCGACATCGTCAACGGTCTCGCCGATGTCGGCTTCGTCATGGTCTATCTTCGCCTGTGGCGCGAGGCGAGGGCGTTGTTCTGGTGGACGATCGCTGCCTGCGTGGGTCCGGCGTTCGCCGGCATCGCGTTCGCGTTCATGCCGCACGTCGAGGTCGAGTTCGTGCGCGCGCCGCTCATCCTGCTCGGTTCGGTGGCGCTGGTCGTCGTGATCGTGTTGCGAGCGCGACGCTTTCCGCCGGCCTGGTACCTCGTCGCGGCGCTGGGGGCAACGTACGCGAACGTCATCTACCGCGTCATCCGCTCCGCCCCGCCGTTGGCCGTGCCGTTCCTGGATCGTTGGGGTTTCGAGCTTTCGACGGCGGTCGATGCGGTGCTCTTCGCTCTGGCAATCATCGCGCGCGTGCGCCACGCGCTTCGCGAGCGACGCCAGCTCCAACTCCAACTCGACGAGGCGACACGCCAGGCGTACCAAGACGAGCTCACCGGCGCGCTCAACCGCCGCGGTCTCTTCGCGCAGGTCGAGCATGCGTCGCTGCGCGGACTGCTCTTCGCGATCGACATCGACGACTTCAAGACCGTCAACGATCGCTTCGGTCACGCCGCCGGCGACATTATCCTCAAGCGCGTCGTCACGGCGCTGCACGAGACCGCAGGTGACCAGGCCGTGATCGCGCGGATCGGCGGTGACGAGTTCATCGTCGTCGTCCCGGACGCCGAGCCGCGCGAGGCTGCCGCGCTCGCGGACAGCTTTACCGAGACGATCGTCGCGATTCGCGATCCGCTCCACGGCGTGACCGGTGAACACTTCGGCGCGTCGATCGGCTATGCGGTCCTCGACGGGCAACCGTTCCTCACCGCGCTACGCGCCGCCGACCGTCTTGCCTATCGCGAAAAGGCGGGCAAACATAGCGCGCGCGCAGGAACGCCGGCAAGCTAACCGGCGGCGGCGGTGAGCTGCTTTTCGAAGAAGACGCTGGTCGCGATCGCAAGCGGCGGCATCGCCGCGTATTGGCCGAAGGCGGCACACCGCCGAAATCCGGCGCGCTCGTAGAGCCGTATCGCGTCGAATTGCCGCTCGCCCGTCTCCAGACGCAGCACGTCGAGTCCGCTCTCTTTCGTCTCGGCCTCGATCCGCGAGAGCAAGGCACGTCCGATACCGCGCCCGCGGACGTCGTCGCGCACGTACATGCGCTTGACTTCTGCGAACGTCGGGAAGAGCGCGACGCCGCCGCAACCGACGGCAACGCCGACGAGCCGAGCGACGAAGAACCGTATATGCGGTTGGAAGATCGCATCCAACGACAGCCCGTGCCGTTGGTCGGGATGATACTCCTGCGCGAGGGTTCGATCGAGCTCGTCGATCAGGATGCGAACTTCGTCGGTTGCGGTGCGCACCGTTTCAACGGTGACCGAGTCCATCGTTTTTCGTCGCCTTCCAGGCCTGCGAGATCGGCACGGCGCTTGCGGCGCGGCCGGCGTGCGGCAGGCCGTAGAAATCCTCGAGCGTGCGCAGCACGCTGTAATGGTCGATCGTCTCGTCGACGAGTCCCGGCGTGACCATCGGTCCGACGAAGATCGTCGGGATGTGATTGCTGAGCGGCTCATTGCTCTCGTCCCACGTGATGATGATCAGCGTGTCGTGCGTAGCACCCCAGGCGACGACGGGCGCGAGCCGGCGCGCAAGCCAGGCGTCGCCGTGGCGAATGCTGCCGCTGTGCATGTCGTCTTCGAGGTCGGGGATGACGAACGCAACGGTCGGCAAGCGCGAAAAGTCGTGCGGGAACGCGGTGAACGGCTGGATCGCGCGATCGGGGATGTTCGTGAAGTGGGTCCACGGCGCGTGCTTGCGCGCGTAGTTGCCGGCGGTGCAGCCGCGAAAGCCCGGCGCGGGTAGCCCTTCGGCGTAGCCGACGAACGAACGGTGCGCCGCGATCAGCTGCGCGCCGAGATTCGGGGCGTCAGGCGGGATTCCGCGCACGTCGCAACTGTCGCCGTTCGTATTCGTACGTCCGGAGAAGAGCGCGAAGTAGTTGGGCTGGCTGGGATGCGCGACGCCGTAGGAATGCGTGAAGACGGCACCGCGCTGCGCGAGCCCGTTGAGATACGGCGCCTGCTTCGTCTTTCCGAGGATATCGTCATACGATTTGTTCTCTTCGATCACGATGACGACGTGTGCCGGATGCGGGAGTGCCGCTCGCGGAACCGGCGACTCCGTCGGATGCGCGGGTTCCGCGACGAGTCGCGTATGTCCCGAGCTGAAGTAGGACGCGATGAGGGCCGCGATCACGGCCAGCGCGATCACGGCGCCGATGACGATGCGCATGATCAGAGGCCGCGCAGCGCTCCGACGACGGCGTGCCCGGTCGCGCGCAGCACGACCGAGACCGCGAGCGCGGTCGAGGCCGCCGCGGCGAGGACGAGCACGGCGAGGTAGCCCCACGGCACGGTCAGTGCGGAAGGCGGCGGATCGAACACCCCGGTGAGGACGACGACGAGCACGTGCGCGATCCCGAACCCGAGCACGAATCCGAGCAACACGCCCGGGACGACGATCGCCGCTGCTTCGGCTGCAAGGAACGCGCGAAGCTGCGCCTTCTGCGCACCGAGCGCGGCGAGGATCGCAAACGTGCGCAGCCGGTCCGCGAAGCTCAGCGCGAGCATCAGGCCCGTACTCGCGGCGACGAACAGCATCGCGAAGAGAAGCTCGAGCCGCGTGAGCCCCCGCAGATCGACCGCGGTCAAGCTCGACCCGATGCGCTGCTGTGTCTGCCGAATGTCGGTTACCGTCGCGCCCGGCAGCGATGCAACGACGGCGCGCGCCGCAGCCGCAACGCGCTGGGTCGCGCCGGGCTGCGCGCGAAGGAGCACGACCTCGGCGGCGCTGCTTCCGGTCTGCTGCGCGACGTACTGCGCGTTTGCGACCAGGAACGAGTCTTTCGGCGCGGTCGGGAACTCACGGCTGACGCCGACGAAACGGAACGTCACGGGGACGTACCGGTGCGTGCGAGCGTTCTCCAGCCGCAAGCGAAGCTGGTCGCCGAGCTGGAGTTGGAAGGTTTGCACCGTCTCTTCGGAGACCAGCACGCCGTCGGGCGTCTGCGCGAGCGTTCGAAGCGTCATCGTCGCGTCATTGTTCCCGAAAAACGCATTCGACATCGGTGTGGCACGGGCGATCGTGTGCGGATCGATCGCGTAGAGATCCTGCAGATCGTTGCCGACGAACGCGAAGCGGTGCTGCATCGGTTCGGCAGCCACGACGCCGAGGATCGCGCGCAAGCGCGCGAGCGCGCGCGAAGGCGGCGCCTGCGTCGAGCCGGTCACCGTGACGTCGGCGCCGTTGGTGAGCTCGGCGTCGACGCGTGACTGGGCCGCGAAGGTCGCGTTGAAGACCGCGGTCGAGACGCCGAACGCGACCGCAAGACCGGCGAGCAGCATGGCGCGGGTCACCAGGCGCTGCTGGCGCGCCAACGTCGCGCTCACGGTCGGCGCGAGCCGACCCGCCACGCCGGCCAGCGACGCGGCGAGCAGCGCCCGTCCGCGTCCGAGCGTGCGCCGCCACAGCCGCGCCGCGAACAGCGCGACACCGATCCACAGGAACAGCGGCGCGAGGAAGGCGTCGTAGTGGATCGTCGCTTGCGCAACGCCTTCGGGCGCGAGGACGACCTGATAGCCGTTGCGCGCCGTGAGCCAGAAGGCGAGCGCCGCGATCGCGACCGCAGCGACATCAAGCCCGAGCCGCTCCCAGAGCGGCGGGCCGGGACGGCCAATACTACGGCGCGCCTGCGTGACGGTCGTCGTGCGCGCGGAGAGCCAAGCGGGCACGAGCACCGCGACGAGTGCGACGAGGAAGCCAAGCGACGCGGCGAGCGCGATCCAGCCGCGCTGCGTCGCGAGCACGCTGCGTACGAGCACGACGTCGAGCACGAGGCCGCCGAGCGTTCCGCCGACCGCGACCACGAGCGCTTCGACCGCGGCGAACCCGAGCAGCGCGCGCGTCGATGCACCGCGCAGAAGTAACAGTGCTTGTTCGCGTCGGCGGCGCGCCGTGCCGGAGGACGCGACGGCGATCGTGAGCGCAGCGGCGAGCACGATCCCCGGCAGCCCGAGAAACACGAACAGCACGCGGGCGTAGAGCGCGTCGGCGTTCGTGCCGAGCAGCCGTGCGCCCAGGTTGTCGCCGACGATCGCGTTTCCGGCGACGCGCGCTTCCAGGTTGTGCGCGCGGGCCGTTACCGCGTTGTATGCGGCGAGCGGATCCGCCGGCAGCCCGTCGCGCGCGATGCGCACGTGAAATTGCTGGCGGGTCGAGTCAGGACGCACGACGCTTTGCTGGTCGAACAGCGCGTGCCAGCGTGCCGCCGGGAGCAGCAGCACGTTGTCCGGCGGTGCCTGCGGTGCGGCGCCGGGCGGTAAGCCGATCGCCGCAAAGAACGTGTCGATCTCGGGCATCGCGACGATCCCCTCGACGCGCACCTTAACGGGCGCGAGGCCGATGCGATGCACGGTGACGACGTCGCCGACGTTCGCGTGCAGGTTCGCCGCGGTTTGTTGGAAGAGCAGCGCTCCGCCGTGCGCGCCGATGTTCCAACGCAGCTGCGCGGGGAACGTCGCGGCGTAGGTGTCGGGGAGCCCGACGACTTTCCCTGAGCCGGTCGTCTGCGTCCCGCCCTGCTGCGTCGCCTCGAAACCGGAGACGTCAGCGTACCACACCGGAAGCAGGGCGCGAACCGGGGTTGCGCGTGCGATCGCCGCGCGCACACCTGGCGGATCGACGCCGTGGTTGAGCTGCACTTGCCAGTCGACGCTCACAGCGGCCGCGGTTTGCCGCGTCATCGTCGTCTCGTTGGCGGCGATCTGCGCACCGAGTGCGCCGACGAGCGCGACGGTCAGCGCGACGCCGGCGATCGCGCCTGCGATGCGCAGCGGAACGCGACGCAGCAGACCCTGCAGCCAGACGACGATCACGACATCACCTTGACGTGCCCGCGTTCCATCTGCCAGCGAGTCCCCATCCGCGCCGCAAGCCGCCGGTCGTGCGTTGCGACGACGAGCGCAGTGCCGTCACGGTCGAGCAGCCTGAGCACGCGCGTCAGGAAGTCGTCCGCGGTGTGCGTATCGAGCTGTCCGGTCGGCTCGTCGGCGAGGATCAACGGGGCGCGCTGTGCGATCGCGCGCGCGAACGCGACGCGTTGCGACTGACCCCCGGAAAGTTCTTCGGGAAGCTTGTCGCGCAGCTCGCGCAAGCCCAGACGCGCGAGCGCTTCGAGCGCGAGCGCGCGCGCCTCGACCGGCTCGCTGCCGGCGAGGACGAGCGGAAGCTCGAGGTTTTCCACGACGGTGAGCGGTTCGAGGAGGCTCTCGCGCTGGAACACCATGGCGATCTTGCGCGGACGGACCGTCTCGCGCGATCCGAGAGCTGGCCACTCCAGCGACCCGCTCGTCGGCGTCTCGATCCCGCCCATCATCTGTAGTAGCGTCGACTTCCCGCTCCCCGAACGTCCTTCGAGCGCGATGCGCGCGCCGGCGAGGACGGCGCAATCGACGCCGTCGACGGCGACGATCGTCTCGGAGCCGCGGCGATACGCGCGGCTCACGCCCTGCGCGTGAACGAGTGTCTCAGCCATCGATGATGCGTCCATCTGCGAGCTTGACGACGCGATCGGCAAAACGCGCCACGGCCTCGCTGTGCGTTGCGATGATTGCTGCGCCGCCTTTTTCGACATGTGCGCTCAGTGCTGCCAGGATCAGCTCTTCCGTTGCGGCGTCGACGTCGCCGGTCGGCTCGTCGGCGAGGATGACGGCAGGCTCCGCAGCGAGCGCGACGGCGAGCCCGGCGCGTGCCACCTCACCGCCGGACAGCTCGTCGGCGTACGCTCGCGCGCGGGGGAGCATCCCGACCGATCTGAGCAGCGGCGAGATGCGCTCGGGCGGTTTGCGCGCCAGGTGCAGTTGCAGCCGCACGTTGTCGGCGACCGACAGATGCTCGACGAGATTCGCCGACTGCAGGAGCACGCCGAGCGAACGCGCGCGCAGCGCCGCGCGCTCTGCTTCCGGCCGGCGCGTCATCCGCTCTCCGCTCACCATCACGAAGCCGCCGTCCGGCTCGTCCAGGCCCGCCAAACACTGCAAGAGCGTGGACTTGCCGCTGCCCGACGGGCCCATCACCGCAACGATCTCGCCGGGTGCGACCGCGAGCGAGACGCCGCGTAACGCGAGCGTCTCGTCATCGCCGGCGTGAAAGAAGCGATACAGGTCGTGCGCTTCGATCGCCGGCGAGACCGCGCTCAGCGCCAGCGGAAGCTCTGCGCGATCTTCGACCATTGGTCGGCGTTATCCGCGCCGTGCGGCGCCCAGAGGTGGACGATCGCTTCCCGCGATCCGTTGGTGAAGACGTACGCCTCGTCGTCGAGACGAATCGTCTTTCCCGTCACCGCGTCAGGCTGCGACTCCGAGCTGAAGGCGAGCCGCGTTGCGTGCGTCGAGCCCAGCACGAGAGTTGTGCTCTTCATCGCACCGGGATGAACGGCGATGCTCTGTAGTGTGCCGGCGTGTTGCGAACGCGGAACGACGACGACGCGCTCGCCGTTGAAGTGCGACGTGAAGGTGACGTTCTTGCCTTGTGCCGTGCGGCTCCATCCCTCCGGCGCGAGCACGGAGTATCCCGCCGTAGACGCATAACGTACGAAGGCCTGCGTATCGGGAATGTCGCCGGCGTTGTCCGACTCCGCCGCGAACGCCAGCGTCCCCAGCGCCGCGAGCGTGGCGACGAGCAGAGGAGGGAGCAAGAGTGCGGTTGGTGGCCGGAACGATCTCATGTGCCGAGCGTACCGGCCACGGATGAACCGCCGGTGAACGTGCCCGCTTTACGTGCGCAGCAGCGCCGGATCGATCAACGTACGCGCGTCGAACGCGGTGGAGATCGCTTTGTACTTCACCGCTGCATCGACCACCGGTTGCAGCAGCGCGGGTTCGAGTACCGTTCCCGCGGTTGCGCGCGGCATCCGCGCGATCAACTTGGGATCGGCCGCGGTGAACGCGGCGAGCGCGTTGACCGTATCGGCATGGTGCGCGTTGACGTAGAGGGCCGACTCGTGCAGCGCGCGCTGGAAACGGTCGATCACGTCGCGATTCTTCTCGGCGAAGTCGCGCGTCGTGAACCACGCCGCCTGCACGAAGCGTTTGGAGATCGCGTCGAACGGGTGCCCGATCACGCGCACCTTGCCCGTCTCCATTGCGCCGACGAGGATCGGCGTCGTCAGCGTCACGGCGTCGACACGGTGGTTGATCACCGCGTCGGGCGAGGCCGCGCTGGGCATCTCGATGTAACGGATGCTCTTGGAGTCGCCGCCGTTCGCGTCGACGAAGCTGTTGTTCGCGATCGAGTAGAGATCGCCGAGTGCGGGGACCGCGATCGTCTTTCCGTTCAGATCGTGTGCATTGTGCACCGGCCCGTCCTTCGCGACGAGCATCGCGACGACGGGTTCGTCGGCGCTGTACAGTCCGGCTGCGGCGACGAGCACGAACGGCAAGCCGCGGTTGTGCGCGGAGATCAGCGACATCACGCTGGACTTCCCGATGTCGATCGAGCCGCCGGCGACCGCCGCCGCGACGGCCGCGCCACTGTTGCTGCGCTGGATCGTGACGTCGAGCCCCTCGCGTTTGAACAACCCGGCTTGCTGCGCGTACAGGAACGAGCTGACGTCGTCGTCCGGGGCGGACGCGAACCGCAGCGTGAGGCCCTGCGCGCTGACTGCGCGTGGTGCGAGTGCGGCTGCCGCGGCGAGCGCGACGAAGCTGCGGCGCGAGAACGAAACCGGGTCGATCATCGAGACCTCCTTGCGGCGCGCTAGTGAGCGCGCAGACGAGCGACGATGTGATCGCGGAACGCGGCGACGAGCGGCGTCGCGTAGCGGTCGTGCCGCCAGGCGAGGCCGATGGTGCGTGCGCACTGCGGCGTGCGCACGCGGAGCGGGACGGCGACGCCGAGTGCGGACTCGACGCCTTTGGGAACGAGAGCGACGCCGAATCCCGCGCCGACGAGCCCGACGAGCGTCGCGACCTCGTCGCCCTCGAAGACGATGCGCGGCGTGAAGCCGGCCGCGCGCGCGAGCTCGTCGAGATTTTGACGCAGCCCGTAACCGGGTTTGAGCGCGACGGTCGGATCGAGTGCGAGATCCGCGAGCGCGATCTCACCGTCGCGGGCGCGCGGATGATCCGGCGGGACGATCGCGATCAGCTCCTCGTCCCACAGCGCTTCCCACGCGATCCCGGCGTCGGCGAAGCGCGGCGAGGTCAAACACAGATCGATGTCGCCGGCCGCCAGCCGCTCGCGCAACGTCGGCGCCGGACCTTGGAAGAGGCGGAACTGCGCTTGCGGGTGCTGTCGCCGAAACTCGCCGATCAGGCTCGGCACGATCCGCGTGCCGAAGGTCGCGAGGAACCCGAGGGTGACGTTGGCTTCCGCTTGCCCGGCCATCTGCCAGAGCTCGCGCTCGCCGTTCTCGAGCTCGAGCAGCGCACGCTCGACGCGCGTGAGCAGCGCCGTGCCGTACGCGTTCAAGCGCAGACCGCGGCCGACGCGATCGAAGAGCGGGACGCCGTAGTGCTGCTCGAGCCGTGCAATGCTGCGGCTGAGCGTCGATTGCGAAACGCCCAACTCCTCGGCCGCCCGACCCATGTGCTCGCTACGAGCGGTCGCGCGGAAGTGCTCGAGCTGTTGCCAGTCCATCGATCGATTGTTGCACGAGACGCATTAATTTTTGCGTCATGCGCTTTGACGTTCATCGATCCGGTGGAGTACCCTTCACCCACGGCCCCTTCGAGGGACGCTTTCTATGCTCAAACCTGAAGATAACGAACGGCTCGTCCGTATCGGCCCCGGGACGCCGATGGGCGCCGTATTCCGCCGCTACTGGCAGCCCGCACTGCTCAGCTCTGAGCTTGCGGAGCGTGACGGACCGCCCATACGCCTCCGCCTGCTCGGCGAGGACCTCGTCGCGTTTCGCGCGAGCGACGGCAGCGTCGGCCTCGTCGACGCGTACTGCCCGCACCGCCGCGCGCCACTGTATTTCGGACGCAACGAAGACTGCGGGATCCGCTGCGTCTATCACGGCTGGAAGTTCGACACCAGCGGCGCGTGCGTCGACATGCCGTCGGAGCCGCCGGACAGTCTGTTTCGCTCGAAGGTGACGCTCACCGCGTATCCGACCTTCGAAGCGGGCGGGATCGTGTGGACGTACATGGGCGTCCCCGAGGATGCGCCGCCGCCGCCCGACTACGAGTGGCTGCGCGCGCCGGACACGCACCGCTTCGTCTCCAAGACCTTCGAGCACGCCAACTATCTGCAAGGACTCGAGGGCGGGCTCGACACCGCGCACTCGTCGTTCGCGCACAACGAGCGGCTCGGCGACAAGAACTGGATCCGTAACCGCGACGGCGCGCCGCGGATCGACGTCGAGCGCACCGACTACGGCTTCTCGTACGTCTCGACCCGCGATCTCGGCGAGGACGGGCTGTACGTGCGTGTCTATCACTACATCATGCCGGCACAGCAACTGCGCGGTTCGATCACCGGGCTGATGGGTGGACGCGCCGAGGTCCCCAAGATCGACGGGCACGTCTGGATCCCGATCGACGACGAGCACACGTGGGTGTTCAACTTCGCGTACGGCTACGACGCGAGCGTTCCGCTCAGCGCCAAGTTCGCCGAGGAATGGGAGACGATGTTCGGCCGTGGCAAAGACGATCTGCTTCCGGGGTTCCGCTTGAAGAAGAACTTGGCTAACGATTACCTGATCGACCGCGAGCGTCAGAAGACGAAAACGTTCACCGGGATCGTCGGGATCAACACGCAAGACTTCGCGCTGCAGGAAGGGATGGGCCCGATCCCCGACCGCTCGCAAGAGCATCTCGGCACCTCCGACAAAGCGATCATCGCGTGCCGGCAGCTGTTGCTCGAGGCGACGACGCGCGTCGAGCGCGGCGAAGCGCCGCGCGGGCTCGATCCCGCGACATATCGCGACGTGCGGCCGTACGACGACTATCTCGAGCGCGGGCGCGAATGGCGCGACGCGTTCGCCGCGGAGTTGGCAGCGAAATGGTGAGCATGCGGCGCAGCATCGAGGTCGAGAACTTCAGCCACGGCGGCAATCCGATTCCGGCTGCCTCGCGCGTCGGAAACGTGGTGATGACCGGCGGGGTCGCCGGCTCGGATCCCGCGACCGGCGTGGTCCCCGACGATCCGCAGCTGCAGGTCGCGCACGCGTTCGCCAACGTCAAGCGCATCCTGGCCGCCGCCGGCGCGCGCCCCGAGGATATCGTCAAGCTGTCGATCTCGGTGCGTTCGTTCGACCTGCGCCCGGCGATCAACGAGCAGTGGGTGTCGATGTTCCCCGACGAGCACTCGCGTCCGGCGCGTCACGTTACCCGTTACGACTACTTCAACGGCGCGGTCGCAATCCAATGCGAAGCGTACGCCGTCATCCAGGGAGAGCAACGCCCGTGATCATCGATGCGCACGCGCACCTCGTCGCGCCGCCCTCGCTCTACGCCTATCGCAGCCTGCTGCAAGTCTCGGGTGGACAACACGGCTCGGCGCTCGCCGAGGTCAAGGACGACGAGCTGCGCGCCTCCGCGGACTCCAACGTCCGCCTCATGGACGAGGTCGGGACGGATATGCAGCTGCTCTCGCCGCGGCCGTTCATGCTGATCAACCGCGGGCGGCTCAACGACGCGCGGCTGTGGGCGCGCTCGAACAACGAGATCATCGCGCGCACCGTGCGCTTCCATCCGACCCGCTTCCGCGGCGTCGCGGCGCTCCCGCAGGTTCCCGGGCAGCCGATCGAGTCGATCTTCGACGAGATCGACTACTGCGTGAAGGAGCTGGGCTTCGTCGGGATCCTGCTCAACCCCGACCCCGGCGAGGGGCTCGACCAGACGCCGCCGCTCGGCGATCCGTACTGGTATCCGCTCTACGAGAAGCTCGTCGCGCTCGACCTCCCCGCGCACATCCACAGCGGCGGCTGCTGCGGTCGCGAGACGTACGACGAGCACTTCATCACGGAAGAGAGCCTCGCGATCACCTCGATCGCGCGTTCCGACGTATTCGACCGCTTCCCGAATCTCAAGCTGCTGATCAGTCACGGCGGCGGCTCGATCCCGTATCAGATCGGCCGCTGGCGTTCGAACCGGCAGATGCAGATCAAGAAAGATCTCTCCGATTCGGGCTTCGGCTACCGCGGGAAGTCGAACGACGCCGTCGCGGCGCTGACCGGAAGAGCGCCCGTGCGCGCGGAGAGCTTCGACGAGACGCTGTGCCGGTTTTGGTTCGACACCGTCATCCACAACAAGAAGTCGCTCGAGCTGTTGTTCGATGTCGTCGGTGCCCAGCGGTGCGTGTTCGGCACCGAGCGTCCGGGGAGCGGCTCCGCGATCGATCCCGACACGGGTCGTCCGTACGACGATCTGCGCCCGGTGATCGAGAGCATCGAGACGCTGGACGCCCAGCAAAAGCGCGGGATCTTCGAGGAGAACGCGCGACAGTTGTTCCCTCGGCTCGGCAGCCCGGCGGCGGTGGCGCGGTGAACCGCGCGCGGTTCGCGGCGCTGACTGCGGCCGCGTTCGCGGCTGCGCCGGCGCGTGCGTTCGCGCAGTCTCAAGCGGTGCGCCTGGGCACCGTGCCGGTCGAGAGCTACGCGTTACCGTACTACGCCGCCGAGCAAGGGCAGTTCAAACGCGCCGGGCTCGACGTCTCGCTCAGCTCGTTCAACGGGGGCGGTGCGGTCACGGCGGGTGTCCTCGGTGGTGCGCTCGACGTCGGCTGCGCGAACATCGGCGCGCTCTCGAACGCCCACGCACGCGGGTTACCCGTGCGCATCATCGCACCGGGCGGGTTGTACTCGACGACCTCGCCGACGACGGTGATCGCGGTTGCGAAGAGCTCCTCGCTGACGACTGGGCGCGACCTGAACGGCAAGACGATCGGCGTCTCGACGCTCAAGGATCTGCAGCAGGCGTCGGTGATGCGTTGGGTCGACGCGAACGGCGGTGACTCCAAGACGCTCAAGTTCCTCGAGCTGCCGATCCCGCAGGTCCCGGCGGCGCTCCAGGCCGGCCGGCTCGACGCGGGGATCGTGCTCGAGCCGACGCTCTCGTTCGCGAAGAACGACATCCGCGTCATCGGCAAATGCTACGACTCGATCGCGAAGACGCTCATGATCAGCTCGTTCTTCGCCACGACCTCATGGCTGGAGAAGAACGAAGCGCTCGCGCGCAAGCTCGCCGCGGCGCTGCGCGAGGCCGCGACGTGGGCGAACGCCAACCCCGCCGCGTCGGGACAGATCCTCACCCGCGTCGCGAAGCTTCCCGCCGGACAGGTTTCGGCGATGAATCGCGTCGTGTTCACCGACCACCTCGACGGCGCGCAGTACCAGCCGGTGATCGACGCGCTCGCGCAGTACGGCTTCCTCCCGAAGGCGTTCCCCGCGAGCGAGCTGTTCTGGGCTCCGATCGGCTGAGATGCAGGTTCTCATCACCGGCGGGATGGGCTTCATCGGGCTCCATACCGCGCGGGCGTTTCTCGACGACGGACACGAGGTCGTCGCAACGCAATTTCGCGTCCGCCGCGAGCCGGCGTTCGTTCGCGATGAGCTCGGCGGCCGGCTGCAGCGCGAGGTCGTCGACATTTCGAGTCCGTACGCGCTCGACGAGATCGTGCAGCGCCACAGGATCGATCAGATCCTCCACCTCGCCGTCCCGGGCGTCGGTGCGCTCACGCCGGCGGAAGACTATCGCACGAATATGGACGGCCTTTTGCACGTCCTCGAGAGCGCGCGGCGCAACAACGTCCGGCGCGTCGTCGTCGCAAGCTCCGTCGTCGTCTACAACGGCGTGCGCGGGCCGTGGTTGGAAAGCGCAGCGCTGCATGTCGAATCGCCGAATGCGACGAGCGCGTACAAGAAAGCGGCCGAGGTGCTCGGCGCGCATTACGCGGACCGCACCGGACTCGACGTCGTCTTCGCGCGCATCGCGTACATCTACGGACCGCTCTACCACTCGATGGTGAACGCGCCCAGCCGCCTGGTGCACGGCGCGGTGCGCGGACTCCCGGCCGACGGACGCGGCGACCCGCACGCGGACGACTGGTACGACTACTGCTACGTCAAAGACTGCGCCGAGGCGCTGCGCTTGCTGCAGATCGCGCCGCTCGCCGGGCGCTTCTACAACATCGGCGGTGGACGCGCGAGCTCGAATCGAGAGGTTGCGGAGGCGGTGCGCGCCGCGGTTCCCGGGAGCGCGCCAAAACTCGCCGACGGCCGGCGCGCCGGCGCCGACGGCGACGACGCGTATTTGGATCTCGAGCTGATGACCCGCGAGACCGGCTATCGGCCACGCTACGACCTGCGCAGTGGGATCGCGGAGTATGCGTCCTGGCTGCATGACAACGAACTCTGAACCGCGACGGGTGATGACGAGCGATGCTGATCGCAGCGAACCACGAAGCAGATGACACGATCGTGACGCGCCTGGGGCGTCTGGATGCGTGCGCGCTCTCCGATGCGCTCGATGCGCTCGGCATGCCGGGGACGGTGACGGGGATCCCGCAGCGCGCCAGCGCGCGACGGATCGCCGGACGCTGTATCACCGTCAAGCTCGTCCCCAGGGATCAAGCACCGCGGCACGACGGTCCGCCGCGCCATCTCGGCTCGACGGCGGTCGAGGCCGGTGGTCCGGGGACGATCGTCGTCGTTGAGCAGCGCACCGGGATCGACGCGGGCTCGTGGGGCGGGATCCTCTCGCTCGCCGCCAAGGTCCGCAAGATCGAAGGCGTCATCGCCGACGGACCGGTGCGCGACATCGACGAAGCGCGGCAATACGACTTCCCGATCTTCGCGCGGACGCTCACCGCGTTCACCGCGCGCGGCCGTGTTGCCGAAGCGGCGACGAATGTTCCCGTGACGATCGGCGGCGTCTCCGTCGAACCGGGCGATTACGCACTTGCCGACAACAGCGCCGTCGTCTTCGTCCGCGCCGACGAGATCGAACGCGTCCTTGCGACTGCCGAACGGCTTGCCGCGCGCGAAGCCGCGATGGCGAAGGCCCTGCTCTCCGGCGAGCGCGTGAGCGTTGTGATGGGCGCCAACTACGAGACGATGCTGGTGAAAGAATGAACGGCGAAACAACGGTGCCCGACCGCAACGTCGAGCGCGTCGCACAGCTCGACACGGCGACGATCAGCGACGCGCTCGATCGGCTCGGGCTGATCGGACAATGTCGCGGCATCCTGCCGCGCGACGGGCGCTTTCGGCTCGCCGGGCGCGCGTACACGCTGCACTACGCGATCGCGGCGAACCCTGCGGGGACGGTCGGCGACTACATCGACGACGTCCCGCCGGGGAGCGTGCTCGTGCTCGACAACGCCGGCCGTACCGAGGGGACGGTCTGGGGTGACATCCTCACCGAGGTCGCGCACCGGCGCGAGATCGCCGGGACGGTGATCGACGGCGTGTGCCGTGACGTCGCGCTCTGCGTCGAGCTCGGCTACCCGGTGTTCAGCGCCGGGCACTGGATGCGCACCGGTAAGGACCGCGTGCAGCTCGAGGCGACGAATGTTCCGGTGAGCATCGGCGGCGTACGCGTCGAGCCGGGCGATCTGCTGCGCGGCGACGCCGACGGCGTCGTCTGCGTCGCGCGCCGCGACGAAGAGCGCGTGCTGGCGATCGCCGAAGAGATCGCACGGGTCGAGGACGGAATTCGCGCCGCCGTGCGCGCCGGGCTGCGCCTGGACGCCGCGCGCAGCCGCTTCGCCTATCACAGCCTCCAGTCGCGGGAGCGTGCGTCACAGTGATGGAGCATGCGTTTGCGTTCTACACGTTGCCGACGGTGACGCGCGAGTTCGCGCGCCCGTCGCGCGAGCTGCTCGACGCCGCGCGGCGTTTCCCGTCCGCGACGCTGCACGAGGCGTCCGGTCAGCGGGGCGCGTTCCCCGCGGCGCTCAAGCCGGTCGATCCGGCGATGCGCGTCTGCGGTCCCGCGTTGACGGTGCACGCACCGGCCGGCGACAACCTCTGGATCCACCGCGCGATCGCGCTCGCGCAGCCGGGCGATGTCCTGGTCGCGACCGTCGACAACGACTACGAGCACGGCTACTGGGGTGAGATCATGTCGACCGCGGCGAGCGCGCGCGGCATCGGTGGACTCGTCATCGACGGCTGCGTGCGCGATGCAGCGCTGCTCACCGAGATCGGCGTTCCCATCTTCGCGCGCGGGTTGTCGATCCGCGGGACAACCAAAGATTTCGCCGCACGCGGTTGGCTCAACAGCGCGCTGCAGCTCGGCGACGTGACGGTGCGGCCCGGCGATCTCGTCGTCGGCGACGTCGACGGCGTCGTCGTCGTCGCGCAAGAGCGCATCGCCGAGACGCTCGACGCGGCGCAGCAGCGCGAAACAAAGGAAGCAGCGGTCCTCGAGCGCTTACGGCGTGGCGAGACGACGCTCGAGATCTATGGATGGGACCGCTGAGATGCCAACGATCGAACTGAGCGCCGCGCTCTCCGTCAATGAACGCACGCAACCGCTCCTCGAGGGGAGCGTCTCGCCCGAGGCGATTCGCCTCGTCGCGACCGGCGTCCATCCGTCCGAGATGTTTTGGCGCCAGCTCAAGTTCGCCGAGTTCGACGTCTCCGAGATGTCGATCGCATCGCTGATGATCGCAACCGCCCGCGAGCCGACGGGCTGGGTCGCGCTCCCCGTCTTCACCTCGCGCAACTTCTTCCACACCCGCGTCCTGGTGCGCAGTGCAGCGGGAATCGAAAAGCCGGAAGATCTGCGCGGAAAGCGCGTCGGCGTCGCAGAGTACCAACAGACGGCAGCGGTGTGGTCGCGCGGAATTCTCAAGGACGAGTTCGGCGTCGATCCGACCGAGATCGAATGGTTCATGGAGCGCTCGCCGGAGAAAAGTCACGGCGGCGTCACCGGGTTCACGCCGCCACCCGGCGTGCGCTTCCACTACATCTCGCCGGATTCCGATCTGGGCGCGATGCTGCTTGCCGATGAGCTCGACGCGCTGCTCGTGTATCTCCCGGTGCGCAATCTCGTCGATCGCAGTCGCGCCGATCTTTCGCGTGACCCGCGCGCGCGTCTGCTCTTCCCTGACGCGGGCGCCGAAGGGCGGCGCTATTACGCCAAGACGGGGATGTATCCGATCAACCACTGCGCGGTCGTGCGTCGATCGCTCGTCGAACGCCATCCGTGGGTCGTGCTCAACCTCTACAACGCGTTCCTCGCGGCAAAAGAGCTCGTCGCGGAACGGCGCAACGAGTCGCTGCGACCGTATCTCGAGACCGGTGTCCTCAACGGGTCGGCGAGTGTCGCGCTGGGGCAGGACCCGATGGCGTACGGCGTGCGCGCCGCGCGTCCGGTCCTCGAGACGATCAGCCGCTATCTGCACGAGCAGGGGCTGACGCCGCGCCGCGTGGGACTCGAGGAAGTTTTCGCGCCGAACACGCTGGATCTCTAAGGTGGCGCAGATCGTCGCCGCGCTCGCAACCTCGCACGGGCCGTTGCTCTCGACGCAGCCCGAGATGTGGCATCTGCGCGCACAAGACGACCGTGGGAACCCCGCGCACTGGTACCGCGGTACGTCGTACGATTTTCCGTCGCTCCTCGAGCATCGTGCGCCGGGCTTCGCCGCGCAGGCGACCGATGCGGTGAAGCGCGAGCGGTACGAGCGCTGCCAGCGCGCGATCGCGGAGCTTGCGCGCCGCTTCCGTGAGGCGCGCGCCGACCTGGCGATCATCTTCGGCAACGATCAGCGCGAGATCTATCACGAAGAGCTGACCGGCGCGTTCACGATCTTCAACGGCAGCGAGATTCCGTCGATCCCGTTTTCGGACAAGCAGAAGGCGTCGATGCCGCAGGGCGTTTTGCTCGCCGAGCGCGGACACACGCCGCCGGGCGGCGCCGTCTATCGCGGCGCGCCCGACGCCGCCACCGCGCTCGTCGCCTCGCTGCTCGACAGCGAGTTCGACGTCGCGACCTCCGAGCGCATCCCGCTGCACGACGGCGAGGCACGCGGGATCCCGCACGCATTCGGCTTCGTGTACCGGCGGATCATGGAAGACGCGCCGCCGCCGTCGGTCCCGATCTTCACCAACGTCGGCGAAGGAGTCAATCGTCCGCGGCTGCGCCGCGTGCTGGCGTTCGGCCATGCGATGAAGCGCGCGATCGACGCGCTCCCGTCCAATCTGCGCGTCGTCTGCATCGCGTCGGGCGGGCTGACGCATTTCTGCGTCGACGAAGAGCTCGACGCGCAGATCCTCGACGCGATCCGGCGCGGTGACGAGGCGGCGCTCGCCGCGTTTCCGGAAGAATTCTTTTACGGCAACACCTGCGAGATCAAGAGCTGGTATGCGCTCGCGGCGTGCATGAACGACTGCGGTCGCACGATGCAGATGATCGACTACGTCCCGTGTTACCGCACCGAAGCGGGGACCGGGAGCGCGATGGGCTTCGCCGCGTGGGAGGCCGCGTGATGCGCGGATTGCGCGGGCGTAAGGCGCTCGTCACCGGCGGAGCGCGCGGGTTGGGCGCTGCGGCGGCGCTGCGGCTCGCGGAAGAAGGCGTGGACGTTGGGATCCTCGACCGTGACGACGCGCGCGCGACCGTCGAGCGCGCACGCGGTCACGGCGTGCGTGCCGAGAGCGTCAGCGCCGACGTCCGTGACGAAGCCGCGGTCAACGGTGCGATGGGCGCGATCGTCGAGCGCTTCGGCGGGATCGACGTGCTGGTCAACAATGCCGGCGTGCTCGCGCCGCGGGTTCCCTTTGAAAAGATGAGCCGCGACGACTTCGCGCGTTATCTCGATGTGAACGTGCTCGGCACGTTCGTGATGACGAAAGCCGCTCTGCCGCATCTGCGCACGAGCAGTGCCGGACGGATCGTGAACGTCGCGTCGCGCACGTTCTTCATGGGAAACCCGGGGCAGAGCGGCTACGTCGCGAGCAAGGGTGGGATCATCGGTCTCACCCGCAGCCTCGCGCGCGAGCTCGGGCCTGCCGGGATCACCGTGAACGCGGTGATGCCGGGGATGGTTCCGACCGAGGGGACGCGCGAGAACAACGCTGAGTCCGTCTTCGTTGACGTTGCGAAACGCCAGGCGATCGACCGGATCGTCGAACCTGCCGATCTCGCCGCGCTCATCGCGTTTCTCGCAAGCGACGATGCCGCGATGATAACGGGTCAGGCGATCGTCTGCGACGGCGGAGGGTACCTGCATTGAGTGCGGAGACGACAGGCAATCTGCCCCAAGGGATTGCGCGCGTCAGCGTCCTCCCCGGTCCGCACGATCACGCCGGCGAGAGCGACTGGGACCGCATCATCCTTCCCGACGGCGTCAAGGAGCGGCTCAAGAACCAGGCGCTGCTGACGCTCCGTCATCGCGAGCAGTTGCGCGCCGTCGGTCTGGGTCCGCAAGGACTGATGGTCTTCGCGGGGCCGCCGGGGACCGGCAAGACGACGCTGGCGCGCGGGCTCGCGTTCGAGGTTGCGCACGAGCTCGGTCACGAGGGAACGACGACGTTCCTCGAGATCGATCCGCACGCGCTGCCGAGCGAGATGCTCGGCGAAAGCCAACGCGCGGTCACGAAACTGCTCACGAAGACGATCCCCGAGTACGCGATGCGGCGCCCGACGACGATCGTGCTGATCGACGAGGTCGAAGCGTTCGCGGTTCGTCGCAGCGCGGCGTCGTTCGAGACGAATCCGGTCGACTTGCACCGCGCGACCGACGCGGTCCTCATGGGGCTCGACCAAGTCGCGGCGCGTTGCCCGGGGACGCTCTTCATCGCGACGACGAACTTCATCGAGGCGATCGATGAAGCGATGCTCTCGCGCGCCGATCTCGTGCTGCCGTTCCATCTCGCCAGCGGCGATGTCGCCGCGCAGATCATCACCCGTTCGCTGCGCGCGCTCGCGACCGCGTGGCCTGATATCCTCGCGCTCGCGCGCGACGAGGACGCGATTCGGGCGCTCGCCGCCGATCTCGCCGGTTGGGACGGACGCCGCCTCACGAAACTTCCGCTCGTCGCGCTCGCCCGGCGCGAGTCGACCGCGCGCGACCCCAACCGGCTCACCTTCGACGATCTGCGCGCCGCCTGCGAAGAGCTCGACCCGCGCCGTTTTGCACAGCGCGCCGAGCGCCGGCTGACCGAGATCCTCGCCTGACTCGCGTGAAGGGACACACCATGCCGCTTTCGTCCTACGCTCGACCGCTCGCACTCGTCGCCGTCCTCGCGCTCGCCGCTGCGTCGTCGCACGACGCTCGCGCCGCCGACCGGCCGTCCGTCACCGTCGCGGTCACCCGCTCCGCCGACGCGGTGCCCTTCTTCTACGCGCTGAAAACCGGCATGTTCGAGAAAGCGGGACTCGTCGTGCACTACGACGCGATGGCGAGCGGCGGCGCAATCGCATCGGCCGTGGTCGGCGGCGCGGCGACGATCGGCTTCAGCAACGTGCAGACGCTGATCGCCGCGTACGCGAAACACGTTCCGTTCACGATCGTTGCTCCCGGCGGCGAGTACAACGACGCGAAGCCGACGACCGAGCTCCTCGTCGCCGGTGACTCACCGATCAAGACGGCAAAGGATCTCGAAGGCAGAACCGTGGCGGTCGGCTCGCTGCAGGATCTGCAGACGCTCAGCGTCTTCGCGTGGATGGCGGCGAACGGCGCGGATCCCGCCAAGGTGCAGTTCATCGAGACGCCGCAGAGCGCAGCCCCGGCGCTGCTGCAAACCAAACGTGCCAACGCGATCGTCGTCTCCGAGCCGAACTTGGAGTACGCACAGAACAACGGCGCGCGCGTCCTCGGGAAGCCGTACAGTGCGATCGCGCCGCGGCTCCTGGTGAGCAGTTGGTACGCGACGCAGGCGTGGGCGAAGGCGAATCCCGACGCGGTCACGCGCTTCGCCGACGTGATGCGCCGTGCGAGCGAATACGTAAACGCGCATCCTGATGAGATGGTCGGGATCATCCACGACTACACCAACATCCCGCTCGAGACGCTGCGCAAGATGGCACGCGCGAAGCAAGGGACGAGCATCGCGCCGGCCGACGTGCAAGCCGTCATCGACACCGCGGCGCGTTTCAAGGTCATCGATAAACCTTTCCCCGCTCGCGAGATCATCGCCGGGAACGCCTGAGAGAGCTCGAGGACAGCATGGTCAACCGTACCGTAACGGGACTCACGCACTACGACATCCAACAGCGCCGGCGGCGTCAGATCGTCGAGGACGCGCGCACGCAGCAACGCGCGATCGTGCGCAAGAACGACGTCGAGCTCGTGCAGACACCGCGCGGGATGCGCTCGGGCTGCTACATCGGCGTCGACGGCGATCGGCCGTCGCGCATCATCGACGCGTACGTGCACGAGGTCGATCCCGGCGTCGTCACGACGATTCACCGCCATTCGTGGGACGCGGTGATGCTCGTCGTCGAGGGCCACGGCTGGACCGAAGTCAACGGCGTGCGCCACGAGTACCGTCCCTGGGACAGCATCTATCTGCCGGCCTGGGCGTGGCACCGCCAAGGCAACGACGGCACGAAGACCGCGCGCTTCATGACGTTTTCGACCGAGCCGACGACCTCGGTGATCGGCGCGTCGTTCCTCGAGGACCGCGGTCAGGCACCGTTCGCCGAGCTGCCGGGGCCGCCGGTGACGAGCGCCGGTGTCACCGGCGCCGATCCATACGCGCGGCGACTGCGCCGCCTCGACGAGTACCAGAGCGACTATCGCACCGGGAAGATCCACGTGCGGTACGAGGATCTCACCTTGCTCGTGAACCCGAAGGGAACGCGAAGCACGTTCATGCTCGATCCGTTTCTGGGCAGCAAGACGTCGGGGCTGACGCTGGCGATGAATCAGCTTGCGCCGCAGAAGTGGCAGAAGAAGCATCGTCACGGCGGCGAGGCGTGGCTGTACGCGCTCGAGGGCCGCGGCCACAGCGTGATCGACGGGCAGCGCTACGACTGGAGCGAAGGCGATCTCGTCGTCGTCGACCACTGGGCGTGGCATCAGCACTTCAACAGCGATCCCGACCTGACGGCGCGGCTGGTGCGCGTGCACAACTTCTCGGGGATCTACGACGCGATGCGCGCGCTGCTCGATCCGCTCAATCTCGAAGAGGAAGAGCCCAACTCCGAGCCCGACGTCTCGCACGTCGTCTGGCCCGCGGATCGACGGCCGGACTAGGCGTTGAGCGCCTCCGGCGTGGTGCGGCTCGGAATCGCCGGCCTCGGTGCAGCAGGCCGTTCGATGCTTTCCGCGATCGACGCCCGTCAGGACGTGTCGCTGACGGCGGTCTGCGATCCGTCGCCGGAAGCACGCGAACGCGTCGCCGCGAGCTGCGCCGTTCGCGCCGTTGCAGAGATCGACGCGCTGCTCGCCGATCCCGAGGTCGACGCAGTCTATATCGCCACGCCGACAGCGCTGCACGAACGGCACGCGATCCAGGCCGCGCGGGCCGGCAAGCACGTCCTGGTCGAGAAGCCGATGGCCGTCGACGTCGCGGGCGCGACGCGCATGGTCGACGCCGCGCACAACGCCGGCGTCGTCCTGGTCGTCGGACACTCGCACAGCTACGACGGGCCGTACCGCGCGATGCGCGAGATCATCGCGAGCGGTGAGCTCGGCCGCGTGCGGATGATGCACAGCATGTACTTCAGCGACTGGCTCTACCGACCGCGCCGCGCGGACGAGCTCGACGCTCGGCTCGGCGGCGGCGTCGCCTTTCGTCAAGGTTCTCATCAGTTCGACATCCTGCGGCTGCTCGGCGGCGGAGTGGTGCGCAGCGTTCGTGCGCAGACGTTCGACTGGGATCCGCACCGCCACGCAATCGGGGCATACCAGGCGTTTCTCACGTTCGAAGACGGGACGACCGCGACGGCGATGTACAACGGCTACGGAGCCTTCCTAACCTCCGAGCTCTGCTGGGGCATCGGCGAGTTGGGGGAAGCCGTGCCGGACGACCGTGCCGGCGCGAGCCGTCGCGCGTTTCAGCTGCGTAGCGCCGCCGATGAATCCGCTGCAAAGCAAGCACGAGCGCCGTTGGCGGAACGCACGCCGTTCCAGCCGTTCTTCGGTTGGCTCGTGGTGAGCTGCGAGGGCGGAGATATCCGCCAGTCGCGTGCGGGTCTGTATCTTTACACCGAGCGCGGGCGCGAGGAGCGCGCCGTGCGCAACGACGGCAGCACGCGCGATGCCGTGCTCGCGGAGTTCGTCGACGCGATCGCCGGGACGCGGCCGCCGTTGCACGACGGCCGCTGGGGACGCGCGACCCTCGAGCTCTGCATCGGCGCGATGGAGTCTTCACAGGCTGGTCGCGAGCTCACTCTCGTCCACCAAGTTTCAGCCGACTCGAACTCTCTCCAATCCCATGGGAGCATACGCTGAAGTGATGAACGCCAGGAAATCGTTCCCTCTCGGCCTCGTTCGCGTCGTGTGCGCCGCCGGTGCATTGGCACTGTCGTCGTCGTTGGCGGCGGCCGACGCTCCCCGTCCGCTCGTACACGTCCACATCGCCGGCTCGCCGAACGACGACATGACGACGATCGTGTACGCACAGCAGAGCGGGCTGTTCGAGAAGGCGGGCTTGGACGTCACCGTCGACAAGACGACGAGTGGATCGGCCGCGGCTACGGGCGTCGCCGGAGGCGCCTTCGACGTCGGCAAGGCGAGCATCTCGTCGATCTTCGACGCGCATCAGCGCGGCGTGCCGTTCACGATCGTCGCGCCGGACGGAATCTACACCAGCAAGGAGCCCTATGGCGGAATGCTGATGACGAAAAGTGCGGCGCTCAAGACCGGGAAGGACGCCGAGGGAAAGACATTCAGCGTCGCCTCACTGAGCTCGATCGGCCGCGTCGCGTTGGCAGCGTGGATCGACGGCAACGGCGGCGACGTGAGCGCGGTGAAGTTCGTCGAGCTGCCGTTCAGCGCAGTGGCCGCTGCAATCGACCAGAAGCGCATCGTCGGCGGCGAGATCGGTCAGCCGGCGCAAGCTGAGGATCTCGCGACCGGACGGTTTGCGTTCTTCCCCGCGTACAACGCGATCGCGCCGGAGTTTTGCGTCTCCGTCTTCTTCACGACCAAAGAGTTCTCGGCGAAGCACCCCGACGCGATGCGCTCGCTCGTGCGCGTCCTGTACGACGCCGCCCGCTATACCAACGCACACCCGGAAGCGACCGTCAAGATGATGGCGGATTTCACCGGTGTGCCGCTTGCCGTCATGCAGAAAATTCCGCGTGTGGTGTTCGCGACCGATCTGCAGGTGGCGCAGATCCAACCCGCAATCGACGCGGCGGCAAAGTACGGAACGCTCAAGCGCGCGTTCCCGGCCCGCGAGTTGGTCGACGGGAACGTTCCGGTACGCTGATCGAGACGAGGAGAGAATCGTATCATGCTGAGCACGGCGGAGAACGAACGCCTGACGCACATCGGTCCGGGAACCCCGATGGGGGAACTGCAGCGGCGCTATTGGCACCCGATCGCGGGGATCGACGAGATGAGCGACCGGTGGACGAAACGTGTTCGGCTGCTCGGTGAAGATCTCGTCCTCTACAAGGATCGCAGCGGACGCTTCGGTCTGATCCACGAGTTTTGTCCGCATCGCCGCGCATCGTTCGCGTACGGGATCCCGGAAAGCGACGGCATTCGCTGCCCGTACCACGGCTGGAAGTTCGACGGGGCGGGCCACTGCATCGAACAGCCGAACGAACCGGCCGAGAGTAGCTTCAAGAGCAAGGTGCATACGCCGGCGTATCCGGTGCAAGAGTTGGGTGGACTGCTGTGGGCGTACCTCGGGCCGCAGCCGCTGCCGCTCTTGCCGCGTTGGGAAGGACTCGTGCACGACGGTGCGATCCGCACGATCGGGATGGCGGTCGTCCCGTGCAACTGGCTCCAGATCATGGAGAACTCGTTCGATCCGATCCACACCGAGTGGCTGCACGGCCGATTTCAGGAGTTTCTCGAGGAAGAGCGCGGCGCGAAGTACGCGATCTCACGCAAGCATCTCGCAATCGCGTTCGAGGAGTTCGAGTACGGTGTTTACAAACGGCGCCTGCTCGCCGGAGCGCGCGAGGACTCCGACGACTGGAAGGTCGGCCACCCGGTGATCTTCCCCAACACCCTCGCGGTCGGCAGCGGCGGCGGGCGCCTGTGGAAGATGCACGTGTATCAGATCCGCGTCCCGATCGACGACGAGAACACGCTGCACATCTGGTACACCGCGTACGAAGCGCCGCCGAGCGTGACGATCCCCGAGCACCTGCTCGCGCGCATCCCGGTCTACGACGTTCCCTTCCGCGACGAGAACGGCGAGTTTCTCATGGACATGATCGATGCACAAGACATCATGGCATGGGTCTCGCAGGGACGGATCTTCCAGCGCCAGACGGAAGCGCTCGGGACGTCCGACAAGGGCGTCATTCTCTTCCGCAAGATCCTTGCGCGCGAGCTCGAGAAAAGTGAGCGCGGCGAGGATCCGATGGGTGTGATTCGCGATCCGGCGAAGAACGAGGTCATCGCGTTCCCGCTCGAGCGCGACAAGGCGCACTTCACCGACGGCTTCGAAAGCCTGATGCGCCGCCAATACGCGCGCTATGCCCCGTTCGCGGACGACTTGGTACGACTGTTCAACGACTATAGCGAGCAGCGTCTGCGGGAAGAGTTCCCGCAGACCGCCGCCGCGGGAGGATCATGATGGGCGAGATCGTCGCGGCGATGACGACGGTGCACGCGCCGCAGCTCATCACCCGTCCGGCCGACAACCCGCCCGAGATGCTCGACGCCAGCATCGCCGCGATGCGGCAGCTCGGACGTGCGCTCGACGAGGCCAAACCGGACGCGTTGATCGTGATCGGGATCGACCACGTCGAGGCGTTCTCGCTGCAGGCAATCCCGACGTTCGCGATCCTGACCAGCGAGCGCGCGAACGCGGAGTTCGGCAAGCGGACCTACGATGTCCCGATCCACCAGCCGCTCGCACTCGGTCTGCTCGACGGTCTCGTCGACCGCGGGTTCGACCTCACGTTTTCGCAGCAGGCGATGCTCGGGCACGCGTTCGCGGTCCCGTTCGAGTACGTCCTCGAGAAGCGCGAGATCCCGGTCGTCCCGCTGTTCGTCAACGTCTACTTGCCGCCGCTCCCCAAACCGCGCCGCTGTGCGGCGCTCGGCGCCGCGATCGCGCAGGTGATTGCGGAGCGCCCGGAGCGCGTTGCCATCTTGGCGAGCGGCGGGATGTCGCACTATCCGGGGACCTCGCAGTACGGCAATCCGAACTACGCTTTCGATCGCTGGGCGATGGACGCGATCGAGGACGGCGATCTTGACGCGTTGCTCGATCTCACGCTCGACCAGCTCGACGAGGTCGGGAACGGCGAGATGCTCGGGTGGTTCATCTTGTTCGGCGCGATCGGGAACCGTCCGGGAACGGTGCTGAGCTATCAGCCGCTGTGGCATCACGGCCACGGCGTCATCCAATTCATCCCTCCCGTCGCCGCGAAGGTTGGAGCACGTCCGGCATGACGCCGCGCGAACCGTTCCCATTCAAGGGCGACACGCATCTCTTCTACCGGCGCATCGAGCCCGAGTACTTCGGCTTCAACCGCGCGCTCTACGAGCTACGAACCGAGCCGCAGAAACGGCGCGAGCTGCTCGACGATCCCGACGCGTTCGCGACGGCGCGCGGACTCGATCGGCGCGCGGTGCGCGCGCTCTGCGACAACGACATCGCGAGCGTCGTCGAGTGCGGTGGGCATCCGATCCTGGGGTGGACCGTCATCTTGCTGCTGCGCTTCGACCGCGGTGACACCAGCAAGTCGGCGCACTAGAGTCCGTCGAGCGCGCCGTGACGGCGCGCGGTCTCCTCGTGATAGTGCCAGTGCTTGCGGTACGAGACGGGTTGCCAGTTCTCGCTCGCGAGCACCGCGAGCTCTTCACCGCGCAGGTAGCGCGGCTGTCCGATCTGCAGCGCCATGAATTGCAAGCGCGCGTTGTCCTCGGCGCAGATCATCCGCACGACCGCCTCGTCGAGCGTGCCGCCGACGGCGATCGTTCCGTGCTGGCGCAGCACGAGGACGGGCGCGTCGCCGAGCGTCTCGGCCACCGCGCTCCCGCGCTTCTCGGTGTTGATCAGCACCGCGGAATCGAACATCGGCGCGCCGTTCTCGGGGAGAAAGCTTCCGATCGCGGTTGCGGGCTTGAGTGGCTCGCCGGCAGTCGAGAGCGCGAGGATGTTCGTCGGATGCGAGTGCACGATCGCGCTCACGTCAGGGCGGCGACGATAGATCTCGCGGTGGATGTGGAACTCGCTGGGCGGCTCATCGCCTTCACCGATTCGCGCACCGCGGTCGAGGTCGACCGGAACGATGTCGGCTGCGGTGAGGGTCGAGCGGCTCGCCTTGCGCGAGTTGATCCACATCGTTTGCGGCGCAGCCAGGTCGCGCACGCTGACGTGGCCGTTCATATCCATCACGCCGACAGCTTGGCACACGCGGACGGCACGGGCGACGACGTCCCCGTAGCGCGTCGTGTCGGTCGAAACGAGCATCGTCATAACGGTCAGCTATTCATCCCGAGCAATTGGCGAAACTGCCCGATGAGCGTCTTGTATTCGTTCCGGTCGGGCGCGGGCAGCACGTAGTAGGGCTGCTTCGGATCGAAGACACGCGGGTTGTTGTGCACGTCGGTGCGCGCCGACGTCCGCCCGCTCACGTCGACGAAGTATTGCTGTCCGTCTTTGGAGAGAAGCCAGTCGAGCACAACGCGTGCCGCGTTCGGATGCGGCGCGCCTTGCATCATCCCGATCGGGACCAGCCCGACGATCACGGGTTTCGGCGCGACCGCGTCGACCGGGCGTCCGCGCTGGCGCTCCATCTCGACCATGTAGGCATACGCGGTCGGCGTCGCATCGAACTCGCCGGCTTCGAGCTGCGTCACGGTGATGGTGTGGCCGTTGGTGATGAACGGATGATTCGCGGCAAGCCGCTTGAGCAGCTCTTCGCCGTTGACTTGCGTCTTGAGGGTCCCGCTGTACCAGTTGTATGCTGACGCGTCGATCGCGATCTTTCCGTTCCATTCGGGCTTGGCGAGATCGGCGAGGCTCGTCGGCGGTTTGAGTCCGTCCGCTTTGAGCTTCTGCGGGTTGAACGCGATCACGGTCGTGTCGTTGTAGAGCGTCGTCCACAATCCGGCTGGGTCGACGGTCCCCTTCCCGAAATGCTCGGGGTCGCGGACGCGATAGGGCTGCAAGACGCCGGACGCTGCGAGTTGCCGCAGCGAGAAATCGTCCCCGGAGACGAGGTCGGCGATCACCTTCCCGCTCTCGTGCTCGGTCATCGCGCGCGCCGGGATCATCGAGCTTCCGACCTGCAGCGCCTGCAGCTTGATCTCGGGATGGAGCTTCTGGAAGTGATCGACGAGCGTGTTGAGCGTGCGCGTGTCGACCGACGAGTACCACACCACGGTCCCCTCGTTCGGTTGCGTCGCAGCCGGCGTCGGAGACGCGAAGAGCGCGAGCGCGGCGGCGGCGACGCCGAGCGTGCGGATGCGTGAGATGATCGTCATGGTGCGACCTCCGTGCGATCGCGCAGCAGATCGGCGTCGTACTCCGCCGGCATCGCGACCTGGCGTTCGAGGATGATCTCGCGGCGCTCGCGCGCCGAGCGCATCACGGCGAGCGCCGCTTCAAGCGTCGCGCGCCCCCATGCGCCGTCGTGATAGACGGGATTGCCGTGCCTGACCCCGGCATACAGCTCTTCCAAAATTGCGATCGACAAACCGCCGGACGGATCGGGCTCGGGCCGTTGCAGACGGCGCAGATCGATCTCGTGGCGCCCCGTTTCACCGTACACGCTCAGCCCGTATTGCGCGTTGCGAATCACGCCGCGTTCGCACGACACCTCGACGGGCCCGAGATCGAACGGAGACCACGCCTCGCCATCTGCGACGGGCTGCAGCGTGGTCGGATCGTTGCTCCCGCCCACGCGAAACGCGCGCTTCTCGCTCGTTTCGTCGCGCTTCCCGTTGCGTATCGCTTCGCGCAACCCGGCACGGTCGGCCGCGGTGTAGCGGCGTTTCTCGACGACCCACGGATACAGCTCGGACATCGTGAAGTAGCCGTAGCCGTTGTGCATCACGGTCGCCGGTGTGCCGTCCTCGAACTCCAGGTACGCGGTGTAGTAGCCCGCGACCGGACGTTGCTCCATCCAGCGCGCCGCGGTCCCGCGCACGCTGCGCAGCATCCCGCCGCCGATCAGCCGCACCGTGTCGATCTGGTGCGGTCCTTGGCGAAAGACGATCCCGCCGCCGCGCGCGGGATCGAGCTCGTCGGGCGTGCGCGGCCGGATCAGCCAATCGGTGTACGCCCAGATGTGGATCGCGCCCAGCGCGCCGAGCTCACCGGAGACAACGAGACGGCGGATTGCGCGGTTCCAGATGCTCAGACTGCGCGTGTGTCCGGCAAGGAGCAGCACACCGTTCGCGCGTGCCGCCTCCACCATGCGATCGGCTTCGTCGAGCGTGACCGCCATCGGCTTTTCGACCACGACATGCTTGCCGCGGCGCATCGCCTCGATCGCGTGCTCGCAGTGATACTGGTTCGGCGTCGCAACCCACACGGCGTCGATTCCGGAATCACCGCACAGCGCGGCGACGCTGTCATAGGCGCGCGTCCCCGGATACCGGCGCACGAAGCCGTCGCGCATCGCCGGATCGTGGTCGGCGCCGGCGACGAGCTCGATCTCCGGCATCGCGACCATCGCGGGGAGCGTCGCGGCCGCGCCTTGTCCCAGGCCGGCCATCCCCATGCGCAGGGGCTGCGTCGCGCGCCTATACCTTTCCGGCGCCAACCGGAGCGCGCGCCGGGTGCGACGGATCGACCAGGTCGTCGTCGTCTTCCGCTTCACCCGTGAAGACCGCGAGCAGCTCGCCGGCGATCGGCGAGAAGCTCGACATGTGCCGCTTGAGCAAGCTCGCGAAGCCGTCCGAGAAGTGCTCTTTCCCCTTCTCGAGCGGGAGATCGATGCGCTGATTCTTGGCGGGATCGCGCATCACGTTGAGCGGATCCTCGCCGGCCTCCATCTTCTTGAGCTCGCGCAGCAGCATGCGGCGGTAGAGCGTCACGCCGCGGTCGCCGGCACCGAGCGCCTCGCGCGTGCGATCGGCGATCGGGCCTTGCGTCACCCACGCCATGATGTCTTGCGCGTGGATGTACTCGAGCATGTACTCGCCGTTGGCGTCCTTGATCGGCGGCTCGTAAGCCGGGACGTTCTCGAGCAGGTGCTTGGGAACGCGCGCGCCGATCGGCGGCATGTACGCGTGATACCAGTAGTGCATCGTGTGCGTGTCGTCGACCGGCACACGAATTTGGAAGACGTACTGCTGCCACAATCCGCCGCCGCTGCCGACGGCGAGCGTCGTCGGGAAGACGACCGGGTGTCCGACCTTCCAGTCGTCGCTGTCTTCCGATTGTCCGACGAGCAGACGGCGCTTGATGATCCCGTACTCGAACTCGTCGAAGGCGATCTTCGCATGATGCTTGCTGATCGCGACCTGCACGCCGTCGCGCTCGCGCAGAAACTCGTAGAGCCGCCCGTGGAGCCACTCGGTGTGGAGCGGATCGACGGAGTTCTCCATGATCTGCAGCCAGTTGCACGGGATGACGGCCTTGCCGACGTGACGGATCGTGCCCTCGACAACGAAGCCGTCCCAGCGCGGCAGCAGCGGCGCTGGCTGCGGGCCCAGATACGCCCAGGCCAGCCCGCCGAGAATCTGCACCGGGTAGGCCGCAGTCGTGATGCGGTCCTTGAACGTGCTGCCCTCGGGCTCGTTGGGCTGTTCGATGCACTGGCCGGTGCCGTCGAACTTCCAGCCGTGATACGGACAGCGCAGCCCGTCGGTCTCGGGGATCCCGTACGCGAGCGAGGCGCGGCGATGCGGGCAGAACTCGGCGATGAGCCCGTATGCGCCCGAGCGATCGCGGTAGAGGACCAGATCTTCGCCGAGCACGCGGACGCGCATCGTCCAGCGGTCGCCGAGCTCGGAGATCGCCGCGACGGGGTGCCAATAGCGTCGCAGCAAAGCCCCCATCCGCGTCCCCGGTCCGACCCGGGTCAGCAGCTCATTTTCTTCGGCCGTCAGCATCCGCGCAACGCTCCTTCCGCGCTTCAACGCTAACCGAACGAACCGATGCGTTCAACGGCACGCACCGCAACGACCGATGCGCCCTGCGCAACAATCAGAGGTGTCCGCGGCAGTCCTTACAACGGCCGCGCAACGTCACGTCGGCATCGCTGACCTCGGCCTCGAGCCGCTGCGCTGCGATGTGCAGCGCGCGCGGCGAGATCACCAGATCGACGTCGCACATCCGCCCGCACGCCTCGCAGACGAAGTGGCCGTGCTTCTTGCCCGTCGGTTCGTAGAACGCACCGCCGACACCCGGGACGTGGACTTCCTCGAGCAAATGCAAATCGCGCAGACGAACGACCGCTCGGTAAACCGTCGCGAAACCGATACCCGGCTGACGTTCCCGTGCACGCGTGTAGAGATCGCCGATGCGTACGTGCGCGCCGGTAGCGCCCTGCTCGCGCACGATCTCGTAGACGAGCTCGTAGTTCTTGGGCAGGTGCCAAGCGTGTGAAGCCATCGTACGTAGCTCCCTTGCACAGTATATCATCGCGCACTATCATGACGGAGAGCAACTGATCGTCGCTTTCACTTGACGACATCGGTGTGCGGGGGGTGCGATCTCGCCGTCGTCCCAGCGAGTTTCCGCTCGTCGTGCGTGACGGCTGGGTCCTCGTGCGCGTTCCGCCACGCACGCGGAGGAGGGTGCGCCGTGCAGCTTGGCATCACGATCTCACTCGGTGAGCTCGCCGCGGCGGCGGACGATCCGCGCATCCTCGTGCTCGACGTGCGCACGCGCGATCAGCGCGCAGCGCGACCGCTCGACGAGGGAGCCTTCACCGTCGTCTGCGCGCCGCCGGAAGCGCTCTCGTCGAACCTGCTCCGGGTCGCGACGCTCGTCGGCGCGCGCCACGTCGTGGTCGTCGACGATCAGGAGAGCGGCGCGGTCGCGGCGGCGCGGCTGCTCCGTACGGTCGAGGTCGACTGCGCCGCATTGGAAGGCGGGCTCGGCGGTTGGACCGCCTTCTGTTGCACGCAACAGCCGTGCGTTCGGCTTCCGACTTGTGTGGGAAACGATGGTCCGGAGGTTGTGTGATGCAACAGGTCCTCGTCGAGCTGATCGGAGTCATTCTGGTGCTCTCGCTGCTCGGGTTCATCGTCGTCGTCGGCCACCACGTCGGCGTCTCGACGGCGCCCGCGATCGGTCCCGACGACCCGGAAGCGCGCGAGGGCAGCACGCGTAGCGCACACTAGCTAGTGGAAGTTCCTCGCCCGCACGTTCTTCGTCGTCGGTTCGGCGAGGCTGAACTGCCAGCAGCGCTTCATGATCACGTCGATGCAGCCGGACTCTTTCTGGAGCACGCCTTCGACGATCAGGCAGTGTGAGCCGCGGATCACGCGGCGGTTGCGCTCGTAGACGTCGGGACGGACGATCACGTTGACGAGCCCCGTCTCGTCCTCGATCGTGAGGAACACGAAGCCCTTCGCGGTCCCCGGGCGCTGGCGCGTAATGACCAGTCCGCCGATCTTGCAGACCAAGTTCTTCGGCATCGTGGGGAGACGGCTGGCGCACAGCACGTTCTGCGCGTCGAGCTGCGGGCGGAAATGCGCGATCGCTTGCACATCGCTCACCCCGGTCGCGCGAATGTCGAGCGCCGTCGTCTCGACCGCCGAGAGCGCGAGAAAACGCGGCTGCGGCTCGTTCTCGATCTCCATCGCACGCCCGAGCTCGCCGCGCGCCTCGCGTTCGTCGAGCCCGCGCAGCGCCCACATCGCTTCGCGCCGCGTCGCATACCATGGTGCGAACGCCCCAGCGGCGGCGAGGTTCTCGAGCGCCTCGCGCTCGAGCGCGGTCCGCCGCGCGAAGTCGAGCAGATCGGCGAACTCGCCGTCGCCGAGCGCGCGCTCGAGCCGCGTGCGCTGCACCTCGCCCATCCCGCGCACGAGATGAAAGCCGAGCCGCAGCGCGCCGTCACCGTCAACGAAGCTCCACCACTCGCTCTCGTTGACGGTGATCGGCTTGACGTTCACCCCGTGACGGCGTGCATCGTTGACGAGCACCTCCGTCGAATAGAAGCCCATCGGCTGGACGTTGAGGATCGCGGCGCAGAAGATCGCCGGCTCGTGACACTTCACGTACGCTGACGCGTACGCGAGCAGCGCGAACGAGGCGGCGTGCGACTCGGGGAAGCCGTAGTCGGCGAACCCTTGGAGCATATGGAAGAGCCGGTCGGCGTCGTCGCGCGAGATCCCGTTGGCGATCATCCCTTCGACCAGCCGCGGATAGATCTGCGCCATGCGCTCGCGCGAGCGTTTATGTCCCATTGCGCGCCGCAGCCGGTCGGCCTCGCCGGCGGAGAAGCCCGCGGTCTCCATCGCCATGCGCATCCCTTGCTCTTGGAACAACGGGACGCCGAGCGTGCGCTTGAGAATCGGCTCGAGTTTGGGATGCGGATAGGTCACCGGCTCTTGCCCGTTGCGCCGGCGTAGGAACGGGTGGATCATGTCCCCTTGGATCGGCCCAGGGCGAATGATCGCGACCTGCATGACGATGTCGTAGAAGCGTTCGGGCCGTAAGCGCGGGAGCATCGACATCTGCGCGCGCGACTCGACCTGAAAAACGCCGATCGAGTCTGCGCGCTGCAGCATCTCGTACGTTGGGCGGTCGTCCGCCGGGATATTCCCGAGCGCGAGCGATTCGCGCTCGGGATAGCGTCGCCGGTAGAGCGCGAACGCGTCGCGCAGCAGCGAGAGCATTCCCAGTCCCAGCAAGTCGATCTTGATCAAACCGAGGTCGGAGAGATCGTCCTTGTCCCATTGCACGATCGTGCGATCGCGCATCGACGCCCACTCGATCGGCGCGACCTCGACCAGCGGTGAGCGCGTGATCACCATCCCGCCGCTGTGAATCCCCATGTGCCGCGGAAAGCCGTTGATCCGCCGGCACAGCGCCATCAGCAGCGCACCGAGCTCGCCGCCGACCGGCCCGCGCAGGTGCGTGTCGGGGTCGCGCGCCGTGCCGTCGTCCGCATCCTGGAATCCCGGCACGAGCGCCGGCATGCGTGAGTGATACACGTTCGAGGCCGCATCGAGGTCGCGCCGCTCGACGATCGACTCCGGGAGCGCCGCCTGCTCGACGTGCTCGGTCCCCAGCGCACCGGCGAGCGATTCGCGCGCGTCGTACTCGCGCACGATCGCGTCGACTTGCCCGAGCGTGAGTCCGAGCGCCTTGCCGATGTCGCGAATCGCCGAGCGCGTGCGGTACGTGATCACCTCGGCCGTCATCGCGGCGTGCTCGCGTCCGTAGCGTTTGTAGACGTACTGGATCACCTGCTCGCGATCTTGGTGCGCGAAGTCGATGTCGATATCGGGGACCTCGCCGCGCTCTTCGGAGAGGAAGCGCTCGAAGAGCAGTTCGCCGCCGACGGGATCGATCGCGGTGATCCCCAGCGCGTAGCAGACCGCCGAGTTCGCCGCGCTGCCGCGGCCTTGCGCGAGCACGCCCAAGCGCTCGGCTTCGTTCGTGATGTCCCAGACGATCAGAAAGTACCCGGCGAGATCCATCCGTGCGATCACGCCGAGCTCGTATTCCAATTGCCGTTCGACCTTGGAGTCGAGCGGCAATCCATAGCGCCGCTTCGCACCTTCGTACACCAGCGTGCGCAGGTACGACTGCGCCGACGTCTCGTTCTGCGGGATCGGGAAGAGCGGAAACTCGCCGGCGAGGGTCGCGAGCCGGAACGTGCATTGCTCGGCGATCGCGACGGTATTGCGGATCGCGAGCGGAAACTCGGCGAACAGCCGCATCATCTGCGCTGGTGATTTGAGCTGGTGCTCGTGGTTGGGTCGCAGCAGATTCCCCGCGTCGTGCAGGCGTGCGCCGTACTTCACGCAGGTGAGCACGTCGGCGAGCAGCGCGTCCTCACGCGTTGCGTACGCGACGCCGTTGGTCGCAACGTACGGCAGATCGACGCGCTCTCCCAAACGCACGAGCGCGCGCACGAGCGCCGCGTCCTCGGGACGAACGTGGTGCTGCAGCTCGAGGTAGAAGCGTCCCGGGAAGAGATCGCGCAGCTGCGCAGCGAGCGCGACGGCCGCGTCGCCATCGCGTCGTAACAGCGCCTTCTCGATCAGCCCGTTGCGCCCGCCGGAGAGCGCGATGAGCCCGTCGGTCCGCCCCTCGAGATCCTCGAGCCGCAAGCGCGCGTCACGTTTGCGCCCGCGCAGCTGCGCCGCGGAGATCAGCCGCGCGAGATTCCCGTAGCCGCGCTTGTCTTGTGCGAGCAGCACCAGCCGCGGTGTGTCGGTCGGAACCTCTTTGGCGGGCCGCGCCGGACGCCCGGGCTTGATCGGCGGCGAGGCCTCGGAGTCCAGGGTCAGCTCGGCGCCACAGATCGCCGCGAACTGCGGGTGTGTGGCGGCGGCGTGCTTGGCGAACCGGACCGCCCCGTACAAGCCGTCCCGATCGGTCAACGCGACCCCCGTCAGCCCGAGCCGCAGCGCCTCCTCGACGAGCTCCTCGGGGTGCGAGGACCCCTCCAGGAAGCTGAAGTTCGACCAGCAGTGGAGCTCGGCGTACGCGGGCGAGGCGGGCATCGGACAGCCACGATACCCGAACAGGTGTTCGATTTCCCGCACGAAAACGACCGATGAGCGGAAACGGTGAGGGCCCCGCCGTTCCGGGGCCCTCGGTGTCTGTTCATCGATCTTCCGAGGACCTGATCCCCATCTTCGCCGGGCACCTCACGCCCGGGAGACCTCCGATTTGTCGCACTCTGGGACTCAGAGGTTGACGTATATGAATCTTCTGTGATTCAATTATGGCGTAACCTCTGCCTGGGAGAACTGACCATGCCCATCAGCACACCAAATCAAGCGCGCGCCCCAGCGCTGGAGGCTCTACGTGCAAACGTCATCGTCGGGCGGGCCCGAGCCCGCCTCTCACAAGAAGGGCTCGCGGCTCGCGCCGGCATCTCCCGCCCAACGGTATCCCGCATCGAGCGAGGAGTTGCTGATGATGTCGGACTCGACGTCATCCAGCGAATCGCCGACGCGCTCGACGTCCCCGTCGCCGAGCTCTTCGTTCTCCCGAGCAGCACGCGCGTGGACGATGCTGAGCTCGCTCGCCGTTCCGACGCTGCCGACGAAGAGTTCGTCGACGCAGACGCCCTCCTCGACGCCGTCGACGAGGCCGCGGAACGACCGCCCGAGCGATACTCTCGAGCCGGACGACCGCCCGTGGCGCGTTAAGCTCCATCGCGAGGTCGCGAAGCTCGTCGCGAGATTCGGCGTCGACAGCGACGCGTTCCGACCGACGATCGGCGATCTGATTGCGGAGCTCGAGACCGACCCGAAGCAGTTCCCAAAGAAGAAAGGCAAACTCAAGGATGCACGCTCGGCGGATGTCTCTCGACGAGGATGCCAAGGTCGTAAAGGTGCTCTCGCTCGCACCGCACGACGTTGCGTATGAGGAAGCTAAACGCCGACTCTAAGCCGGCGTTTTCATTTCTTGAACGAACTCCGATTGTCGAAGGCCACCGTCATGACCGCACTAATGGCCGGAGCGATTGCCGGCGCAACGGGGACCTCTGCGCTTAACATCGTCGGGTACGGCGACATGGCGGTGCGCGGGCGTCCGGCGAGTCGCGTCCCCGACGCGGTCGCAAAGATCCTCGCTGCACGCCTCGGTATCGACCTCGACGCCAACCGCGCTGAAGGCATTGGGATGTTACTCGGTTACACCGACGGACTGGCGTTTGGGATCGGCTATGGTTTGCTGCGCACGCTGCCCGGGCTGCGCGACGTGCCCTGGCCGGTCGGTGGCATAGCGCTTGGGCTTGCGACGCTTGCACCCGAGTTCGTCGCGGCGGCGCTTGGTGCGACCGACCCGCGACGGTGGGGCGTCGTTGGGTGGCTCGAGGGACTGTTCCCGCGCGCCGCCTACGGCCTGGTTACGGCGGCGACGTATGAAGCCATCGCCGCTAAAGACGGGGACTAGTCGGCGACGGCGGGTTTGATCGAGCCGAAGCGGCCCGCCTGGAAGTCGTCGAAGGCCTGTGTGATCTCGTCGACGGTATTCATCACGAATGGGCCGTAGCGAACCATCGGCTCGCGCACCGGACGTGCACTGAGCAGCAGCGCTTGGACCGGCTCGGTCCCACTGTTTTCGAGTGTGATCGATTCGCCGTCGTTCGCGAACACCGCGTAGTCGCCGAGCCGCAACGCGCGATTGCCGATTCGTGCCACGCCGCTGAAGACGTAGATCGTCGCGGTCCAGTCACGCTCGACCGATTGGACGACCGACGTTCCGGGCGCAAGCGTTGCGTGCACGTACGTCCACGGCGTGACCGTGTGCACGGGACCTTCGACCCCGAATGCGGTGCCCGCGACGACGCGTGCCGTCACGCCTTCGCTTGGATGGACGACCGGAATCTGATCGGCCTGCACGTCTTTGTAGCGCGGAGCCATCTCTTTGTTCGCGCGCGCCAAGTTCACCCAGATCTGAAATCCATGGCGTAGTCCGCCGGTACGCTGAAACTCTTTGGTCGGCATCTCGGAGTGCACGAGGCCACTGCCGGCGGCCATGTACTGCACTGCGCCGTCACCGAGTATGCCGTGATTGCCGTGCGAGTCCAAGTGCTCCATCCCACCGACGAGCAGGTAGGTGATGAGCTCGAATCCCTTGTGCGGATGGTCCGGCGCGCCTTCGGCTTCGTTCGGACCGTAGACCATCGGTCCCAACTCATCGATGAGCAGGAACGGATCGACCTGGTCGACACCGCGTACGGGGATCGGACGGCGGATTTGAAAACCGCCACCTTCGATCGTCTCGATCGAGGGGATAACCCGCGCGAGCGAGCGCGGCGCGACTGAACTGGTAACGGACATTGCGGTCGTCATGACCCGGCGGCAGCGACCAGCGTTCCGACCGTTACCGCACGGGTACCGCGGCGTCGATGAGATCCGCGAGCGGGGCGAGCGTTTCACGCTCCTTGAGCGCGGCCGCCGTGAACGTGCAGGCGATCCCGAGCGCCGCGATCGAGCCGCGGCGTGCGAGCGTGCGCAGTGCCGCCGCCACCATGTCGAGCGAGGGGCCGCCGGCGACCGGGAAGCGCAGCGGCGCGAGCTCGGCGGGATCGATGAGATCGACGTCGAGGTGGACGTACCACGGTGGTGCGGGGAGCGGGAGTTCGTCGAGCGCGTCGAGGGCGATCTCACGCACCGCCGAGACGTCGAGCGCTTCGCCTTCGATCACGTCGACGCTGCGCGCGGCGACAACGACGCACGCGTCTTCGGGAACCGTGCGCAGACCGATCGGTTCCGTGAGCGCATATCCTGCACGGCCGACGAGCATCGCGAGCGCCATGCGGCTCAGATCGCCGTCCCGCGTCGTGCGTGGGGTGTGGAAGTCGGCGTGCGCGTCGAGCCAGATCACCCCGGGCTCGAGGCCGCGACGCTGCAGCCCCGCGACCGTTGCGAGTGCCGTGGTGCAGTCCCCGCTGAGGACCACGAGCGGCTCGGTTGCCACCGCGACGCGCGCCGCGACAGCATCGTAGAGGCGCACGAGCATGGGGCCCGCCGGCCCCTTGGAAACGATCACCGCGTCGTCGGCTGGAGACGCCGAGGCAAGCTGGGGGAGCGGCTCGGCGTGGTGAAAGGGGACGAGCAGCGTCTTCACGCGTATCGCTTCGAGCCTCCCGATGGATCACACCGCTTCCCCTCATCTGCCCTTGATCGCGCTCGAGCGCGTCAATGCCGACCTCGACGGTCGCCCCGTCCTCCACGACGTCACCTGGCGCTTGCAAGAAGGCGAGCAGTGGGCGATCATCGGGCCCAACGGCTCGGGCAAGAGCACGCTGTTGCGCGTGATTCGCGGCGATCTGTGGCCGCGCCGCGATGACGGCGTGCGCGCCTACGCGCTCGACGGCGGCCCCGAGCCGGTCGGCGCAGCGGCGACGCGGATCGGCTACGTCTCACCGGAGCTGCAAGAGCGGTACACGCGACTCGATCTTGCGATCGACGGGCGTGCGCTGGTCGCGAGCGGACTGCACGACGTCGTCTATCTCGCCGGGCCGCTCAGCGCCGACGACCACGCGCGCGTCAACGCGATCGTCGAACGGTTCGGCCTGCAGTCGCTGATCGACCGCCCGATCAGCGCACTCTCGTTCGGCCAGCTGCGCATGCTGCTGATCGCACGCGCGCTGGTCCGCATGCCGCGCGTGCTGATCCTCGATGAGTGCGCGAACGGCCTCGACCACCGCGCGCGCGGCGAGCTGGTCGCGTTCTTGGAACAGGTTGCCGGCACGACGCACGTGATCGTGGCGTCGCATCGCGGCGTCGAGCTCCCCGCGACGACGACGCACCACGCGCTCATCGAGGGCGGTCGTCTCGTCAGCACGGGGAGCGGGCTTCCACCGGAGCGGCGCAGTGCGACGTCGTCATCGCTGACAAGCGGCGAACGCCGTGCGCACGAGCGCCACGAGGTTCTCGTCGCGATCGAGCGCGCCGACGTGTATCGCGGCGAGCAGCGCGTGCTGCACCAAGTCGAGTGGTCGATCCGGCGCGGCGAGCACTGTATCGTGCGCGGTCCGAACGGTGCGGGGAAGAGCACGTTCGCCGGCTTGATTGCCGGGACGATCCCCGCCGCGCACGGTGCGTGCGTCATCCGTTTCGGCGAGCACGGCCCGTTCGATCTGTGGGCGCTCAAACGCCGCATCGCGCACGTCTCGGACGCGCTGCAAACCGCGTACGATGCGAATCCGACCGTCGAAGGCGTCATCGCCTCCGGCTTCGTCTCGAGCATCGGCGTGATGCACGAACCCGACGAGGCCGAACTGCGCATCGTGCACGAGCTCATGCGCAAGCTTGCGCTCGAGCCGCTCTCGGGGCGGCGCTTCGGGACGCTCTCGTTCGGCGAGCGGCGCAAGGTGCTGATCGCACGCGCGCTCGTCCATCGCCCGGACGTGCTGATCCTCGACGAGGTGTGGAGCGGGCTCGACGCCGCGTTCCGCACCGCGCTCGCCGCGTTGCTCGACGAGCTGGCCGAAGGCGGGACGACGCTGGTCGTGATCTCGCACCACGACGACGATGTTCCGCCGTTCGTGCGCCGCACGTTCGTGATCGACGGCGGCCGCATCGCCGCCGCATAACATCCTCGTCTAGACCGTCATCGTTGCGTGCATGACGGTCACGGCAGCGCCGGCGACAGTGATGCGGCCGATCGCGTCGGGCGGCTCGCCCCCGACCTCGACCTCGGCACGGCCGGGACGATGCACCGACGCACCTTGATGGACGACGTAGCGTCGCTCGTGCACGATCCCGTAGCGGGCACAGTACGCCGCCATTCCGCCGGTCGCAGAGCCGGTGAACGGGTCTTCGATCACGTCGCCGAAATCGGCGAAGTGGCGCGCTTCGAGCGCCGCTTCCCCGTCACCGCGCGCGAAGACGTGCACCGAGAACCAGTCGCGCGCGGGATGGCGGAACAACGCAGCACGATCGGGCTCGCAGCGCGCAAGCGCCTCGCGCGATGCGAGCGCGACCATGAGCTGCGGCGTTCCGGTGCTCACCGTCTGCGGTTCAACGTCCGGGAGCAGGTCGTCTTCGCTGAGCCGTAGCGCCTTCGCGGCCTGTGCGCGCGGGAACGTTGCGAGGAACGTCGGCGGCGGCTGCGACATTGCGTATGTCGTCGTCGCGCCGTTGCGAATCGTCACCGGAACGACCGCCGCCGGCATCCGCACGCGGACGACGTCACCGGGCGGGAGCGCGCCGCCCTCGCGCAGCGCGTGCACGGTCGCCACGGTCGGATGACCGGCGAGCGGGATCTCGCCGCTCGGCGTCCAGTAGCGCACGCTCACGTCGGCCTCGTCGTCGCCGGGGAAGACGAACGACGTTTCCGAGAGATTCGTCTCGCGCGCGATCGCCTGCATCGTCGCGTCGTCGAGCCCCCGCGCGTCGAGTACGACCGCACATGCGTTCCCCGCCAGCGGCGTGGTCGTGAACGCATCGACCCAACTGATCTGCAACGCGCGTGCCATACGCGGACCCTTCGCTGCCGGCGTCGCGAACTCTGTGGTTCGCGCTGGTGGTCGCGCGGGTAGTGAGAGAGGGATGCCCCGTCACGTGCTCCTTGCGGTGAACGAACGCGCCCGTCGCGGCCGCAACGCGCGCGAGCGCGCCGCGGCCGCACTCCGCGCGCGCGGGCACACCGTGATCGAGATCGAGCTCAAAGGGCGTACGCAGGCGCTCTCCGAGGCGATTTTCGCGCACCGTGACGACGTCGACACCGTCGTCGTGGGCGGCGGCGACGGAACGCTGCTGACCGCTCTCGACGGCCTCATCACGTCAAGCTTGCCGCTGGTCATCTTGCCGCTGGGGACGTATAACGAGCTCGCGCGCACGCTCGGTATCCCCACGAATCCTGACGCGGTCGCCACGCTCGTCGAGGACGGCGTCCCGCTCCCACTCGACATCGGCTCGGTCAACGGACGCTACTATCTCAACGAAGCGTCGGTCGGGCTCTCGACGCGCATTGCACGGCTGCAAACCGGGAAGGTCAAGGGTCGCTGGGGGATGCTCGCGGTGCCGGTGACGACGCTGCGCGCGCTGCGCTGGATGCGGTCGATGCATCTGGAGATCGAGGACGAGTCGGGGTACCGCCGTATCGTACGTGCGGTGCAGCTCACCGTCGCGAACAGCTACCGCTTCGGCGGCTTCGTGGAGAATCCGCAAGCGAGTTTGGAAGACGGCCGCCTGTGGCTCTATTCGATCGACGTCAACGGCCTGCCGCACACGCTCGGGCTGTTGCTGTCGATCCTGTTGCGCCGTTTCCCCAACGCGCCGGACGTCGTCGCGAGCCCGGGACGGAAGTTCGTCGTCCGCTCCGTCCATGAGCGACACTATCAGGTCCTCGCCGACAGCGAGCACGTCGCCAACCTTCCCGCGGAGTTCTCGATCGTTCCCCACGGCATCACCGTGCTCGTCCCCGAAGCGACCCTGCGGGTGGTGCGCTGATGATGCGCTTCATGAAGCCGCATGCATTGGCGCCGCGTATCGGCCACATCGATCCGGCTGCGCTGCGTCCGCGCGAGCGCGTCGTGCTGCGTGGGGTGCCGCGGATATGAGCGACGACCGTCTCGCCGAGGCGCGCACGCGTCTCGACGCGATTGCCGCGCGCGAACGTGCCGATCCGCTCCTCGATTCGCGCAACCTGACATCCTGGTGGCTGCAGGACGAGGTCGCCCCGACTGCCGTCGTGCTGATCCACGGTTTCACGAACGGACCGCTGCAGTACGCGCAGCTTGCGCCGCAGCTGGCCGCGCGCGGACACGCCGTCATCGTGCCGCGCATCCCGTACCACGCGCACCGCGACCGTCTCACGACCGCGATCGCAAAGCTGCGCGAGGATGATTGGGAGCGCGCAACGCTGCGCGCGATCGCGATCGCCGCGCTGGCGGGTGAGCGGGTCGTCGTCGCGGGGATCTCGGTCGGCGGGACGCTCTGCGGCTGGCTCGCGAGCCGAACCGCGATCGATCACGCGATCGCGATTGCGCCGTTCTGTGGGATCCGTGAGCTCGCCGGCCGGATGAACGACGGCTTCGGCGCATTGCTACGGGCGTTCCCGAACCGCTTTCTGTGGTGGGATCCGCGGCGCAAAGAAGGGCAGCTCCCGCTGCACGCCTATCCGCGCTTCTCGACGCGCGCGCTCGGGCGTTCGCTGCAGCTTGCGACGCAGCTCATCGATTCACGCGGTCCCAACGAGCGCGCACGCCGCGTGACGCTCCTGCTCAACACCGCCGAGCCGATCGTCAACAACGCCTACGCGCGCCGGCGTTTCTTCCGCCTGCGGCGCTTGCGGGTCCCGGTCGCCGTCGTGCGTATCCGCGTCCCGCACACGCACGACATCATCGAACCGGAGATCCCACAAGCGCGCCCAGACATCGTCTATCCCAAACTCATCGCGCTCATCGAATCATAGTCGAGCGCCGTCACGACGTCATGGATTTTGCAAGACCCCGACGTCCGGGACGCCGGTGAGGCCGGGCCCGCACCTGAACGAGCTCGCGCTCGTGGTGCTGCCGCCGATGTACTTCATTTCCATTGGATACGGGCAGAGGTTGCGCGTGAAGAGCACGTTCTGACCCGTTGCGTCGAGCTTCCGTGCGAACAGGGTCTCCGGCGCGACCCCGCGCTCGACCCAATTGATGACGGGCGTCATCGGATCGAGCGTGTCAGGACCGACGCCTCCGGCGCAGTGTGTCATCCCGGGCACCATGAAGAGCCGGTACGATGTCTCCAGCCCTGTTCCGAACGTCCGCAGAAGATTCTCGTAGTTTCCGACGCTGGTAAACGGATTGATCGTCTGGTCCGACCACCCCGTGTAGGTCAGCATCTTTCCGCCGCGCTGCAAAAAGCCTCGCAGCTTCCCGGCATCCGCGACGTCGGCAACCTGACGTGCGCCCACGACGCGGAATGGATCGGACTCGAAATTGAAGGTCAGAGGGCTGAACACGTTTGCGCTCGCCGGGTACGGAAAGATGTACCTCATCATGGCTTCCGAGAGCCCGACGTCGCCTGAAAAGATGCTCGCGACGTAATTGGTGCCGAGGGCGGCCGGCGGATAATACGGGCGTCCGCCGCTGATGATAGGAGAGATCGTCTTCTCATACGCGGCCAGCTCCGCGGCGGTGACGCAATTAGCGCCATTGGTACCGGCCGGACATATCGTGAGATCCTTCGCCGGATTGAAGACGCCGATGCAACGCCGGGGGTCGGTGATGAGCCCGTCTTGCACTCCGTCAAGCGCGTCACATTTCGCGTAGACCTGCGCCGAGACGTACTGCATCTTCGCCACGAGTTGGTCCGTCGTCTCTCCAAGGGGCACGAACGCGCGTTCAATCCACGCTTCCCAGATCGACGTGTCGATCGGGTTGATCCACGGCGCACCCGCGACGATGCCGTTGAAATCCTCGGGGAACCGCTGCGCTTCCTCAAAGCCCTCACGGCCACCGTCGGAGCATCCGCTGAAGTACGTAAAGCGCGGGTCCTGTGAGTAAAAGATCTTGACCAACGCCTTCGCAGCGACGTTGGTGACATGGATCGCACGATAGGCCCAGTCGATGACGAGATCCGGCCGGTTCACCGCCCACGTCCCGTTGTGACCGTCGTTAGTGCTGTGGCCCGTGTCGGTGTGCGCGAACGCAAAGCCGTTCGCAATGCCGAGATTCCGCGACGCGACATTGCCCGGAGTGTCGAGAAAGTCGCCGGCCAGGCCGCCGTTGCCGGTGACGTACAGTCGCTGGTTCCACGCGACCGGGAGCGCGACTTCGAACTTGATGCTCGGTGAAACCACGCCGAGGACGTCGCAGAAGGCCGGCGTGACCGACGTCGCCGGCACGAGCTGAGCCGACGTGATCCTTGTCTGCGCGTCGAGCGCACGACCAGCGAGCGAGCCGCAAACGAACTGCGAGGTGACCGGCGTCGCTCGGTAATTCACGCCCGACGCGTTGGCGTCCAAGAAGTCCGTTGCGGCGACAGCCGGACGCGCATGCACCAAACAGAGCGGAAGAGTCAACGCTGTCGCGAGCGCAAGCGAAAGCGCACGCCGAACAGCGCGTGATCGATGTTGCATATTACACCGTCCGCACATGGCAACAAACGTGGCGCAAGAAGGCACACACGTGTTAGCGGTATTTGCTACCGATATCGATGTTGGCACCTCCGCACGCTTATGTCAATCGCTCGAGCGTTGCGTACGTTTGGTTTGCGCTGGTTCGCTGTGCACTCCAGCGACGCGCTGTACGTCTACTCGGCCGCTAATCGTGTTTACAGCGCTCCCACCGCGACATCGATCGGCTCGTCGACGGAATGGAGGAGTCCGGTTTTTACCAACCCTTGGTCGAAGACAACGACACTGTTCCCACTCGACGGGGCACAGCAGGTTGCGACGTAGACGTTGCCGCTGGGATCGACCGCGAGATGTATCGGTGGATTCGTCGGCGGCAGACCGATCGTGCCGGTGTGCGTTGGCGCGGCGTCGCCGCGTGCAGTAGGCTCGTACACGGTCACCGTACCGTTCACTATGTTCGCGGCATAGATCTTGCCGTTCGCATCGACTGCCACGTTTGCCCCACACAGCCCCGTGTCTGCACCTTGAATCTCTCCGTCGGGCGCTGCGCTTCCATTTGCGTTCGCGGGGAAGATCACGATCTTATTGGACGGACCACAGTCGCCGGCTGCGCCGCCGACATAGAGCTTGCCACCGGCGTCGGCTGCGAGACGTCCGGACAAGGCAATCGGAACGTCGATAGCACGCACCGGTGCGGTGTTCCCATTCGCGCCCGGCGGCAACACAAGGATTTGCGGAGCGACAGTATGCTTAGCATCAACGATGGAGACGTAGACGTTTCCATTGGGATCGACTGCAAGACCCTCAACGACGTCGTGTTGTGCGGTCGCGAAACCGCTGATTGTCCGAATCGGCGCGACGTTCCCGTTTGCTCCAGGAGCGAAGACGACGACCGTTGGATTCGCCGCTCCAGGGAACGCATTATTATTGAGGACATAGAGCTCGCCGTGCTGCCCCATCGCCATCGCCGACGGCACGGAGATCTGCGTGTTGTTGCCGCTAATCACGCGGATCGGCGCGTCCCGGTCTCTTGCATCTGACTGAAAGACGTTGACGGAGTTGAAGGGCGCACCCATCAACACGTACAGCGCGTATCGCGACCCGGCCGCGGCTCGTCCCTGTTCGGCCGGCGGTATCGCGCCGGCATTCTGTATTGGAGCGGAACCGCTCGTGCCGCCACCACCGCAGCCGGCAAGACCCACGGCCAGCGCGAAGCCAATCAAGAACGAACGAAACGCCCGCATCGCTGTTCTCCCTCCACACGTACTGCCGGTACTTTGCCGGCACCATACTCAGTACAGCGGACGGAGTAAGCGAAGGTCAACAGACGACTCCCGCCTATCTTGGAAGGTGAGCAAGCAGAGCGGTTGTTTCTTTAGAGGGCAAAGCTACCCGTTGGGTGCATTGACCCTCGCCGTCTCACACCATACGTTCTTCTGATCACCGCAGCGGGGAAGCACGATGACGAGCAGCGTTGTTCAGCCGATCGCAACCGACGAGCTTCGCGGACTCCTTGCGGCCGCAAGAGCGCTTCGTGTGCGTCTTGGGGACGCACGTGACCGGCTCGACGCGTCGGTGATCCGGCCCCTCACGGCGCTGCTTGGGGACGCCGCGAAGCCCGGCGCCGCTTCTGGGCTCGCGGATGACGACGCCGGCGCGGCGTTGTGGGAGCTCACCCTGCGCGCCACTGCGCTGTGCGTTGGCTCTCGCCGTCCCGCGGAGCTCCTCGAAGCGACGGCGGCGCTCCAAGATCTGTCGCTTCGCGCGGCATCGTCTGACGACGCGCAAGCGCGCCGAGCGCAGCTTCGTGGGCTGCTCGAACAACAGGTGCCGTCGATTCGCACCGCGGCGAAGGGTCCGCTGCTCGTCACCAACGTCGACGACGTGCACGACTGGCTCGGACAATCCCTCGCCGTCGCTCCGCTGGTCGCGCTGTGCCGCTGCGGCGCCTCGGCACACAAGCCGTACTGCGACGGCAGCCACGCCGCCGGATTCGACGATGCGAAGGACCCCGGGCGGGTTGCAGATCGGCGCGACACGTACGTCGGTCAACAGGTCACGATCCTCGACAATCGCGGCACGTGTCAACACGCCGGCTTGTGCACGGACCGCCTGTCCACCGTGTTCCGCGTCAAAGAAGAGCCATTCGTTGCGCCGAGCGGCGGCCGCATGGATGAGATCATCCGCGCGGTGCGCGATTGTCCCTCCGGTGCGCTGAGCTATGCGATCGACGGCGTCGAGGCGCGCGCGGATGTCGACCATCATGGCACGCGACCACCCGCGATCGAGATCTCGAAGGACGGACCGTATCGTGTCACGGGCGGTGTGGCGTTGCTCGACGCGAACGGCGACGAGGCGGTGTTGAACGCCGGCGCTTCGCGTGAGCACTACGCGCTGTGCCGTTGCGGACACGCGCAGAACAAGCCGTTCTGCACCGGGATGCACTGGTTCGTCGAGTTCCACGATCCGGTCCGTGCACCGAAGGACGCACCGACGATCTTCGAATGGGCCGGTGGTCTTCCCGCGCTAACCCGCATGACGCGGCTGTTCTACGAGAAGTTCGTTCCCGCCGACGATCTGCTCGCGCCGCTCTTTGCGGAGATGTCAGCCGATCACCCGCAGCGCGTCGCGGCGTGGCTCGGTGAGGTCTTTGGTGGACCACCCGCTTACAGCGAAGAGTACGGCGGCTATCCGCGGATGCTTTCGCAGCACGTTGGGAAGTGCCTCACCGAAGAGATGCGGGCACGCTGGGTGTCGCTGCTGCTGCAGTCCGCGCGCGAGGCCGGTCTGCCGAACGACGCCGAGTTCCGGTCCGCGTTTGGGGCCTACATCGAATGGGGCTCGCGGCTGGCGGTCGAGAACTCGCAGACCGAGTCCCGTCCTCCGCTGCACATGCCGATGCCGCACTGGGATTGGAACACCGCGGCAGGCCCGCCGGGAAGCCGCGTCTCGGCCCTCGCGCCGACGACACAGCCGGAGGAAACGATACCGCCTGCGCCCGCTCCCGGCGAGCGCGTGGAGTTCGGAAAGCACATCAAACCACTCTTCCGAGCACGCGATCGCAAGTCGATGCAGTTCGCGTTCGATCTCTGGTCATACGCCGACGTCAACACGCACGCCGACGCGATCCTCGAGCGCGTCCGCGACGGGACGATGCCATGTGACGGCGCATGGCCCCAGGAACGCGTCGACACCTTCGCACGCTGGATCGCCGCCGGCAAACCGGAGTAGTAAGCCCCCACGTGACATGAAAGTCCCGCTTCTACGCGGCGGCGTACAATCGGAACTGGACGTAGAGCGCGATGAGCGCGAGGAGCCACGCGCTGCCCAGCAACAGGCCCCCGCAGATGTCGCTGAGGAAATGTGCGCCCAGCGCGATCCGCGACCACGGGATCGCCACGACACACAAGCCCAGCAATGCCGCGATCACGGCTTGCACGGGACGCGGGAAGGGCCCGAACAGCACCAGCAACGCGAACCCGCCGTAGAAGACGACCGCCGTGACCGCGTGGCCGCTCGGATACGAGAACTCCGGCTCTCGCACGCCGACGTACACGGCGGGTCGCGGCCGGTGGAAGAACAGCTTGCAAAGCGAGCTCGTCGACTGCGAGAGCAGCTGCGTCGCGAACAGCATCAGCACCGGCGTCACCCGCTCGTTCAGCGTGATCGTGACACCGTAGGCGAGCACACCGAGCAACGAAAGCTCTCGCCACCGGCCGATGCGGGTGAAGAACAGCGCCGGCCACACCGCGCGACCGCGCAGCGCTTTCTCGACGGCGGTATCGATCCGTCCCGGCGGACGCGGTGCAACGACGGAACCGAGCGCGAACATCGCGGCGAGACAGACGAGCGCCCCGATCCACAGCCGCGTCTCGAACGTCATCGTGCGCGCGGGACCCCGGAGCGCGGAACGAAGACCCGCAACGCAGCGTGCGCGACGCGAAAGCGAGCCGGCGTGCGCTCGAGCAGCGAGCCGTCGATGCTGATCCACTGCTTGGCGTTCGTGCGCACGTCGATCGCCTCGGCGTTGACGACGTGCGCGTCCGAAAGCGCGGTCTGGTGGTTGATCCCGATTGCGAGATACGTCCTGAGCGCGCCGAGCGTCGACGCATCCTCGGTGGTGAAGAGCGAAAGCTTTCCGCTCATGAGCGACGCTTCGGGCGTGAGCGGCGTCTTGCCGAAGAATCGTCCACTCGCGACGATGATGTCTTGCGTGCGGATCGCCAGTCGCCCGCCGTCCCAACGAATCTTTGCACGAAAGCCGCGGTGGCGCAGCAGCGGAACGACCGCGGCGAGCGCATACGCGGCAACGCCGAACACGCCTTTCCAGGTATGCGGCGTGCGGCCTGCGATCTCGGAGGAGAGCCCGATCGTCGCGAAGTTCGCAAAGTAGGTGCCGTTGACGACCCCGACGTCGACCGTCGCGACGTGCCCCGCGGCGATTGTGTCGAGCGCTGCGTCGAGATCGTGCGGCGAGAGGCCCAAGGACTGCGCGAAGCTATTTCCCGTCCCCATCGGCAACACCCCCAGAATCGTCTGCCGATGCGTGAGCGCGTTGACGGCGTGCGTCATCGTCCCGTCGCCGCCGCCGACGAGCACGCACGGTGCGCCATCCTTCGCCGCGCGCCGCACGAGCCGCTCGGCTTCGCGGTTGTCCGCGATGGGGTGGAAGGACGCGATGCTCAGCCCGCGCGCGTGCAGCTTGTCGTAGAGCCCTGCGAGGACCCGATCGGCACCGCGCGAGTGCCGATTGATGACCACCACGACCTCGCGCGATGGTCCAGCCGCGTCATCCGTCGCTCGCTCCTTCCTCGGTGTCCGCGTTGCCCAAGCCGCCGCCGAGCGCATCACCGGGAAGATCGTCCGTTTCCGGTTCGTGCGGGTCGGCGAGGACGTCCGAGGCGGGGTCGCTTCGGTCGTTCATACGTCCCGTGTTCCCCGCGGAGCCGTCAGTAAAAGGTGCAACGGCGTGCGCGCGGTACCGTAGGGGCCGTGCGGTACCGGAAACTCGGACGCTGGGGCGTGAAGCTCTCAGCCGTCGGTCTTGGCTCGTGGTTGACCTACGGCGGCAGCGTCGAAGAGGAGTCGGCGCGCGCCTGCATCGTGCGGGCCTACGAGCGCGGCGTCAATTTCTTCGACACCGCGAACGTCTATTCGCGCGGTCGGGCTGAAGAAGTCGTCGGCCGCGCGATCAAGGCGTTCCCGCGCGACCAGATCGTGCTTGCGACGAAGGTCTACTTTCCGATGGGCGACGGCCCGAACGACGGCGGCCTCTCGCGCAAGCATATCCGCGAGCAGATCGACGCCTCGCTGCGCCGCTTGCAAGTCGACTACGTCGATCTCTATCAGTGCCACCGCTACGACACGACGACGCCGCTCGAGGAAACCGTGCAGGCGATGAACGATCTCGTGCGCGACGGGAAGATTCTGTATTGGGGCGTGAGCGAGTGGAACGCCGACCAGATCGCGGCGGCGTGTATGCTCGCACGCGCGCGTGGGTGGGCCGAGCCGGTCTCGAATCAACCGCAGTACAGCGCGCTGTGGCGGCGCATCGAGCCGCGCGTGTTGCCGACGTGTCGCGAGTACGGCCTGGGCAACGTCGTGTGGTCGCCGCTCGCGATGGGGATCCTCACCGGAAAGTACACCGACGCGTCGCGTCCGCCCCAAGGGTCGCGCGCCGCCGGCAGGGCAGCGTCGATGATGGAGGACTACTTCACGCAGCCGGTCCTCGATGCGGTCCAGCGGCTCAAGCCGCTCGCCGCCAAGGCGCACTGCACCCTCGCGCAGCTCGCACTCGCCTGGTGCTTGCGCAGCGATGTCGTCTCGTCGGTGATCGTCGGCGCGACCCGCCCCGAACAAGTCGACGACAACGTCGAGGCTGCCGATCTCGACATCGATCCCGAGATCTTCGCGCAGATGGACGACATCCTCGCGCCCGTCGCACCGTTCGAGCCGTACGCCGCCTAGCGCGCGCCCTTAGCCGTCGGCGCGCTCGGGAACGAGCGTGGAGAGGAATGCGCCCAAGATGTCTTGCGGCGCATTGTTCTGCGGGCCACCGATCACGCTCCAGTCGAAGTACTTGTTGACGTCGGAACGGCGCAGCGTCGCCTCGAGCGTTTCGAGCGCGGCGTCGGACGTGATCATCCACAGCAGCACGACGGCGTCGACCTCGCGGCTGCGCTCGACGATGTGGTAGCGATACGCCCAGATAACGCCTTCGTCGTCTTCGACGAACGCCTCATTGAGTTGCGCGACCCGGTCCGACAGGAATGCGGTCGCTTCGTCCGGGTTCAGCTCGTACCACGCCGAGCGCGGGATGAACGTGGTCAGATAGAACTGCGGCGGGCCGTCGTAGTCCTCATCGTCCTCGTCATCATCATCGTCGTCCAGCGGGTCCAGGGGTTCCATCCGGCTCCCTGTACCCGGCTCCGTCACCCCTAGCCTGTTGACTAGACGCGACGGCCGAGAATCGCAACGTCGCGCAGCACGCCGTCGAGCCGGGCGACGCCATGCATCACACCCCAGCGCTGGAAATCGAAGCGCTCGAAAAGGCGTAGGCTCGCCGGGTTGTGGGTGAAGATCCGCGCGACGAACACCTCGATGCCGAGCATCGGCGCCTGCGCGATCGCATGCCGCAAGAGCTTTGCCGCGATGCCGCGACCGCGACGCTGGCCCGCAACATAGACGCTGACCTCGGCGGTCAGGTCGTAGGCGGGCCGGTCGGACCAGGGCGAGACCGCAAGCCAGCCGGCGATCGTGCCGTCGTTGTCCGCGACCCATACCGGGTGCCGTGCGCCGTGACGCTGCAGCCAGGCACGACGCTCGTCGGCGTCGACCGGTTCGAGTTGCGCGGTCGAGGCACGACCGGCGATCGCCTCGTTGAGAATCGAGGCGATCCCGGCGGCGTCGTCGCTGCGCGCGGGGCGGATCACGAGCTCGGCGGCGAGCATCGCTGTAGGGTACCCCATCGCGCGTTCGTTCCCGTACGACAACCCGTCAATCGTAAACGCCGCGCACACTCCACTCGTCGCCTTCGCGCGCGATCCGCAAGAGCGCGCCGTCCTCCAGGCAGACGTCGTACTCGTCACGCACGAGGTGTTCGCCGGCGCCGGTTGCCTGCGCCCACCAGCCCTCGTCGCTGCGCCAGGGTCCGGCGAGCTCGACGACCGGCTGCGGTGGCGAGCCGACGAAGCGCGGCGCGCCGTCGAGAACACGGACGGTGACCGGTCGCGGCTCGATCAACCGCAGCTGCAGCGTCGCGCTCGCGGCGAGCGGCGGGGGCTCTGCACGCGGGTCGCGCGTTGCGAGCGTTTCGATCGTGAACGGTTCGAACGCGAAACGACGCTCGATGCGCGGGCCGTCGAGGACGCGTGCGCGCAGCGCGCTGTGTTCGCCGAGCGCCGCATCGAGTCGCGCGAGCACGACGCCGATCGCGTCGGGATCGGGATCGCTTGCCGCAAACAGCGAGAGCGCGACGCCGCCCGACGCGAGCTCCTCGGCGCTCAGCCGCAAGCCGACGACCGGCGCGGTGAGCGTGACGCCTTCGAGCCGCGCGCGCAGCAGCTCGAAAAGCGTTGCCGGCACTGCGGTCGGTTGCGCGACGCGCACGGCGACCTCGCGTGTTTCGCCGTCCTCGCACTCGAGCGCGAGCACGAGCCGTCCCGCACGTTTGCCGGCGGTGCACAGATCGTCGACGACCCAGCCGACGAGCGTGCGCAACGCGAAGAGCACGTGTTCTTCCGACGACGCCTCGCCTTCACCGTAGAGCGTGCGGTCGACGCGCAGTGCGCGCGGACGTGCGCGCAGCGGTCGCGCGTCGATCCCGCGCGCGCGCTCGTGCCACGTCGCGGCCTGCGCGCCGAAGCGGCGCACGAACGGACCGTGCGGAAGCGCGGCGAGCTCGCCGAGTGTCGTCACGCCGAGCAGCCGCAGACGTTCGCAGATGTTCGCGTCGAGCGCGAGCAGTTCGAGGGGGAGCGGCGCGACGAACGCCGCCGCGTCGCCGTCGCAGATCGTGCCGTCGCCGCGCCATGCCGCAGCGTGCGCGACGAAGCGGTTCGGTCCCAAACCCAACCGCACGGGGAGCGCGAACGCCGCCAGCGCATCGCGCACCGCGGCGAGCCACCCGGCCGGCTTGCCGGCGATCCCTTGCATCTCCAAGAAGGCGCGGCCGAGCTCGTCGTCCTCCACGAGCGGCGAGGCGGCGTCGAGCGCGTCGAGGATCTCGCCCCAGATCCGCACGTCGGCCGCGGGGTCGTCGAAGACGGTGCGCGCCTCGTGGGCGACGGCCTGGGCCTGGACCAGGGTCATCCCCGGCCGCACGCCGAGCGCGGCCGCCGCCAGCGTGCAGTCGATGACGCGGCCGCGCGCGATCTTGTCGGCGAGGACGAGCGGGGCCGCCAGGTCGACATCAGGCTGCGTGAGCCGGGCGACCGCGAGCCGGAAGGCGGGGATCCACAGGCAGACGACGGGCATCGGGAGCGCTAGGATACCCGAACATACGTTCGTATCGCAAGGCCCGTTCTCCACAGAATGCCGCCGGCTCAGGGAACGTTCAGACGGTATGACGCTCGCATTGACCCTCGTCCTGGCCGCCCTCCCGCTCTATGCGCCGGCGCCCCAGCTCAGCGCGACCCCGGTCGCGGTCTTCGTGGGCAAGGACCGCAGCGAGGCGGTGATCGTGCGCTCGCCCTCGACGAACACCGCGGGCTGGGAACTGCACGTGAATCCGAACGGGCGCACGACGCTCAACCAAGGTGATCTCCCGGTGCGGCGCACCGTCCCCGTCGCGTTGACGACCCGTTTCTTTCGCGACTTGCACGCCGCCGGAAACCTCGCGCGGCTGCCGGCGGCGTTCTGCATGAAGAGCGCGTCGTTCGGTACGACGACGCGCATCGTGTATCGCGGCGCAACGTCGCCGGATCTTTCGTGCCCGGGACGCTCTGCTGCCGCGCGCGTGCTGATGAGTGACGTCGACGCGCTTGCGGACGCCGCCGGCGTCTCGATCGTGCCCGCACCGCGCGCCGACTTGTAGCGTTCACGGGCTATTCCATAGCTCGCGCGCTAGGCTACGGGCATGATCACTCGGTTTCTCGGCGCGGCGAGCATCGCACTCATCATCCCCCTCGCGGCCTCGGCGCAAGACGTACCGTCGTACGCACAGCCCGACGTCCCAAGCTACGCGACACAAGATCAGCAGATACACGGTCGCGTCATCTCGTTCGATGGCGGCTACCAGCTGCGGGTTCGTGACGATCACGGCTACGTCGACAGCGTACGGCTCCACGAAGGGACGATCATCAATCCGACCGGGCTGACGCTGGCGTCCGGAATGGTCGTGTCGATCGACGGTTACAACGCCGGTCCATACTTTGCCGCCAACGAGATCGAGACGCCGTATACGCTCTACGACGCAGTCCCGTATTATCTCGGCCATCCCTGGTATTACTACGGTCCGAGCGTGTCATTGAATTTCTTCTTCGGGCACACCGAGTGGTGGCACCGCGCCCCCGCGTATTACGGCGGTGTCTGGCGCGGTCGCGAGTACGTCGCGGCCCCCGAGCACGGCGGTTACGCCGTCCGGGGCCACTTCGAACGGCACGACCACCGCTAATCGGTTCCCTCTGTCATGCTGACCCTTCGACAGGGTCAGGGGTCGAAGCACGTTGCGGCGCAGCCGCCGCGCTGAGCTTGTCGAAGCGTCGTCGAAGCCGTCGTGCCGAGATCGCTTCGAC